>NZ_AJLL01000076.1 GCF_000317225.1 Fischerella thermalis PCC 7521
GTTACAGAGACGCCTTTGCGTCTCTACAATTTTGTTGAGTAGACCAATTATTCCTTAATGTTAAAAGCCCTCAAATAAATCTCGTGGAATCGAGCTAAAGTCTAAAATTCCACAGCTTAATTATGTCTTCTGGCAGATGTGCGATCGCACATAATCGCTAATCTTAAACTTTCGCAAGTTAGAGTTCTGTTAGTCTATCTATTGAAGCAATGGCAGCAGGAACGCCGGTAATTGCTAGTGAGGTGGGGGGATTGCAACATACAGTGGTGCATGGTGAAACCGGACTGTTGGTTCCTCCCCGCAACTCCAATACCTTGGCGATCGCAATTCGGCATCTGTTGGAAGATCCTACACTCCGGCAACGCTATGGCAATGCTGCACGTCATTGGGTTCGAGCTCGTTTCAGTACTCAGGCTGTCACTACCCAATTTTACGAACTCTACCAATCTTTAACACTTGCTACATTTGTCCAAGAAATAATTCAAACTCAATCACCGGCAATCAAGTAAATAAATATAGGTGAGAACAGCAGACATTAACTAGTAATTTTTAGCTTACTTTCGCTTCTCGCGGTGAAATTTCTATTTAATTGCTAGGGGTAGCGTAAACCAAAAACTTACTCCACACTTATGGTTACTATTAACGCCAATTTCACCACCGTGTGCCTTAATAAGTTGTCGAGATAGATACATCTTTAAGCCAATACCTGTAGAAAAACGTGCTTGTGGCTCGTGGACATATAACTCGAATAAGCGATCGCATTCCAGTTTACTCATGTGAATACCGTGAAATTGAACGGTACAAAGAATCATGTCAGCTTCTACTTTGGCAGTAAGTAGCAGATCTAATCCTGGTGGATTAGTTTGGAGAATATAAGTAAATAAATCAACAAAAAATTGATGTAATTTTACAGAATCAGCAGTTACTAACGGTAAATCTTCAGCAACCAATGTTTTTAATTTTGCCTGATTCTGCCTTAACATCGGCTCTACATTTTTGATTACTTCTCCAATAAATGTATTAAACTGGATAATTTCTTGGTTAAGAATAATTCCCTCTACTTCAGTTGAATGTATCTCCAGTAATGAGTCAATCATTCGCAGTTGCCGATCATTACCTTGAATCATACGTTCAATTATTGAACGAGGAATGGGGATAGGGGAGGTGGGGGGAGGTAACGAAGAAAGATTACTTTCTTGTCCCCCAAGTCGTCTCCCTTGTCTCCCACTTTTAAGTAAATTCTTCAACACCATCAAATTACCCATTACCGTAGTCCGCAGATCATGAGAAACTGCATGTAAGAAGACGTTTTTGACTCGGTTAATTTCTTGCAATTCTTGCATTTTCTGCTGTAATTGAGCAGTGCGTTCTTCCACCTGCCGTTCTAGATTATTGTTGAGCTGTTCTAGTTCTTGGTAGAGTTGCGCTTGCTGGATAGCAATAGCTAGTTGTTCTGAAATCTGCTGGAGTAAATCAATTTCGATTTGTTGCCAACAGCGTGGTTTAGCACAAGAATTAGCAATTAATACCCCAAACAATTCTTTACCTAGCATAATTGGTACAGCCAAGCTAGCTTTAGTTTGAAATTGCTGATAGAGTGCTGCTAGGTGGGGAGATACTTTCGTTTGGGTGATGTCTTCAACCACACGTACCCTATCTGTCAAAAGTTTTGTTCTTAATTCTTGCAAAAGAGTTTCATCTTTTTTCTTCCAATTCAGGACAGATGGATATTGTGGATTTACCGACTCGGCGATCATTTTGAATAAATCACAGCTATCATTGAGGGCAATAAATACCCTATCTGCTTGCAAAAATTCCCGAACTTCGTTGACAGTTGTTTGTAAAATTTCGTTGATGTTGAGAGATTGACGAATTCGCATTAATGTTTCTGTCAACAAGCGATCGCGTTGAGCTGATAGGCGTAATAATTCCTCTGTTTGTTTACGCTCAGTGATATCGCGGCTGACTGCAAGTAGGCAGGGAATACCATCTAACTCAATAACTTCTGCCGCGACTTGTACTATAATAATTTCGCCAGACTTCTTACGAAATTTAATTTCTTGGTTACGAATAGCTCCTTGAGCTTGTAACTTTTGGATTAATTTTGTGCGATCGCTTGGGTTTACCCACATGTTCAACTCAAAAGCAGTCCGCCCAAGGACTTCTGATGGTTGATAACCACTAAGTTGGACAAAACTCTCGTTAACTTCTATGTAGCGTCCTTCTTTAAGTGTACTAATTGTGATTGGATCAGGACTGCAACGAAAAGCTTTAGAAAATTTTTGCGCCAAACTTTGCAAGGCAATTTCTGTTTTTTTGGGTTCTGTGATATCTCGAACAATAGCTAGGACTTCGTTTTCACCACTTTTGACTAACCGCGCCTGATAATCTCGCACTCCCCAGGGTGTTGACAGTTGGTATTCACAAACTTGTAAAGTGTTAGTAACCAAAGTTTTAGCGATCGCTTCTTGCTTGATCAAAGCTACATTGGCAGGCAAGATTTCCCACAATTTTTTACCGACAATCTCTTTTGTTGTATACTCGCCTTTGAAATCTAAATACTCTCCATCACGGCTGATACAAAACACCATATCAGGGATAGCATTGACAATCGCCTGATAGCGCGCCTCAGCCTGAAGCAATTTTTCCTCCCTGAACTTTCGGTTTGTAATTTTCATCAGCAACCCATCCCAGGTAAACAATTAAAAATAAAAAATTAAAAATTGGGAAATTCTGTGGTTTTGGTTATTTCTACAAGTAAATCTACTTTCTTAATCTTGGACTAGAAACTAATACCAATTTAAAAAATGATTACGAAAGATGGATTAATATCAGTCCAGATACACAAAGCAATTCCCGATCCGTCTTGAAAAGCTTTAAAGTTTCCTCCAGGACGTTAGTCTACGATAATCCAGGCTTTGTCCGTCTAAGTCTGGACGCAAAGCCTCTACAAACTTTTCGTAAAATCCAAAATGATATAAAACCAGCTTGTTATTTGTCTACTCTTGTACATTTAAGCGTAGATTTTCCTGAGTGCGATCGGATTCACCCAAAAGGGTGAATCACTTGTGTGAGGATGATTCGACTTCTTGTAACAGTCGAATTAACCCGCTTGTGTTTCTGGAGTAGGGTGATGGGGAGGTGGGGAGTGTGGGGAGTGTGAGGGGTGTGAGGGGTGTGTAGACGCGCAAGCGGCTTCCCGTAGGGTGGAGTGTAAGGGGTGTGAGGGGTGTGAGAAGTGTGAGAAGTGTGGGGAGTATTAAACAACTGTTGACTACTAATGTACAGACGCGGTTAATCGGGTCTCTAACTACTAACCACCAACCACCAACAAACAACAACCAACTACTAACTCTCAAACCAAGTAATTACTGCTACTCATATAGATGTGTTTAATGCCATCTAATTTAAATTTGTTGAGAATAAAACTAAGTTGTACTCAGTAACAATACTGAAGTTATATAATACTTTAGCTAGAAGATAAGGTATAATGCTAAAAACTTAGTCATTGAGCTTCAAAAGCCTAATTTTCAATCATTTTATTGTTTAATAAAGTCTTTATTATTAGTGTCTGGATTAGCGTTAATATAGTGTTTTTAGAAAGTCAATGTAATATTTTTTTCCTTTTCTGGATAAAAATATAGCTAATAGACGGTTAATAACCGCTATGAAAATGCCTTTAGTATAAGATGGGTCTCTACCGTGATAATACTTAAATACTTGCTCGTAAAACAACAAGTACTGATTGATGTCACTGAAAGCGTGCGTATATTGTTGTCCAAATTCAACAGGATTAGTTTTTATCAGCTGTTGCGATCGCTGGACAATGAGCAAAAGTTCGTAGCAAGTGCTTTAGTGCTTCATTTCAGGCTAAAAGACTTGATTGAGACAATAAATCTCTTGCAAAAGTGGCTGTTGTCAGAGTTGGGTAAAGGGGAAAAGTTAAAGATTGAAGGGTTTTTATTTTCCTTTACCCCAACTTCTGCAAGAAGTTTAGTGTGTGAAAGTGTTGATTTGCAAGAGCGGGGTAGTGGAAGAGTGCAAAGGTAATGCACCTGTTCCAAACGCTGCTGTTCAAAGTCTGGAGAACTTTAAGATCCGCCATCCATATCGAAAAACAGTCAAAATAGATCAATCCCCAAGCTGTTTAAGCATTAATATGAGAACGCAAGGGCAAACGATCAAAATTATTGATTATCGCCAAGAGAATGCAGCAGATGCGTTTGTACCGAAACCCGCTGTTCTCTCTAGTTCCGGCTGGGACGGTATCCATCTTGAACTTCATCAACAGCCAAAGTTTGACATAGCTGAACATCAGCACACAATGCATGTTGTTGTTCAAGGGTTTGCCAATTCATCACTTTCCGACTCATCAGGAGAACGATGGTTGGATGGAAAGATGATAACAGAAACGCGCAATCACGGAGATATTGCGATCATTCCTGCGGGTATTTCCCATCGCTGTAATTGGAATACCTCAGTCCAGTTTATGATTTTGGCAATTGAGCCTACACTTCTCAAACAAGTTGGTCAAGATTTGGTTGATGGCGATCGCATTGAACTTATCCCCCATTTTATGACTCGGCAAGATACCTTGATCCAAGGTATTTTCTGTGCCTTACGAGAAGAATTAGAGTCTGGTAAAATCGGGGGTTATTTGCTGATTGATAGTCTGAAAACGACATTAGCCATTCACCTATTACGGAACTACTGCACCACTCAACCTAAGCTTTCTAGCTATGCGGATGGATTATCCGCTCTCAAGCTGCAACAGCTGAGGGAGTATATTCATGAACATCTGCATGAGGACGTCAGGCTAAGTAAGATTGCAGCGATCGCCCAGATGAGCCAATATCACTTTTTGCGTCTGTTCAAGCAAAGTATGGGTGTAACGCCCCACCAATACATTTTGCAATGTCGGATCGAGCAAGCCAAATATTTGTTGCAACACAGCAAACTCAGCATTGCAGACATTGCTGTCAGGGTAGGTTTTTGCGATCAAAGTCACTTGACTCGATATTTCAAGCGCATCATTGGCGTTACACCTAAACAAGTCTTGCAAAGGCGATCGCAATAATTTACTAAAATCCTGCAACTTTTTTCTAGAGTTCTGTGTACCAATTTTTCTACATTGGGATGGAACTGCGCTCAGCCGAGACTAAAGATGATACAACAAACAAATATCGCAATTAACACAACAAAAGTCAAAATACCCAACAACGACTTAGAAATCGATGCTTACTTAGCTCAACCCGCACATCAACCCGCACATCAGGGAACCTTTGGAGCTATTATAGTTTTTCATGAAATTTTTGGAGTTAACAGTCACATTCGAGAAGTCACCGAACTCATCGCTAAACAAGGTTATGTAGCGATCGCACCCGCGTTGTATCAACGTATTGCTCCTGGTTTTGCAGCTGATTTTAGCCCAGAAGATATTGGATTTAGTCCAGAAGCTTATCGACTGGGCTTGCAATATTATCAACAAGTAAAGTATCAAGAAATTTTCAGCGATATCCAAGCGGCGATCACTTACCTCAAAACCTTACCCAATGTTAAAGATAATGCAATTGGGTCTATTGGTTTTTGTTTTGGTGGTCATGTTGCTTACATGGCTGCAACGTTAAGCGATATCCAAGCCACAGCTTCTTTCTACGGTGCTGGGATTACCACTTCTAGTTTTGGTGAAGACACTCCTACTATGAATCGCACCTCTGAAATTAAAGGTACAATTTATATGTTTTTTGGTACAAGAGATACCTTTGTTTTCCAAAAGGAAAACAAGCAAATAGAGGCAGAATTAAAGAAACATCAAATCAATCATCGTATATTTCGATACGACGCAGGACACGGATTCTTTGCTGGATTGTTTGTAGATAAGTACCCATTTCTAAAGCAACACCCAAGTTATAATCCAGAAGCTGCTCCTGATGCTTGGCAACATGTTCTAGAACTCTTTCAAAACAACCTTATCATGTCCGCTTGAATACTTATACTATCCGTTGGAGTGGGTAATGGGTAATTAAGATACTGATAATTTTCCAATGTCTCATGACCAAGCTTTATATCGTAAGCAATTAGCCGGACTTGATATGAAACTAAAAAATCAAAATTCTCCTCCTAAAGGAAGAGCAATATCATCCGAAATCCGAAATTACACTGGAGAATGTATGAGCAGTCAAAAATAAAGCAAACACTTTCTTTGTGCATGAAAAAATTTGGTCACAACTAATGAAGACAGTAGGAAAAATATTGCGGAAATGGCAAAAAAAAGCTGTTTCTGAACAAACTAAAACCCCAATAGCAGATTACATTGCCAATGATTACCAAAATTGGCGTAATAACTTTTTATTGGCAGAGATTAGGTTTATTGTTATGGCTGGCGTTAATTTGCATTTTAACGTTTACATTGCGAGACGTTTATAACTTTTTCTTTCCTCTCAAAGAATTTCAAAACTTACCAGAGGTACTTAGAACTCAAGCGCTAGTTATGGACATTGCTATGCTGCTGAATCTGGTTTTGTGCATGGCTTTACGTCAAACAAAATTTGGTCGTCAGCATCCAGGAATACTATTTTTAGGGTCATCTTGGTCAATAAATCTCATACCCCAAATTTTTGCAACTCTCAAAGGTTTTGCACTACCTGACACCTTGGCTTGGTCGCTTTTGTTCCTCAGCCAAGCCACATTCATCCCGGTATGCTGGAAACTGCATCTGATCTCTCAACTAGGGTTATTTGTTTACTATTTTGGTCTAAATACAGTTCTGGGGTTAAAATTACCACTGCCAGAACATCCGGAATTATATAATGTTACTTTTATTTTATACTTGTTCTGGTTTTGTGCTATTTGTAACCTTGGCGTTTATCTCTATGATTGCCTGCAACGCTCTGAATTTTTTGCCCGTAAAGAACTTGAATTTGCCTATGATAAACTGAGAGTTGCAGAAGCTAAATATCGCAGTATATTTGAAAACGCTGTTGAAGGCATCTTCCAAAGTACCCCCGATGGACGTTACATTACTGCTAACCCTGCATTAGCACGTATTTATGGATACTCATCACCGACAGAGGTAACAACAAATTTTACTGATATAGAAAATCAACTTTATGTTGACCCCCAGCGACGTGCAGAATTTGTGCGTTTAATTGAAGAATATGGAAAAGTGTCTGAGTTTGAGTCACAAATTTATCGCCAAGATGGTAGCATCGTCTGGATTTCGGAAAAAGCATATGCAGTTCGTGACGAAAGCGGTAAGCTACTCTACTACGAAGGATTAATTGAAGATATCACCAAGCGCAAGCAAGCTGAGGCGGCTTTACAAGAACAGCTCGATTTTTTACAAGTTTTAATTGATACTATTCCTACACCAGTTTTTTATAAAAATGCTGAAGGTTTTTATCTAGGTTGTAACAAGGCTTTTGAAGAAGCTTTGGGATTTACAAAAGAGCAAATAGTAGGTAAATCAGAGTATGATATATCACCAAAAGAATTAGCTGATAAATATCAGCAAGCAGATACAACTCTATTTGAACAACGGGGTATTCAGAGTTATGAAGATTCAGTGGTATACAAAGATGGCAAAAAACATGATGTAATTTTTTACAAAGCAACTTTTTCTAAAGCAGACGGATCTCTTGGCGGTTTAGTGGGAGTAATTTTAGATATTAGCGATCGCAAACGTACAGAAGAAGCACTCAGAGTATTTGTCCATGCAGTCTCCCACGACTTACGTAACCCAGTTTTGGGTACGCTGATGGTATTAAATAATTTGCTTTCACAAGGACAAGGGGGACGACTTGGGGGACAAGAAAGTAATCTTTCTTCGTCATCTCCCCATCACCCCATCACCCCACTGCCCCTCCTCCCCTCCTCCATTCCCGTTCCTCGCTCAATTTTAGAAAGGATGAAAAAAAGCAGTGAGCGACAACTAAATTTAATTAACTCACTAATGGAAGCTCATATAAGCGAAGTGCAAGGTATTGTTTTGCAACGTCAACCAGTAAAATTGCACAAAGTTGTCGAAGATGCGATCGCTGATCTTCAACCAATGTTGACAGAAAATCAAATCAGTCTAACCAATTTAGTTAAAGATGACCTACCCTTGGTAAATGCCGATCCAACGCAACTATGGCGAGTATTTTCTAACTTAATTGTGAATGCAGTCAAACATAATCCGCCAGGGTTGGATATTACCATTAATGCGATCGCCCAAGGTGATCAAATTTATTGCACAGTTGTCGATAATGGCGTGGGTTTGAGTCAAAAACAGTCTGAGAGGTTATTTGATTTATACTTCCGGGGTAGCAATAATCGCAATTCTGTGAGTTTAGGATTAGGATTATATCTTTCTAAGCGTATAATCAACGCCCACGGCGGCGAAATTGGTGTAAATAGCACACCAGATCAAGGCGCAACCTTTTGGTTTACCTTACCCGTTATCCATGATCCTTAACTTCCAATCGCACCACAGCATTATAATCTGGGACACCTTCGCGCGATCGCTTGCTTTTATCTAGCAACACATTTCCCTCTGGCCAGTGAATCTGTAAATTACCAGGCTGAATCGGCGCAATATATACTCTACCGTGAAACTCTCCCGACTCATTTTTGAGAATCACCGCATCTCCTGCTTTCAACCCCAATTTGTTTGCATCCCCAGCATTCATGAACACTGCTTCCCGGAATGCACCAGTAATAGCATCTTTGCGTTCTTGTACCATACTATTAAAATGCCCATACTCCAGACAAACACGGCTTTTTGGGCTTCCCCTACGATTTTGGCAAAGGCGTACATCTGTTCGCGAGTACTACCTGAAAGTTTCTCTAACTCTTCCCAAGATTGATGAGCAAGAATTGCTTCCAGTTCTGTAAAACCGGTGGTGTAGCGGCTAATAAACGACTCGTCTACCCAACTATTGGCAATCATATGCTTGATGACGCCATTTAAAAATGCTATGTCGCCACCCACGTTTACCAAAAAGAAATCTTCGGCGAATTTAGTACCAAACAAAGCACTTTCAGGAATAGAGGGAACCCAGTAGCGTTCCATTCCTGGTTCGCGGTAGGTGTTAATCACAACAATCTTTGTACCTGCTTTCTTGGCGTAATGCAGATACTTGACAGTTACAGGCTGGTTATTAGCTACATTTGAGCCAATGAAGACTAATAAATCAGTACCCACCCAATCTTTATAGGAACAGGTAGTCGCACCCACACCTAAGGCTGCTTTCAGTCCGGCGGTACTGGGAGAATGGCAAATACGAGCAGCATTATCAATATTATTTCCATCGCCCGCACAGCTTTTTGGATCGCGTAGTAAGTTTCGTTAACAGTGCCGCGACTAGTAATGTAGAAACTGAGGCGGTCTGGTGTAGTAGCACGGATACGAGTAGCAATTACATCTAAAGCTTCATCCCAGCTAACTTGACGGAACCCTTTTTCTCCACATTGGCGGATCATGGGATAAGGGAGACGTCCTAATTGCCTTAGTTTAGCACTTTTATGCATCTGCAACTGTCCCACATCTGCCAATAATTCGGGGTTAAGGGCTGGCATTGTGTTCATACGTAATAACCGCAATCGAACATTACATAGATGTATTCCATCTAACGTCCAATCTCGCATTCCGGTTGTACCTAAGGCGCAACCGTCACAAACTCCCTGATTAAGAATATTCCAAGCATAGGGTAAGCGATCGCGCGACAACCAAATAGCTCGAAATACCTCAAAATAGTTGTTCGGATATTGTTCCCCTATACCAAATGGCTTCCAACTTGCCCAGTTCGATGGTGTCCAACGCTTTTTTGGTTTCCGTAACATAACCCCGGATGTAGTAATAAATTCAAAAGCTTTATTTACATGTTTTATGATGAGTTTATCTTATCAAAGATAATTTGATTTTATTGATGTATAAATTGTGAACTTTAGTTGGGAAATATAAGCCTATGCATAAGCTAAATGACTTATGCATCATGACATAGTGGTTTAACTTTTATCAGCTAAATTTCGGTGTTTCACTATCCGGATTTATTGTGATTTATTACATTTTCATTGGCAACAAGTAATCAAATTTGAGATGAATGTCAAAAAAATGTATTTGTTAATGCTGGATTAACTATTTTTGAAAAAATTGTCAATAAATTTAGACAAGAGAGTTAACAATGCTATTTGATCCTTACTAGTGAACGTGGTAGTGGTAGATAAAAACATTAATGCCCTCAGCTACCAACATATTCTTTAAAAACAGCCAAAATGTCTGGGCTGATGGTGAAATTACATGAAGTAATCTCAACGTAACGATATCCTTGATCTTCATGACTCAAATGCAGACTGAGATAACTATATGGCTGATAGGGCATTCTGTCCGCCCATTCAATCGCCACTATTCCTGGCGCAACCTCAACGCCTTCCCAGTAGGTTTCTAAGTTTAAAGCTGCTACTTCTTGCGGCTCTAGGCGATACAGATCTAGATGATAGAGAGGAAGCCGCCCTGTTGTATATTCATTAATGAGGGTAAAAGTCGGACTAACAATAGGTTCCCTGATATCCAAGCCTTTGCCAATACCTTGTACCAGAGTAGTTTTACCAGCACCTAAATCACCTTCTAACAAAATCACAGTATTAGCACTCAGGTATTGACCCAGAATCATACCGAGCGATCGCGTTACCTCTGCATCAGCAAGAAAAATTTTCATAATTTAGTCAAAAGTAATTGGTTAGTAGTTAGTGGTTAGTAGTTGGTTGTCTCCCCATCACCCCTACCCTACGGGAAGCCGCGCAGAGCGCGTCTACACCCCATCACCCCGTCTCCCCACCCCAACCTTATCTGGCGTGATGCGCTACTGTACCACCGCAATAACACCTTTGCTAATTTTTGGGGATCATGGCGCACGCAACCTGTGTCATCTTCGTGCATGACGTTAGCTAAAACAATCCTTCGTCCTAATTTGGTGACATCTTCGCGATCTAAAAAGACAGGATGGGAGTTTTGTTGTGCGTAACGTATCAGGGCGCGTTCTGAGGGAGATTTTTTGTGTACCAACACAGCATTAAATAAACGTCTACCACTGCAAGCAGCATCAATTGCCCGAATATGGTCAGCAACACTAAATCCTTGGGTTTCTCCTGGTTGAGTCATGATGTTGCAGACATAAATACAAGGTGCAGCTGACGCGGTGATCGCATCAGCAATTTCTGGCACTAAGAGATTAGGAATGACGCTAGTATAAAGACTACCAGGCCCCATAATTATATAGTCAGCTTCCTGAATTGCCTTAATTGCCGCAGGCAAAGCAGGTGGATTCACAGGTAGACAACCAATCTTCACAATATTACCTCCAGCTGCGGTAATTTTAGACTCCCCTTCTATACGACGACCATCAGCCAGTTCCGCCCACAAACGCACATCACTGAGAGTTGCTGGTAAAACTTGTCCCCGGATGGCGAGTACTTTAGAACTAGCAGCAACCGCCCGTTCCAAATCTCCGGTAATTTCACTCATCGCAGTTAAGAACAAATTACCGAAGCTGTGACCAGTCAAACCATCGCCGACTTGAAAACGATATTGAAACAGTTCTGTGAGTAATTTTTCTTCATCCGCTAAGGCTGCCAAACAATTGCGAATGTCCCCAGGTGGTAAAACACCAAATTCTCGACGCAAGCGCCCAGAAGATCCGCCATCATCAGCGACAGTAACAATAGCAGTAATATTAGCGCTGTAACGCTTGAGTCCTCTTAATAAAGTGGAAAGTCCCGTACCGCCTCCAATCACAACTATTTTTGGTCCTCGGTACAGTCGACGATGGGCTAACAGCACATCCACTAATTCTTCGTCACTATCAGGTCGTAGGACTTCAGTAATTGAACCGACTGTGCGGGTTTGTCCCCAAAGCAGCAACAACAACCCACATAGCAAAACTAAAGGCCCACTAATATAGTTGGGTATGATCTCAGTGATTCTTCCCAGAAAACCCCTCACTAATTCCAGCGCCCAGAAAATCGGCGTTAGCTTAATCCAAATTGCCAACCCCAGAGATGCTAGTAACACACCCCCGATGCTAATTAACAACCAACGTTTTACCGATAGTCCTGGTGATAACCATTTGAACCACTGATTAACTCGGTGGGGAGTGCGGCGGCGCGACTGCTTTTGCAAAGCGTTAAGGGCTTGCCTGAAAAAACCAATTGACATACCTAAAAAAAAGCGTTGATAAAAACTAATGATTAACAGAAAATTTACACTACCTGGTTCATAACTCAAATGTCGGATTATGACATTTGTGATGACACAAAAGGGTGTAAGGATTGATTAAAGGACTTAGTATTTTCCCCCCTACCCTACACTCTTATACCCCTAATAGATTCAAAGCACCCTGTCAAAGTTGCCGTTCTGCCCGATAAAACAATATTCTGGTTGAGTTAATTTGAAATTAATGGAAAAGCGAATTTTAGGATTAGATCCAGGTTTAGCAACCTTAGGATTTGGAACAATTATCTGCAATTCAAGCCAAGCCCAGCAGCGAGATACTACAGTAGATATGCTAGATTTCGGTGTGATTAGTACAGCAGCTGACACGGAAATGGGACATAGGCTACGTACATTGTACGAAGATTTACACACTTTGATTGAGGATTTACAACCCGATTTGGTAGCAATTGAAAAACTATTTTTCTATCGTATGGGGAATACTATCTTAGTTGCTCAAGCCCGGGGCGTAATCATGCTAGTTTTGGCGCAACACAATCTTCCGTATTTAGAGTTTACCCCTGCTCAAATTAAACAAGCATTAACAGGGTACGGCAATGCAGAAAAATGCGAAGTTCAACAAGCCGTAGCGCGAGAGTTAAATTTAAATTATATTCCTCGTCCAGATGATGCCGCAGATGCTTTGGCAGTGGCTTTGACGGCCTTGTTCCAGTATTGATGATGTAAGTAAACAATTACGAACAGGTAAAAAGTCTGAAGCCACAAGACTTTATATCATATTCTGTTGAATACTTATACTGTCGCGTAGGCTGGTAATTGGTAATAGGTAATTGGTGAGACTACTTGCCGTCTTGGCTTATGCCGAGATGGCAAAGTAGCGAACCCGAAGGGTAATGGGGAAAAACCAATGACCAAAGAGCCAGTGTTGCAAAGTTATCTAATTTCTACTCCCCTTTCCTTGGCAAAGAGAGGGGTTGGGGGTGAGTTTCCGCCACCGCTTCACTGCTAGTTGCAACTCCTCCAACAACCAACTATCAAACTGCGGATAAACTGGCAACCTCGGTACTAGCTCCCATCCCGCAGGTTGTAAAATTTCTCTTAGCTCCTGCTCTTGAATATGCGGATAATCAGGGTTTACTTCATCTTTGGGGCCAATTCCACCTAAATCTCTCGCGCCAGCTTCTATACATGCGAGTAACAATTGCTGATCTTTAACTAAATTCGGCGGAATTTGGATAGTAATATCTGAGGGTAAAATTTGACGTGCTTTGCAAATAACCTCTGGTAGCTGGTTGGGATCAAAGGGCGGCGCATCAAAGCTTTGCTGATTTCCAGGACTGTGGGGTTGGAGGATGACTTCTTGAATGTGATGATAACGTTGATGGAAGTTGGCTATTGCTTCCAATGTTTCCCACCAATTATTTTCCGTTTCTCCGATTCCTAACAATAAACCTGTTGTAAACGGGATTTGTAATTCTCCTGCCCATTCTAATTGTTGCAGCCTGATAGCTGGTAATTTGCTCGGTGCATGTTTATGTACAGTTTTGAGCAATTCTGGGGTTAACTGTTCTAACATTAACCCCATAGAAACGTTTACCTGCTTGAGTTTTTGCATTTCCTCAAAACTCAATGGCCCAGCATTTGTATGTGGCAAAAAACCCATTGTCAACGCTAGTTTACACAAATCATAAATTTGCTGAAACCATGCTGAACGCCGTGATGATTGGGGATGAACTTCGCCACTAAGTATGAGAATTTCACAGACATTTTGAGTTTGCAGTTGTTTCAAAATATTTGCTGCTGCTGCTACCCTTAGCCAAGGACTTTTACCCGGGTCTGTACGAAAATTACAATAGGTACAAAGATTAAAACATTCATAAGTAGGAACAATAGTGTAAGCAGGACTGTAGGTAATTATGTTCATAGGTATTTGGCAGTGCGTGATAGCAAAGTTATAACGGGTATGAGGTCTTCACCTCAGTGCTGCTACAAAAACCGATCCAATCAAAATGGCAACACCGGAGGATAAGGATTGTACTTCTGTGTTTGTCCGTAGCTTCCAACTAGATTTGTCCCATCAGCAACATCATCTTTTGTGTCAATTATTATAAAGATGTCCAAAAAACTCTCATACGCACGCAAGCGGATTTTCCGAATCTTTGCGACATGTATACACTAGCCATCCAACTTCAGAAAACTCAGGAACAGCAGTAGGCTTCCGCAAAACAAGTCCAGATCCGCAATTATCTCTTTACTGGATGTATCTAAGGATTAGATAAACACTTGGCTCTTGATATCGAGCAAGCAGTGCCATTCGATTTTAGATTTTAGATTTTGGATTGGTTCCACACATGAATCTAGATGAGGATTAAGGACGAATATCATACCAGAAGTAGATATTTCTGAAAAGACTTTACAAACCGCAATATGTACTTTAAGATATGTAACAGGGTAGAAAAACTACCTGCACATCATAAGTAAATCTTC
>NZ_AJLL01000077.1 GCF_000317225.1 Fischerella thermalis PCC 7521
TCTTCTCTAGTTTGTCAGATACATAAAAAGGCCCCCTCCCAACTGGAGGGGCTTTTGTTTTAAACGCAGAGTGACGCAGAGTAAACGCAAAGGAACACGGAGTTTTTTTTACAGAGAATTTGCGATGAATTGATGAAACACTCTATCAACTGTGTGCATCTGTGTACCCTGCGGGAAGCCGCTCCGCGTCTACGATTTCAACCCAAATATAAAATTACTGGGTCTTATTTCCATCTAACGCAATGCTCAGGCACTAAATTAGCAGGGAAACAAGACCCAGTATAAATTTGATGTATTTACTCCAAGCGATCGCAGTAGGAATTTTAGCGTCTACTACGATTTGGTACTAAGCTCATGTAATCAAGCTCAGCCGCACGAATGTTTTGCGCGTAGTTGCCCTTAGCATTAATTGAGGCTGCCATATCGGCATACTTACGTGGATCACCTTCTGCCAGTCGCCGTTCTTGGAACTTGCGGCTGTAGAATTTCTCTAAGGTGAAGCGCCAATCTGTGGTAACAGTACCAGCACTTTCTTGGAAATCTTCGCCGTAGCGAGGTGTTACCAAGTTGTGGGGACGATCTACCAAACGCTTACGCTGGTAGGGTACGGTGTTATCACCAAATGCTTCGGTATATTCATCACTATCTAATAAGGCATCAACGAAACCATCAAAACCTTTAGTGGCGATGACAATAGACCAAGCAATTTCTTCTTCTTTGTTGTAAGCAGAACGACCTAAAAAGCGCTTGAGGCAAATGTCTACAAGACGGTAATTATTGTTAACTGAAACAACCAAGCGGTAGAAGGCTTCAGACTTGGCCAAACCACGAATGAAGTCGCGTACAGTCAATGAGCCGTTTTTCAGTTGAGATTCGATGTGCTTTTGGCGGTTGAACTTGAGAATCTCGTGTTCGCTGAAAACTTGGCGATAAGCTGCCCAAATGATGTCTTGCATGTCAGAAAAAGAACTGACATCTTCTAGGCGGTAAATATACGGTGTATCTTCGTTGAGGTCAGCCTTCCCAAAGCTTTTGACTCGATGATTTTGGCTGCTGGGTTTGTATTCAAGTAATGGCAGTGCCATTTGCAATTTTCCCCTTTAATTATCAACAGATTAAACAGAGCTTGCTCTTGAAAACTGAATGAGGTCTGATTTATAAATCAATCCTCTTTCATTTTTTAGTTAAGTTTCTGCATTTTGTTAAAAAGCAGAACTGTTTACAAACCAGTTTAGTATGAGCAAGAAAGCGATTATTCCAGACAGGCCGATAATTACGGCTGATATTGTCCTCCAATCCACTTGCTTGGGGTATGGCGATGGAGCCAAAAACCCATACCATTCAGTATGATGTATCCAACTGGTCTGAACAATACCCGCGCGATCGCGATAATCTTCACCGTAACGCGGGGTAAAGCTGAATGGTCTATCTGTTGACATTCGTTTGCGTTGATAAGGTACGGTATTATCACCAAAAGCTTGTTCGTACTCTTCACTATCAATTAACGCATCTACGAATCCTGACCAACCGCGAGTAGCGATTTGAATAGACCAAGCAATTTCTTCTTCTTGATTGTAGGGAGCGCGACCCAACAATCGCTTTAAACAAATTTCTACCAGCCGATAATTATTATTAGCTGCAACTACTAGCTGATAAAATCGTCCAGATTTTGCCAAACCACGAATAAAATCACGTACCGTGATGGAGCGATTTTTCAGTTGTGTTTCTAAAGCAATCTGACGATTAAATTGTAAGATTTCCTGTTCGTTAAATACTTGACGATAGGCTGCCCAAATCAGTTCTGCAATTTCACCACTGGAATTTGTATCTTCGAGACGGTAGATATAAGGACTATCTTCATTTAAATCTGCCGTTCCAAAACTACAAACTCGTTGATTTTGAGTGGTGGGTTTGTATGTATGTATAGGTAGTGCCATATTTCCATTCACCTTTTACATAACTTGCCACATTAGAAGGTTGTGAGATTTACACTTTAGAAAATTCTCAAAAGCAAACCTTGCAACCTTCTAAACTGTGTGAAACAATGACTGGATTTAGCAGACCCACTCTTAATTTTTTGTTGTTAGTTGTTTGTTGTTAGTTGTTGGTTGTTAACCACTAACTACTAACTACTAACTACTTTAGCTTAACGCACAGGAAAACTTGCACTAGGACTGATAGAAACAGGGATACCTCGCGGTTTTTCCTGCCGTGTTGTGTCCGGGATTTGAATGTTGGCAGTGCTAACTGGTGTGTAAGAAACTGTTTTGATATCAATAGACTTCGCCATATCCAAGAAGTTATTAATATCACCCCATTTATAGCGCTCAGTTTCTTGTTTATCACGCCAGTAATCACCGTAACGAGGTGTTACCAAATTAAATGGTCTGTCTTTAAAACGACGGCGTTGGTAGGGAACAGTGTTATCACCAAAATTGATTTGATACTCTTCAGAATCTACTAGAGCATCAACAAAACCGCTAAAACCTTTGGTGGCAATTGTAATTGACCAAGCTATTTCTTCGTCTTTGTTGTAGGGCGCACGACCTAAAATGCGTTTGAGAGTAATTTCTACAATGCGGTAGTTAGAGTTTGTCTCTACTACTAGACGACGATAAGCTTCTGATTTTGCCAAACCCCGGATGAAGTCACGCACAGTAATTGCCCGATTCTTCAACTGGGATTCTAAATTTTTTTGGCGATGAAACTGGAGATTTTCGTGTTCGCTAAATATTTGCCGATACCCAGCCCAAATTAATTCTTTGATTTCGCTTTCGGTGGGAGAATCTTCTAGACGATAAATTCTGGGAGTATCTTCGTTTGGTACTTCGTAACCAGGAACACGCTGGTTTTGAGAACTGGGTTTGTATTGGAGTAGTGGTATTGACATTGTTAATTGGTAATTGGTGATTGGTAATTGGTGATTGGTAATTGGTGATTGGTAATTGGTGATTTCTTATTACCCATTACCCATTACCTATTACCCATTTTCTAGGTTGTTTTGTTACCAGGAATGTAACGATAAGGTAAAGCAACTTGTGCGGGTTTTACGGTTGGAGGCGGGGTAGTAGATTCGCGGCTGGTGTCAGGAATCTTGATACTAGAGGCAATATTTCTCGCGCGATCGCTTGAGCGTTGATATTCTGCTCCACCTGGTGTGACACTGGCAGCCATTGACAAGAAGTTGGCTGGAATGGCTTGACGAACTCCTCGTTGCACAGCTTGTCCGGAGCGAACGACTTGATAGAAGGAACGCCCGCCGAGATACTGTTCAATTAAGCGACCGCGCCAGTAATCGCTGTAGCGGGGGTTGACTAAGTTAAAGGGTCTGTCTTTAAAGCGTCGGCGTTGGAAGGGTACGATGTCGTCACCAAAGTTTTGACGATACTCTTCAGAATCTACAATGGCGTCGATAAAACCATGCAATCCTTTGGTCGCAATGACAATTGACCAAGAAATTTGCTCATCTTTACCGTAGGTAGCCCGTCCCAAAAACCGCTTGAAGCTGATGTCTACTAAACGATAATTAGAATTGGTTTCTGCTACTTCATCACGATAAACATCGGATTTACCCAATCCCCGAATAAAATCTCGGACGTTAATAGCCCGATTTCTTAACTGCGATTCTAGGAAGGGTTGACGATATTTTTCTAAAATTAGGTGTTCGCTAAATATTTGCCGATAAGCTGCCCAGATGATGGCATCAATATCAGCATCGGAGGTAGCGTTTGCTAACCGATAGATAGTAGGTGTGTCTTCGCCAGCTACTTCGTAGCCATCGACACGCTGATTTTGGGTAGTTGGAGTAAATTCAAGTAATGGTATAGGCATCTTGAAATTGTTACCTTGTTTTAGGGTTTCGCAGAGACTGGTTAATAGTTGTTTGTTGTTTGTTGTTTGTTATTAACAATTAACAATCAACCACGAACTAACAACTAACCCAATACTTGTTTTTGAGCTAACTGCACGCGGGCTCGAAGTGAGTCTTCGGTATCATTAGCTAAGATTTCTGCAAATTTTGCTAAAATTTGCTGTTGCAATTCGGGTATTTTTGCTAGACTTTGCAAACCAACAACGGCGGCATAACGAATTGACCAATCAGGGTCTTGAGAAATAAACATTAGGGTTTGCAATGCTTTTGCTTGCGCTTGTTGGCGTTGTGGGTTTTCCAGTTTGTGAAAACGCAAATTTCCCAAACCTTTGGCGGCGGCGCGACGAACGCTAGGAGCAAAATCGCTAGCAGCTGATGCTAATAATACATCTAGGGCACGGGGATCTGCGATCGCTGCTAAAGCACGAATTGAATAAGCCCGTGCGCCATAGTTGTAGTCGTCAATTTGTTCTAGCAACTGTGGTACTGCTACTTCTCCTAACTGAGTTAATCCAGTTACTGCTGCTATTGCTGCGGCTGGATTGTTATAACCAAACACGGCAATTAATGTGGGAATTGCCGCTTCGTCTTGCGCTGCTGCTAATTTTTGTACTGCCGCTATCATTCGTGCTGGCGAGTCTGCCTCTACTACGGCACGAATTAATTGTTGGGTGTTAGTCATTGGTCAAGAGTTAGTAGTTAGTAGTTAGTAGTTAGTAGTAGTGGTTCTTTGACCAATAACCACTAACCCTTCGGGTTCGTCAGTCGCTCATGGGGGAGACCCCCTGCGTTCCCGTCGCTGACTCACCACTAACCACTAACCAATCACTACAAAAGTGAATCCATCAAGTTCATTACCCGAATAGCATCCTCAGAAAGAGAGGAAACATCTAACTCCTGTTGAAGTTGATGTTCCAGTAAACCTTTGAGGGCTATCAGTTTGAAGCTATTTTCGACTTTGGCGTTCGCGATCGCATCTGCTGCTGGTAAATAACCTATGGCACCCAAATCTCCTAAGGCAACGCGGCGCAATTTTAAGTCGTTGCTGTCCAAAACTTGCACTAAACGCTGTCCATATTTGGCGTCTTGTGTCAGCTGGTACATTGCTCTTGCTGCTGCACACTGCACTCGTGGTACTGGATGGTCAAGGAAAGGTTCTATTAGGGAAATAGCCTCAGTTGCACCAATAGCTCCCAAGGCTTCTAATACTGCTTCGTAGGGCTGGGTCAAGTGTGGCCGTCCTGGTACTGGCACGGCTGCTGCTACTCCACCATTGAGCAATTGCATCAGTGCTGGGGCAGCAGCTATGTCTTTTAGTGTTGCTAAGGATTGGGCAGCGGCTTCGCGCACATAAAAATCAGAGCATTCCAAGGACTTAATTAAACTTGGTACGGCTCGCATGTCGCCCAATTTTCCTAATGCTCTTGCAGCATTACGGCGTAGAGGATAGCCGCCCATTTCTGTTCTGTCGGCTTCATCTTCTAATGCCACAATCAGAGCATCTACAACAGCTTGATCCCGGACGCGGTTTTTACCTAGCCACCAAGCGGCATAATAGCGGAGACTTAAATCTGGAGATTGCAGGTTAGCGATCGCTTGCTCTTTTGTTAAGGGCGGAGCATTTTCGGCAGAATATGCTTCTGCACTTGGTTCAATCATTGCCAAAGCGTTAGTTTTATTCCGCTGTCGTTAAAGGCTCGATTTTAACGATTCTGCCGCCCATACGAGTGATCCGCTGCATTTCTTCATTCATGCGGTTGTATGGCACAGTCATGAATACACTGCCACTGTTGCGGATGTTGTAGTTATTTTTGTCGTTTTCTTCGTTTTGCCGCAAGCCTACGACTTCATAACGAAACATCCGGCTGTTTGCACTAGAAATGCCATTAGCACCAACTGTGGTTTGACCGAACATTTTTGTTAACCTCTCCTGTAAGATTAGCTTTTGGGCAATTGTTAAGGAGTTAGGAGCTAGGAGTTAAGAATTAGGAGTTAAGAATTAGGAGTTTTGAAGTTTATATTTTCTTCAACCCATAACTCATAACTCATGACTCATAATTCTTAACCCATAGCTCCTCACTACTAACTTTTATACGGGTGTTCGCGCAGCCTCTCCCTTTAGGGAAATGACGTTGAGAGAGAAGTATTTGGTATCAAATCGATGAATTACCACCAATCTTATGCTGGGGTGACACTAACGATTTTGCCGCCTTGACGGACAATTTGCTGAATCTTGTCCGAAAGACGCTCGTAAGGTACAACCACGGCGTAGCTACTACGGCGTACGCTGGGGAAGCCAGGATTGCGCTGTCCGGTAACTTCGATGCGATAAACGCGATCGCTCTCTCCTACAGCATTTCCCATGTTTTTTCTGGGAGTCACATCCGCGCTTGCACGGTAACTCCAGTTAGCATTGCTACCAGATGGTCCAACAACTGAGGAAGTGCTATTGGTTGCTAGTTCACGGGCAAGACGAGTTTTAGTGCCTTCTACTTGGGCGCGATCGCTGTTGGCATAACCCCGATACAAACGGAACATCCGAGTAAAGCCAGCTGTTTTTTGTCCGGTTTGAATCTCAAAACCGCGATAGTAGGGGACAATGTTGTCGCCGAAGTTATTCAGATATTCAATTGAATCTATGTAGGAGTCAATTTCAGTATCGTACCCTTGGTTTTGGTACAAGTCTAAGTGGAAAATCACCTCAGACTCATCGTAGGGAGCGCGACCCAATAAATGCTTGTAGTTGAGTTCAATAAACCGGGTTTGGAAGCTGTTGTAGAAAAATTTCTTCTTGTAGAGTTCTGACTTAGCAACGCTACGCACGAACTCCCGCACTGTCAGGTTCCCGTCCCGCAGGAGTGATTCTGCACTCTTCAAGCGTTCTGATGCCATGATGTAGTCATTACCCAATACTTGCCGATATACGGCTCGAATTACTGCTTCTACATCATCTCTGCTTGCATTGGGGCGTAACTCAACTTTAGCTGCGCTTGTGCTGCTAAAGGCTTCTGTTCCTAGCCTGGATGCTGCTGCTGTAATCGGCATTATTTTCCCCCTATTTATTCACACGCTTAACTTCTGCGTGTCTGAAATAAATATTTTTTTATCAATCCCCAGATAAAACTATGCCCGGAGCTAGATCCAACTGCTTGGTGATCCCACACAGCTGCATCCCTCTCCGGGCCGGATCGCTATCTAGCTAAGAGCGTTGATCGCGTAATCAATGTAGGTGTTGGCTTCGTTAGCAGCTTGACCACTCAAACCGTGGTTAGCTTTGATGTACTTCAGAGCTTCTACATACCAGCTGGGAGACAATTCAAAAGCACTGTTGATTTCATCCAAACCAGCAATTAGGTATTCATCCATTGGACCAGTACCACCAGCAACTAGGCAGTAGGTTACCATCCGCAGGTAGTGGCCGATGTCACGAGCGCACTTTGATTTACCACGAGAATCAGCAGCGTACTGAGGGCCACTCATTTGGGTAGTGTAGGGGAATTTTTGGTATACAGCTTGAGCTGCACCATCAATCAAGCGCTGAGCGTTGGAGGTCAAAGCACGAGCAGCTTCCATGCTAGCGGTAGCACGCTCTAAACGACCACGAACAGCCTGAAGTTCGGTGTTGCTGAGAAAACGTCCTTGGGTATCAGCAGCTGCGATTGCTTCGGTAATGGGTGTTTTCATGATGTTAAATCTCCTTAACGTTTCGTAATTTTTTGCCTGGATACCTAGCTTTTTGGTTCTGGGCTTTTTTTATGTTTATTACGCAACAGCAGCAGCAGCGCGATCAAAGTAGCTAGCTACTTCAGACATTAACTGACTGCAATCACCCTTGGTGATACCATTGGGGTCGTTAGCAATGTTGATCGCAGCTTCTTTCATTTTCTGAACACCAACTGCTACAGAAGAACCGGGAGTTCCCAGAGCTTGGTAGGTTTCGCGCAAGCCATTTAAGCAACGATCGTCAAGAACGCTTGCGTCACCTGCGAGGATAGCGTAGGTAACATAGCGCAAGATGATTTCCATATCGCGGAGGCAAGCAGCCATGCGACGGTTGGTGTAAGCGTTTCCACCAGGAGAAATCAATTGAGGTTGCTCTTCAAACAAAGAACGAGCAGCGTTGGTAACGATGGTGGAAGCATTGCTGGTGATGCGGTTGACTACATCCAGGCGCTTGTTGCCGTCCTTAACTAGGTTGGTCAGAGCATCGAGTTGCTCGTTGTTCAGAAATTCGCCTCTGGAGTCAGCTTGAGAAACCACCTTGGCAAATGCGTCTAACATGGAAGATTCTCCTAATTCCTTAGTTGAGTGCTGTCTTGATTAAAACTGGAATTGTTTTATCAATTTGGATTGGTCTGTAACAGACGTTAAACAAGGGCGTTTCTCTTTTGCTCTTCACTTTTCTGCTCTGCAAACAGAATCAGAAAAATGAGAAACTGGGGTGATTTTATGAGAAACTGGCAAACTTTACGAATTGATTGCCACCTTTAACTTTTGCCTGTTAATTAACCCCTCCAGCTTATGTTTATACAACGCTACAGGGGCATTATTTGTTACAAATTATGAATAAATGAGATATACCAATAAGAAAAGCCTCAAAACCTTTACATGCAAGGACTTTAACTGAGAAATAGTGCTTTTTTTCTTAACGCTACTTCACAAAACAGCAAGATAAGACGCAACTTTTCTTTGCTTAGATTTTCTTAATTTTTGCTCATTATCTATACGAAACAACCTATTCAAGTTCTACATGACTTTGATAGATACATCCTTATATGTTAAGAATTTTTAACAAAAAAATTCTAAATATTGCTATTAGTTGCAGAAATTTGTCGCCACAGATGAAGATAAGGAGTTGGAAGTAATTGAGTTTTGAAAGCAGAACAAGCAGGAGGAGAGTTGGGGTAGCAAAAAAATTAATTCCTCTCATCCTGCTAATTTATATATTTCCAGTCCGTAGTTAATCTGGCAGATTTTTTGTCGCAGCCATTGTAATGCGCGATCGCACTACTTTGTCTGTTTCTTGATTTAGTGACGTCTGTAAGGCAGTATGAGCTGCTGGTGTGCCAATTTCCTGTAGAGAAACTGCAGCAGCATAACGTAGTCCCCAATCTTCTGGAGTCAGTAAAGCCCAAGTGAGTTTTTCGACAGCATAGCGGATGACTTCCGGTTGCTTAGCAGTCCTCCCTATCTTTCCTAATCCGCGTGCGGCAATCCGACGGACATTTCCTTGGCAGTGGTTAGCTACTTCTGTGCCAACAACTTCTGCTAACAAATCAACTGCTCGCTCGTCACCAATTAGTGCTAGAGCCTGAATAATATAAGCCTGCACGCCCTGATCAGGAGAATTACGGAAAGCAAAAATCAGTGGTTCTACGCTTGCAGGTGCTAGCTTTACTAATGCTTCAACTGCCGCTTTACCCACAGAAGGGTGATGATGGCTAAAAGCTTGAATTAAAGCTGAAATCGCCTTATTTTCCGTAATTTCCCTAGCTGATAGAGCAGCAATTGCAGATATCGCATCAGTTGGTAGCGAAGCATTATTTAATTGCGAAATTAGTTGCTCGGTATTTACATTCTGTGTATTCATGATTGTTAAAGATTGCAGACATAAAAAAGGTGTAATAGGTAATAGGGAAAAACCATCAATTACCTATTACCTATTACCGATTCCCTACCTCAAAGTTGAATTAACAAATCATCAATTGCCCGAAAAATGAACTCAGTTGTTTCCTTGTCAGCTCGTTCGTTATCTAATAGGGCTTCCAAAATGCGTTTCAAATTTAATAACTTTAAACTGTTAGGAACCCGAGCAGCTAAAATCGCAGTTATTGCTTGACGATGACCAACGGCTCCTAAATCAAATATGGCTGCCCAGCGCAAATACATATTGTCATGATTCAAATTATTAATAATACGTTCTATGTACTGGGGTTCTTGGGTTAAAACAAACAAATAGCGTGCCGCAGCACATTGTACTCGCTCGGAAGTGTGATTGAGAAAGGGTTCTATTTGAGGACGAGCAGACCATACTTGTAAAGTCGCTAGCGCTTCTATCAAGGCTTCTAGCGGTTGCTGTTGATGAGATTGTAGCAGTTTCAGCAATGGCTCAACAGCCCGCTGGTCGCCAATCGCTGCTAAAGCTTGAATAACTGCTTCCCGCAGGTGCAGATCATCATCACATGCAAGTGCAGCAATTAACGCTGGTACTGCTTGTGGATTCTTTAATTGCCCTAAAGCACGTGCAGCTTGACGACGTAGGGGATAGCCTCCTGATGGAATGCGATAGCGTTCATCAAACAGGGCTTCACACAACGCTGTACAACTTGCTTGCACTTGATGTTTTCCTAACCACCAAGCAGCGTAATAACGAATTTGGTTATCTTCGCTCTTTAGTGCTGCGATCGCTGCTTCTTTTGAAAGAATGGGTTCGGCAGAATATGCAGCAGTCATAAGCAAGTCAAAAGTTAAAAGTGAGAGATATGGGGAGGCGGGGAACTCACCGGCATAAAGCACCTGGCGTTGGGGATTAGGGGCAGTGGGGAGGTAGGAAGAATATATTTATTTATCCCCCCATCTCCCCATCACCCTATCCCCCCATCTTCTAAGAGGCTGGCGTAATCTTGACTATCTTACCGCCACGCTTGTGAATTTCTTGGTAGGTAGCTGAGAGTCGCTCATAGGGTACGGTGTAAACTTGTCTGCTACGACGCACTGCAACTTTTGTGTTCAATCCACCAGCGATCGCTTCGATGAGGAACATGCGATTATCTCCCAATACAGGAGAACTAATCAAAGTTGGTGCAATTGATGTAAATCCAAGTCCTGGGGATGATGGTGGCGAAATCATGTTGGACATGTTCATCGCGATTTTCGAGCGTAAGCGCGAACTTTTACCACCAAATTGAGCGTTGTCGCTGTTACCTCTGCCACGATAAAGCTCGAATATACGGTTAAATCCTACCGTTTTCATACCAGGAATTGACTGAAATCCCCGG
This sequence comes from Fischerella thermalis PCC 7521, assembly GCF_000317225.1. Lineage (GTDB taxonomy): Bacteria > Cyanobacteriota > Cyanobacteriia > Cyanobacteriales > Nostocaceae > Fischerella > Fischerella thermalis. The sequence goes on from NZ_AJLL01000077.1 coordinate 10,870, forward strand.
TAATAAGGAACAACATAATTACCGAAGGCATTGTCATATTCAGAACTGTAAATGTACGATTCTATTTCGGCATAGTAACCGCTAGAAGCGTAAAGGTCTGTGTGGTATGCAATTTCTGATTGATCGTAGGGTGCGCGTCCCAACAAATGCTTATAGTTCAATTCAATGAACCGCACTTGGGAGTTTTTGTAAAAGAAACATTCTCTGTAAAACTCAGATTTTGCCAAAATTTCCACAAATTGTTTAACGCTGATTTTGCCGTTACGTAGCATTGCTTCAGCGCTAGTAAATCTCTGGCTAGCATACACACCTTGGCGACCAAAAATTTGCTCATAGGCAGCTCGAAATACTAGCTGCAATTCATCTTCAGTCCAATTTTGGCGCAGTTCTATTTTTTTGCCGATCTCATCTCTAATTGCTAGACGTTCTGCGACTGAAGTAGTCATCTTGACAATCGCTCCATATTTGCGAATTTTTTATTGTTTCTTTTCTCAAATACAACGAATGGCTAATTGCTAATTGCACTCTTGCTAGTTGTTAGTTGTTGGTTGTTAGTTGTTGGTTGTTAGTTGTTCCAGACAACAAACAACTATTAACGATCAACAATTACTAACTACTAACCAGTCTCGATTAGCCATTAGCCATCAAAGAAGGACAAAGGACACTTGCTGTGTGGATTTAGCTCAATGCATTAATTGCATAGTTGATATAGGTGTTGGCTTCACCAGCAACATCACCTGTCAAACCATGATTGTCACGGACAAATTCTAGAGCCGCTACGTACCAGCTGGGAGACAAGCCAAGAGCGCTGTTGAATTCTTTTAAGCCTGCAACTACGTACTCATCCAAGGGGCCAGTGCCACCAACTACGCAGCAATAGCTGATAGTACGTAAGTAATGGTCAATATCACGTACGCACTTAGATTTACCTTCTGGGGTAGAAGCGTACTGAGGCCCTTGCATTTGGGTGGTGTAGGGGAATTTTTGATAAACGTGATTGGCTGCTGCTTCTGCCCATTTTTGGCCGTTGTTAGCAAATGCTTTAGCTGCTTCTAAGCCAGCACGAGCGCGGTTAAAACGACCAAATACTGCTTGGAGTTCAGTGTTGCTCAGATAAGAACCGCGAACATCAGCAGCGGCGATCGCTTCAGTTAATGGGGTTTTCATGATTTAATTAATCTCCAAAAATTGCTAACTAAAAGAACTCAAAAAAGTCTTGCCAAAAATTTATGAAAACAAGTTGTACATGCAACTTTTATATTCATATCCTTTGCAATTACAAATGACCCAGGCAGACAAAGGATACTTACAAAAAGTGCAATCTACAACCAAAAAAATTTTTAAGCAACCGCCGAAGCAGCGCGGTCAAAATAGCTGGCAACTTCAGACATTAACTGACTGCAATCACCTCTGGTAATGCCATTAGGATCGTTAGCAATTTTGAGGGCAGCTTCTTTCATTTTTTGAATTCCAGAAGCTACAGCATCACCTGGAGTACCAAGAGCTTGATAGGTTTCACGTAAACCATTCAAGCAGCGATCATCCATCACACTGGAATCACCTGCTAGTACAGAGTAGGTAACGTAGCGCAGAATAAATCCTAAATCGCGGATACATGCAGCCTGATTACGATGATGAAAGCAAGCACCACCAGGATTGAAGACTTGGGGGCGTTCTGCTACTAAAGCACGATAAGCATTAGCAACAATGGAGGAAGCATTGCTGGTGAGTCTATTAACAACGTCTAAGCGCTTGTTGCTATCAGCAACCATTCCTTGCAGAGCGTTGATTTCGTCACCGCTTAAATAAGCACCTTTTTTATCAGCTTGTTCAACTACTCTGGAAAAAGCATCAAGCATTTTTTTCTCCTAGTGTTCACAGCAGCAAATTAAAGCCATTAAATCAGCTTGTTTTGGTAGAAGCAATCAGATATTCCAGACAAATAGGCATGAAAATTTCTAGCAAATATTGCACATAAAAATCAAATTAATATGATTTATACGCGCAAATATTTAGCACGAGAAATCTTTATTGTCTTGATATTTTTAAATTGCTTTCTGACCTAGTTCGTATTTTATATTTGGCTTGCAGCCTTTTTTTATGAACTTTATTTAATAAGTGTAAAAATCTAGATTATTTAGTGAAACCTATGAATCGGCAGGCTTATATACTTATGACTTAAATCCTTGCTTTACATTATGAAATTTTTGTTAATCTAACTTCATGTTTTTGTTCCATAGGATTAATAGTAGTAAAAGTTACATTGAATGTTATTTTGGTCTGAAAAAAAATAAAGTTTTTCTATCTTTCTTGAAGAAGATGCAATTAAAAAATCTGCATTGTATGTAACGATTTTATTGATTTTTTATTTCAGCCAAAATACTTAAAATCTAAATCTGGAATTTTCTCAAAAATAGTGGTTAAAAGTAAACATCTCACAAGTTTACTGAAGCTTTGATGAATGATAAATATGTAAAGTTATGTAAAGATGAGTAAAGAAGATTCGTAAAGATTTCTCATTTGTAATTTTTATCGGCAGTGGTCACCCGTCTTTTCAAAACTTCTAAGAGAGTCTTGAAGGTTTGAGGAATAGGTGCAGTGACTTCGATCCATTCTTCAGAGACCGGATGCTGTAACCTGAGTCGCCATGCATGGAGTGCTTGTCCCGGTAAATTCACACCCACCGAACGGCCAGAACTATAAACAGGATCGCCGACGATGGGATGACCTATGTGGGCGCTGTGGACACGAATTTGATGGGTACGTCCGGTTTCCAATTGAAAGTGCATTAATGTATAGTTGCCCAGACGTTCAAGTATTCGCCAATGGGTAGTTGCAGGTCTTCCACCTTTTTCTGGTGAGACAACAGCCATTTTTTTTCGATCTACTGGATGGCGACCGATGGGTAAGTCAATTGTACCGTTTTCAGTTTTTGGGACACCGTAGACAACACCTAGATATTCTCGTTGTGCAGTTTTAGCTTTGAGTTGTGCTTGGAGATGCTGATGGGCAAATTCAGTTTTAGCAATTGCGATCGCCCCTGTTGTATCTTTATCTAATCGATGCACAATTCCTGGACGCTGCACACCCCCTATGCCGGGTAAATTGGGACAATGAGCTAAAATGGCGTTAACCAATGTGCCATCGGGATGACCGGGTGCAGGATGGACAACTAAGCCCGCAGGTTTATTGAGAATTAATAGTTGGTCGTCTTCGTAGAGAATGTCTAGGGGAATGTCTTGTGCTGTCAGTTCGAGAGGTTCTGCTGGGGGAATTTCTAAGCAAATGCGATCGCCCTGTTTCACACTAGTCTTTTTCGATGTGCAAATTTTGCCGTTGAGTTGAACCTGACCCTGTTCAATTAATTGTTGGACGCGGGAACGAGATAAGTCTGTCAATCTTTCGGTCAGGTAGCGGTCAAGGCGTTCTCCCTGTTCTTCTACTTGTAAACTAATTTCGGTCACAGTTGTATTAGTCTAATCTCCAGTTTTTGTAGTTTAGCTTTTCTGGAGAATAGCAGAAAGTTTTGTGAGGTGGTTGACTGATAACTTTATCATTCTTCTTGTCTCCCTTACGCTTGACACTTTGCTCAATTTTCATAGTGGGGGGTGAGAGCAATGCTGGTATTGCACCCATTGTCATAATCTAATTTCAAGTTTATTGTTGTTGGACAAGAGAAAATATATGCAGTTATTTTAGATGTGGATAATGTTGAATAACTGAGTTTCGCATCTTACATGTTTCTTGACTAGATTTTGTATAAGAAACTGCTTTTCAAAAGGCGAATATTTCATGCCCATATTTGAGCTAATTTAGCTCTTAATTTGCTGCGTCGTTATTTTGACTGCGCTGCACTATTACTATATGGGCAGTCAAAAAATACTATTAAAATACACTATTTATATGATGCTATCCGGATAAACTTTAATTTTTAAATCTAAGTGATAGTTCTTAGTTTTATCTTTATTGATTGAAAACAAACCTTCTATTTGTATCAAAGATACCTAAATCAACTATCCAGCTTTACTCGGTTGATTTGATGGCTTGGATAGGAAGCTTGAGTTTGTGACTTTTTCTTTAGTTACTACTGATGCTTGTGAACGCACTAACTTCAGTTGTAGCTTTGTAACCACCAATAGCTGTGCAAAAAATTAAAATTAACACAGTTAAGATAATGCCATTTTGGCTAAATAAAATCCTATCAATAGGCTTATAATGCATACATCATTACAATTACCTTAGTATTTCTCTGTTTCTCAACATGAACTATCAAGAGTATTTATTTGGTTATAATTGCTGAGCAGAACAAAGTTCCAAAATATATAAATGTATCAGCAAAAACAAAATGAGAAAGAATTAATTGGTAAGAAACTAATAAAATCATGAATGCAATAAATACAACAAACTCAAACATTAAATTAAGTTGTACATTTTTGTAAACTTAAGTATCGATACTTGCAACGAGAAACTTTATAGATAAATCTTTTGTTACTCATGACAATAACTTCTATTTCACAATATCTTTACTTCTTCATAGGATTTTTCATGCTTCTTTTATTTTTTTTGTTGAAATTAGAGTAATCTAAAAGTAAGGAAGATAATTTTATTTTTAAATATGGAGTAAATTACTTGAGTTACACCACAATCATCAAATTTAATAGTTGTAATTCACTACGGTAGCTACTCATCCAGTTCATCAGGGCAAACTTTCTTTTCATTAAGACAATACTTTAGAGGGTGTTTTCAAACATATGAAGAAATTGCCTTCTTGGGAGCCAATCACTACTCCATCTTTTACTCCACCATTAAAATTCATGCAAAATGTGGGTGAAAGGTAAGCAAGTTTACCCTTAAAGGTTTCCTCATTAAGTACACCTGACGTTTAAAGGATAGGGTGAAAGGCATAATTTTTTACATTATCCGTGTCATCTATAGCCTTCAGCCATTTTTGGTGAATGCGATCGCAAAATTAGTGACGATGAAATCTCAGTATTGACAAAATGCCCTACACTCTGCTCAAAAATGATCGATTTTGGGCTAGTTAATTACTAAGTCACATTACTTATCAAATTTATGGATTAAATCTTTAACAGCCTGCTTGTATGCTACCTGCGATTCCATTTTGCTTCAAAAACCAACAACAGAGTCTGTACAAAGCACTAAATCACCTTAATATGGCTGTGTTAGCAATTTTTGCTATTGTTTTTTGAGACGAATTATCTACTTTAGGCATTTTTTATCTTTTTATGTGGGTATATGCACCCACGCCATAAGCTAATGTTAAGTAAGTGCAATATGCAGGCGCTGTTTCATGGCAACAAGTAGAGCCATTTGCATTTGTCAATTTTGAGTTTATTTGAGAGCCGTAGCCATGAAGATACTCCCTATTAATAGATACAGGTTTTATCAATCGTTACAGCCGTTATTTCTACTGAAGAAAATAACTAGTAAATCCACTGCTGGTTGTTTACAAGTTTTTACCGCTTCTGGTTCTTGGTCAATCTATGTGGAGGAGGGTAAATTAATTTATGCGTGCTGTACAGAAAAAATGTTTGAGTTGCTTTACAAGCACTTGCAGCGTTTAAGCCAAAAAATACCTACTCTCCACAATGGCATCAAAGAGCAATTGCGGGCAATTTTTGAAACCGGGATTGAGAATCAAGCAATACCCAATCCTGACTATCTAGCTATTTGCTGGTTAGTTAATCAGAAATATATCACCCCAGCTCAAGCCGGAATCTTGGTGGAACAATTGGCGCTAGAAGTTTTAGAGTCGTTTTTATTGTTAAAAGAGGGGAGTTATGAATTTGCTCCTGAAAGCTTTTTGGATGAAATGCCCAAGTTCTGCCATTTAGATGTGCGTTTGCTGGTGGAACGTTGCCAAAGGCGATCGCCTAGCTATGCATCCATCCCCAGTGGTAAATCAGAAAGATCCAGTGCTGATGCAGCGCCACCGCAGCCAGCTTCTTTGGAAAGACGCCATCTCAATCATCAATCAGCTTCGGAATTTGCAGCTAACTGCCCACAACAAACTCCCCAAAGGACATCCAAGGGGGAAAGTACACCCAATTCTGGACAGCAACAGCATCTCCATGTTGTCCCCCCAAGCCAGCAACCTTTGCCTAAACCAAGGTTGAATAATGTCTTACCTCATCCTGTTAATACTAATAACAGTAATCGTCCACAAATTTCTCGACCAAATGTTGATAAAAAACTCTACACAGTTTTTTGTATTGATGACAGTCCTGCTGTCGTAAATGCCATCAGTAAATTTTTGGATGATCAAATGTTTTCTGTTGTGGGTATTAACGATCCACTCAAGGCTTTAATGCAAATTATTCGTCTCAAACCAGATTTGATTTTACTAGATATTGAAATGCCAAACTTAGATGGTTATGAATTGTGTTCATTGGTACGGAAACATTCTCATTTTAAAGATACACCTATAATCATGATTACAGGTAGAACAGGTTTTATCGATAAAGCTAGAGCCAAACTTGTGAGGGCATCAGGCTATTTGAGTAAACCTTTTACACAGGCAGACTTACTTAAAGAAGTATTTCAACACATTAAGTAGGTGTAAAAAATTTAAGTATGAATTGTAGATGCACAGGCTATTGTGTCATCTTCTATTTTCTGTAACATCCAATAATGATTACAAGGAGATAGGAGGCATAAAAAATAAATTATGCCTATATTATTGCTTTTTGTCATACTTGACTGATAGGGCTTTGCGTGAAATGGTAATGTAAACGCGGAGAAACGCAGAGTTTTTCTACATATAATTCGCTACGACTAGTAACTTTCACAATTGCTTTTTAAGCCCTCAAGTTTATCTGTAAAAGTCATCCAAAATCCAAAATCCAAAATCGCTTCACCCTCTGAGTATAGAGATAACTTAATGGTTAATAGAATTAATTCAGAACCAAAAAACAGTAGTTATCATCGGCGCACATTTAGACTTACTTCCGAAACCGAAACTGTACTTCAGCGTAGAAATTATTCTCTCTATTCTCCGATTAATAGTGTTATAGCATGGGCGAAACAAGTTAGTTTCCGTACCAAAGCGATCGCTTTTGCTGTTGCTATTTCCACATTACCAACGTTGGGAGTGGGAGCTATGACATATTACTTAGTAAATCAATCTCTCACTAAAGAGATTAGTAATATTAAACAAGGCAGCGCTCGCAATTTAGCAGACCATGTTGAGCGATTTATGCTGAAACGGTATCAAGAAGTTCAGCTATTCGCTAAACAAAAATTTCTTACTGATGCTAAACTTCGAGACATTTTAGTTACTGAAGATAAAGCTGCACGGGTTAATAGCTGGCAAGATATTTATCAAGTCTATGAAAGTATTGCTGTTGTGGATCTCAGTGGTAATGTAGTTTTACAAACTCAAGGTGAAGCAATTCCTAACCAAAAAAATCAGGAGTCTTTTCAAGCAGTTCTGAGAACAAATGAACCATATATTGGTCAGCCATTGGTAGGTACAAGTGTAAAACAATCGAAAATTCATTTGGCTGCACCAGTGAAAGATAGTGTGACTAATAAAACTATTTATATTATCCAAGCGGTTATACCTATACAATCATTGGCGCAAACACTCAATAAGCTTTCCGGAATTAAGGATGAGTACCAGTTAATAGATTCTGCGGGCAAGATTTTTTTGGCAACAGATGAGAATCATTTGGGTAGAGATGCTCAAAAAGTTATTCCCAAATGGCAGGAATTACAAACATCAAAGAAAGTAGTCACACGTATACTGCGAGATCGAAAAGGTAAAGCTGAAGATTTAACAACCTTTGTTCCTTGGCAAAAAACAGCAGGTTTACCGGATTTAAATTGGCAATTAGTCTTGAGTACAGACAAAGCGATCGCCTTGGGTACACAAAGACAATTATTGTTGACATTGGCGATTGGAACGATTGTGACGGCGTTTTTAGTGGGTGCGATCGCTGCTATTTTAGCCAATCGTCTCACCCTACCGATTCAAACTGCCACGATGGTAGTGAAGAAACTGGCGAGAGGTAATTTTGACACACGTATTACTGTCAAGGGAGAAGATGAATTTGCTACTTTGGGAGCCAGTATTAACCGTATGGCTGACCAACTGCAAGACTTGCTGAACAAACAAAAAATCGAGGCTGAACGCCTCAAGATGTTTACAAACATTTTAACGGCGATTCGTCAGTCACTCAATTGTGAGGATTTATTTAATACTACGGTTACAGAAGCCAGACAAGCACTAGGAGCCCATCGAGTGGTTGTCTATCACTTTAATGCTCACGGTAGGGGACAAGTCATCGCCGAATCTGTCGCGCCTGGATTACCGGTAACTTTGGGTGACACAATTGAAGACACTTCCATTGCTAGGCAATTAGTGGAAACCTACACGACTAATGGCATTCTCATCGCCAATAACGTTTTTGAGACAGACTTGGTTCCCGAACATCTAAAATTGATGGAAAGGCTGCAAGTCAAGGCGATATTAGCAACACCCATTCTCAAAGATAATCAAATTTTTGGATTTTTGATTGCCCATTACTGCTGGGCTCCCCATGTTTGGCAACCTTTTGAAATCAATTTCTTGCGACAGTTAGCAGTTCAAGTTGGATTGGCTTTAGAACGAGTCCATTTACTGGAAGTCAGCCAGGTACTCAAGGACTTTGCGATTCATTTATCTGCAACTCTTAATTCCCAAGAAATCTACAACTTGGCAGTTCAAGACATCCGTAAAGCCTTAAAGGTGGAGCGTGTAGTCATCTGTAAATTTGATGAGAAATCCCAAGGTAGTATTTTAGCTGAGTCGGTAGTTGAGGGTTTACCTGGTGTAGAAACAAGATTTCATCAAGCTGTTGTGCAAGATTACATAGAAAAGTATCGCCAAGGTGGTGTACTGGCTGCTAACAATATCTACCAAGCAGGTTTTTCAGAAGTTTATGTCAAACAGCTAGAATCCTTTGCAGTCAAAGCCCACTTACAAGCACCAATTTTATTGGGGGGTAATTTACTAGGCTTGTTGATTGCTCATCAATGTACCAGAACTCGTGTCTGGCAACAAGCAGAAATTGAGTTATTTGAGCAATTTGCGAGATTGGTGGGACTGGCTTTAGAAAGAGCTAATCTCCTAGAACAAAGTGAAAGAGCTTCCCAGCAGCAACGTCAACAAGCAGAACAACTGCAACAACAGTTAAACAGACTCTTAGATGATGTAGTGGGAGTTAGAAGAGGCGATTTAACAGTACACATCGAAGTTAACAAAGGTGAAATTGGAGCGATCGCAGACTTTTGCAACTTCATTGTTGGAAGGTTGCGGGAGATTGTCGTACAAGTTAAAGCAGCCGCTACCCAATTGAATACAGCGATCGCGGAAAATTCCGGAATCATCAGCCAACTAGCTATTGACACATTCAAGCAAACACAGGAAATAGATCGTTCCCTGGATGTTGTTGATCAAATTCGGCTTTCCATCAAAGGCGTAGCCAAAAATGCCAGATTAGCTACAGCAGTTGCGCGCACAGCCTCCCCTACTGCTGAAATTGGTGACGCTGCGATGGATCTCACTGTCGAAAATATCTTTAGCCTGCGGGAGTCGATGGGAGAAACAGCTATAAAAATTAAGCGTCTAGGGGATTACTCGCAACATATTACTCGTCTAGCTTCCTTAATTAAACAAATCTCCCTACAAATCAACTTATTAGCGATCAACGCTGGTATCGAAACAGCGCGTGTGGGTGGAGACAGTGACAGTTTAATTTCTTTTTCTGAAGAAGTAGCTGCACTGGCTACCGAAAGTGCTACAGTTACAGGTGAAATCGAAGGAATCGCCGCCAATATTAACCTGGAAGTTAGCGAAGTAGTCAAGACAATAGAATTAGGAAACGCCCAGGTAATAGAAGTAACTCGTCTGGTTGAAGATAGCAAACACAGCTTAAATCAAATGCTCAATGTTTGTTGCCAAATTGACGAATTAGTACAATCAATCTCTCTCGCTTCAGTATCTCAAGTGCAAACTTCTAAAGAAGTAATTAATTTAATGAAAGAAATTGCGAAAGTGTCTGAAATGACTGGCGGTTCCTATCGCAAAGTATCCGCATCTCTTCAAAGAACATTAGAGACTTACCAGCAGTTACAAGCAAGTGTTCGTAGTTTCAAAGTTTAATTCAGAAAGCAGAGTACGGAGGGAGGTAGAGGAGGCGCGGGTTCGCTACCGATGGGCGAACAGGGATCACCGTTGTAGAAGGACTCTCTGCCTTCTGAATCTGAATATTTTTTTGGTATTTAATTTTATTTTCCTACTTAAATAAACTAGATAAACTCTTCATTAAGAAAAATAAATTTTAGAAATAATTAGAATTGAACAATATTTGACAGTTTCATTATTGATTACTAATTTATAATTGAATGATTTCTGATTAAGCAAACAGAAGTACCTGAACTTATATTAACACTCAAAAATCTCTTACTTCTGCCTTCTGCTTTCTACCTTAACCCAACGACAAAATTTATGTTGGGCTACTTATTCCCTTTCATTTGGTATCAAAAATAATTCCAACTATGTTAAAAGATAGGGAACTAGAGAACCAGATAAACTTTCTGGAAGAAGCTAATGGTAATTTGAATACCCTAGAATCTATATTCTTGGAACTCAAATCTAACCATCACAGCTATTTGCAAAATATTGATATAGCTCTCAAAGTTATTCATTCCATCAAAGCTGGTGCAGATATTATAGGTTTTCCTTTACTGAGTGATTTTGCTCACCGTTTAGCAGATGCGCTACAAGATTTTAAAAAACAGACAAACTTTTTAGAAATTGACACCGAATTACACAGTTTACTTCTATCTAGCGTTGAATGGTTACGCCAGATAGTAAAATTACTTTCTGTTGGCTATGTTATAGATGAGCAATGGTTAGCAAGTTTTTGTTTTCCAGTGTTTGACGGGCTGAAAAAGCGTTTGTCTCAGCAAATTGGGACAAATAACCCAACACAGTACTCACCAACTCAAGAACTGGAAGACATTATCCTATTAATTTTCCAAACTGAAGTAGAAGAATACTTACAACACCTAAAATATTTATTAGCTAAAACAGATAAGTCTACTTTAAAAGCAGAAGTTATCATGATAGCTACTCAATTAGGTGATTTGGGTGAGTTACTTCATTTAAAAGCTTTTACCCAGCTTTGTCAGTCAGTCATGCAAAATTTAGAAGCAGCTGTATCTAATGTGGATGTGACAGAAATTGCTAAATTAGCATTATTGACATGGCAGCGATCGCAAACATTGATACTGACAAAGCAACTTGCAAATTTGCCAACGGAAATTGCTGCCCAAAATCTCAGCGAATCTTTTGTCAAAGCACCATTTCATCTCTCGAGCAAGCGAGTCATGCTAGTAGAATGTAATAGTATGCTCGTGGCATTACCAACAAATATAATTGTAGAAACATGTTTGTTGGAGCAACTTGATAGTGAATTTTTGCACTGGCAAGGTTCAACAATTCGCTTAATTAAGCTTGAGCAATACTTACAATCTTATAACTTACATCCCGCAATATCATCTTCAGACACTCTGCCACAAATCGATACTGCGAACGTATTAATCATTAGAGATAACAATCAACAAGTTGCAGTACAAATAGATCATTTTTGGGGTGAAATAGAAGTTTCTCTTTATCAAGTTGAAGCTAACACAACTCTACCTACTGGCATTAGTAACTATACAATTTTGGATAATGAGCAAATAGTACCTGTGCTAAGTACTAGCGATTTGCTGAACTGGATTACTACTAATCAATTATCAAAGGCTACTTGATCTACATATAGAATTTATTAGATCCTCGACTCTTTAAAAAAGTCGGGGATCTGACCCCTCGCAACTTATAAAGTTGCTCATCACAAACGAAGACCAGATAAAATTTTGTGCATATGCACCACCGCCCCAATCACCACAATTGCAGGTGCTTCAAATCCAGTTTGCTCAACCTGCTCTATAATTGTCCCTAACTCACCAATCAACTCTTGTTGGTCTGATCTTGTACCCCAACGTACCAAAGCAATAGGAGTTTCCAGACTCAACCCCGCCTTCACTAACTCCTGGACAATATAAGGCAAATTGTGAATCCCCATGTATATCACAATCGTCTCCGAACCGTGAGCGATCGCACTCCAATTCACAGTCGGTCGATACTTACCAGCCGCCTCATGACCTGTAACAAATGTCACTGAAGAACTATATAATCGGTGCGTCAAAGGAATACCTGCATAGGCTGGAGCCGCTATCCCCGATGTAATACCCGGCACAACTTCCACATCTACTCCCGCTTGTAATAATTCTTCCATCTCTTCGCCACCGCGACCAAAAACAAACGGATCACCCCCCTTCAACCGAACGACAACCGCGTGTTCCTGTGCTTTTTCAATCATTAACTGCGTTGTTTCTTCCTGAACTAGTGAATGACGTCCCCGCCGCTTACCAGCATTAATTTTTTCCGCTTGGGGATTAATCATTTCTAGAATTGCTGGACTCACCAATGCATCATAAATCACAACGTCTGCACACTCCAACAACCCTTTACCCTTGAGTGTCATCAACCCCGGATCTCCTGGACCAGCACCCACCAAATAAACCTTTCCCAAACAATTCTTCCCCTCTTCCTTCGCGTCCTTAGTGTCTTCGCGGTTCATTCTTTAATCAAATCCCAAACTAAATCAGCTAACTCTGCACTTGCTCCTAAAGGTTCTGCCAGCTGCAAATCCACCCCAGGAAACTGTAATTGTAACTTTTCTATTACCTGAGCGATCGCATCAGTTATTCCACCTGCAAATAAAAAGTATGGCAGAATTGCAATTTGCCTATGTCCAATATTAATCAACTCTTTGACTTGCACTTCTAAACTGGGAGGTACAGACCAGTAAGCAGTCACTGCATCTAAATTTTTCGCTATAGCTTCCACTCGTAATTGTGAACCCTGGCGGCGACTACCATGCGCTACAAGAATCCTCGCCGTCGCCATCGTCGCAGCGAATTGCTTGGCTAAAAAATTCTCCAAACCACAGTGACTACCTAAATGTGGTTGTAACTCTATCAAAATATCTTCACCGAGAGCCGCTCTTGCCAGCCTTACTTCATTAGGAATATCATCCATGACATGTACCCCTGGTAGCAAAAACAGTGGTACAACTTTGAGATCAACCTTCTCCCAAGCAGCACAATTGTTAACGAACTTGATTATTTGCTCATGTAGAGGTTCTGGCTTAAGTTCTAAACACGCTGTACCAACTCTAATTTCAACTTCAAGACTTCGCGCTTGATCAATTACAAGCTTTGCCAACTCCTGCATGGCAACTTCTGGACGTGGATCTCGGCTACCGTGGGATACTAGTAAACATGCAGACACCATTAGCAAGGAAAAATTTAAAATATATAGTCAAATATCTTAGCAAATTTTAAAAATTATTTTTATCGACTGTGAGACCCCCGACTTTTTTAAAAAATCGGGGGTCTGACCTCTCGCAACCCCTCAGAAATAATTGACACAGATTACTAACAGTTGATTGTTGGTAGAAAAATTGTTTTTCCAACCAACAAGTAACTAACAAATTAAGATTGCTTTTCTGCTAAAGGATCAGCAATGTAACGGAAAGTTGGCTCTGAATTCCAAGGTCCACGTTCATCTTTGCCATTTGTGGACAAGTTATAGTAAATATCAACAGTACTATCAGGTTGAATATTACCAAAAAATGGATCTGTTAATTTCCCCAAAGAATCTAATGCTTTCATAAACATTTGGGTGTGAGATATTTCTCTTGTCAGAAGATGAACAAGAGTATTTTTAGTACCTTCATCTGGTGCTAATTTAATCAATTCTTCGTAAGTTTGACGTGCGCCAGCTTCAGCAGCAATATCTGCTCTTAAATCGCGTACGACATCACCACCTTCATTGACGTAATTAGCATTCCAAGCAACACCTTGGCTATCTAGTAAGTGTGGTCCCATACCCCGTACAGCGAATAAAGTGCTTTTATAAGCTTCAGTTTGGTCGACGTTTTTGGTATGCGCTTCAATTAGTTTACCCACCATTTCTAAATGACCAAACTCTTCAATGGCAATATCTTGCAGCATATCCCTAATTCCAGAATGCTCACAGTGGAATGACTGAGTCCAGTATTGCAAAGCTGCTGTTAATTCACCTGTTGCACCACCAAACTGCTCTAAAAGCAATTGAGCAAAACGTGGATTGGCTTCTTTAACATCAACGACATGAATTGTTTCTTTTTTGTGGAAGAACATCTGTTAGTTTCCTCTCTTAAGATATCTACTTTGATCACAAACTATTAGGGATTAAGTATTGTGCAAAAACTTAATATTTATGGCATTTTTTGACAATACTTTTCTCTAAACATTAGATAATAGCTAGCTGCTAAAGATTCACAACTAACTACTAGTGTTCATCAGAAAAATGATGTTTTTTTGATCTGATAACTTGCACCAAAGTCAACAAGAGCCAGAGGCTTTAGTTATTTTGATCAGGTTAAACCTGGTAATCAGGATTGGGAGGCTCAGCTTCCTTGCTGTTGCAGATGTTGCAAGATGTAAATTGACGCTACTCTTTTTAAAAATGCTAAACATAACAGCAAATTTTTACCTTCACCTAAAGAAAGACTTGCTGTTTTATTATTTCTAACCAAAGCTTTATTTGCTTATCAGAAAAATTTAACTAAAATTAGAGTCTTATCCTCCATTTAAAGCAGATAGTAAAACGCGATCGCTCACAGCTACTTTTGTGAAAAAGCCACAACAGACAAGGAAAGATATCTATTGCTGTTCAGCTTTATAAGTGTAAAACTGGTTAAAAGCTCCTAGTGTCTCAAATTGATAACCAGGTGTAGAAGGCAAAATAGAATCAAGTCTGAGTGCAGGTATCAACGAATTTACATTTAAATCCGTACGGTAAATACTAAAAACGATAAAATCTTGGCGTACGGTACTATCAGCTATAATCTCTCGTAGTCGCGGCTGGGCAGAATCTACAACTTGCCTGCAATTAAACTGTATAACGTTTTCTATAAATTTTGGGGTTTTTTTGCAGACATTCGTGTTCAGATATTCTGTCAACCTTCGTGCTGCGTACTCTTCATATTCAACCTGACTGGGATTCGTCTTAGCCATAGCTACTCCCAAAGCAGCTAGACCAAAAACTCCCACATATGCCATAATAGTTAAGGCTTTCATTTGCTAAACAGTGATTTGCTGTAGTTTCTAGACTCTAGATTAGTTGAGTCCGTTCCTTGGAAAAAAATTGGATCAATTTCCCAGGGAAGTGCTATAATAGGAAACGCAATGGCGAGCGTAGCCAAGTGGTTAAGGCAGAGGATTGTGGTTCCTCCATTCGTGGGTTCGAGTCCCATCGTTCGCCCTTAATTTTCAGCCAATGTATATGCCCGGTAATGGTAAATCTCAATGGTTTACCAGCCGAGATTAGTTAAGCTATCAGATTTTATGGTTGGTGTCTAGGCGTTTGGTGTAATTGTTTCCAAATCAAAGTTTTCTGACTGTAAGGCATAATAGGAACTGGAATTATCTAATTTTTTACTCTTAGCCGAATTGATTCTACCTGATCCACGTTCTAGCATTAGTGATCATTCACCTCAAAAGATAATTGCTGAATCTAAGGACAAATGAGGACTCTAACGAGTTAGCTTTATTTGTGACGACTCGCTTGCTTTTTAATCTTCATCAAGAGCAGGAAAATATTCCTCAAATTGCCACAATTCATTTCTATTTTCAAAAAACCAAATCCGAGTTGCTGGAGTTAACTTACTCCAAATAATTTCAGGGGAGATATGAGGAGATGCATATTGATATTCCTGACCAAGAGCTTGGAGATTTTCTGTAACATCATCAGGGATACCAAATTCTTGCCAATCAACTTTTCTATATATTCCAGACACACCTCTAGCAGGATCAAAAATTAATTGTGCAGCTCTAATTAAGTCCGCAAAGTGTACTGGCTTGAATTTGTTGATTTCCTGAATTTCAATTGATTCGTTGTTTTCGGGAGACATCGTGACTGGAGTGGTGAAAATTAACTATTTGTTGGATTTACTTTAACGAAACTCCTACACCGATGCCTCTAGTTTAGCGCATAGCAACAAATGTGAGCGTCGCTCACCTCTAAGAACGCAGCTGTGCAAGCATTAGCGCCGGATTACCATAAGCACGTGTTGTTTGAATCTTGCTAAAATTGTTAATTTCAAACACTGTTATTCCTTCAAATGTCGCTGATTTGTCAGTTTTGCTAATTCCCTGCATAGTCCACTTAACAGCTACTTCATTACCTGCAATAAAAATATGCTCAGTTGTCGCTTCTAATTGATTAAAGACTGTTTTTAACTGACTGATAAATGCACGAAAATTTTCATGAATTTTTGTTGTTGGTTCTCCAACTGGGTCATAGCTGACAGCATCTTCTGCAAAATTTTCAATCCAATCTTCAGTATTTATGGCAGCAATATTGCTAAAGTAGTTAGCAATTAAATTGGTGATTTCTTCTTTTGTTATAATGTTTTTTCTAGATTTTCCGTTCAAAGATTTACTAAATATTACTAATGCTTTTTATCTCTCGGCAATAAATGTTTTTAGTGTAAAATTAGTAAAATCATAGCTGTCATAATTACGACTAGTTTGAGTGCTTTAGTTACTAATTTCTAACTAGGACTGTAACCGCAGCCACAGCTATCAACATTTCGTCATTTTTATCATTGAGTTCGGGGATGGCTCTACCTTGCACAACCATTCCCCCTTGTTCAACTGTCAAGGATTTACGACCAAAAGGTAGTACAGCTAGTACCTCTTGTTGACGGACTTTTTCTGGGTAAGGTACTGCAACTTGCACTTCTACAATCATTTCATTGGGGTGACTCAAGCCCGCTACCTCCCAAACACCAGGTAAAGCATTGTTGGCGATCGCATTTCTCACAGCCCTGGCTGCTGCTACTGTTGGATCTTGTCCATGCTGATCTATCCCCATCCCCATTTCGATAATTAACCGTTTACGTGCCATAGTTACCTCTGATACTGTTTTTGGATTGTAGAAGCTCATACAACTGGGCGGGAAAGATGCTAGCCCACAACTCGATAAAACATAAGAAAAGCTTATACAAGCTATTGAATATTCTTTGTCAAGTCTAATTGACCTTTTGTAACAATTAAGTTTATATTTATTTACATAAATTAACTTTTTTAAATATCAATATCTCCCATCGACATTTGGATTCCTCATGGTCGCCTCGGTGTTTTGTACCGAGGCTTTTTGTTTATACAAAGGTAAGGGGTAGAAGGAACAAAATAAGTTAGTTGGGCATTGAGCGTGGGAAAGTGATGAGTCAGTATATTAATTACCAATTACCAATTACCCATTACCCATTACCGACCCCAACGGATAGTATAAGTATTCAAGCGCACATGATACTATCTCTTCAAAAACCGTTGACGTAGACGAAAAACAAAAAGATTTACCTCTTGTAACTTCATGGCTGCAACGATCGCACCAAAAACACCCAAACCAACTAAGCCACATACAGCTAATTGCAACAGTTGAATTAGTAAACCATTTACACCAAGAAAACGTTGACAAATTACAAGACTACCGTAACTAGCAAAACCTCCGACCACGCTAGCACCAGTCAAACCCAAAATTGCTACACTCCATTCTCCCCAAGGTAAACCTTTCAACCTGCGATCGAGTAACCATAAAAGCATCAATGTGGAACTCAAATTCACCCCTACGGTTGCTAAAACCAAACCAGGCGCACCAAAAGATTTGATCAAAATCCAATCTAAGAAAATATTCACAAAGATGTTAAACAGGCTGATGCGAAAAGGTGTATCTCCATCGCCCAAGGCATAAAATACTCGTACTAGGACATCACGTCCCAAGTAAACAAACATTCCTATACCGTAAGCAACCAACAAGGAAGATACCATATCCGAGGCAGCTTGATTGAAAGCTCCGCGCTCATAGACTACGCGTACAATTGGGTCGGATAGAGCTATCATCAAAGCACCCAAGGGCAACATTGTAAAAGCGGAAAGGATGAGTCCTTGGCGAATACGTAATTTTAACTCAGGCCAATCATTGGGATCGGTAAGTCGAGAAAATATTGGTAGCAGCGGAACCAAAATGACATTAGAAATGACTCCCAAGGGAGTTTGTACTAGTAAATTGGCATAATTCAAGCCAGAGGCAGCAGCAGGAATAAAAGAAGCAAAAATAGAATTTATCTGCCAGTTAATGTAGAGCATCCCAGAAGAAAAGGTAGCTGGGAGCATGATTTTCATGACTTCTCTGACTCCCGGCTGATTAAAATCAAATCGTAGGTGGAATGAACCCATACCAATACGTGCTTGTGCTACCAGTTGCACCAGCCATTGCAGTAACGCACCTGCTAGGGTTCCAATCGCTAATACTGCGCCACCATACATAAGATATTCTGGGGAATAGATTTTATTACCTAGTTGTAACCCCAGAAAAGCCATCGCAATTACAACTGTAATGCTTGATAACAGAGGACTAATCGAGGGTAGCCAGTACTGGTTTGCAACATTGAGTGTGCCAAACCCAATACCAATCAGCCCAGCTAAAATAGCCATTGGTGACATGATCTGGAGTTGTAGAGTTGCGATCGCTTTTACCAACTGTCCATCTGCGCGTTGATCTAACCCTGGTGTTGTCAACTCAATAATATTTCCGGCAAAGATGATCAAAAAAATCGTCACAATCAACAGCACACAACCAACAAGGGTAGTCATCGTTTCTACCAAAGGTGCGGCTTCTTCTTTCTTGCGCTTGGCTAAAACACTGACGATCGCACTGTAAAAAGGCCCATTAATTCCACCAAGCAAAATAAGCAGAAACCCAGGAATAATGTAAGCGAAGCTATAGGCATCAGCAACAGCACCAGTACCAAAAGCTGCACCAATTGCCACCTGTCGCAATAAACCAACAACTTTACTGATGATTGTAGCAATAGCAACAATGCCAGCGATTCCAGCAAGGGAACGAGAAACTTTTTGTTCTTCTGTCACAAACAGTACCCAATAACCAAAAATGGCCCATACTTGAAAACATTTAACCGAAAATTCGCTACTTTGTCAGGGTATTTTTGATCAAAGGGACTAAAATTGACCTTATGCTCTTCCAGCATCACTCATAATATCTACAACAAGAATGACATTGTTATATAAATCTTAATTAGTGGCGTGTCTAGGCAAAAATAGCATAATCTTCTTCTATCTGGTGTGTTCTCTGTGTCTGGTGCTGTTGATTAATACACTAATTGAAGCCAATTGCGCCGCTACAGTGATTTTATTTACACTTTAGAAACAACCTCTTTTTTGCTTGCAGGCGATTTATTGTTTACACATGAGAACAATTCTTCTTGGCAAGAATAGCTGGTTTGGCATTTAGCATTATCCATAAAAATGCAAGAGCCAAAATCAAAATTAAGCCTAACAAGCGCAGCAAAATTTTTGACATAACAGCAGTGTTGTTTGTTGGTAGTTGGTGGTGATTCCAAACAACCATCAACTACTAACAACTAACAAATGACTACTTCCAATCTTTTCCAATTCTAATAGTGAGATCAGATTCTAAGTCACCCGTTGCTGAGACTTCAATAGTTCCCAAACCCAAGATTTTTTGCAGTTGTTCTGCGGCTTGGCGGTTGCCTTTCTGGGCAATAATTTTAGTTTCACTACGCCCGTCAGGCCAATCTGAAATAGCATAAACGTTTTTGAAGCCTTTGCTTTTAAGAGAGTTGATTACCTTGTCAGTTAGCTGGGGTTGATTGGAGGCATTTTGAATAGCAATTTTTAGACTAGGTAGCGATCGCGTATCTGGTTTCAAACCACCTATACTTACTCCAGTATAGTTATTTAGCAGGTCAACTTTTCCAGTTAAATTCAACCAATAACTATCCGGGTCTGCACTTAAACGACTAAAAATACCTGGTAGCATGGTCATTTGGAAATTATCCCGCTCCATGTTCAAAGAGAAGTTGACCAGTGCCATCATCTCTTCGACTTTCAGGTTTGTGTCAAAGTACTTGCCCATAATGTGGACTAACTGTGGCAACCTGGGTAAAACCGTGGGACTAAACAAACGTTCGCGTAACCCCATCAGCAATGCTTGTTGTCGCTGTACTCTTGGGAGATCTCCGGTGTTCGCTTCACGGTAACGCACAAACTGTTCAGCTTGTTCACCGTTGAGAGTTTGCCAACCACTGACTAAATTAATTGAAAACTTGCCAGCAGAGTCTTTGTATTCCATTGGTTTGGGGACGAACACTTCTACGCCACCCAACTGATCTACTAACTGCCGTAACCCACTAGTAGAAATACGGATGTAGCGATCAATGGGTGCATTACTCAGAGTCCGACTGACAACCCGCGCCGCCAAAACTGGCCCCCCTTGGGCGTTGGCTTGGGATACTTTAGTTAATTCCTTTGATTCTGGGATCGCAATCATGGTATCCCTGGGAATCGAAAGCACCCGTATGGTGTTGTTTTCTGGGTTTAGCCTTACCAACAACATCGTATCGCTGCTACCAGCATAACTTTCTGGAGAACCATCAACCTTACCACGGACTGGTTCGATACCCATAATCAGAATATTCATTGGGCGTGTGAGCTTATATTGAGAAATATTGCTCCAAATCTCCCCTGGTAATGGCGTTTTTTCTGCGTCTGGTCCGCCCATGCCTAATTCTTCATCTGTTCGATCTATATCGCTCCAGAGCGGAGTCCAAAGCGCTAAAGTCGATACTAATAACCCTGAAAGTGTGATCCCTACAACTATTGTCAACAGCCAAAATAGCCACCGAGGCATTGCCAAACCCAACCTTTGATAAAGTTGGCTGGGTATGGAACCTACAGATTCTACAAACTGAGATGATACATTCGCTTGTTGTTGTGGGTTTGCCTCATCAGTAGATTTTTGTGCTTGTTGAGATTTACCCTGATTTTTGATCTGTGCTACTTGTTTAACCACAAACTATCTCCCCACTCATCCACTCCCTAAACCTAATGTTAATCCAAGCAACCAATCTTGCCAGTGAAGAAGACCACAGTACACTTAGTAGTGTTCTTAAGTAAGTTTCTATGACAACATGACTAGAGCATTGTTCCCTGTAATTCTTGCTGGTGGTAAAGGTGAACGCTTTTGGCCCCTAAGTCGTCAAAATCGACCCAAACAATTTTTAAACCTAGATGGTAGCTCTAGAAGTCTTCTACAAGCAACGGCTGATCGGCTGCTACCACTAGCAGGCGGTTGGGATCGCTTGTTGGTGATTACTTCTAGTCAGATAGCCCAAGGAGTTAAGGAACAACTGCCCGAACTACCACCAAATAACTTGCTAGTCGAGTCTCAAGGAAGGGACACAGCCGCCGCAGTTGCTTGGACAAGCTTGGAAATCAACAAGCGTCACGGGGATGACGCTATTATCGGCTTTTTCCCTGCTGACCACTGGATTGCTGACCAAGATGTTTTTGCACACACAATAAATGCAGCAATTGAACTCGCAGCAAACACAGCAGCAATTGTTACACTGGGGATCAAGCCCACCTTTCCATCAACTGGCTACGGTTACATAGAACAAGGTGAAAAGATTGGTTGCTTTAATGACTTGCCAGCTTATCATGTCAACCGCTTTACTGAAAAGCCTGACCGTCAAACGGCAGAAAATTTTCTCGCAACGGAACGTTTTAGCTGGAATAGCGGGATGTTTATTTTCCGGGCGGGTGTTGTTCTTAAGGAACTGCATATCCACGCCCCAGAAATTATTGAACCGTTGATACAGCACGGTCCTGATATCTATCCCCAGTTACCTAAGAAGAGTATAGACTATGCGCTCATGGAAAAAACGAATTTGACACATGTCTTACCAGTAGATTTTGGCTGGGATGACTTGGGTGATTGGAATGCGATCGAACGTTTATTAAAAAAAGAAGATTCCCCAAATGTAGAACTAGGAACTCATGTGGGGTTAGATACTAAGGGTGCTATTGTTTATACTAACAATGCTGATGAGGTAGTTGTCACTATTGGTCTAGAAGATGTAGTAATTGTGCGCGATCGCAATGTTACTCTTGTTGTCAAAAAAGACCGTACTCAAGAAATCAAGCAAATCCTGAAAACTTTACAAAGTGATCCCCGATTTACGGAATTGTTGTAATAGGGTTGATGGTTGGCAGTTGGTTGTTGTTTGGAACTACCAACCATCAACCACCAACAAACGACTACTTCGCCTTCGCTTCTAAATTTTCCAAACGACTTCTCAGTTCTTGATTTTGTTGTTTGAGTTGATCAAGTTCCTCGCGCAGTTGTTTGACTGCACTGTCTGTGCCAATATTCTTTTGCACTTTGGCAATTTCTTCTGCCGCATAGCGACGTACGCGCCCATCTGCTGTTTGATCGCCAAGGGATTGCAAGATACTGATGGCTTTGGGAGTTTCCATATTTCCCAAGGCTGTTACTACCGCTACTTGAGTTAAGAAGAATCTTTCTTTAGCCAGTTCTGCTAAATGGTCTAAGATTCGCTCTATATTGGCAGGAGTTTGACCAACAGAGACTGTACCTAATGCCCGAATTGCTGTCAAACGCAAAGGCTGGGGAACGCCTATTTTGGTGTATTCTAAAATCAGATTTAAGGCTGCTTCGGAAGTTTTGAGTTTTGCTAAACCAGCAATCGCCCCACTGCGTACGACTTCATTCCAACCAGCTTTTGCTTCTAAAACTGTTTTTAGCAGTTTCAAAACTTTTTCTTCTTTGGGTTTTTCCTCCAAACTGGCGGCTGCAATTGTACCAACTGCGCGGGCTGCGGCTGCTTCTACATAGTAGCTGGCATCTCCATTCTCAACGACTTCTTTGATAGCCTTATAACTGGCGTAGGTTTTGATTTTTGCCAGTGCTTCTATTACAGCTCGACGTACATTAGGGTTGTCATCTTTTAACCCTAGCACTAAAGCATCAAAGGTTTGGTCTAATTTGATTTCTGCGATTTGAGCAGCTACTTCTGCGCGCACACCCCAAAAAGGATCTTTTTGTAGTGCTGTTTCTAGTGCTTTGAGGACTTCTAATCCTCCTTTTTTCGCCAAGGCTTCCGCTGCATAAATGCGCGAAATTGGATTGGGATCAAATTCTAACTGTGCTTTTAACTCTGGTACTGGGTACTCCAAAGCAACAGTTTTCAAGAAATTATTCCCCACATCAAAGCTGACAAACAGCGGTTTCTCTTCTAGTGGAAAATAGAAAGCTTGTTCACGTTCGTGAACCCGTACCTTGAAAATTTTTAATTCTGCAGTAGCACCATTTTTGGCATAACCAAAACCAATGGGAATTCGCAGGTCAAATAAATCACTGCTACTACCATTCTTATCAGATGATGCTTGGGTTTGAGTCACCGTCACCTTAGCCAGGTTAGCATCCCCATCCCAAGAGTATGCCACTTTGAAATCAGGGTGCCCACCTCGGTAAACATACTGATCAAACAGGAATAATAGATTACGCCCTGTCGCCTTTTCGATCGCCCGGAGTAAATCTATTGTTTCTACGGTTTTATGGGCATTATCCTGGACAAATGTCTGCATAGCTTGCCAAAACATTTCGTCGCCCAACTCCGTACGGATCATGTGATATACACAAGACCCTTTTTCATAGATGTGGCGGTCATAAAGTTCGATCGCTTCTCGGTAGACGTGTGTCACCATCGGGCGGCGATAGCGCCCACTATCTTCTGCTAGATAGCTGCGGGCTTCTCCTAAGCGGTAGTAAGCTGCTTCATCTGCACCATACTCATGCTCTGTCCACATTACCTCAGAATAAGAGGCCATGCCTTCTTTTACCCAAGCATGTGACCAGTGCTTGATGACAACTAAATCACCAAACCATTGGTGTGCTAGTTCGTGGACTACTAAACTTTCTGTGTTGCGGTTATCTAATGCTGCTCTGGCATCCAGCAAACATCTATCTGTTAACAGTGTGGTGGAAGTGTTTTCCATGCCACCAAAGATGAAATCATCAACGCAGACTTGGGCATACTTGGGGTAGGCGTAGACATAGCCATATTTTTCACTGAGAAACTCCATCATTCGGGGAGTTTTGCCCATACTGCGTTTGGCATCTGCTTCCCGTCCCTTTTCTACGTAGTATGTAACAGGTATTCCGTTCCATTCATCGCGAATTTCCGCAAAGTCACCTACCGCCAATGTCATCAAATAGGTAGGATGAATTTGCTGCTGCGACCAGTGATATATTTTGTAATCACCGTCTACTTCTGTAGCAATGAGTTCACCATTGGAAATGGCAATCAGTGGTTTGGGAACACGGACACGAATCTCGGAAGTAGACAACTGTCCTGGGTAATCAAAGCAAGGAAACCAGAAGCGTGAGTCTTCATCTTCACCCTGTGTCCAAACTTGAGTGGGTTTGTGGGGATAATGTTTATTTGGTTGGATGAAGTAGATCCCCCGTTGGGGCTGTTGCACAGAGTAGGCGATCGCGATCGCCAGTCGTTGATGAGTAACGGTGGGTGAATGTAGTTTAATCGACAGTTTTTCACCGTCGTAGTCAAACTTCTGCTGTACCTCATCCACAAAAACAGATTCAATGTTCAAGTTAACAGCATCCAAGATTAAACGGTCAATTCCGTTACGGATGGGCAATAAAGTAATACGGCACTTACCTTGAAGGCTTTGGTTGGGAATATCTAAATCGAGATCCAGAAAAATATGTTCAACCTGTCCGGAGCGATCAGGGTTATAGTGTGGTTTTGCCCCTGGCAGTTCAAAAGATTTGTAACGGTGATTTTCTGTATCAAAAAAATAATAAGACATTGATGCCTACTGACCTTTTAATCCTGATAACTCTAAATGGATTTAGTTAACAAAAAAGAAAAGAAGTAAAAAAAATGAAAAATTGCTACATAGTACACTTTTCCCAAATCGACCCTTGATGCTCCCTGTTGTCATTTAGTCGAGAGTGTCCTACGCTCTATTCGGTTTTCATTGAGTAAAAATACTCCAAAGCATTTATATAGCTTTAGGATAGCTTGTTGCTGTTGTTAATATTAATTTTTTTCGATGAAGAACAGAAAATTTCTTAAATTTTATCTTCATAATTGTGTGGGAGATTTAGATTCATTGACAATTTAAGTTTTTTTATTTACTGCTCAATCAGTAAATTCAACTAAGAGGGTAGATAAAAGCAATAAGACTAAGCACCCAAAACAAATTCTTTGTCTTGATGACAAATTCATAAAAATACAATAATAGAATAAAAATACCTAAAATAAAAACTTGATGTTTTGAATTCGTGATAAATTAACAGCCGCAGTTGTAGTAAAAAGTCATGGGTATATGGGTATAGGGGTGTTAGAGTATCGGTGAAAATTAATTTAAAATTTATTTAATCATTTAAAAATCTTAGAATTGGTATAAGAGAACTCAGAATTACATTGCAACATCAAAAATCTGGAAATCAAAATATTTCACCCCGGCAACTAGCTTTTATTGCCTTGCGAGAAGTCCACAAGGGAGCTTATGCTGATGTGGCACTAGACCGAGTGTTAGCAAAAGCAGACATAGCAGATAGTGAAGTTGGTGCAAAGATGGTTAGCGATCGCCGTTTAGTCACAGAATTAGTCTACGGCTGCACCAGAAGACAGCGCACTCTCGATGCTATTGTCGATCAACTTGCCAAAAAGAAATCCCATCAGCAACCCAAAGACCTCCGCACAATCCTACATTTAGGCTTATATCAGTTGCTGTATCAAGAACGAATTCCTCCTAGTGCGGCTGTGAATACCACTGTGCAATTAGCTAAGGAAAATGGTTTTGCAGGACTGGCTGGTTTTGTGAATGGTTTATTGCGGCAGTTTCTTCGCGTCATGGAAGAGGAGGTGGGGAGAACCGGAGGTGGGGTGACTGGAAATACAGATGAAATATTCTCTGCGTCACCAAGTCTTTCTTTCCTTACATCTTTCTTGCAGCTACCAGAAAACCCAGTGGAACGTTTGGGTATTCTACACAGTTTTCCTGACTGGATAATTCAAGTTTGGATAGACCAATTTGGGGTGATGGAGACAGAAAAACTGTGTATCTGGATGAACCAAACCCCAGCAATTGATTTGCGGGTGAATCCCCTTCGCGCTGATTTAGAAACAGTAGAAGCAGCATTGCAGGCGGCTGGTATTTCTTGTCAACGTCTTTCCCACCTCCCACAAGCTTTACGGTTGTTGAGTCACCCTGGTCAAATTCAAAATCTGCCTGGCTTTAATCAAGGTTGGTGGAGTATCCAAGATAGTAGCGCCCAACTGGTCGGTCATTTCCTTGATCCCCAAATAAAAGAAGTAGTGATTGATAGTTGTGCTGCACCCGGTGGTAAAACCACTCATATTGCCGAGTTAATGCAGGATATGGGGAAAATTTGGGCGTGCGATCGCACTGCTTCCCGGATGCGGAAACTTCAAGAAAATATGCAACGGCTTCATCTCAAATCTATAGAAATTTGCATTGGTGACAGCCGCAATTTATCTCAATTTCGTAACTCTGCTGACCGTGTTTTACTTGATGCTCCTTGTTCTGGTTTGGGGACTCTACATCGTCATGCTGATGCGCGCTGGCGACAAACACCAGACTCAGTCAAAGAACTTTCCGTCCTGCAAAAAGAATTGTTATCACATACAAGCACTTTTGTCAAGGAAGGAGGGGTACTAGTTTATGCTACCTGTACATTGCATCCAGCGGAAAATGAAACCGTCATAGAATCATTTCTCACAGAAAACCCTGATTGGAAAATAGAGACTCCTTCTGGAAATGTATCTTTTCATAGGTATTCCACATCACAAGGCTGGCTGAAAATTGTACCTCATCAATATGACATGGATGGCTTTTTTATAGTCCGTTTAAGAAAAACCAATGATTCAGGGTGAATACTGTTAGCAGTTGTAAGATTTCAAGGAGGGCAGAGTCAACTATAGGAGGCTGTGATGTCAGTGAACTCCAGTAACGTCAAAAACTTAGTTAAAATTCTGATTGGAGCAGCTTGGATAGATGGCAGAATCCAAGCTGAAGAAAGGCAATATCTGCATCAAATAGCTCAAGAGAAGGGGGTAGCCAGCGATCCAGATATTAAGCCCTTATTGTACGAATTAGTTCCCGTGAAGCCAATCGAATGCTACGACTGGGTAAAGGAATATTTAGGTGAACACCCGAGTATGGAAGATTGCCAAAATCTGATTCAAGCCATCAGTGGTTTAATTTATAGTGATGATGAAGTGGCAATAGAAGAAGCAAAACTGCTGATGAAATTACAACAATTACCCACCCAAGAGCAATCAACCCAAGCCGGATTAAATGCCCTTCTCAAACAAATTCAAAAGCTTTACCGTCGTTGGGTTGAAATTCAAAATTAATCATTTTCAAAAGTCCATTGTCAAGTGTCTATAGTCAAGATTTTTCACTATTGACCATTGACCATTGACCATTGACCAAATGACTATTTCGGTTTACCTAAACCAGGTGTTTCGTCTTTGTCAACTTTGGGGACAAAGTCAGGGCGTTCTTTATCTTCCCAGCCTACGGGGCGCTTGGAATTATACCAAGCAATTGAACCAATTGTGACAGCAGCAATAAAGCCAATTACATAGACCGCAGTAAAAGCCAAAGGGAAATGAGGTTCATTAGCTGCTTGTGCTGCTGCTTGCATTAATAAATTCATGAGTATAATCTCCTAGAATAAGTAACACTACTTAAAAACTTATAAAAAGAGCATACCACCCACATCCCCCACAAGTCAGAGGGGAGGGGAGGAAATTGGTACAGTAGTCAGTGGTTGTTTAATACTTACTCCTCACACTCCCCATCACCCCATCACCCCATTTCACTGTGAGGAACTTGGCTTGAGTCTTTCTCGCCAAGAAGATGTGGGTGTGGAACTAGAAGAAGTGTTAGTAGATGGCGTATACCTAATTCGAGGGATTACAGGGGTAGAGGAATTTGAATATTGTCTACGTCGCCGTGATTGAGATGGCGAAGCACTATCAGAAGCTGATTCGTGACTACGATAGCGACGCTGATAGCTTCTTTGGGAACTGGAGTCGTCAACTGCTTGCTGTTGTTGATAGCGGCGTCTGCGTTGTCTTGGGGTTTGTTCTTGCTGTTGTTCTTGTTGTTGATAATTAGTTCTTCTGTATCTTCTTCTGCGGGACGATCGCCCTTGGTTATTATTGGAATCTACCTGTTGAGTTTGCCCATCAGAATTCTCTTTGTTAGAAGGAGCAGGAGGATTAACAATTTTTTTAGGTTTGACGCGTTGTGCTTTAATGGTACCTTTGCGACCTTCTAATTTCGGTCGTTCAGGAAATTTTTCGACTGGTATTCCTTCTGTTGCTTTTTCCATGAATTCCCGCCAGGTATAAGCAGCTGTACTGCTACTACCCGCAGTTGGTTTGTTGTCGTCGTTACCTAACCATACGCCTGTTACTAACTGGGGTATGAAGCCAATAAACCACAAATCTCGAGCTTCATCGGTAGTACCAGTTTTACCTGCAACAGGTCTATCATTTAATTGAGCAGCAGCGCCTGTACCTGCACTGACCACATTACGTAACATCCAGGTCATAATTGCGGCACTTTCTGCATCTAAAGCGCGCTTTGGCTGAAAATTATCTCTCCAAATTACCTGCCCTTGGCGATTAAGAATACGGGTGATGCCGTGGGGTTCTACGTGTAATCCCTGAGTAGCAAAGGAACCATAAGCACTTGTTAGTTCCAGTAAATTTACTTCGTTTGAGCCAAGAGCTAGAGAATACATCGGCTTGAGTTCCGATTTAATTCCCATATCATGAGCAAGCTTAATTGTTGGCTCAAATCCTATATCCATCAATACTTTCACCGCAATAATATTTATTGACTTGGTGAGAGCATCTCTCATATTCATCCAGCCGTAGAAATTCTCACTGAAGTTTTTCGGCTCGTAATCATCTACAATTAGGGGTGCATCTTCATAA
The DNA here is from genome assembly GCF_000317225.1 of Fischerella thermalis PCC 7521. Classification (GTDB taxonomy): domain Bacteria; phylum Cyanobacteriota; class Cyanobacteriia; order Cyanobacteriales; family Nostocaceae; genus Fischerella; species Fischerella thermalis. Next base: position 39,945 of record NZ_AJLL01000077.1, read on the forward strand.
CCATCATAGGGATTTTTGCCAGTAGCGATCGCTGTTGCATACACAAATCCTTTAAAAGTCGATCCTGGCTGCCGTTGTGCCTGAGTAACACGATTAAATTGGTTTTTGCTAAAATCTTTTCCCCCAACCATTGCTTTGATTTCACCAGTACGGGGATCGATCGCCACCAAAGCTCCTTCCTTAAAGTTTTCCCAGCGACCTTGATTACGTAAAGTTTTATCTACCGCTTCTTCTGCCATCTTCTGCCAAGACAAGTTTAGGGAGGTTTCCACCGTTAAACCGCCTGCATTCAAAACCTCTGGGGAAACATATTTAGGCAATTCTTTCTGGATATAACTAATAAAGTAGGGAGCTTCAACTTGCCAGCGTTTGGGTTGACTTGGCTTCACGACTAATTTTTCGCTAACTGCTATATCTTTCTCAATTTTGGTGATATACCCGTCTTCATACATCCTTTGCAAAACCAGATTCCGCCGCTGTTGGGCAGATGCTAAATTTACTTGGGGTGAAAAACGGTTTGGGGCTGGAGGTAAAGCAGCTATCGTTGCCATTTCCCCCAAAGTGAGTTCATGTACTGGTTTACTGAAATACACCCATGCTGCATCTGCAATTCCGTAGGCTCCAGAACCTAAATACACTAGATTGAGATAACGCTCTAAAATCTGCTCTTTAGACAATTGGTCTTCGATTTTCTGTGCTAGACGAGCTTCTTTGAGCTTACGCCAAATTGTCCGCTCTTGTTTGAGAAAGAGAATTCGTGCTAGCTGTTGGGTGATGGTGCTACCACCTTCGACGACGTTTTGCGATCGCAAATTATTTAAAACTGCTCTCACAATTCCTTGGGCATCAACACCATCGTGTTTGTAAAATCTTCTATCTTCTGAGGCAATAAAAGCTTTTTTGAATTTATCTGGTATTTCCTCTAGTTTCAACTGTTCTCTGGTTGCTTCTCCCTGCTGTTGCAAAATCGTCCCATCGGCAGCTTTGATGGTTAATGTTTGCTCTCTGACAACAGCAGTAAGTTCAGTTTTATTTGGTAATGTCTGGTCTATTGACCAAACTCCATAACAAACAGCAGCGACACCGCCGCTGACGCCCAAGCCAGCCCAAAACCAATAACGACGGTATAGCGGTTTGTGACTACCAGGGAACTTGGCAACTACCTGAGTGAATATCTGCTTGGCTTGCTCCAGTTTTGTTGGTGGTCGGTTGTCATCATGGTTTTGTTCACTTGTGGATTCCTCTTGTGCTTGGGTATCACCTACTGCCGACCCCGATTTTGCTGTTTGAGAATCACTCAATTTTGTAGTTCTTTCTTTAAACCAGGAGGTAAACTTCCCCACGTCAGTTCCTCACTTTCAGTAGTTCCAACCTAACCACCACGAAATTTTCAGATTGGTACACAACGTTTGTGTTTGTACAGTATCCTAATAAATTATTCACTTAATTCACTATATAACAAATAAGATTTCTTAAGACTAAGATTAAAGATATTTGCGAGATTTATACTTGCTGTTCAGTAATATTTGGAGTCGGAAAATAGTTGAAAATTTTTGCCAACAGCAAACTACAGCCACAGACAACAAACGATGCCAGCCAAGATGAGTGGAAGCCTGTTGCAGTAGCTTTAGGTAGTAACATTGGAGATTCTTATACAATTTTAGAGACGGCTATCAAAAATTTGGCTCAAATACCAGGTATTATCTTAGAAGCGAGATCCAATTGGTACAAAACTAAAGCTATAGGCCCACCACAACCAGATTATTTGAATGGTTGTGTGATCATGCAAGTCAATATGACACCAGATTTATTATTGGCAAGCTTGCTAGAAATAGAAAACAAGTTTGGACGTATCCGGAAAGAGCGTTGGGCCCCTCGAACATTAGATTTAGATTTGTTGTTATATGATGACTTAATTTTGCATACATCAAACTTGCAAATTCCCCATCCGAGAATGCGGGAACGTGCTTTTGTCTTAGTACCGTTAGCAGAAATAGCTCCAAATTGGGTAGAGCCAGTCACCAGACGCTCAATTCAAGAACTAGCGAAAGATGTAGACTGTTCTGAAGTGCATTTGTTAACGAATATATGATTTTACACCCTTAACCCATCAACCTTTTTCTTGCGACTTTAATTAAACTAAAAAACTTAACTATGCCATTAGGTAGAGAATTACCCCAACTACTAAAACAACGTCTGTTCTACAGAGGACGTAAGTTTGATTTTGAGGTCAACCGCTTGCGTTTGCCTAACAAATCAGAAGGAGAGTGGGAGTGCATTCGTCACCCTGGAGGTGCTTTAGCTGTACCTATAACGCCAGAGGGAAAACTGGTTCTCGTACGTCAGTATCGTTTTGCAGTTGGGGGAAGATTGTTAGAGTTTCCAGCAGGAACTGTGGAAGCGAACGAAGATCCCTTGGATACAGTGAAGCGCGAAATAGAAGAAGAAACTGGTTATCGCGCTCATAAGTGGCAAACCTTGGGAGAATTTTTTATTGCTCCTGGATATTCTGATGAAGTTATTTATGCTTTTTTGGCTCAAGATTTAGAAAAGCTTGAAACACCACCAGCACAAGAAGAAGACGAGGATATAGAAACAGTTCTACTGACTCCACAAGAGTTGGAGAAAGCGATTCTACAAGGTGAACCTATAGATGCTAAATCGATTTCTAGCTTTTTTCTAGCTCGTAATTTCCTTTTGGGTGACAAAAAAGATAAGTAGTGATGCAAAATGTTAGATGCGATCGCTATATAGTAATCCGATTTGTTGATACTCCCCAAATTGAGCAAGTTTCGCTACGCTCACCCCTGGCATCACCAAGTTATTCAGAGTGGAAATTCAACCTAGATTTAGTTGCAGCAATCATTAAACCTTGTGCTATATTGTATTTATTGTTGTAAACAACCCAGAGTTAATTAACTCTGCCTTTTTGAGACTACGACCGCTTAGGCAACAAGGAGGTGATGCCCATGACAGATAGTAGTAAATGCATGGGTCGTCAGGTTGCAGTAAGCCGGCTGTGTGCCGGGGCTGTTCTCTAAAAGTCAGCTTTAGTCTTATTGAGAGACTAAGTTACCTCAAGCAGCTAAGCTGATTGGGAGTTCCTTCCGGCAGTTAGGTTGTAACCTGAAGACCCAACTAGACCGCTCTTACCTAGATCACCTGATCTAAAGTAAGAGCGGATAGTTTTTTATACAGATATTTTATAAGGGGACACGTTAGGAAAGGGGAACAGTTTGGACACGGGGATACAATGAATCAAGGTAAAATACTCTCCCCTTGCGTATCTTTATCTTTATAAATGCGTCACTACGTCTAAATTGTATGCGTGCCTGGTGTTTATCTGCCTGCTGCTAGCTGCTTTTTTAATGGTCAAACCATCACCATAATTGGCATAGCTACTGCTTGGTTTAAGTTTAAAAAATTATAAAAAACCATAATTGTGTATCAAATCATGGGAACCCTACGCAATTAACTGCGTCTTAGCATAGGGTAAATAAAGCTCTATATTTTAACGGAAAAGCCAAAATATCGTACTTTGAGCACAGGTCACAAAAAAGTCAAAAATTCCTTTAGGTAAAATCTACTATTTTTCATCTTGCTAGTTCATTATAAATAAAATAGGAGTCCGGATCATCACTTTATATTCTCGCTGCAATCACAGTTATTAGGTAATAGCCCAATTACTAATTACCCATTAGCGATACGGACGGATAGTATTTAAGTATTTAAGCGGACATGTTTGAGTCTTTCTGGTTAGATAAAAGTGTAAAATTTAGAGTAGTGATTCCCGTGATCAACCTCCTCAGACACAAAATATTACTAACTCATCAAATTAGGAGTTGATGATATGGCGCAGTTACTTACAGAAGCAGAAATTCAGGATTTAGCAAATAACCTCTCAGGCTGGACTGTAGAGGGTTCAAAATTGTGCTGTCAGCGTAATTTTAAAGATTTTTTACAGGCAATGGAGTTTGTAAATAAACTTGTTGAACCCGCCGAGTCAGCAGGACATCATCCAGATATAGAGATTTCTTATAACAAAGTTAGAATTACACTGACAACCCATGATGCAGGTGGTTTAACGCAGAAAGATTTTGAGTTAGCCAAGGAAATTTCTCAGATAAGTTAAGTAATATCTCTTAGTAGGTGAAATCAGAAATTACAACATACTTGTCTAAGTTTTAACAAGTAAATTGTGAATATGGTTTCTTAAGAGGGATCACCCTCATGATTTAGATCACTAAACTATGCTTGAAATTTCAAGATTAACCAAGGGAAATGTGACAGTTGTATATGCGAACTCTCACGTGTTGCCATCTGACTCAGATGTTTTACAATGACAAGCTATAAGGATATGTTTTTGCGTAAGTTAATCACATAAAACTTAACTTTCTAGAATTTAATTTACTGCTTAGCTTGGCAAAAACAAAAATTGTCTTTAAATAGGGCAATATGCCTCATCCACAGGTTTCACCAAGAAGTCGCGATTCGGCAATAGTTGCAGCAAACCATAATGTATAGAACGAGGTGTGAGGAGAACAGGAACGATGTCTAATATCTTGTGGAAATCATTGGTGGTCAGTCCAGCAGTTCTAGGAGCCACACTGTTGGTTTCAGCAACTGCGATCGCAGCTCCTAATAGCGCCACCCCTGAAGTCATCAAAGCAGATTTATCAACAAACCAACAACAAAGTAATTCCACACAAACAGGATTTACAGCTTCTGTTGGTACAACAGAAACACCACAACAGTCAGATATCCTGGCTCAGGTACAACAACAAACACAGGTACAACAGCTAGCTCAACTACAGCAGCAAACAGAAGTTAACGTCCTAGATCAAGTTAACCAATATGGCAGCGAAGGGAAAACCACTAATTCCCAAGCGCAAGTGACATCGGTTTCTCAGTTCTCCGACGTACAACCAACTGATTGGGCATTCCAAGCACTTCAGTCCTTAGTTGAGCGCTATGGCTGTATAGCAGGTTATCCTAACGGTACTTATCGTGGTAATCGTCCTTTGACCCGTTATGAATTTGCCGCAGGTTTAAATGCTTGTTTGGATCGGGTCAATGAATTAATTGCCACAGCGACAGCTGAGTTAGTCACCAAAGAAGATTTGGCGACCTTGCAGCGGTTACAAGAAGAATTTTCCGCAGAACTAGCAACCTTACGTGGTCGTGTAGATGCATTAGAAGCACGGACAGCGGAGTTGGAAGCTAACCAGTTCTCAACTACAACCAAACTAGTTGGTGAGGCGATCTTTGCTCTCACTGATACTTTTGGTAATGATGATAATGCTGACAACAACACTGTTTTCCAAAACAGGGTTCGTCTAGATTTGCAAACCAGCTTCACAGGTAGAGATGTTTTACACACCCGTCTTGCAACTGGGAATGCCCAGAGATTAGACATTGGTGCTAACGGTAGTGCTGAAGGTCTGCAAACTTTTAACCTCACTGGTGACCCCAATAACAGCAACGACGTCTTTATAGACTGGTTGTCATACTACTTCCCGTTGGGTGATCATGCCAGAGTTTATGTTGCTGCTACTGGTGGTATTTGGAGCGACGTTGCTGCTACCGTTAACCCTTACTTTGAAGATTACGACGGTGGTAATGGTGCGTTGTCTACCTTTGCTTCCGAAAACCCCATCTTCCGTATTGGTGGTGGTGCTGGTGCAGCAGTTAACTTCGGTTTTGGCGAAAGACGCAGTTTCCTTCTACCAACTTCAGTCACAGTCGGTTACTTAGGATCTCAGCCGAATAATCCTGGTGTAGGTTCAGGTATATTCAACGGTAACTATGCTGCTCTCGGACAGCTGAACTTTAATTTAAGCGATCGCTTAGCAATAGCAGCAACTTACGTTCATGGCTATCATGGTGCAGGTAGTTCTCTATTCGATGCGGGTTCTGTAAATAACTCTGTAGTCGGTACTGCTCAAGCTAATAACTTGAGTGTTACAGACGGATCTTCTAGTAATTCCTACGGCATATCAGCTGCTTTTAGACCCAGTGATAGATTGTCTGTAAGTGGCTTCGTTTCTTACCATGATGTCACTGGCTTTGGATCTAACGATGACTTTGAAGCTTGGAGCTATGGTGTAGGAGTTGCTTTGCCTAACTTCGGAAAAGAAGGCAACGTACTGGGTATTTTCGCTGGTGCTGAACCCTATTCTCTCAACAGAGTTGCAGGCGTTAGAGATGGTGATGTACCGTACCACATTGAAGGCTTCTACAAATACCAAGTCAGCGATAATATTTCCATCACTCCTGGCGTCATCTGGTTAACCGCTCCTGGTCAAAGTAGCGATAACGACGATGCCATCATCGGTACACTCAGAACAACCTTTAGCTTCTAATTTAGTGAGTTGTTGGTAGTTGGTTGTTGATTGGTAGTTTTTTCCAATGCTGAAGAAACAACCAACAACAACAAAAATATTTTCCCCGCCTCAGGGCGGGGTTTTTTGTGTTTTTAATCGTAAAAATAACAAACCCCAGTGGAGAACCGGAGTATACTAAAAAAGTAAAAGGATCATTTCTTTCCCATTCTCGACCGTGGAACTATCGTGTAAATCAGAATACGCAATTTTAGCCATGTTAGAATTGGCAGTCCACTACCAAAGTGGAGAACCGCTGCAAATTCGTCAAATTGCAGCACAACAGAATATACCTGATCGCTATCTAGAACAACTGTTAGCAATCTTGAGGCGTGGGGGTCTAATCAAGAGCCAACGAGGATCAAAAGGTGGTTATTTGTTGGCACGAGAACCTTGGAAAATCACGCTTTTTGAAGTTTTGGGATGTGTGGAAGGCTTAGATAGGGTGCATACGTCTGAAGAAGATCAGCCTAAAACTGTAGATGGTGCTGTTGTAGAAGAAATTTGGCAAGAAGCACGTCAAGCAGCAAACTCAGTTTTGCAAAAATACACACTTGCCGACCTTTGTGAAAAACGAGATTCCCGACGGCAGTTAGATATTATGTACTACATTTAATGATTTTAATGATTTGTTGATTGTTGATTGTTGATTGTTGGTTGTTGTTTGTTGGTTGTTCCGATCAACTATCAACCACTAACCACCAACACAGTAGAATTGACCAAGGACAAAATAATGCGAATTGCTCGTAACATTACAGAACTGATTGGGCGTACACCCTTAGTACAGCTCAACCGTATTCCCCAAGCAGAAGGCTGTGTAGCCGAGATTGTCGTGAAGTTGGAAAGTATGAATCCAGCAGCATCAGTCAAAGATCGTATTGGGATCAGCATGATTAATGCTGCCGAAGAGGAGGGATTGATTACTCCTGGCAAAACAGTATTAGTAGAACCCACTTCTGGCAATACAGGGATAGCCTTAGCAATGGTAGCAGCAGCTAAAGGTTATCGGTTGATTTTAACAATGCCAGAGACAATGAGTGCTGAACGACGGGCGATGTTGCGGGCTTACGGTGCAGAACTCGAACTCACCCCAGGAATTGAAGGTATGAGTGGCGCGATTCGGCAAGCACAAGAGATTGTTGACAAACTACCCAATGCTTATATGTTGCAGCAATTTCGTAATCCTGCTAACCCGCAAATTCACCGGGAAACAACAGCAGAAGAAATCTGGGAAGATACTGAAGGTAAAGTAGATATACTTGTAGCAGGCGTTGGGACTGGTGGCACAATTACGGGTGTTGCGGAAGTAATCAAAGCACGCAAACCAAGTATGAAGGCGATCGCAGTCGAACCAGCCAACAGTCCAGTTTTATCGGGAGGAAAACCCGGCCCACACAAAATTCAGGGAATTGGGGCAGGGTTTATTCCTCAGGTACTGAAAGTCCAATTAATTGACGAAATCATCACTGTTAGCGATGATGAAGCGATCGCCTATGGTCGGCGTTTGGCAAGAGAGGAAGGATTACTTTCTGGCATTTCCAGTGGAGCTGCTTTGTGTGCAGCAATTCGTGTTGCCCAGCGTCCGGAGAATGAGGGACGCTTAATTGTGATGGTTCAGCCCAGTTTCGGGGAAAGGTATCTCAGTACACCTTTGTTTCAAGACTTAATAGAAGCCAGAGTAGGCAACATTTAAATGAGAACTTGTCCAAACTGTTAAAATTTTGAAGGCAGGTAAACTCAAGTTTTCACCTACCTTTCATCCCCGCGCTCTCTAGTGACGGGGCTTTCAGGATGTTCTCTACAATGGTAAGTAATAACCACTACGAAACTCTTAAAGTAAATCCAGACGCCAGCCAAGCAGAGATTAAGCAAGCCTATCGCCGTTTGGTCAAACAATATCATCCTGATAGTAATCAAAAAACGGCGGATAGTGAGCAAATTATCCGTATCAATGCAGCCTATGAAGTTTTAGGTGATGCTGAGAATCGCAAAAGTTATGACCGACGAATTTATCACAAACTAAAGCAAAAATCCAGCAGCAGACAACAGCGCAGCACTGCTGCTGGGCAGCAATACCAAACAAAAAGACAAACAGGACGAGACATTGATGAACAGATTGAAGAATGGCTACGTCAAGTTTATCAACCAGTTAGTCGCTTAGCATATGTGATTCTTTATTCTTTGAAAACACAAATTGAAAAACTAGCAGCAGATCCCTTTGATAATGATCTTTTAGAAGATTTTCAGAAATACTTAAAAAATTGCCGAGAAGACCTGAAACAGGCACAAACCTCTTTTAGTTCCTTACCCAATCCCCCTAGTTTAGCAAGAGTGGCGGCTCATCTTTATTACTGCCTCAATCAAATTAGTGATGGACTAGATGAATTGGAATATTTTCCCTTGAACTACGACGAAAGTTATTTGCACACAGGTCAAGAAATGTTTCGTATTGCCAAGGGATTGTACCGCGAGGCGCAAGAGTCGGTAGCAGTTTATAAGGGGTAGGTTGAAAATCCCGTATATTCATGTGTTGCATTCAGCAAACTTCTTGCAAAAAAAACAAACACAGATAAACACCGACAAACACCGATAAAATCTGTGTTCATCTGTATGCATCTGTGTTCGCAATTCAGAAATATCCTAATTTTTACAAGAAATTTAGTCTACTTTTAGTAGACACCCAACTCAAGAGTCACTAAACTGCTCAATAATTCCCCCACCCAAAACCTTTTCTCCTTCGTACCAAACCGCCGCTTGTCCAGGCGTAATGCTGAATTGAGGTTCATCGAAAACGAGCCGTACACGGGAGTTTTCCAAGGGAATGACCGTAACTGGTACGGGGTGAGAACGATAGCGGATTTGCACTTCTGCACGAATCGGACTTGCAGGTTCGGCGATCGCAAGCCAATTCACCCGATTTACATTACATTCTGGTTGAGTAGCCTTAGTGCGATCGCCTACAATCACTTTATTGTTAACTGCATCTAAAGCAATCACATATAGTGGTTCAGCAGCAGCGATTCCCAAACCTTTGCGCTGCCCAATCGTGTAATGATGGACACCATCGTGCTGACCTAGCACCTTGCCATCCATGTCAACAATATCACCTTGCTTGGGAGCAAGATACTTATCCAAGAATGCCCGCATAGAACCATTGGCTTCCACTAAACATAAGTCTTGGCTTTCCGGTTTGTCAGCTGTTTTGAGATTGTATTCACTCGCAATCCGACGAGTATCGCTCTTTTGCATTTCACCTAGAGGAAATACCGTACCTGCCAGTAAATCCTGAGACAAATCATAAAGAAAATAACTCTGATCTTTGTTGCGATCAATCGCCCGTAGGAGTTCGTAACGTCCAGTTGCTTCGTTATAGCGAATCCGGGCATAATGACCTGTAGCAATGCGATCGCATCCCAAAGTTTCGCGGGCATACTGCAACATCGGGCCGAATTTCACTGTTTTATTGCACTGGGAACAAGGCAGAGGCGTAATACCACTACTGTAACCAGCTACAAGGTAATCGACAATGTTTGTCTGAAAAACGTCCCGCATATCAACAACGTGATGGGGAACACCCAGCTGTTCACAGATAGAAGCCGCATCAATCATACCCTCAGAGCAACATTGACCCTTTCCTTTCATCAGCCAAAGGGTCAAACCAATCACTTCATAGCCCTGATTGTGCAAAATGGCGGCTGCGGTAGAACTATCAACACCGCCAGAAAGTCCTACTACGACTTTTTTCATATCCGTAAATATATTGCTAGGTTGTTCTTTCTAAACCCTTCAAAAATTATAGCGATTTTCTTTAGAATCTTTAGAAATGCCAGAGTTTACTATGCGAGATAGTTTGTCGCTGCGTAACAATCCTCAAAAAATTTTCTGAATTTTGGTTTTTTTACCTTTGTGTCTTAGAGCCTTGGTGGTTCAAAAGTGAAAATTTTTACCACAAAGACACTAAGACACCAAGAAAGATATATTACACCACCAAAGGCATAGGTGAGTCTGAGAAATTTGGCTACCAAACAAGCAGGAGGATTTGTATCAAGATTTTTGCGAAATTTTATCACTTCAAGCGAGGAACTTTTTGATTCTGACGAAAGTCTTTTTGTTGCGGCACTTCAACATCAAGTCAAAAGTTGATTTATTGGCGTAATTTCTACAGATAGCTCAATTTCAATATATGAATATGCCTATCTATAGATATAAATACCTATCTTTAGATAGATGTCAGCCATGTGATTTTACTTTTACCGTAAAAAATGTAAATCCATCTACACACTCACTGGAGATGAGTTTTCAGTTCAGTTCGCCAAAGTTGCATAATTCGCAGCCAACGACGTGAAGTCAATTGCAGATATCAGGAGAAATTATCTACATTCGATATCTCAAGATGAAGTCTCAGTAACAAGGCTTCTGACAACTGAACTCTAAATATTATGAAAATCGCACAAATAGCTCCATTATGGGAACAAGTTCCGCCTATTACCTACGGTGGAACTGAATTAGTCGTGAGTCGTTTGACCGATGAATTGGTACGCAGAGGTCACGAAGTCACTTTATTCGCTTCCGGTGATTCCCAAACTCTAGCTCGTTTAGAAGCGGGTAGTCCACGTGCATTGCGCCTGGATAAAAGCATTAAAGAACCCGTAATGTACGAACTCATGCATGTTAGCAAAGTTTATCAACATGCTGCGGAGTTTGATATTATCCACTCCCACGTTGGGGCTTGGGCGCTGCCTTTGGCTAGTATGGTGTCAACACCAACGGTGCATACTCTGCATGGTATCTTTACCCGCGACAACAATAAAGTATTTAGGCAACACCATACGCAACCATACATCAGCATTAGTGATGCACAACGACTGTTAAATATCAACTACGTTGCCACAGTTTATAATGGTATCAGCATTGAAAAGTTTCCGTTTTTTGCTCAACCCCAAGATCCACCCTATCTGGCATTTTTAGGACGGTTATCGCCAGAAAAGGGACCGCAACACGCCATTGCGATCGCCAAACAAACAGGTTGGCACTTAAAGATGGCTGGTAAGGTGGATGTTGTCGATCAGAAATTCTTTGAACAAGAAATTGCTCCCCAGATTGATGGTAAGCAAATCGAATTTTTGGGTGAAGTCAATCACGATCAAAAAGCTGAATTATTAGGAAATGCAGCGATTACTCTGTTCCCAATTACTTGGTGTGAACCTTTTGGTTTGGTGATGGCTGAATCTATGGCGACTGGTACACCAGTAATTGCCATGAATATGGGTTCTGTATCAGAGGTAATCGCGCATGGCGAGACTGGTTATGTCTGCCAAAGCTATGAAGAAATGGCGGCGATGATACCCAAAGCTTTGGAACTAAATCGTCAAAAATGCCGAGAACACGTAGAAAATAAATTTAGCGTCGCTCAAATGGTTGATGGTTATGAAGCTGTCTACGAAAAAATCGTTGGAGAACGGAATTTCAGAAATTGGTTCAATACTATCCTGAGAAACTCTTTAGAATCAATTACATCTAGGGCTCGCTAGTATTTCTTAGCTTACCCCTTCTTAGGTAAAAGGGACAAGGAGGACAAGGGACACAGGGGAGACAACTAGACAATCTTATTTCCTGATCCCTAATCCCCGATCCCCTTTTAAAGCGATAATGCTTGTAATACAGCGGTGCTGAGAGGGGAACAGCCACCATGACATCACCAGAAACAGTGATCTGGCTACGAGAACGCACAGCTTTAGGAATTCTATCGCCTGAATCCTTGAGTGCGATCGCGCAAGCCCTCGAAGAAAAAGTTTTCCCAGCGAACCATAAAATAGCTACTGAAGCGACTGCTCCAGAGGCGCTTTATATTCTCTTGGAAGGTAAGCTCGAAAGTGAGAGCAGTAACAAAAATAACCCGAGTTTAACTGTTGGTTTTCTGCCTGGATCGATCATTCATTTACAAGAAATACTTTTAGATGAGTTAGCCCAACGCACAATTAATACTGTGACAGAATGTCATTTTTGGGTTGTGCCTGCGATAGTATTTAAAGAAATAATTGGCAAATATCCGGAGATTGCTCAGTTTGTCTCCCGGATGCTCGCTCAAGAAGTAGCACAGTTAGCCTCTGCTTTTAACTACGAACAGGAACGCTCTTTAGCATTACGCCCATATTTAGTTACCAAAGCCCGGCGTGGTATTGTAGGGACAAATCGCTATGCTGTGCGTCTACGAGAACAAATTCGCGAAGCTGCAAGCGATCGCACATCTGTATTGATTTTCGGCGAACCAGGGCTAGAAAAAGATAATGTTGCAGCCTTAATTCATTTTGGTTCCAAGTATCGCCGCGAACCAATTATCAAAGTTAACTGTGGCATCCTACAAACTAGTGGCGCAGAGTTATTTGGGCGTGCTGGTGGCAAAAGCGGACTTTTAGAATGGTTGGGAGAAGGTACTCTCATCCTCAACAATATCCAAGAAACTCCTCCAGAATTACTCCCAAAAATTAAACAATTATTACAAGATAATACGTATATTCCCGTAACTCGCTCCGGCGAACCAGACGCTGAACCCCGCACCAGTCGCGCTCGCATTATGATAGTTGCGGAAAAAGCTCAGCCGCAAATCGAACGTTGCGTTGACCGAATTATCAAAGTCCCGCCCCTACGGATACGCAAAGCTGATATTAATGCCCAGCTCGAATACTATATCAGTCTCTACACTCGTGCTAGAGGTATTCCCAAACCACATGTTACACCAGAAGCTCTACGTCGCTTGCAGTCCTATGACTTCCCTGGCAATTTAAAAGAGTTACAAAGCTTGGTAGAACGAGCAATTATGCAAGCAGGAGAAGCAAGGGAGCTAACAGAAGAGATTTTCTGGTCAGCAGAAACTAAGAAAAAGCGATTTCGGCTAAATCTTTTGAACGCTTATCCCCGTTTGCGAAAGTTTCTTCGCAGTCCGTGGTGGCCAGATCGGATTAATTATGGCTTTACCGTTGCTGCTTTTGCGTTCATCGTTGCAGTATTATTTGTCGGGCCGCAAACACGCGATCGCAATTTTGCTTTAAATTTATTCTGGGCTTGGTGGTGGCCTGTTTTTCTCTTCTTATTTCCCTTTCTGGGGCGGATTTGGTGTGCTGTTTGTCCGTTCATGATTTACGGTGAAATTACGCAGAAAATTTCAACACACTTGTTTCCTAAGCAACTCAAGCGCTGGCCACGAGAAGAAGCCGAAAAATGGGGCGGCTGGTTTTTGTTTGGCTTATTTACCCTAATTTTCTTGTGGGAAGAACTTTGGCAGTTGGAAAATACTGCTTATCTCTCCGGCTGTTTACTTCTGCTAATTACTGCTGGCGCGATGATTTTTTCTGCCATTTTTGAGAGGCGGTTTTGGTGTCGCTATCTTTGTCCCATCGGCGGGATGAATGGTTTATTCGCCAAACTCTCAATGACAGAACTCCGCGCCCAACAGGGTATTTGTTCTGCTACTTGCACCACCTACCAATGTTACAAAGGCGGGCCACAAAAAGGCGAAGGCATGGAAACCAACGGTTGTCCTTTATACTCTCACCCCGCCCAACTAGAAGAAAACAGAGATTGTGTACTATGCATGACTTGTCTCAAAGCCTGTCCCCATCGCTCAGTTGAGTTTAATTTGCGTCCCCCTGGGATTGAATTGTGGACAACTCATGTACCTCGCAAATATGAAGTCGCTTTGTTGTGTTTACTTTTGGGTGGAGTATATTTGCATCACCTGAGTGAGTTGCAATCCTGGCTAGGATTGCAAATAGATTTAAATCAGTTTTTCCCGCACTTAGGCTTTTCCCTACTAGCTTTGCTGATTCCAGCAGCCGTCACCTTCCTAGCCTACGGGTTGATTAAAATCTATTGCTGGTTGAATAACTATATCTCCTCTGCGTCCTCTGCGGTTAAAATCCCCAACCGAATTAAGGTGCGCTCATTTACAGAACTTGCCTATGGCTATTTACCGTTGGTATTAGGAGGTAACTTAGCTCATTATCTGCCCTTAGGCTTGGGTGAAGGAGGACGAATTTTACCAGTCTTTTTTGCAACTTTTGGTTTGGATGGTGGACAGTTGCCATTTGTGGTTGCACATCCGGCTGTAATAGCCTTTTTACAGGGAACAACTCTGATTTTTTCAGTACTGTTATCGATAGTACTTACACAAAAAATTGCTCGGCAACCATTGCGTGTAATGTTATGGCAACACTTAGCAGCGATCGCGTTGGGAGTAAGTATGTGGCAGATTATTGTGTCTCGGTAATGGTAAGAATTAATTATGTGTCATGGGGATTGGAGTTGTGAGAAATATCGTTTTTTTATCGAACACCGATGTACACAGATGAACACAGATAGGTTATTTGTTGGTGCTTGGGAATTAGCGTTTTTGTGTGATCGTGTTGTCAGCTACAGTTCGATTCTTGATAATCAGGCAAAAATTTAAATAATATTTCATTTTACTAATGCAGCTTTTCTGTACATCATGCTGCTGATTCATGAAACCTCGAATCATTGTCTGTGGTTTAGGACGCACTGGATATAAAGTTTTTCGTTTGCTGAGACAACAAGGGGCGTTAGTCGTTGGCATTCATCATAAACCAGTTCCAGGCGAACGAGCAGGAGATGTCATTGTCGGCGATCTGCACGCAGCTAGCACTCTGAAAGCAGCTGGCATTCAGCAGGCGCACACCTTAGTTATCGCTGGAGGTGACGATGCACTCAATTTGCGAATTATGATGCAAGCGCGGGTACTTAATCCGCGAATTCGGATTATCAACCGCTTTTTTAACACCAGTTTGGGAGAAAGGCTGGATCACGCGGTTCCAGAACATTTGACTATGAGTGTTGCGGGATTGGCAGCACCCGTATTTACTTTTGCTGCATTGGGTAGCCAAGCAATTGGACAAATCAAGCTGTTTCAGCAAACTTGGCCGATTCACGAAGAGTATATAGATGAACATCACCCGTGGCGCGATCGCAAACTCAGTGAGTTGTGGAACGATCAGACACGGATGCTGATTTACTACATGCCGGCAGAAGGCGAGGTGGATTTAGTCTCTGCTGTAGTCACGGGGCATAAATTAAAAGTAGGCGATCGCTTAATTGTGGGAACTCAGCCCCGGATGCGTTGTATTCGCAGATCAATGATTGCCAAACTGCTGAAAGTGTTTACCAGTCTACGCCAATTTCAGCAACATGCTCAAGCAGTGGTAGTCATGTCTATAGTGTTGCTGGTGATTATTGCGATCGCTACACTTATCTACACTTCCACTGAAAGAAGTGTTTCTATTATTGATGCTCTTTACTTTGCTGTGGGTATGATTACGGGGGCAGGTGGTAATGATCAAGTTGTTGAAAAAGCTCCTACGAGTGTGAGATTATTTACCGTATTGATGATGCTGGTAGGAGCTGCGGTCATAGGTCTTTTCTATGCCTTACTGAACGATTTTGTTTTAGGTAGTCGCTTCAAACAATTTTTAGATGCAGCACGGATTCCCCATCGTCATCATTATATTGTCTGTGGCTTGGGAGGAATTGGGATTAAAATTGTTCAGCAACTCCACAGCAGTGGCCATGAAGTCATCGTCATTGAACGTGATACCAATAATAGATTTGTCAACACAGCCCGGGGATTGGGTATTCCCGTCATTCACGGTGATGGTAGCTTTGCCGAAATTCTCAAAGTCAGTAATTTAGAGAATGCATCTGCACTGATTGCTGTCACTAACGATGATGCTACAAACATGGAAATTGCTCTCAAAGCCAAAGCCATCACACCCAAAGTACCAGTGATTGTCCATTACGCCGATCCAGATTTTGCCCGCATGGCACAACAGGTCTTTGATTTTGAGGCTGTTTTAAGTCCCGCCGAACTTGCTGCGCCAGCCTTCGCCGCCGCCGCTTTAGGTGGACGCATCCTTGGCAATGGGATCACCGCCGATAGCCTTTGGGTAGCTTTTGCAACATTAATTACACCTTCCCATCCTTTTTGTGGACAACGGGTGAAAAATGCAGCCATGGACGCGGATTTTGTGCCGTTGTATGTGGAGACAAATAACCAGGAAATTCACGGCTGGGATTTACTGGAAATCAACCTCTGTGCAGGAGATATTTTATACCTGACCATGCCAGCAAATCGTTTGCATCAGTTGTGGCGTTATACACCCTCACAGGTGATGGCGAGTTGATCTGATTCAAAGATTAAGGAACGTCTTTTGAAGATCATAAACAAGTGTATTTAGACCAGAATTAGTAGAGGATAAGAGGTAATAATAGATGATTCTGGTTATAGAAAAAGTGGCAATTTTACACAGTGATTTAGGAAGACAGTATATCGAAGAAATCCGCAATGGCTTAAACCAACGAAAAATATTTATGTTGGGCTACTTAATTCCTTATTTAGTATTTCCTTAGCAAAAAATATAGAGAAATTGATTTATATAAATTTTTTAAGAAGTTAATCCGCTGGGTCAGACCAAAAATATGAATGTTTGTTAAGCTGAAGTCGCTCACCTTAGGAGTAGTTTCAGCAAGATGCACTGGTTATTATCTGGCCCTTTGAGTGTAGAACAATTAACGGTCAATATAGCAGATTTACCAGCATCATTAAAGGGTACGAAGCTGGTGCAAATGTCAGATTTACATTATGATGGTCTACGACTGTCAGAACAGATGTTAGAAAAAGCGATCGCCATTAGTAATGAAGCAGAACCAGATTTAGTTGTACTAACTGGTGACTATATCACAGACGAACCAACTCCTATTCACCAGCTAGCATTGCGATTTAAAAACTTACAAAGTCGCCTTGGGATTTATGCTGTACTCGGCAATCATGATCTACGCTATCGTACCCATGATTCAAAAACAGAAGTAACAAAAGTATTAACGGGTATTGGAATCAAAGTCCTTTGGAATGAAATTGCTTATCCTTTGGGGGAAGAACTACCTTTAGTAGGACTTGCTGAGTTTTGGTCACGGGAATTTGATCCTACATCCGTGATGAACCAATTAGATTCCACAAAACCTTGCATTGTTTTGTCTCATAATCCAGACACTGCCGAAATTCTACAAAAATGGCGAGTAGATTTACAACTATCTGGTCATAGTCACGGTGGTCAGATCATATTACCAGGTATTGGGCCAGTAGTAATTTACTATAAAAAACTTATTTGCAAAATACCCAGAAAAATAAGGCGATGGATACCATTTTTACGAGGTAATCCAGCGAAAGTCATGCGACATTGGGAATGGGCGCAAGGATTTCATAGAGTGGGAAAAAATCAGTTATACGTCAACCGTGGCTTAGGAACTTACCCTCCAGGACGTTTATTTTGCCCACCAGAAGTAACAGTTATTACTCTAGAAAATTAGCCAAAACTAAACTACCGTTAGCTATGACCGAGCAACGTCACTAACTAGCGGTAGTTTATAAACATCCTTATAAATTTGTACGAGTTGAAATTCAGATAAAAATAACTCAACTAAAGTGGACAGAATTCGCAACTAAACATCCTACAGTCTAGAGCATCCTCTATCAATTCCAGCTAGGCAGGCATTCTTGGCTGTGCGTTCAAAAACCTCCAAAACAACTAAACGAACTCAAGGCGAAAACACATTCAAAGGATGCAAGGACTTTTGAATTGTTGCGATTAGACTAGAGGCGGAGGCACAAGCTCTAATCTAGAAGCTGTGGTTGAAGTTTTTAACTTATCTGTGCCTACTTTTTAAACTAGCATCACTTTTCTCAGCAAAAACCTCTGTTTTATCAAATGTGACTTGCAGTAATTTTTCGCAATAATTGACCACAGATTTTGATGTTATCAATAGTCTTTACTTCAATTCGTAATGTCCGCTTAAACACTTATGCTACGCCTCGGGATTGCTAATGGGTAATGAAGATACTGATGATTTTCCCATGCCCCATGCCCGAAAAATAGCTTTCTTGTTCTGCTTATTCCTCTTCCTTATTCTAGTTCTGTGGGGAGGTAAGGTTCAGGAAAGTAATAAGTTTAAGCGTACGGCGATTTATTTTCCAGCGTCCGTTTTGCCGAATTACATAAAGGCGACATGTAATCTTTGTCAGATATTGAACCTGTACAAAAGCCTTCTTGAGTTCTAAGTTGCAAATAATTTTCTAAATCTTTTGTGCGTTGTTTAGTCAGTCGTTCCAAACATTGATTGCGAAAGATTTCATAACCTGTCCCACCCCGAGATTCATAAACTTCAAAATCACAGGTGTTGTCACGAAATACAATCCATGCTTGTTGTCCTTTAATAAGTCGTTGCTTTGGCTCTGTTTTAGTGATTGCAAGAACTTTTTGATAAACTTGATTGAGCTTTTTGTCTGCGGCTGCGTACGATTGTTGGGAACAATATCTCAGTTCTGGTGTCGCAGTGGCTTTCGAGCAGTCAATTGCTGGCTTTTGCGCGATCGCTTCAGTTGGTGTAGCTAAGCTAGGGATGACTAGAACTGATAAAAATGCGATCGCACTCAAAATCAAGGCAATAAATAATCTCTTATACATATGCTTTTAATGAAAAAATTCAAAATATTCTTTAATGCTCACACTGGCAACTTTAATCATTAAGATGCTTGACCCAAGTTATTTTAGGTAATTTTATTGTATTAAAAGTCATAATAAATACTATATTACTGTTTCTAATAAACAGTATCTCCAAGCTGTATCATTTTTGTCAATATATAAATAACATAGCCCCTCTCCATATGTTGGAGAGAAGCTATGGCTGAGGGAATTTTAAGATAATTGGTTCAAGTTAGAGGATTAGGTATAACTCTTGAGATATAGCTGAGCGTAATTGCTTTACCGCTCTATAACTATCTACTAAACCATGGCAGTCCATTCCGGAAACTTTCCAAAAATTTTTGAACAGAGTCTTCAATTGTTGAAACTAGCTTGCAGTCTGGATTCCACAGTTTTACTTCCTAAACAAGTATTTGCTAAAGTGCAAAGAAATGTGCAAAATTATCTGTCCGTAAAGCAACTGGATCTATAATGTGCGATCGCAAAATTTCATCCATCCGTTCCTCAGATATACCAGCTTCTTTCTGGAGGCGAGATAAATAGATACTGGGTGCATTACCACCAATAAATTTGTTAGTTCTAGATGATAAAGGAGTTTTGTTTACAACACTATCGTAAAGTTCGGGTTTAATACCATTCTTGTCACACCAACTTCGAGGAAAAATATGATGAATATCAATAGATTCCTCAAAGTACTTCAAAGTGTCAATTTCAAAACCCGTAAGGAAATCGCATCCTCCATCTCGCAATAGCAAAGCAGACAAACCTTTATAAGCAGCACTGCGGCGTGTATAGAGTCTTACTAGTCGATTTGGAGCAAAATTAGCATCTTTGATTGTGTCAGGTTCAGAATCACCAGATTCAATCCATCTCAACACTTGCGTCAAGTCTTTAGCAATTCGGCTTTCAATCGCACTACTATAAAGCTCGCCAAAAACTCCACACCAATACCAACGTACCAACTTAGCACGTATTGGATCTGTATCACTGCGATCGCCTAATACTGCAAAGATAGCTGCCAGAACTGTTAGTTGTGGTTGATAAGGTAAATCTCTAGCAGAAAATATTTTTTGTGTATAGAGTAATTTGGCAGCTTTTTCAAATCCCTTAGTGACTTTATCAGCCCAATCTTTGTATTCTTCTAATTTCAGATTTAGAATATCTTTCAATTGGACGAGCCTCAAACCGCACATCAGGATTACCAGTTTCCAACATCATAACAACTCCAACTGGATAGGAGAGCGAAATGCTGGCTAATATGCTACGTATCTGCTCATCATCCCAAACCCAAGGACGCTGAAAATCGGGTAGCTGTGTTTTTCCATCCTTCATACTTCGCAAAATATCAAAAAGTGCTTCAGTAGTATGGTCAAAACTTTTGATCGCTGGCATATCTTTGAAATATATATGAGAAAGACATGTTTTTAGCTTTCCCAAATTCCGCCTCAGCCTAACTTTGATCAACAAACATTAAGGCAGGTTACGGCTACGTCTAATATCAAGTCTGCTTAATTACCTATAATCAAAAACCTCACCCCGCCCTATCGGGTACTCCTCTCCGAACTCGCGGAGAGGGGCTGGGGGTGAGGTACTACGCACTAAAATACTTCGCTACTGGATGGTAACAAATAATCGCCGTCGTAGATTGCTCCGGATACAACTGCTCACTCTCATCCATATACAAATTAATCCGCTTAGCCCCCAACAACTCCAGCTGCTTGTACTGATCCTGGATATTCGGACACGCTGGATAGCCAAAACTGTACCTTGATCCTCGATACCTCTGTGCCAACACATCCCGAATATTATCCGGTTCCTCAGCAGCAAAACCCAACTCCCGACGAATCCGTGCATGAGTCCACTCAGCCAAAGCCTCCGCCATCTGCACCGCCAAACCGTGGAAATACAAATAATCAGTATACTGATTATCCGCAAACAACTTCTGCGCGTACACAGTCGCCACTTCACCCACCGTCACCGCCTGCATCGGGAACACATCAATCACTCCCGACTCCTTCGGCGCAAAGAAATCAGCAATACACAACCTCCTCAACGACTTCTGTCGAGGAAACTCAAAAGTTGCTCTTACCTCTGCGTCCTCTGCGTCTTGGCGGTTCCAATCATAAACATACAAACTATTCCCCTCAGCCTGACAAGGAAAATACCCATATATCACCTGCGGCTGCAACAAATTCTCTGCAACAATCCGCTGCTTCCACTTCTCCAAAATCGGATACACCTTCTCATGCAAAAAAGCCTGATATTCCTCCTTAGATTGCTCCTTCGGCTTGCGAAACTGCCACTGTCCCGCAATCAAAGCTTGCAAATCCAAATACCAGAAAACCTCTTCCCAACTTATATCACTCGGCTGCAACAACCGAGTTCCCCAGAAAGGCGGCGTGGGACGTGGGATATCTACCGCCACCGCTTCTGAACGCCTGGTGTCCACTTCTGTTGCTTCAACAGCTGCTTTTACTTCAACTTCTTCTCTTACCACAGGTTCCTTATGTCCATTTTGGGGTGCTTGGGCAAACTCATCCAAGAATCCTTTCAAATCATCCCACTTACCAGCCGCTTTCGCTGGCATTAACTTGTCCATAAAGTGCAAATCTGAAAATGCATCCTTGCCATATACCACCTTACCTTTATAAGTATTCTGGCAATCTTCATAAACAAACTTGGGAGTCAGCGCTGCACCCCCCAAAATCACCGGAACAGTAATTCCCTTCTCATTAAATACCTCCAAATTTTCCTTCATGAAGGCAGTGGACTTCACCAGCAACCCACTCATTGCAATACAATCAGCCTTGTGCTTCTCGTATGCTTCGATAATGCTTTCCACCGACTGCTTAATTCCCAGGTTAATAACCCTGTAACCGTTGTTGGACAGAATAATATCTACCAGGTTTTTACCAATATCGTGAACATCACCCTTAACTGTGGCAATAATAAATGTACCCTTAGCATTATCGCCAGCTGCTGATTTTTCCATGAACGGTTCAAGATACGCCACCGCCGCCTTCATGGTTTCGGCTGACTGCAACACAAAAGGTAGCTGCATTTGTCCAGAACCGAACAACTCACCTACCACTTTCATCCCATCTAGCAAGAAAATGTTAATAATATCCAAAGCCGGATATTTCTTTAACGCTTCGGCGAGTGCTATATCCAAACCAATGCGTTCACCATCAATGATGTGACGCTTAAGACGTTCTTCAATCGGGAGATTTTCATCAACACCTTTGTCGCGTTTTGTTGTCACCCCTTCAAACATCTTGGTTAATTCCGCCAAAGGATCATAAACGCAGACATCACCCTCAAATTTGCGCTCATCGTAAATTAGCTGGCGACAGACTTGTTGATGCTTCTCCTCAATTTTTGCAAGTGGTAAAATTTTGTTAGCACTGACAATCGCCGCATCCATACCCGCAGCCATAGCTTCGTGTAAGAACATCGAGTTCAGTACTATCCTAGCTGCGGGACTCAGACCAAAGGAAATATTAGACACACCCAAGACTACATGACAACCAGGCAATTCCTGGCGGATGCGACGGATGGCTTCGATAGTGGCTTTGGCATTTTCTCGGTCTTCTTCAATGCCGGTAGAAATTGGTAAAGCTAAAGTATCAAAAAATATCTCGTGGGCAGGGATACCGTATTCCAAGGCTTGACGATAGGCGCGCTGAGCAATTTGGAATTTCTTGTCAGCAGTCCGTGCCATCCCCTCTTCATCGATAGTACCAATAACTACACCAGCACCGTACTTTTTCGCTAACTCCAACACTTTCAAGAAACGCGGTTCACCATCTTCGTAGTTGGTGGAGTTCAACAAACACTTACCACCTGCTACTTTTAAACCCGCTTCCATCTTTTCCCATTCCGTGGAGTCGAGCATCAAGGGAAGTGTCACATTGTTGACAATGCGCGAAACCAATTCGTGCATATCGCGGACACCATCACGTCCGACATAATCGACGTTGATATCCAGAATGTGTGCGCCTTCTTTGACTTGCGCCCTCGCCATTGATACCAGTCCGTCCCAATCTTCCGCATTCAGCAATTCGCGGCATTTTTTAGAACCACTGGCGTTGATGCGTTCACCAATAATTAAGAAAGAATTGTCTTGTTCGTAAGGCTGAATACTATAAATTGATGCTGCGGCTGGTTCTAGCTTTGGTTCTCTAACTTTTGGCTTGAGTTCTTTGGCAATTTCTGCTAATTGTTGAATGTGTTCTGGACGTGTCCCACAGCAACCCCCAATTACTTGGACACCCAAGTCTTCAACAAAATGCATCAATGACATCCGCAATTCCATTGGTGTCAAGCGATAGTGTGCTTGTCCACCGACGTTTTCTGGTAAACCCGCATTGGGAATACAAGAAACTACGAAAGGTGAATGTTCTGAAAGATACTTAATATGCGGCTTCATCAGGTCTGGTCCAGTAGCACAGTTCAGGCCCAGAATGTCTATTGGATAAGGCTCCAAAATAGTTAGTACAGCATTAATTTCCGTACCAACTAACATTGTCCCCATTGTTTCCATTGTCACAGAAACCATGAGAGGACGGCGATCGCCTTTTTTGGCAAAGACTTCTTCAATACCATTCAACGCTGCTTTGATTTGCAGCACATCCTGACAGGTCTCGACAATAAATAAATCGACACCCCCATCCCACAACGCCTCTGCTTGTTGGGCGAAAGCATCTTTCATTGTGTCAAAATCAATGTGTCCCAGAGTTGGCAATTTGGTTGTCGGTCCCATTGAACCAGCCACAAACCGGGGTTTTTCTGGAGTAGAGAATTCTGCGGCGACGCGTTTTGCCAATTGGGCGGCAGTTTTGTTGAGGTAATATGCTTTGTCAGCAAGACCATATTCTGCCAATACTATAGATGTACCGCCAAAAGTATCAGTTTCGATCACATCTGCACCCGCAGCCAGAAAATCGCGGTGAACCTTAGCCACAGCCTCAGGTTTGGTATGAACTAGGTATTCGTTGCAACCTTCATATTCAGGGCCACCGAAATCTTCAGCGACGAGATTTTGCCTTTGCAAGTTAGTTCCCATCGCACCGTCGAAGACAATAACCGGACGCTCAGGACTGTGCAAACGTTCTAAAAAGGGATGAGTCATATTTGCCAAAAGAAATTTGGTTACTCTCAATAATTCAACTTAATTTATTATTTGCCAAAATTTCTACTGTTTCAGGATAAGGTTTAAAAGTAGAGATGAAGAAGAAACCGCCATGACGCCAAGAACGCCAAGAAGATACCGCGATTTGATCACTAAAGAGTAGAATATTAAGAAAAATTCTGCGTTCCTCTGCGTTTAAATTTATGCAAAGTAGTAGTTGGATTATGCGATCGCATTTTAAAGCTAGAATAATCAGGTCGTGAAAGATATTGAATTAGTTACTGCCTGCTTCCCAACAATATATATGAACGCTACACAAGAATTATTAAAAGAAAAATTACAGCAAGCTTTGGTGACAGCTTTTGGTGCGGAGTTCGCCGGAGTAGATCCGGTGTTGGTTGCAGCCAGCAATCCTAAATTTGGTGATTATCAGGCGAATGTAGCTTTATCTTTAGCAAAACGTTTAGGACAACAGCCAAGGGCGATCGCTCAAGCTATAGTTGATCAATTGGATGTATCTGATATTTGCAAACCACCGGAAGTTGCTGGGCCCGGTTTTATCAATCTCAAACTCACGACAGAATACCTAGAAGCACAACTGGCGGCGCTGCAAGCAGATTCCAGGTTGGGAGTTGCTAAAGCGAAAACGCCAAAGCGGGAAATTGTGGATTTTTCTAGTCCCAATATTGCCAAAGAAATGCACGTTGGACACCTGCGTTCTACAATTATTGGAGATAGTATTGCCCGAATTTTAGAATTTCGGGGTCATGACGTGCTGCGGTTAAATCATGTTGGTGATTGGGGAACGCAGTTTGGAATGTTAATTACATATCTGCGGGAAGTTTACCCAGAAGCCCTGACAACTGCTAATGCTTTAGATATTGGTGATTTAGTTACCTTTTATAAGCAAGCTAAAAAGCGGTTTGATGAAGACGAAGCTTTCCAAGAACAAGCACGCCAAGAAGTCGTCAGATTACAAGCAGGCGCAGCAGATACAATTCATGCTTGGAAATTATTGTGTGAACAGTCAAGGACAGAGTTTCAAGTCATTTACGACTTGTTAGATATTAAGGTGCAAGAACGGGGCGAGTCTTTCTACAATCCCTTCCTACCAAAAGTTGTAGAAGATTTAGAACAGACTGGTTTGCTGGTAGAAGATCAAGGGGCAAAATGCGTTTTCTTGGAAGGATTTACCAATAAAGAAGGTGAACCACTGCCTTTGATTGTGCAAAAATCTGATGGTGGTTACAACTACGCAACCACAGATTTAGCTGCTATTCGCTACCGGATTCAAGAAGATCATGCCAAACGCATAATTTATGTTACAGATGCTGGACAAGCAAACCATTTTGCCCAAGTGTTTCAAGTAGCCTACAAGGCGGGGTGGGTTCCCGATGATGTGGAACTTGTTCACGTTCCCTTCGGTTTGGTGCTGGGTGAAGATGGGAAGAAATTCAAAACCCGTTCTGGAGATACGGTACGGTTACGGGATTTACTAGATGAAGCGATCGCTCGAGCACGTGCAGACCTAGAAAATAGATTAATACAAGAGGGACGACAAGAAACAGAACAGTTCAAAGCTAACGTTGCCAAAGTAGTTGGGATCAGTGCGGTGAAGTATGCAGATTTGAGTCAAAACCGCACCAGCAACTACGTTTTTAGCTATGACAAAATGCTCTCCCTCAAAGGTAATACCGCACCCTACATGCTTTATGCTTATGTCCGTACCCAAGGAATAAGCCGAGAAGGTAACGTAGATTTTGAAAAGTTAGGTACAGATGCCAAAATTCTGTTACAGGAAGACACAGAATTAACTTTAGCAAAGCATTTGTTACAACTGGATGAAATTATTAGTGATGTTGAGCAGGATTTATTGCCGAATCGGTTATGTGAATACTTGTATCAACTCAGCGATAAATTTAACAAGTTCTACGAAAACTGTCCTGTTCTCAAATCAGAGGAACCAATCAGAACATCACGTTTAGCACTGTGTTATTTAACAGCTAGAACGTTGAAGTTAGGACTGTCTTTGTTAGGAATTCAGGTATTGGAGCGGATGTAGAATATGAAGTGGGGCTTTGCTGAAAAATGAAATTT
The DNA here is from genome assembly GCF_000317225.1 of Fischerella thermalis PCC 7521. Taxonomy (GTDB): domain Bacteria; phylum Cyanobacteriota; class Cyanobacteriia; order Cyanobacteriales; family Nostocaceae; genus Fischerella; species Fischerella thermalis. Next base: position 66,098 of record NZ_AJLL01000077.1, read on the forward strand.
TCCCTTCACGTTTAGGTAAATTAAATTACGCAATTGATCTGGAAATACACAGACACTACGATTAAATTTTAGTTAGGGGTAGAAATTAAATTCTAATTTTTACCCCAATTCGGTTTGGTTAATTTTTTGATTCCCTAGCTTTCTTGAAACCAGGGGAAATTCAACAGGTTACGTAAAGTCAAAGGTCAAGTTTTGACTTTTGTCTTGAAAAGTTCTAGGAGTATGTTATGCGTCATCCTTTTGATTTAGACATCTCTGAGTTAGAAAAACTTGGTTTGTGCTTTGAAGAACTGAGCTATGATCAAAGCGAAAAAGTTACAGGTGGATATAACTATTTTCTCCCCCCTGAACTTGTTTCTCTGAGAGTTCAAGATGTATTCACTACTTTAGCTCTCGGTGAAGAAGGTGGAGATGATAGTAATCAAAATTCTGGTACCACTACAACGAGAAAGGATTACACATCCCCAGATGGACGTACAAAGAGTACTGAAGTGGTAACAAATTCTTGGCGTTCTAATTTCGTGACAAGCTAGGTAAAGATGCTACTGAAAATATTGTTATTTTGACGATAAAGTTAGAAGGCAAAACTCAGGAGTAGCATTTTTTGCGTAACTCCTGATTTTTGTTTAATGAAATTTTTAATTTTCATCAAATAAAAAACCCCCTGTTGGGGGTTGTGTCATCAGAGATTGGAGTAAAAAATAATACTCACAGTATATACAATAATCCGAATAGGATGATCCAAATCACGTCTACAAAGTGCCAATAAATTTCAGCAGCTTCAATGCCAAAGTGCTTTTCACTACTGTAGTGGCCCTTTTTGCGCGATCGCCACAGCACCGCTAAGATTGCTAAAACACCAATCGTCACGTGCAGTCCGTGGAAACCAGTTAAAACGTAAAATGCACTGGCAAATAAATTAGTAGTCAGACCAAATTCCAGGTGGAAGTATTCATACATCTGTCCCGCCAAGAAAATGATCCCCATCACAGCAGTGATGGCAAACCACATTTGCATACCCCGCACATCATTCTTTTTGATGGCGGTATCGGCATTGTGAATCACAAAACTACTGGCAATTAGGTTAATGGTGTTGACTCCAGGAAGTAATAACTCTAATTCTGGAGTACCTTCCGGCGGCCAAACCGGCAATGTCGAACGGAAAGCTAGGTAGGCTCCGAACAAACCCATAAAAATCATCCCTTCGGCAATCAGAAACACAATTAGTCCAAACAGACGATAGTCATGATGTTCTTCGTGGTGAGCAGCTTCTGCTGTGTGGTGATAATTTAGGGCTGTTTTTGCTGGGTCAATAGTTTGACTCATGAATCTTTTTGAAATTATGAATTGTGAATTGTGAATTATGAACAATGAATTCAGCATTCATCATTCATAATTCACATTATTTAGCGTTCGCCTTTTTCAGCAGCGATAGATGGATAAGGTTCGTCAGGCTCGGCGCGTAAGACGGAATTAGGGCCAGCAGATAAAGCTGGATCGGAACTAGATAAAGGTACACCTTCTTCAGCCCTTTCCAAACCGTAATCGTAAGGGCCAGTAGCTAGTACAGGTGGTTTGTCAAAATTTTCAAATGCTGGTGGTGAAGTGGTCATCCACTCCAGAGTTAGGGCGTTCCAAGGATTGTTCCCAGCCTTGGGCCCATACATCCAACTCCAAATCACATTGACAATAAAAGGCAATGTGGAAACTGCCAGTATGTAAGAACCGTAGGTACAAATTTCGTTGAGCAAAGCAAACTTGGGATCATACTGGGCAATACGACGGTTCATCCCCATCATTCCCAGCTTGTGCATGGGCAAGAAGGTCATATTCAGACCAACAATTGTCAAGGCAAAATGAACTTTACCCCAAAATTCGTTGACCATTCGTCCCGTCATTTTTGGGAACCAGTGGTAGAAAGCGGCATAGATACCCAAAACACTACCACCGAACAGGACGTAATGCAGGTGGGCAACTACGAAATAGGTGTCGTGGACGTGGATATCAAAAGGCACAGATGCTAACATGACGCCACTGATACCGCCAATTACGAAAGTACCCACAAAGCCTATTGCAAATAGCATGGCGGTGTTGAGGCGGATTTTGCCACCCCACATAGTTGCTAACCAACTAAAAATTTTGATACCAGTAGGCACGGCAATGATCATCGTCGTGATCATGAAAAACATCCGTAACCAACCGGGGATACCACTGGTGAACATGTGGTGCGCCCACACTATTAAACCCAGAAAGCTAATTGCCAAAGAAGAATAGGCGATCGCTTTATAACCGAAAATGGGTTTACGAGAGTGAACGGGGATCACTTCTGAAATCACCCCAAAGAAGGGCAAAATCATGATGTAAACCGCAGGGTGGGAGTAGAACCAGAACATGTGTTGGTAAACAACTGGATCACCACCACCTGTCGGATTAAAAAATGTTGTGCCTACAAATAAGTCGAAGGCAAGCAGAATTAGCCCTGCTGCTAGCACAGGTGTCGACAACAACACCAACGCTGAAGTCGCTAACATTGCCCAGCAGAATAGGGGCATTTGATGGAATCCCATGCCAGGGGTACGCATTTTCAGGAGGGTAACGAGGAAATTAATCGCCCCCAAAATAGAGGATGTACCCAACAGCAGGACACTCATAATCCAGATTCCCTCACCCACCTGGCCTGTTACCAAACTCAAGGGAGGATAAGAAGTCCAACCTGCATCCGGGGCATCGCCTACAGCTAAACTGGCAATTAGCATCAAACCGGCTGGGGGAATGATCCAAAAAGCTAGGGCATTGAGGCGAGGGAATGCCATATCTTTTGCCCCAATCATCAAGGGCATGACATAGTTAGCAAAACCCGCACCCGCAGGCACAATCCACAGGAAAATCATAATTGTGGCGTGCAGCGTAAACAAGCTGTTGTAGACTTCGGGAGTCACAAAATCTACTTCTGGGGTTCGGAGTTCGGTACGTACCAAATCAGCCATCACCCCACCAATACAGTAGAAGATGAAGGTGGTGACTAGGTATTGAATACCAATGACTTTGTGGTCAGTGTTAAAGGTAAAGTATTCCCACCATTTTCTCATCCCTGCTTCCTCAGCCTGAGCAGGGATATTAGCTGTTTCTTGTATTTGTGCTTGTGTCATATAAATCGTTGGTTGTTATGTTGGTTGTTGGTTGTTTTTTCCAAACAACTATCAACAATCAACCCTGAACAAATAACTACTTGTGCAATTGATGTAACATTTCTGGCTGAATTCCCATTTCTTGCGTGTATGGGGCAAGATATTGTGCTGGGGATAGTTCCGCAGGGTTCACAGCAACCGCCTGATTGAGAGTTTCAGCACTGGCAACCTGCTGTTCTTGTACCCACTTCTCAAAGGCTTCTGGTTTTTCTACTACTACCTGTGTTCTCATCGCACCGTGGTAAGGCCCACACAGTTCCGCACAAACTACAGCATAAGTACCCTCTGTTTTGGGTGTAAACCGAACCTCTGTTTGCCGACCGGGGATGACATCTTGCTTAAGGCGGAATTCTGGAACCCAGAAAGCATGGATGACGTCATTTGCGGACATATTTAGTTTCACTTCCCGTCCGATGGGAACGTGCAATTCACCAGAGGTAATACCTGTGTCTGGGTAGGTGAAAATAAAGGCATACTGTAAACCTGTGACATTAATCACCAGTTCGGGTGGTGTGCCTTGATTTTCCCGACTAGCACCAATTGTAGGAGCAACACTGCCGACACCCGGGGCGTCCTGCTTTTGAGGAATTTGATCAGCATTGCGAACTGCTGCTGTGGCTGGATCTTGCATGGCCTCATCAGATTTTTGCTGATTGAGGTTGGGTTGATCACTAGGAGGTGTATCGGTCAAAGTTGCTGCGATCGCTGCCCCTGGCATTTTCATAGCTTGGGGTGTTCTGGGTGCATCATGAATGGCATGGGGATCAAAGCCACCCATTTCATTGTAGACATCGAAACTGTAGACAGAGATACCGATGACAATAATCGCGGGGATCGCTGTCCAGAGAATTTCTAGTGGCACATTACCATGCACCGGCTGACCATCTGCATCATCACCTGCACGTCGGCGATATTTAAAGGCGCTGTAGATTAAAACGCCTTCAACAATTAAAAATATACCTGTGGATACGGTCATCATCGCATTGAACAGACCATCCACTAAAACAGCTTCATCGGAAGCCTGGGTAGGCAACAAGCCATGATTTTGGCCATACCAGAGGCTGACCAGTGTCAGCACAATGCCGATAAGTAATGTCCAGATTGAACTTGGAATTTTCACGGTTAATAGGGTTAATGACTTTACTACTTGGACAGAACTGCTCACCACTTACTACGGTAGTTCACCCTAAAAGACATGGAGAGTAACAGCGTAAAATTTTATGATTTTTTTTGATTGACTATCCAATCTTCAGTTAGTCTGCGACTTCTACTTTAGCGACCACAGAAAAATATTGCATGTTCTGTGTTTATGACCGCCTGTGGTCAAAATTTTTATCCAAAAATGGCTAACTCTATCGATTACTGAACATACTGGTGTAAGGAGGCAACAGGCACTCTTACAACAGACAACAAGGAAGTTAGAGGTGTACTGATTTTTTTCAAAAATCAAATAGGAATCCTATACATAGCAGATTTATGAAAATTATGCGTGGGCAAACATTTGTGTGAATTTACTTCTTGAGCAAGACTAAATTGGCGTAAGGACTCTTGTTTCAAAATTTTGGAATAGCCTAGTAATCAATGCTTTTAATCGGTCTTGAAAAGCTTTGAGCGCCAGAAGCCTATGAGCGCGTCTACAAACTTTTGGTGAAATCCAAAATCTAAAATCCAAAAAGGCAATAACCAGCTATAGTTCCTTGGCTGCCAAAAGGAGTACATAAATATTTAAGAAAAAATTAGATTTTATCAAAATTGTCAGCGATAAATACCCAAAAACCTGAAAAATCTCTAAAGCTTAGGCTGATTTTAGTAAAGGTGATTCAAAGTATAGATGATATCTGAATATCTAACCTAGAATTTATTGCGCTAGGGTGGATATGGGTCAGTACTGATCTATCTTGGAAATTTCATAGCTCACATCAAGCGGACAGAAGGTATCTTTACATGAGCGAATTTGTCCTAGAACAACAAAATTTAGCGGCAGTAGAACAGCAAAATCCCAAGGATAGAATTCGGCGCTGGGTGTGGAGAATGTGTGTAGCCACCTTGATGTTAATGGCGATAGGCAGCGCTACCCGCGTCATGAATGCAGGATTGGCTTGTCCAGACTGGCCTTTATGCTATGGTGAACTAGTACCAACCAAGCAAATGAATTTCCAGGTTTTTCTGGAATGGTTTCATAGATTGGATGCAGCATTAATTGGAGTCAGCGCGATCGCACTTGTGGGTGTATCTTGGTGGAATCGTCGCTGTCTACCCAAGTGGCTACCCTGGGCATCCACATTCGCACTGTTTTTAATTATCTTCCAAGGCGTGTTAGGTGGACTTACTGTTACGCAACTGTTGCGGTTTGATATTGTTACCGCTCACTTGGGAACAGCTTTAGTATTTTTCTCTACTTTACTGGCGATCGGTACTGCACTCACTCCCTACCAAGCAACCGGAACTGTTGGTAAGTTGCCTTGGGTAGGTTTAACCGCCACTATTTTGGTTTATGTGCAGAGTCTCCTCGGTGCTTTAGTAGGTTCTCGCTGGGCATTACACCAATGCTTTGCGGGTTATCAACTTTGTGATGTCATGTACAGCCACATTTTTGGCTTGATTCCACCGACGCTGGCAATATTGACAGTTGTTTTTATGACTTGGCGTACACCAGCACTCCACCCAGCCCTACGCAAACTAGCCAATATGGCTGGTGGGTTATTGATTTTACAATTAATTGTAGGATTTGCCACTTTCAGGTTACATCTGCAAGTTGAGCCATTAACAGTATCTCACCAAGCTATAGGAGCGACATTGCTAGGTATTTTGGTGGTGTTCACTGTTCTTTGTTTACGTGATTGGGTAGCAAATCTCAGTATTAATGCTGAATCTAACACTGAAACTGCCAATCCAATTCCGAATTAAATTCAGTCAAAAGTTATCAGTTTTTGATCACTGATCACTGATGACTGATACTCATGGCGGCAGCATACAAATTATTCAAGATTAAGGAAATAGTGCCAAGATGATTGAGACTAATGTCTCGAAGCAGCATGAATCATTTTTACAGGTTCTGCAAAGTTACTACCAGCTAACCAAACCCAGGATTATCCCGTTACTCTTAATTACAACAGCTGGCAGTATGTGGATCGCGGCAAAGGGACAAGTAGACCCGATGCTATTGTTAGTCACTCTCTCTGGTGGCACTTTAGCTGCTGCTAGCGCCCAGACAATTAACTGTATTTATGACCGGGATATAGATTATGAGATGGAGCGTACCCGTCATCGTCCCATCCCTTCTGGTAGAATACAGTCGCGTGATGCTCTGATTTTTGCGATCGCTCTTGCTGTTATTTCCTTTAGCCTATTGTCAGTATTTGCCAACTTGCTAGCTGCCTTGCTAGCAATGGCTGGCATAGGTTTTTATGTGTTAATTTATACTCATTGGCTAAAGCGTCACAGCACCCTAAATATCGTTATTGGTGGAGCAGCAGGAGCAATTCCCACACTGGTAGGTTGGGCTGCTGTTACTGGCAATCTCAGCTGGACAGCATGGTTATTATTTACAATTGTCTTTTTGTGGACACCGCCCCACTTCTGGGCTTTAGCCTTGATGATTCGGGACGATTACGCAAAAGTAGGCGTACCTATGCTACCAGTAGTCGCAGGCAATTCAGCAACTGTGCAACAGATTTGGTGGTATACCTTGCTCACAGTCGCAGCCACATTCATACTAGTTTACCCTTTGCAGCAAACAGGATTTGTTTATGGTGCGATCGCGCTATATTTAGGCGGAGTATTCATTTACAAAGCTTGGCAATTGTTGCGTGATCCAAGCGATCGAAATTTAGCAAGAGGATTATTTCTCTATTCCATTTCTTACATGATGCTATTGTGTCTGGGTATGGTAGTTGATAGTCTTCCTCTTACTCATCATGCAATCAGTTTTGTAGTCAGTCAGTTCATTTGGTGTGAAAGTTAACTGACTGGAATTAAACCGGGTTTTTTTGAAAAACCCGGTTTTTTAAATTATTTAATTGCAGAAAGAGCACGTCCACACACACCAGCAGCTATACCCGCCGAAGCCGTTAAAGAAGGTTGATTCTTAACAACACCAAGAATAGCTGCTAAGAAAAGAGCAAAAAAAGCACTCAACGCCATTTGACGTAAAATACTCATCTTGAATCCTCTAGCAAGATTTTAATAGGGCTGACACTAATTCAATTATCCAATAATTTTGCTTTTAAAAATAAAAATTAATTATATAATTATACTAAATCATTCTCGTTACCAAGTTCAACCTGATAACGAGGGTTTGAAGGCTTCGCATCCTGATATTACAAACTAGTGCAAGTTGTCAGAGTTGTCGGCGATTAATCGCGGTTTAACAGATTCTGGCTGAACTAAATCTATTTTTTCTTAATGGGTGATTAACGTTGAGCAGCTTTTTTCACCTCTTCGGGCGCTTCGTTACGACCAATTACATCACATGCTCTAGTCCCTCGATACCAGTTATAGCCTTTATAGTCAGTTACAAATCGGTCTTTTGCACATCTGTAGAAAGCTAAAGGTGCTTGTCCTCCTGTAATTTCTTCCGTAATTCTATGATCCAAATCGGTGAGTAAATTGGAGTTTTGTAAATCGACAAATGGCTCAGATGCAATAAATTGACATCCTCTCCCGCTACATCCGCAGGATTAGCGGGAGATTCCCAAGCCTCACGACTTGGGTTTCTGTTTCTTTCCATTACTGGATTTTCGCAACTGCCATACGCGACTTATGCCTATCAGGTCTTATGTTCGCTCCACAGACTGTAACGGTGTGCCCCACCGCCAAAATATTCTTAGCTGCATTGATGTCTCGGTCGTGGTGCATCCCGCATTTGGGGCAATCCCATTCCCTGATGTTCAACGGCAACTTATCAACAATATGTCCGCAGTTGCCACAGCGCTTAGAACTGGGAAACCAACGGTCAATTTTTACCAAGGTTCGACCATACCATTTGGCTTTATATTCCAGTTGTCTCACCAACTCGCCCCATGCAGCATCACTGATAGCACGGGCAAGCTTGGGGTTCTTAACCATATTTTTAACTGCCAAATCCTCAACCACTATCGTTTGGTTTTCACGAATCAGTTGAGTTGTCAGTTTATGGGTATGGTCTTTTCTGGAATCAGAGATTTTAGCTTGGAGACGAGCTACTTTGAGTCTTGCTTTGTCTCGATTACGGGAAGCTTTCTGTTTGCGGCTCAAAGACTTTTGTGCTTTCCTCAACTTTTGATAGTGCTTGTCGAACGCTTTGGGATTAGCAATCTTTTCACCCGTACTCAAAGTAACGAGACTGCTAATCCCAACATCCAGACCAACAGCACTATCAACTGGTCGCAAAGTTTCGTCAGTTGGATCGTTAATCCGCAAGTTGACAAACCATCGCCCAGAAGATTCAAGCCTAACTGTGATGGTACTAGGTTCACACCCCTTGGGAAGTTGTCTAGACCATTTAATTGGCAGCGGTTCAGAACACTTAGCCAAGTAGACTTGTCCATCCTTCCACCGGAAAGCAGACTTGGTAAACTCTGCGCTACCACCACTACGCTTCTTTTTGAAGTTGGGATATTTTGCTCTACCTGCAAAGAAATTGGCGAAAGCAGTTTGCAGATGCCTCAAACCTTGTTGCAGTGGTACGCAACTAACCTCGTTCAAAAACTGGAGTTCTTCCAACTTTTTCCACTGTGTCAGCATGGCAGAAGACTGAACGTAATCAATCTTCTCCCGTCTCTCATACCAAGCCTCAGTTCTCGCCGCCAAAGCCTTGTTAAACACCAACCGCACACAACCAATTGTCCGGCGCAATATTTGTTCTTGCTCGGTAGTTGGGTAAAAACGGTAGCGGTAGGCTTTTTCCATGCCTCACACTTTACCATTAAATCTGTGAAATACGTATAACCGCTATGCCCCAAAGTTCATTTACTCACTCGTCGTTTACCCCGTCGTCTGTTGCGGCTACGCAACAACTAGACTCAGGGGTGAAACTCCTCGCGCGTCCCTATTCCTCTCACCGCCAAGCTGACGCTGTGGCGGGAGTCTCCTGGGGGTGTTAGATGATTGTTAACCTCACTTACAAAATCAGGTAAGCTATTGTCGTTACCAGGTTAGACCTGGTAACGAAGGTTCAGAGGCTTCGCATCCGAATACTACAAACTAGTGCAATTTATCAGTATTTAGTGCTTGCAATAGCCGTAATATTTGTGTCGTTTGAATCCGTAGTATTCTTTGCCCCCGTAGTATTTGCCTCTTCCGTAGTAGCCTTTCCAGTGACCACCAATAATTTGACTAGATTCAACAGATTCGATGTGATTCAGATCAGAAATAATCATGAGTTTCTCCTGGGAATTAATTAATGGTAATTGCTGTGATTGCAAGGATATCTGAAAAGTGCTGAGCTACAATTTCTTAGCAGCGATTGTGATTAAATTTTGACTTCTCAGAAATCCTTTTAGCTTCGCTTACAAAATCAGGAGAGCGATAACCTTAGTACCCTAATTTATGTATTTGTTATCAGATATTCATATGCCTAAAGGTATAAATCAAAATTTTCATTTTTAAAGTCGATACATTCTGCATCTGCTTCTATTAATTCAATGTTTTGCAAGCCTAATTCCTCAATTTTTTGTTGTGCTTGCTTAAGCATTTACGAAGAAAAATCGACTCCGATTACTTTTCCTTCTGAGCCAACAATTTGGGCAGCAGCAATGGCAATGATACCTGTGCCAGTTGCTATATCTAATACTTTTTGTCCTTTTTGTAGGTGAACTAACTCTAGTAAAGGCAGAGTGCGACGAATGGTGTAATCGTTGTCGTAACTAGTTCTACTGTTAAAGAAATTTATTACTTCTTGTTTGTATTGTTGTTCGTAGGTTGTGGTGCATAAAATTTTTAGGGAAAAACGAACACAGATGAACACAGATGCACACCGATGATGCACACTGATAAGGCTGTAGTTCTCAAAGGTTTGATCGTTATTTTTGATACTTGAAAAATAGGAGATTTGCTGCCGACTAGAGCTAGATTACTACTTGCTTGAGTGGCTGAAATTTGTTGATTAGGCATCAGCTTGTATTCTGGTTAATGGCAGTATGTCACACATTTCTCTAGACAGAGGTTTTAACTAAGCAGAAACTTTATCCTCAAATCTATACATATAAAAGATGATTAGCATATTTTGAGACTCCCGCCACGAATTGATGGGATTTTGTGGCAGGTCTTTTTACTGACAGCAAACACCGAACAAAGCGCGGGGGTGCTGGATATGGCGATGATAGATAATTTAAAAAGAATTTCTGACACTATCTGGGAAATTCCAGTTTCTTACAAACAGGGAATGCGTGTTCCGGCGCGGATTTATGGAACGGAAAAGTTAATTCAGGAATTGGACGACGCTGTTTATGACCAAGTTACTAATGTGGCTACACTTCCAGGCATAACTAAGTACGCTTTGTGTATGCCTGACGGACACTTTGGTTATGGTTTCCCGATTGGTGGTGTGGCGGCGATGGATGTAGAAGCAGGGGGTGTGATTTCTCCTGGTGGTATTGGTTTTGATATCAATTGTGGGATGCGCTTGATGGTAACAAATTTAACTTATGACCAAGTTAAACCGTATATTAAAAAGTTAGTAGACAGGCTGTACGAAAGAGTTCCTGCTGGGGTCGGAAGCACTGGGTTTGTCAAACTTTCCCGCAATGAGTTTTGCAAAGTGGTGGAAGAAGGCGCGCAATGGTGCATCCGTAATGGTTACGGTTGGGAAGAAGACTTGGAATTGGTAGAAGAAAACGGCTGTATTCAGGGTGCTGATGCTAGCAAAATCAGTGAAAAAGCGATTGATAGAGGTTTCAACCAAATCGGTACTTTGGGGTCTGGGAACCACTATTTGGAAATTCAAGTTGCTCGACCAGAGAATATTTATGACCAGGAATTAGCCCGGAGTTTGGGAATTACTATTCCTAATCAAGTGGTGGTGATGTTTCACTGTGGAAGTCGGGGATTTGGTCATCAGGTAGCAACTGACTATCTGCAAACTTTCCTGAAGGTGATGGAAAGTAAGTACGGGATCAAAATTTTGGATCGAGAATTAGCTTGTGCGCCTTTTAACTCTCCTGAAGGTCAAGCTTATTTTGCAGCAATGAAATGCGGCATTAATATGTCGTTTGCTAATCGTCAAGTGATTTTGCACCAAATTCGGGAAGTTTTCTCGGAAATTTTGGGGCGATCGCCTGAAAATTTAGGTATGCATATGATTTATGATGTCGCCCACAATACCGCTAAACTAGAGCGTCATATTATTGATAGCCAAGAGCGATCGCTCCTTGTCCACCGTAAAGGTGCAACTCGTGCTTTTGCCCCTGGAATGAAAGATGTACCTGAGCGGTATAAAAATATTGGTCAACCAGTGATTATTGGTGGCAGTATGGAAACTGGCTCTTATTTATTAGTGGGTGTACCCAGTGGTGAGCAAACTTTCTTCAGCACAGCTCACGGTAGCGGACGGACAATGAGTCGAGCGAAAGCACGAAAAATCTACCGTGGCGAAAAACTCAAAAAAGAGATGGAAAGTCGAGGTATTTATGTCCGTAGTACCTCTTATTCAGGATTAGCAGAAGAAGCGGGTGGAGCCTACAAAGATATTGATGATGTCATTGAAGCGGCTGAGTTAGCTGGAATCAGCAAGCGGGTAGTCAAGTTGACGCCGATTGGGAATATCAAGGGGTAATGCAAATTAAACCTGATGTGAATTTAAACTATGACAAACATTATCTTTTGGAAATCGACCACAGATAAACACAGATGTACACCGATAATTTATCTGTGTCCATCTGTGTGCATCTGTGGTCGTTTCTACCATAAAACAGTTTTCTCGCAAGACTTTTATTAGTTGGTACGGCTTAAACGCAAGTTCAGATTTTGGATTTTGGATTCTTATGGCAGTACGTACACCATTAACAGTAATTACCGGGCCTTTGGGAAGCGGTAAAACCACACTCCTGCGTCACATCCTTGACACTTTCCCAAAAAAAATTGCTATTTTGATGAACGAATTTGGCGAAATAGCGATCGATACGAAAATAATCCAAGGTAAAAACGTCCAGATGGCAGATTTGGGTGGTGGTTGTGTTTGCTGTTCGCTACTAGGTGAATTTGAAGCTGCCGTTAATGAAATCATAGATAACGTTGATCCCGATTACATAATAGTCGAAACAACCGGAGTTGCAGAACCGGATGCTTTAGTTTTTGATATTCAAGAAAGCTTGCAGAGAGTGCGGCTGGATGGAGTGATTACAGTTATTGATGCCGATGCCATGATTAAATATCCTTCTGTTGGTCACACAACTCGAATCCAAATTGAAGCAGCGGACACTATTGTTTTAAACAAGGTTGATTTAGTTTCTGAAATGGAATTGCAAACCATTGCGAAAAAGTTAAATTCAATTAACGAAACTGCTGCGATTGTATACACTGTACGGGGTGAAGTAGATCCAGAGTTGCTATTTGGTATTAGTCGAGAAAAAGTACAACCACCACCACAGCACGTTCATCAGCCAGAATTTGAATCATTTAGTTACAGTTCATCCGCTATTTTTAATCGCCAGTGTTTTGAAGAATTTGCTGATAGTCTGGAACCAGAAGTTTACCGCGCCAAAGGATTTGTTAGGTTTTTAGAAGGCGTTTATTTGTTTAATTTTGTAGCTGGACGTTGGGAATTAGAGTTATTTCCCCAAGAAGCAACAGAGCTAGTTTTTATTGGTAAAGATATAAGGATGATTAAATCAGAAATTATTAACAGATTAAAGTTATGTGAACAAAATTTTGTGTATACAAATAATATTGAATCAACCACACCAAAACATAGAGAAAATTGAGATTGAGAATTTTATGCGTTACGAATTTTTGGAAGATGTTGCTACTGCTGATACTGCCTTTTGTGCTTGGGGAGAAGATTTGCAAAAGCTTTTCAAAGCAGCAGGTAATGCCACAATCAATACTATGATTGACAATTTGGATTCGATAGAACCAAAAGAAACACGAAATATCAGCTTGGATAATGATGAATTAGATCTCTTGCTATTTAATTTTCTGCAAGAGCTGATTTATTACAAAGACAGTGAACAACTTCTGTTACGAACACAGCAAATTAATTTTGAGGAGAAAGATGGTAAATATCACCTCACTGCTGTACTCCAAGGAGAAAAACTTGACCCTCAACGCCATCAACAGTTGGTAGATGTGAAAGCTGTAACTTTACATCAGTTTCAAGTAGAAAAAATAAATGATGGTTGGAAGGCGACGGTTATTCTTGATATTTAGTTTAAGCTGTGAGATAAACACTAAAGATAACAAAGCCTTAAAACAAAATTGCAGAGCGATCGCTAGATAAAATGCTAACAAATTACATCAGTGCAGCCATGCATAGGGCAATTTACGAGTTGCTTGAGGATGGAACTTTTTATAGTGAAATTCCAGAGTGTCCGGGTGTTTGGGCAAGTGCTTTGACATTGGAAGCTTGTCGAGAAGAGTTGCAAGACGCCTTGGAGGGATGGATTATTTTAGGACTGCGTTTAGGTCATACTCTACCAATCATTGATGGTATTGACCTGAATTTTAGCAAAGAGGCCGCCTAATGCCACCATTTGGAGCAATTAGTCGGCGTGACTTAGTTTATTACCTGAAAGAAGCTGGTTTTGATGCTGCTTTACAAAAATAAGTTTCTCTTTAGTGGGGATCATCTGGCTTGGGATGATGATATTCAACAGTTAATTGCTTTCCGTAATTATTGTTTTTATTCTTGGCCAGAATTAATTAAATCGATGTAGAAGTTGGCTAATTATACTTTTGAATGGGTGCTTCCAGGTCATGGGCGGAGGTATCACGCAGATGCAGAAACTATGAAAGAGCAAATGCAAAAGTGTATTGCGTGGATAGAAACTCAATAAGCTAGTTTGAATTTTGCAACCTCAGTCAAGAAATCGGGTTTTAATCATAAAATTAAAACCCGGTTTTTGTGTAAACATCCTCACTTCATCACTAGATAATTCTACAAACAGCAATCTATTTCCGGAATTTCATGATGAAAGTTAGTAGTATATTGTATAGTTGCTTGCCGAATTAGTATCTGGAAGCATTATTCATTGGAGCGATCGCATAATTCTTCTTAGCAGGACTTAGAAAAAATTAAGCCCTGCTTTACCTTGTTAAAGTCCTCAGCAACCACCAGCCCAAGTTATCCATTTATGGGATAAACCAGTGTGCATAATTACCCCACTCATTTCTTTTTCTGTTACGGTTGCTCCGGTTATATTAACACCATTAAGTTCTGCTTCATTCAAATTTGTTTCAATCAGATTTGCTTGATTAAGATTGGCTCCACTTAAATCCGCACCACTCAATTCTGCTTCACTCAAATTTGCCTTCGTTAAGTTAGCTCTAACTAAATTTGCACCTCGCAAATCTGCACGACTTAAATTAGTTCCCTCAAGGTTAGCATTAATTAAATCTGCTCCAATCAAGTTAATCTCGCTCAAATTTGCACCGTTCAAATCTGCTCTGGTTAAATCTGCATCCGTCAGATTTGCTCGACTAAAATTACACCCGCTTAAATTAGCTTGGCTGAGATCTGCTCCACTCAAATCTGCTCCACAAAAATTTGCCCCACTCAAATCCACTTCACGAAGGTTTACTTTATGGAGATTTACACCGACAAAATCCCGTTCTCCTGTTTCATATCGGCTTAGGAGTATATTAAAGTCCATATTATCCGCCTCGCAATATTTACAAGTGAGCAAGTTGAGTTTTGAGTTTCACTCCATCCAAACCACACAAGTATTGATTTGATAGCAACTGAAATTATTATTGCTATATCTTGTTCTATTATTTTGCTAGAGTTTTTCGCCCATGACACACTTGCTTAATGGAAATATGCATACCCCTTTACAAATCAGTTAACAGTTGACAGTTAACAGTGAACAATTAGCCATTAGATTTAATAACTGATAACTTTCCCCTTCTACTTAATAATTCATAATTTATAATTCATGATTCTTAAAATTTCAAAATATCAATTAGCTTTTGCTTAATTACCTCACTCACGATTTGATTTCCTTGTAGATTGAGATGGATGTGGTCGTGATATAGAGTTTTTGGGTTTTTGGTAGTATTGAATTTCGGTAGAAAATCTATATATGCTATTTGCTGGGTTTTGGTAAATTCACTAAGACGTTGACGTGCTTTAACCTCATAATCGCGGGAACCCGGTGAACCGATTTCGCGTAATAAGGGAGTCATAACGAGTAAAAACTGGCCATTGTGCTGACGCGTTAACGCTTGAATTTTCCCAATAGCTTCCAAATTTCTACCAACGCGATCGCCACCTTCTTTGTGTATTGCTTCTAGTTCTGGTATCGGCTGGGGCTTAAAAACATAATTCTGCAAAACCTCCACCAATGCTAAAGGCGGTTTGCGATCTGGATAGTTGCGATCGCGTCCCACTGGTAAAGATGTGGGAGCAGTAGCAAATAAATCATCGGTATTAATTAATAAAACTACCACCTGAGCATTAAAACTACCAAATTTCTCCAAATATGCCAATTCATTTCTCGGTCCCCAGGAATTAGCTGAAGCATTTAATACTTCAATTTTTTGGTAATTACTAACATTTGTTGCTCTTAAAGAACCTTGAATCAGACTAGAAATAGTATTATCCTGGTCTGTCCACCAACCACCGTTAGCAATTGAATCTCCTAACAACAACACCCGCAGCGTAGAAGAGGGAGGCGTCTGTTCGATTGCTTCACTTCGCATAGAGTATTGATTAATTTCAATGCGATGACCATAACGACGGGTGCGCTGATTAGGAGCTAGTAAATAGCCAATTTGCTCGTCCGCAATATAAGTTAAGGGATTACCAAAACCAAAAAGCGATCGCATCCCTATTTCCATAGCCACAAACAAACCCAATAGCAAAGTTAAAATAATTACTAGTGTTTCTTTCACCTGTAAATGCCTGAGAAATGAAATAGTACTGTACTGATGTTTATTCCTTGGTAGAAACAACCATCTTTTAGCAACAAACAACAATACATTTATTGTTATAACTTATACTATAATATTCTAAATATTAAGTATTTTTGTATAAAAGTCGCTAGTATTTCTTTTGAAATAAGTAATATTGGTGATGTTAAATTTACAAAGCTTAAACAAAATATTAGTTAAGAATCTCATATCAATTGCGAACGGAAAGATTACAATCGAGACGGAAAACCAGTCCTGTAATACGAGGAGAATTGCAAAGCCATGTCCGATTTAAATCGAGGAATCATGAAATTTGACGGGGCAGACTCGCCAAAAGTAGTCACTATTTCCACCATAGTACTTTTAGGAGCGATCGCCGGTCTGATTATTTGGGCACTACAAGCAGCCTATGCAGTAAACTAATTTCAGTAGCAGCACAAAAATTAGGCCAATTAAAGTATATATATTCAGCTAAATCAACTTATTTTTTCCTTGGTGTCTTGGAGACTTGGTGGTTCAAAAAATAGTCACAAACCACCAAGACACTAACACTTGTACGACTCACAACTTGAATAGTTATCGGTTATATCCCTTAGGTAAGACTCGCCCCCCTTTCCCTCTCCTTACCAAGGAATGGCAAAGCTTGTGAAACTAGTTTCATCGGGACTACCCTCTGCCTTCATGAAGTATTAAGAAAAAGTCCTGACATATACTAAAATTTTGACATTTGAGATTTTAGATTTGAAGAGGAATCTAAAATCCAAAATCCAAAATGCTTGAACTCTGGGGTGTCTTAGTTATTGTCGTTGTCTGCCCACTACTGGGTGCATTACCTTTAATTGCCTGGATTACACAAGCTCTGACAGGGCGACAATTGGCGGAAGTCGGTACTGGCAACATAGGAGTATCGGCTGCTTTTTACCATGGTGGCACATTTGTAGGAATTTTGGCAGTCTTATCAGAGGCTGCTAAGGGGATTGCTGCTGTCTTGATTGCTCGTGCTTTTTTCCCAGATGGTTCGGCTTGGGAATTGGTAGCTTTAATTGCTCTGGTGATGGGCAGATACTCGATGGGTAGAGGTGCAGGTACTACAAATGTTGTCTGGGGATTTACAGTACACGATCCACTCGCAGCAGGATTTATATTTTTAGTGACAGGTATCAGCTTTACGATTTTGCGCGATCGCCGATTAGCAAAATACCTAGTTCTGATTATGGTTCCGATCATTGTGGGAATTTTGCATATGGAAGATCTATTTATGATCATGGCTGCTGCTGGGTTGGCTGCTTTACTAGGCTGGATTTACAAACAAATACCTGATGACTTGAATCTTCCACCTCAAGATGCAAAACCCGATTCCCAAGCAGTGTTGCAGTTTTTACGCGGCGATCAAAGTATTCTTTCTCTAGACGATGAATTAGATGCTGCGATTGTGGGGAATAAGGCAGCAAAATTATCTCAGATGAAACGCTGGGGTTATCCTGTGCCTAAGGGATGGGTACTAATGCCTTATGAAGATCCCCAAAAGTTGATTAACTTCTTGCAACCATCAGAATTATGTCCTTTGGTGGTACGCTCTTCGGCGATTGGTGAAGACTCAGAACAAGCTTCTGGTGCAGGACAGTACCAAACAGTTTTAAATGTTACCACCAAAGAAGGTTTGGAAAATGCGATCGCTAAAGTCCAAGCTTCCTACAACGAACCCCTAGCAGTTCAATACCGACGCGATCGCAACGTTACAGATACAGCGATCGCAGTACTAGTTCAGCAACAAGTCCAATCAGTGTATTCTGGCGTAGCGTTTAGCCGCGATCCCATGACACAAGAACAGGATGCAGTCGTGATTGAAGCTTTACCAGGAAGCGCTGCGCAAGTTGTATCTGGACGTGTGACACCAGAACAATACCGCGCTTTTGTTGTTGATACAGAAAATTTGGCACTGATTCAGCTAGAAGGACAAGGACGAGTACCAGCAGCATTAATTAAACAAGTAGCATACTTAGCTCGACGTCTAGAAGACCGTTATCACGGTGTTCCCCAAGATATTGAATGGAGTTACGACGGGCAAACTCTGTGGGTACTGCAAACTCGCCCAATTAGTACTTTATTGCCAATCTGGACACGCAAAATCGCCGCCGAAGTTATTCCTGGGTTAATTCGACCCTTAACTTGGTCGATTAATCGTCCTTTAACTTGTGGTGTGTGGGGAGCGATTTTTGCTCTTGTCTTGGGTGAAAAAGCTGTGGGATTAAATTTTAATGAAACAGCGACACTGCATTATTCTCATGCTTATTTTAATGCCACTCTCTTAGGACAGATATTCCGGCGTATGGGATTACCCCCGGAAAGTCTCGAGTTTTTAACGCGGGGAGAGAAGTTAAGTAAACCGCCGTTAAATTCTACATGGGAAAATTTGCCTGGATTGCTGCGGTTGTTAATGCGGGAGTTGTGGTTAGAGAGGGAATTTAAGCGGGATTATCGTAAGCATTTTGCCCCTGGTTTATCGCGCTTGTCTTCAGAATCACCAGAGGAACTAGATCCATCGCAACTGTTAGCGAGAATTGACTATATTTTAGATTTGCTGCACCATGCCACCTTCTACAGTATTATGGCTCCCTTGAGTGCAGCGATGCGTCAAGCTATATTTAAAGTCAAAGATAGCAAATTAGATAACAGTCTCACACCAGAAGTAGCAGCATTGCGATCGCTGCAAGAATTAGCCGCCAAAGCCAAGCAGCAATTCCCACGCTTCAAACCAAATACTGTGTTTGAGGAGATGTCCCAGTCTGATTCAGGACAAGCAATTCTGGCTGAGTTTGACCAATTGCTGCAACGTTATGGTTATTTGAGTGAAGTGGGGACTGATATTGCTGTTCCCACTTGGAAGGAAGAACCTCAAGTAGTAAAGCAGTTATTGGTGCAGTTCATGCAGGGAGATGAACCGCCAAGACGCCAAGAACGCCAAGGAAAAAGAAATAAAGGTTTTGTCCAACGGCGTGTGGATTTGAAAGGGCGAGTCACAGAAGTTTATTCTCAGTTATTAGCTCATTTGCGGTGGTCGTTTGTGGCGTTGGAACAGATTTGGTTAAATTCAAGTTTGTTGAGTGAAACTGGAGATATCTTTTTTCTGGAATTTGCCGAAATTCGGCGTTTGATTGAGGGGATTGACACAGATTTGGTGGAGCAGTTAGCTGAGATCATCAAATTGAGGCGATCGCAACTTGCGGAACATGCTCAAATTAATCCAGTGCCAATGTTAGTTTACGGCAATACTCCCCCGGCTTTACCTCTGCGAATTGCTCCTCTGTCTCCGGATCACACATTACAAGGTATCGCCGCCAGTCCCGGACAAGCGGTAGGACGGGTGAGGGTGTTGCGAAATTTACAATCAATTCCAGAGATTGACAAGGAAATAATTTTAGTAGTTCCTTATACAGATTCTGGTTGGGCTCCTCTACTAGTAAGAGCAGGAGGATTGATTTCCGAGGCTGGTGGTAGGCTTTCCCACGGAGCTATCCTGGCGCGCGAGTATGGTATCCCAGCAATTATGGATGTACGCAACGCTACCTGGATTTTACAGGATGGTCAAAAAGTACGCATTGATGGTACTAGGGGTATTGTGGAAATATCTAACGATCTCAGACCAGAATGAAAATTGTATCCCTGAACGAAATACCACAAGAGCCTGTTTCTCATAATCCTGAAATCAAAAAACAAGTGATGTTGCGGCTTGGTGAATTACCTGGTTTAACCAACTTTTCCCAAGCACGTTTTTCCCCCGGACAAACAGCCTCAGCACATGCACACAATGATATGTGTGAAGTATTTTTTGTTGAGGCTGGTTCAGGGAGCATCCGTATCAATAATCAAGAATATCCCCTACTACCAGGAACCTGCGTCGCTGTAGAAGCAACAGAAACACACGAAATAGTTAATAATGGTACGACGGAATTAGTTCTTACTTACTTTGGTTTAAGAGCCTAGAGGGAGGTGGGGAGATGGGGAGAAAATAATTCAAAATTCAAAACTAAGAATCTTTTTTTGAAAATATACTATAGTCTCTTTAAGCAGTAAATAGTGATAACTCTCTGGCGGTATGTAGTGTAGCAGGGAGTTGAACTGGCAAAAAAGTTGTTAAAACAGCGTAAAAATTTAATTTCAGAGATTGCATTCCAGTGCGGCTTCAACAGTCAGAGCCACTTTACACAACAATTTCGTAAAATGACAGGAGTCACACCTAAGATGTATCGAGAGTGTTGAGGTTTGAAGCTTGGTTGTTGTTAGTCTAGGCTTGTTAGTCTAGAAACATCTGTACTTAGTACAGCAATTTTGATCCGAAAGAGGGGAACTATGCCACATACAATTGTTACTGATGTCTGTGAAGGTGTTGCGGATTGCGTAGACGCCTGTCCAGTTGCTTGTATCCATGATGGACCAGGCAAAAATGTCAAAGGCACTGATTGGTATTGGATTGATTTTGCTACCTGTATTGACTGCGGCATATGTATCCAAGTTTGCCCAGTTGAAGGTGCGATCGTTCCAGAAGAAAGACCCGAATTGCAAAAAACTCCATTATAGTCCATGGTCAATAGTCAAGAGTCAACAGCCAATAGTTATTTTTGACTTGACTATTGACTAAATATTATTAATAACTAACTACTAACTAATGACCACTAACTACTTATTAGAAGTTAACAATGTCCACGCTGGATATATTAAAGATGTTGATATTCTGCAAGGTGTAAATTTCTGCGTTTCTCCTGGGGAATTAGTGACGGTGATTGGCCCTAACGGTGCAGGTAAATCAACTTTAGCAAAAACCATTTTTGGGTTATTGACACCCCATACAGGCACAATCACTTTTAAAGGAGAAAACATCACCGGATTAAAATCGAACCAAATCGTACAGCGAGGGATGTGTTACGTACCGCAAATCGCTAATGTTTTTCCTTCCTTAACAGTGGAAGAAAATTTAGAAATGGGCGCTTTTGTCCGTGATGTTTCTCTTCAACCACTCAAAGACAAAATATTTGCCATGTTTCCCAGGCTACGCGATCGCCGTCGTCAACGCGCTGGTACGCTCTCCGGTGGCGAACGTCAGATGTTAGCAATGGGCAAAGCCTTGATGTTAGAACCCAGTCTACTGCTTTTAGATGAGCCTTCCGCCGCCCTATCTCCGATTTTAGTCACTCAGGTATTTGAACAAATTCAAGAAATTAACCGGGGAGGTACAGCTATAGTTTTAGTAGAACAAAACGCTCGCAAAGCCTTAGAAATGGCACACCGGGGTTATGTACTCGAATCTGGACGCGATGCTATCACAGGCCCTGGTCAAGAATTATTGAATGATCCTAAAGTTGGGGAACTGTATTTAGGAGCAGGTAAAAGACATTAAGGGAAAGAAACTGTAACTAACCAATATTTGGGGAGAAAACGGAAATTCAGTTCCCTCCCCTTTGCAAGGGGAGGGTTAGGGTGGGGTAAAACCCAAATTAATTTGCAAGGGGAGGGTTAGGGTGGGGTAAAACCCAAATTAATTTGCAAGGGGAGGGTTAGGGTGGGGTAAAACCCAAATTAATTAGCTATTTCCGACTTGTGTATACACGGTAGCCCCGCAAGCGGGGAGGGTTAGGGAGGGGGTACTCCATCTAGATGCAAAGGGCTGTATTAATTATTCCAAACAACCAACAACTAACAACCAACAACAAGTCCTTAATGTCTTTCCTTATCAATTTCTCCCTCAAATGGTTGTACACCTGTTTCTGGATAATTGTCATCTCTAGGAGTAAAAATTCTTATAAATCCACCGTAGATGTAACGAACAACTTTTTGAGGAGTTTCTATAATTCGTTGCCAAATTCCACTTTTGTTTGTTGTGTTAGTCATAGAATCTTCTCCGGAGTTGTTTAAAAAACTTTTAATGAATCTCTCAAGATTTTTTTAATTAGCGCCAACTTCAGCAGCAGCACGAGTATGCATAGTATCTTGTAAGTGTTCTTGGTGCTGACGCTCTTTTGTCATTGCTTCTCGCGCCGCCTCTTGTACGCCGAGATCAAGTTTTACTACTTTGCGTTTAACTGCTTCGACTTTGGGAAGGGTGAGCATCAAAACACCATTTTTAAATTCAGCTTTGACTTGCTCGTTTTTGATAGAAACTGGTAGAGGTATTATCCGTTGAAACTGTCCATAACGAAACTCAGACCAGATAAAACTTTTGTCTTGTTGTTGTTTTTCTTGTTGATATTCTCCAGCAATTGCAACTACATCTGTGCTGACTTCCACATCTAAATCTTTAGCTTCCATACCTGGAACTTCAGCTTTGAGGATAATGTCTGTGTCAGTTTCTGTTAGTTCAACTGCTGGAGTCCAAGTTGCATTTAATTTTGTAAATAAACTTTCATGTCCTTGACCATGCATCCATTCATCAAACAGATGATTGATCTGTTGACGTATAGTATCAATTTCTCTTAAAGGTTGCCAACGAATTAAAGACATATCCTCTCCCCCTGTTACAACTAATAATTCTTTTTGTTTCGAGACTTGTAATAATCGTCTCTACTTTCAGAGTAGGAAAAGAATATGAGGAACTTGTGAAGATGTTCAAAAGTTACGAATGATAAATTATGAATAATAAATTATGAATTAGGAATGATGTATGATATGTAATTTTTACAGGTTCCAACCCAAAGCTGACGCTACCTGAGGGGCTAACTCTAGAGGATTAAACGGTTTAGCGATCGCTGCTTTTATACCCAACTGAGCATAACGGCGACGGTCAGAAGCTTGGATCTTTGCAGTTAATAAAATTACCGGGATCGCTTTTGTGATTTGATTTTCTTTTAGTTTCTCAAAAGTAGTCAGTCCATCCATATCTGGCATCATTACATCTAACAGAATTGCATCTGGTTGATAGTTCTCAGCTTTACTGATACCTTCTTTCCCAGAACCTGCTGTCAACACTTGCCACCCTGCCACTGTTTCTAAACAAACTTTCGCAACTTCTTGAATATATTCTTCATTATCAATTACTAATACTTTCTTACTTTTCATTCTTATCCTCTTGTTTACTCTAATTAATTAGAGCGAATAATCCTTAAAAAAGACTCTGCTACCTAGTGGGCTAACTCTGCGCTCCTCTGCGTTCCAAATACCCAAGCATTGGATACTATTCCATAGAGACAGAAGTACAAGTATTCTGACTTATTATCTCCGAATTTGATTGTGTAATTTTGTGCAATAATTGCATCACTCGATGTTCAAATTCTTGGGGTGTTACTTGTCCTTTTTCCAGAAATTCTGTATGTCCTAGCTTTAGTCGTTTTCTCTCAGACTCTTGCAATTGTTTGGCCGAATAAATCATCAGAGGAATCTTGCAAAGTTGGTTGTGTTGCTGTAGCCATTCCACAACCATAAATCCATCACCTTCAGGCAAAACTAGATCCAGAATCAGCAAATCAGGCTTCACTTTTTGACTGAGACGAATTGCTTCTTTACCTGTTTTGGCATGAACAATATTAATATCATGAAGTTTAAACAGAGTTTGCAAAACTTCCGCTAAATCGGGATCATCCTCAACCAACAACACACGGATTTGTTTAGCAGAATTTGTGAGTGCTTGTCGTAACGACTCAAATAACAAGCTTTCTTCTAGAGGCTTACTAACCCAATTGACAAAATCTTGATTTGGTTTGCTGTTATCAGTAGGTGTGCAAACACTGCAAATAATAACTGGAATATCTTGAGTATCAACCCGTTGTTTAAGAACTGTCATTGTTTCCCAGCCATTCATACCGGGCATGAGTAAATCTAGTAAAATCACATCTGGATGGCTTGAAGACGCAACCGCGATCGCTTCTTCACCATTAGCGACTGTAACTACCCGATAGTGACGTTTTTCCAGAAGATTTTGTAACTGGCTACGAATCTCAGGATCATCATCACAGACAAGCACCAAAGGTACATGATCACTGTCACGGTATTCTAATTGATTAATGTGAGCATCCTGCAACACAGGTAGTGTAAAGTAAAAAGTACTACCCTCATTCAGCTGACTATCTACCCAAATTTCACCACCATGTTGCTGGACAATACTTTTACAAATCGCCAAACCCAAACCAGTACCCTCATGATTGCGAGAATCTGAAGAATCCACCTGTTGAAAGCGCTCAAAAATACTCTCTAATTTATCAGACGGGATACCGCGCCCGGTGTCACGGACTGTAAATAAGATATGGTAATTAGGAAAGTGGGGTGATGGGGTGATGGGGTGTAGACGCGCTTTGCGCGGCTTCCCGTAGGGTAGGGGTGGTGGAGTGAAGTTTTCTCCACTCACCAACTCTGCGCTTAACCAAACTGTAGAACCAGCAGTAGAAAATTTGATGGCGTTACTGAGTAAGTTGGTTAGAGTTTGTACAATCCGATCAGGATCTGCCCATAGCTGTTGAGATAAGCTAGAAACCGAGAGAGTTACCTTAGCTTTATCAGCTAGGGGTTGCATGACATTGATTGCTTGGGCGATCAAATCAGCGACATTGCAGGTTTGTTTTTCCATTTTGACTTTACCTGATTCAATGCGCTCGATATCAAGGATGTCGTTGATCAGCCTGACAAGACGGTCGGTACTATCCACAGCAATTTGCAGCAAGCGTTTACCTTGTTCTGAATCTGGTTTGATTAAACCACTGGCTAACATCCCCAAGGAACCATGAATCGAAGTTAGGGGTGTGCGGAGTTCGTGACTGACAACAGAAACAAATTCATCTTTCATCCGTTCTACTTGCTTGCGATCGCTTACATCTTGCAAGTAAACCGTATACACTATTTCTTGACCCAGTTGTAACTTAGAAATAGAAGCCTCTGCGGGAAACTCTGATCCATCTTTGCGCCGCCCGTAAATTTCCCGACGTTCTCCCATCCTGCGGGCAACTTTTGTAGATCTACCAAAGTCTGCTACATACTGTCGATGCGCCTGAATATATTGCGATGGAATTAATATATCTAGGGGCTGTCCCAAAACTTCTTGACTAGTGTAACCAAAAATTTTCTCTGCTCCTTGGTTAAACAGAGTAATCTTTTGACTACCATCAATAGAAATAATTGCATCATCTGCGATCGATACTATACCAGCAAACATCGCTTGGGAGTTCCGCAGTTCTTCTTGTGTGCGTTGGCGTTCGTTGAGTTCAGACTGGAGTTGTTGATTAATTCTAGTTAGCTCGGCTGTACGTTCTGCTACTCGTAGTTCTAATTCTTCTTTAGCTTGGCGCAATTCTTGTTCTATCGTCGCTTGTTGACGCAGGCGGGTGTTGAGTTGCGTCTCTGCTTGTGTATTTCCTCCTTGGTAAATTTCTCGCATCCGTCGTAAGCTAAACCGTTCTAGACGATTGACAATCCTAGTCACGAGTTCTGGCCCGACGATGGGTTTGCTCACAAAGTCATCTGCACCGACTGCAAAAACCTGATTAACAATACCAGCATCGTTATGAACAGTGAGAAATAAGATTGGTAATTCACTCCATTGAGGATCATTGCGTACTACTTGGCAAAGTTCTATACCATTTATCCCTGGCATTTCGATATCAAGAATCAGTAAATCTGGTGTGACTGCTTCCAGAGTTTCCCAAAAATGCAGGGTGTTTTGCAAATATGTAACTTTGATTCCCCAAGGCAGTAGTAATTTTTGTAATAAAGCTCCTATTTTTGGATCATCGTCTACAGCAAGTATGTGGGCTTCTGCATGGGGAGACTCTTGCAACACTTGATTGACTGCTTCTAACACTTGGTTAGCAGACATTGGCTTGGGTAAAAAGGTGTGTCCACCATTGCGAGCAACTTGTAGACGATTGCTAAAGTCACTGTCTTTAGTTAAAACTATTGCTGGTACGGGGGGTTTGCGTTGGTGCAATTCTGCTAGCAGGCTAAAACTGTCTTCATGATCTAAAGAAACATCCGGGTCTAGCAGAACAATACTAGGATGATTTTGATACAGTATAGTTCTGGCGGTTGTAGTATCAGTAGCGATCGCCACCTGTAAATTTTTGTTAGTAGCTTCCTGTTGAATTTGTTCTGTGAAAGTGCGATCGCAATCTACCACCAACAACAAAGGATGCTCATCTTCACAATGGAGTGTAAATTCTGCATCTTGCTTATTACCTGCAATTTCCTGACGTAATTGCTGTACCCAACTCAGCAACTGAGTAGTATCATCTTCACTCAGAGTTTTATTAGCTTTTAGCAACTGCTCAATTCTATGTGCTAGTTGGGAACCAACAGCAAAACTAAAAGTAGCCAATGAGCCAGCAAGGGTATGTGCTTCTTGAAGAGCCTGTTTTCTGAGCTTTTGATTCAATCTTTTACGCTTGGCATCCTCAGCAGCTTGCTCGAGCAATCCTACTTGTTCTTCTACCCTAGCTTTATATTTATTCCACACTCCAGTCACAGCTGCAAGTGTCTGTTGAGAAGACGGGACTGTAATAGACGGTGCGGAGAATTTTTCATCTGTATTCCCCGTGTCCTCTTGTCCCCCTTGTCCTCCTATCCCCAACTCTTCCCTACGTGGTTTCAACCGATAACCAATACCATAGACTGTTTCAATTAGATCCCCAGGCGCACCCACGGCTTTTAATTTGTGCCGTAATCCTTTGATATGGGTACGAACAGCCTCTTCTCCTGGTATATCGTCATAAGACCAGAGATGCTCTAAAATCATGCCACAGCTAAAAACTCGGCGACTATTTCGCAAAAATAGCTCTAGCAAGGCGTATTCCTTGGGAGTTAATGGCAGCAATTCCCCAGCATAAGTAACTTCACAACTAGTAGGATCAAGCCGTAGATTACCCCATTCTAAAACTGGTTGCGATATTGCTCCTCCGCGACGTAACAACGCTCTGATCCGAGCCACTAATTCTTCTTCATCAAAGGGTTTGACGAGGTAGTCATCTGCGCCAGCATCTAAACCAATTGCCTTTTCATGACTGCTATCGCAACCCGTCAACAACAGAATTGGCATTTGCAAACCATGGGCTCTAATTTTCCGACACAGTGTAATACCGTCTATCTCCGGCAAGATCACGTCTAAGAGAATTAGATCATAATCAAAAGTTTGTATTAAATCCCAAGCTGCTTGACCATTAAAGGCTTCTTCCACAGCATAATTGTAATTCGTAAGGACAGCAGCAAGTACATGGGCAACAAGCTCATCATCCTCGACAATTAATATCTTCATTGTAAAGAATTAAATTATATTAATGAAAACAAAAGCTTATGGATGCAAATAGTTAAAATCTAAGTCAAAAAAATAAGCATCAATGTGATCTTAAAAAAGATATCAAAAAGAGTTAATCGCGCTTTACAAAAGTCTAATTTAGTTTATAAGTTTAAATACAAATTCCATAACGTACTCCTATTGGAATGCACAGCGATCGCCACAAATTTAGACAAATTTAGTGTCTGCGGACAAATAGATGCAAAATTTGAACGATTTCACCCTGTCTAGTGACAGCTATACATGTTGTTAGAAGTAAAAAATGTTTAAATAGCCCTAGTTAAAACTGACGCGGTGACTCAGCAATGATATGAACTACGAAACTGCTTGCAAATTTCTCATAGATCAAACAATCGCCTCTGAAGAAAACCCCGATGCGCTACTCAGCCGCTTGCAGCAGGGGAAACCACCAGTTCCCGGTCAGATTACCTCAACTTTACTGGCGTTGAAAGTAGTGTTTGAAGGTCTCAAAGAAGCCACTACTATTGAACGAGAACTCGCCTACGCCTTATATCAACTCACCATCAAAACTCAAATGCTGTTTGCAGCAGGACGCAAAGCAGGGGTTGACTGGCCCCCTCTGCTGAAAGAAGATTTATTGAGAATAGCGATCGCCACTGAAAGTATCTTTTCTGGTAAATGGCAAAATTTACATTAATTTAGTTGGTGGTTGCTGGTTGATTGTTGTTTGGAATAACCAACAACCAACAACCAACTAACTACTATCTACTTTTCAACTGCGCTTCTAGTTTATTCAAATCAGATTTGAGTAAAACAGTAATTTGACCAGTAAAAGCCTTACCGTTCTTTGGTTGGGCAATTTCTACCCAGTATGCGTAGCGATCGCCTACACGTAATTCTCCCCGCAAAGCTTCCCGGATGGGAGTTTTGGCAAAACGAGCGGAGTTAACGGTACTTTGACTAGGATATTCGTAGATTACCTGAGCGCGTCTAAAGTCTTGGTAAATATCCAAGCCATATAACACTCGCAATGATTCTTCCAGGCGTTCAAAACTCATGCCATTAATGGCATCATACATGCTCAGTCTCTCACTCCGAATGCGACTACGGTCTTTGATAAACTCCACTTTTCCAGGAGCAAATACCGATGCTTGAAAAGTGAATCGCTGGGCTGCTGTATCGCTTTTCTGTATAAAAAATTTCTCGTTAATATTGGGACGCAGGGTAGGGTGTGCTTGAATCCAAGCACCTACTTCTTCTGTCGTTTGTCCTGGTAAAGCCTTGGCTTGGTCAGCAAAAAATGTTCCCCCACAGACATAGGGAACGAGAGAAAAAGGTAGTATCAAAACTTTCAGTAGGGAATTTTTTAGCATTTCTTTATACCAACCTTTATTAAAAGGACTAAACTCATCCCACACCTTGAAGGAGTGGTAATAGGTAATTAGCCCATTACCAAAGGCGGTGGATCATGGTTCATCCCGCCCTTTGAAGGAGTCGGATGAACCGCCGCCTTTGAGTGATTTTATTTTTCCCCTGCTGTCTTGATTTATTTATAAGTAATCCTACGGAATCATCGCGACTTTAATCACTTTGCGCGATCGCATATCACAAAACACAGCTTCCAAATCTTGCAAAGGACGCTGTTCGCTAATTAACAACTCAAAAGGAATTCTGCGACTAGCAATTAATGATAACGCTGCCCTGACAAACTCAGGGGTATTATGAAATACTCCTTTGAGGGTAAGTTCGCTGTAGTGGAGTTGTTCTGTGTTGACGGTAATTGTCGTGTCTCGTGGACAACCGCCGAATAAATTCACAGTTGCACCAGGACGGGCGCAGGCGATCGCTGTTTCCCAAACACTGGGTAAACCCGTCGCTTCAATGACTACATCTGCACCCCAACCATCTGTAAATTCTTTGACTAAGGTAGGTATATCTGGTAACTGTCGATAATTAAACGTCTGGGCTGCACCAAGTTTTTGACCAATTTCTAGCCTGTCGTCATTACCACCGAATAACAGTACTTCCGCCCCTAAATCATGAGTCAACTTAGCTACAAACATCAGCCCGATCGCCCCATCTCCCAAAACTACCACCCGATCTCCAAGCTTGACGTTGGAACGAGCTGCCCCATGTAGCACACAAGCCAGAGGTTCTGTCATTGCTGCCAATTCATAAGGTAAATCTTCTGGTATTGGCAATAAATTATGCTCTACAATCGGCGCAGGAATTTTGAGATATTCAGCAAAAGTACCGTTGTTCCATGTCAAATTGGGACAAAGGGAATATTCTTGACGTTGACAAAAAAAACAATTCATGCACGGAGCCGAATTATTAGCAACCACGCGATCGCCTATTTGCCAACCTGTGACACCTTCACCAATGGCAACGATTTGCCCAGCCGCTTCATGACCAAAGAGAGTAGGAGGTTTCAGCATCTTGGCATGACCGCCGCGACGCCACACTTTTAAATCTGTACCACAAGTTGTCGCCGCTCCCACTTGGATCACTACCTCTCCTTTTTTGGGAGTAGGGTCAGCAACTGTTTCCAAGCGTAAATTTTCTTTACCGTAAAGTAAGGCTGCTAGCACAGCTTATAACCCACTAATAAGCTCCAACTGATTTTATCAAAATCAGGGTATTTGTCCTTTGTCATTCTTCATGGGCTGGAGAACCAAGCTAATTATGCAAAATTAGTATTACATATTGGCTAAAGTTCTTGTTGCATAGTTAATCCCATTTAATCGTGAGAATCATTGTTGGGAAATAAGTAGGCGATCGCAACCCAACCAGATAAAGTTAGTAAACTCACTAAAAATGCAGCCATAAAAATCATAGACATAATAATTTATAACTATCAGTCTGATATGAACTAGCTATGACTGTGCTATGTCAATTTCTTGTATTGAATTTCTGATAATGCAGCACGCAACTAAACACTGAAGAAGGCATCTTAACTATTAGTCATTGTGCTATTCACTCGCTTTCTTCATCACCCCATCACCCCACTCCTCTCAACTCTGGGCTGAATTTGAAGATAAAGGCAGACAAAAACGAAAAGTGCTACCTTGTCCTAGTTCACTTTCTACTTCCATATAGCCGCCTTGTAGCTCTACCAAGCGGCGGGAGATGGTTAAACCAATACCAGTACCACCGGAATGGCGATCGCGAGATTTGTCAGCTCGCCAGAAGCGTTCAAATATATGGGGTAAATCTCCTGGGGCTATTCCCATACCTGTATCAATGACTGCTATCCAGAGTTTTGAGCCATCAACCCAAGCCCTGATAGTAATTTTGCCTTGATTTGTGTAGCGTACTGCATTGCCAATTAAATTTACCAACACCTGTTCTGTCCGATCAATATCTGCTAAGACGAAAGGTAGCTGGGGTGGAGATTCTAGTTGCAGAACCGGGCCATCTTCAAGCAATTGATCGGCAAACTTAGTTACTAATGACTCTAATAAAGGACGTATATTTACAGGCTGGATATTAATTGGCAAATAACCAGCTTCTGCCTTGGAAAGTTCCTGCAAATCATTGACTAAACGTTCTAAGCGCTTAGTTTCTCTAACTAACCGTAGATAAATTTCTGGGGAAGGTTCTATACTCCCATCAGCTAGTTCCTCCAAATAACCGCGTACCACTGTCAGGGGTGTCCGCAATTCATGAGTCATATCTCCTATTAATTCCCGCCGCCGCGTTTCTACCCCTTCTAAGCTGGCTGCCATACGATTAAAACTTGTCCCCAGTCTGTTAAGTTCTGGAATGTCGGACATCGGTAGGCGAGCATTTAGTCTACCTGTGGCAAACTCCTGGGTAACTTTTTCCATCTCGGTCAAACCTTGCATAATCCGCCTAGAAACCCAGAAGCTTAATCCTCCTGCTGCTGTACCGCCAACTATAACTGACCAGATAGTACTGCGTCTCCACGCACCTTCAAATCCGTCAACTAATTCTGTACGGACATTAAATAATCTGTAACCTCGTTTTTCTAATTGCTGTAAGTGCAGGACAAAAAAACGTGGAGAAGAAAGTTTGCTGATGATTACAAGGGTAAATACCCCCACAATCATCACTACCAAGTGGGAGAAAAATAAGCGAGTTGCCAAAGGTAAGGACTTTGTTGATCGCCGACCCTTGTTAATCATTTAAACTTCACACTACATGAGAGTCTTCAAATTTGTAGCCTATGCCTACAACAGTTTTAACAAAAGTGGGATTAGCAGGATCTGGCTCTATTTTTTTCCGCAACCGCGCTATGTGAGTATCTACCACCCGTTCATCACCATAAAAGTTATCACCCCAAAGCTTGTCAATTAGCTGGCTGCGGTTCCAAACTCGACCAGGACTGCTGATAAAAGTACTCAACAAATTAAATTCTAGAGCTGTTAACTCTAGAATTTCTGGTGGCTGAGAATCTATCTGACGACTGATAGTACGCTGTTCTACATCTACTGTAAAATGTTGCGTACGATAAATTTGATGTTGACCCCCACCCCGCAGACTACGCCGCAAAAGAGCGCGCACTCTGGCAACTAGCTCTCTGGGGCTAAAGGGTTTAACCATATAATCATCAGCACCAGTAGATAGGCCAATCACGCGGTCTATTTCCTCGCCTTTGGCTGTGAGCATCAAGATATAAGGGTCTTTTACCCCTGGTTTTTGCCGAATTCTGGCACAAACTTCCAGCCCATCTAAGCCAGGAATCATTAAATCCAGAATAATTAAGTCTGGTGGTTGCTCTTGAAACATCCGCAAAGCGGTGTTCCCATCACGACAGATGCGACAAACAAATCCTTCTTTTTCTAGAGAATGTTGGATCAACTGAGCAATTTCCGGTTCATCCTCAACGATTAAAATATCCATTTGAGTAAGAGGCGAGTAAAATGCACAGAGTAAATTAAGAGCAGTTTACTCTAGAAAATATCTACTGCTCTGGCAATATACCAGCATAGATGAGGATGAATTGATCAGGAAATTTTTATTGTAGGCTGGTGTTTGATAGAGGACGGTAGTTGTAACCAGAGTTAGAGTCTTTTTGAATGTGTTGTTTGATTATATCTAAGTCGATAAAGCTGTCAGCAACATCGATTAGACTATCACTGGTCATTGATCGGACGCTCACAATTTCTACTCGTACTCCTTTGTAAGCGATCGCGTTCACAGCATAGGCTAAATCTCCATCCCCACTCACTAAAACCGCAGTATCGTAGTAGGGAACTAAATTGATCATATCTACAGCCATTTCTACATCTAGATTGGCTTTTTTAGAACCATCGGGAAACTGGACTAATTCTTTGGTAACTACCCGATAACCATTACGACGCATCCACAACAGAAAACCCTGCTGTTTGTCATTATTGCGATCCACACCGGTGTAGAAGAATGCACGCAATAGCTTTGCATTCTCGGTTAAGCAACAAAGTAGTTTGGCATAGTCTATCTCAATTCCAAGTTGTAAAGCTGTATAAAATAGACTTGAACCATCAATAAAAATAGCCACACGACCGCGATTTGAGTGACTGGAAATGACTGTATCTGCTGAAGAATCTGGCATAATTAGATCTTCAGTTTCAATACTGGTGTCCATTACATTCTCTCCCTGCCATTGCGGTCTTTGTTTAAGTAATTTATATGAGTTTGTCTGTTTGCTAAAAGTAGTAAAATTCATTGATACCTCTTGATTTTAAATCTGGAAAGTTTTTCCTAAAATTTGTCAACACAAACACTTTACTGATTTGTGACTGTGACAGCAAAGCATATCTATTCATATGTGGACTCCTTACAGGCAGCATACTCTTTGGGAGAGAATTAAGTGAGTCATCAGCACATAATCCTATTTTAACTAGGCTATTACTCTTCGCTTCATGGCATCATCTGGCTTATCAAAATAAATGGCTGACATTAAAAGAAATTAATGTCAATCGTTTTAGTTAAGTATGCAACAAATGAATACTAATATATTGTTATATCCGCACATTGTCTGGACAATATCAATTTAAAAAGCTACTGATAAATCAAAGTTATCTGAAATTTATTGAAAATAGGATATGTATTTACAAAAATTCCTGTTTTAACTTCTCATCTTGCACCAGTCCCAATAACTTCTCCGAATAGCTGTGAATAAATTCCGCCTACCAATATGAAATCTCGTACCTGTTGTTTCCATTTCAGTAGAGACCTGTTACAAGTTTCAATTGCAACAAGAATTTCTACCTGATGTTGACTAGTTCCTTTAAGCAGTCTATTGAATTTCTTTATCTCCTTATTAAAAAAATACATCAGTTTTTGAATTGGTCTTTAGCACCTAAATGCTAAAAATAAGCAGTAAGAAGCTTACTATCAACCAAATTATTACAGCAGCTTAGTAAGTTATGGCTCACAAAATAGCTGAATTTTCAATATCAAAACGATTATTTTTGAAACTTATACAATACTCTATTTATTACTGCTATGCTGTAATTTAATCAACATTGTTATAAAAGTAAAAATAAATTATTCTAATGCTAAATATCTTGAAATGTTATAAATATCTATCAAGAGCAATGGCACAGAGGTAATGGATTATGAGGCAAAATAACAACTACCCATTACCCATTACCAATTACCAATCTACTTAAGTTTTGTAGTTAGCTTATTTGGTTCAATTGCATGAATTAATCCTTGTACGGTCAAAACAGAGCAGGGAGCGTGATGCAGAACATAATTGCTTACACTACCAAGGAAAAACTCACTGATACCCCGACGACCTCGCCGACCAATCATAATTAAGTCAGCTTTCCAATTTTGAGCTACTTCACAAATCACTCTACCTGGTTCACCAAAATTTTGGGTATATTCAGTTGTTACACCTTTGGCGATCGCTTGATCATAAAAAATCTTTAAAAATTCTATACCTTCTTGTTTGAGTGTTTCCCAGCGGCTCATGTAGTAATTTACAGCTTCCGGACGAAAACTGGGATAGAGACTGTCTGTGTGTAAAGCTATGGAACTTGGGTAACGCTCATCAAAAGGATCAAGAACATGAAGTAACATCAGACTAGCGTTTAGTTTTTGTGCTAAAGCAAGAGCTTCATCAAAAACGCATTGTCCAATTTCAGAATTATCTATGCCAACCAAAATTTTATAAAACATACTAATTATTCCTTAGTCAAAAGGCACGTATAAACCTGAGCTATAAATTTGAACCCGTTCCTAAGAGATTTTAGCTCTAAGCCGCAAATTTATTTCACGGCTGATTACGACTGGTGCTAAATATCATTTAAAACTTAATTCCACGTTATATAAGTAGTTGGACAAAATTAAGTTCATTCGTGGATACAGGCAATAGGTACTCTTAGAAATAATCTGTGTAATTAATTGTGTCTAAGTACTTAAACTTTATTTACACTTATTGAGATAAAATATGCAATTTTTATTCTCATAGTTCTAATTATAGAAAATGAATGTGACGTTTTTATGAAGAATGATGTAAATTGAGGTTGCGATTAGATAGTGGAATACAAAAAATTTATTTATGTTTATATTCAAAAAATAAACACTTGCTGTAAACTTGAGAAAAATTACATAAGTTAGAAATATTTTAAAAAACATTAGGTGATGATTAGAAATAGATAAACAATTTTCTGTTTGGAAATCAACTAAGTCAAATTGGTGGAAAAAAGTTACTGTTCGTGAACAAATGTGAATAATTACTTTGTTGAATAACCGACAAATAAACTAAAACTAACAGGAGAGCAATTTGTCCACAAGGGATCTTTAGGATTATTCCCCAACTTTTGCCGAATTTAATTTCGGCACAAAATTTCACTACTACCAGTCAAATCGCCAAGTCGTATTTATTCACACCAATTTACTTAATCAAGAATTTGTTTTGATTTGCAATAAACACATTTTCTTCAGAGTTCTCCCTGGTCTTTGAAAGTTTGATCCTTTTTCCCTATTGGGATATGTCCCTCTTGGCCCTAAAATTCTACACGGGGAGCCAACCAAGGCTCCGCCCATGTTTGACTATTAACTCAGGAGTTTTGTTGTGGACTTATCCCTTATTCCCCCCCAGCCTAAGCCAGGTCTAATTAACGTTCTGATTGAAATTACGGGTGGAAGTAAAAATAAATACGAGTACGATAAAGAGCTACAAGCTTTTGCTTTAGATAGAGTGCTTTACTCATCAGTGCAGTATCCATATGATTATGGCTTTGTTCCCAACACTTTAGCTGATGATGGAGACCCACTTGATGGTATGGTGATTATGGACGAACCTACCTTCCCAGGGTGTATAATTGCTGCACGACCCATTGGTATGTTAGAAATGATCGACGGAGGCGATCGCGATGAAAAAATC
The DNA here is from genome assembly GCF_000317225.1 of Fischerella thermalis PCC 7521. GTDB lineage: Bacteria > Cyanobacteriota > Cyanobacteriia > Cyanobacteriales > Nostocaceae > Fischerella > Fischerella thermalis. Next base: position 101,898 of record NZ_AJLL01000077.1, read on the forward strand.
CTTTGTGTGCCTGACAAAGATCCTCGCTATGCCAACGTCAAATCGATTAAAGACATAGCCCCACATCGGTTAGAAGAAATAGCAGAGTTTTTCCGTACTTATAAAAATCTTGAAAAAAAAGTGACAGAAATTCTTGGTTGGCATGATGTTGATCAAGTTATGCCCCTAGTTGAAAAATGCATTCAAGCTGGTAAAAAGTAAAGGTGATTGGGGAAGGGGGAAGGAGGACAAGGAAGCAATATTTCTCCCTTGTCTTCCCCTCTCCCTGGTCTCCCCCCTCTTCCTTCCCTTCCCTTGTCCTACTTCCTCCAATCCCCACAGGTAATGCATCGCACCCTTCTTCTCGCAAAAATTCACAACTGTACTCTGACAGCAGCGAATCTCAACTATATAGGTAGTATCAGTATTGATCGCATCTTGATGGAAAAAGCTGGTATCTTACCTTATGAGCAGGTACAAGTAGTGAACATTACTAATGGCGAGCGCTTTACTACTTATGCGATCCCAGCTCCGGCAAATTCTGGAGCGATTGAACTCAATGGTGCAGCAGCACGTCTAGGCATTACAGGCGATCGCTTGATTATAATGTCTTACGGGCAGTTTACTACAGAAGAGTTAAAAACTTACTCTCCGACTGTTGTCATTGTGGACGAAAAAAATCGTATTTTGGAAATTCGCTACTATGATGACCTGCTCAGTAAGACCTAATCGCAAAAAAGATGTCAAATTTTGAGCTGTCGTCCCCCCAGAGCTACGTAAACCAAGAGCAAGCTACTCAAGTCCCTAACCATGAGCAAAAATTCGTAGTGCAATTTTGGGGTGTACGGGGCTTAATTCCCACCCCTGGGAGCAATACCTGCCATTATGGTGGTAATACCGCCTGTGTAGAGATGCAATTAGCTAACAAACGCCTCATTTTTGATGGAGGTACTGGTTTACGTGTACTAGGTAAAAGTTGGCTAAAACAACAGCAACCAATAGAAGCTCATTTATTTTTTACTAACTCCCAATCAAATCGTATCCAAGGATTCCCATTCTTTGCCCCAGCATTTATTCCGGAAAATAGTTTTCATATCTATGGAACAGCAGCCTCAAATGGAGCTTCGATAAAGCAATGTCTATGTGATCAGATGCTGTTACCCCACTTTCCTTATCCTTTACAGGTGATGCAATCGGAATTGCAGTTTCACAACTTAAACCCAGGTCAGGTAGTAAAGCTAGATGATGTCACGATTACAACAGCACTAATTAATAAAACCCAAAAGTCTATTGGCTATAAAATCAGTTGGCAGAATTATATCGTTGCCTATGTCACTGATTTACAAAAGGAAATTGATGCAGCCGAGCAAGAAAGCATCACACATTTAGTAAAAGATGTTGATTTGCTGATTACTAATATCAGCACTTCTTTGACATTCCACAAAACTGAATCTGATAATTCACACTGGCAAACTGCTGTAAATTTGGCTCTTACATCTAACATCAAGCAAATAGTGTTTTCTCACCACCACCCAGACCATAGCGACGATTGGCTTGATCAGGTGCAAATAGAAATTGCATCTGCTTTTCCAGAAGCCATAATTGCCCGTGAAGGGTTAATTTTAGTTGTTGGTCAATAGTCATCCGTTAATAGGATTTTAGATTTTGGACTTTGGATTGGTTCTACAGATAAATCTTGAAGGTTTTACCCTGCTCGGAATTATCACTTAACACTCAAGAGTCAATGGTTAGTAGCCTTGAATTATAGACTGTGGGGTTCAAGTTATAAATGCTTTGAGTAACTTCTTGAAGTTTGGCTGCTACTGCACCAGTTCTCAGTAATTCTTTGGCTTTTGCGATACCTGCTAGCATATCTGAACAAATACCAGAACGCCACAAGTAAAACCCACCGTTCCATAAAGCTGTTTCCATCAGTTCAGAAGGTATACCTTTGAGTACGGCTTGCATATCTAATACTAGTTCGACCGTAGTACCCAGGGGTACATTTTTGCTAGTAAAGCCGTAGTCACGGGGAACCAAATGTAATCTTGCTATTTCATTGCTAGTTGCAGGTGTTAGCAAGCCAATAATAGCAGTGCGATCGCGTGGTAAATCACAACTACCTTCTAATCCTTTTACAGTTGTAAAATTAGTTACTCCCCGCCTGGCTAAAGCGTCTTGAAACATAGCTTCTGTGGGAGGATGGACAAACCCCGCCACAATATGAGCATTGCCAGCATAAGGGCACCAAATTAATTCCATTGTGGCAAAAGGTGGGCGCTTACCTAACTGGTCACGGTACTCCCAAATACTTTGGGTTAAAGGAAAATGCTGAGGAGCGTAGACAAAGCCAATTCCCGTTTGCTCAAGCACCTGCTGAGTTTTTTCCAACGTTAACCCAGTCCAATCTACCCCCAAACCCTGCCAAATTTCTACCAAAGGTAAACCATATTTGGTTGGTAAGCGATCGCCCCCATGCATCACCACTGGTTGTCCAGCAGCAGCTAACAATAAAGCTGTGATTGGGCTAATTGGTGCTGTGCGTGTTCTGCCATCATAGGGTATACCCAAAACCATCACTGGTCGCACAGAAGATATAGATGCTAGTTTTGGCCCTAGTTGATCATAAGCATCTAGCATCCCTGCTAGTTCTTCTCCCGTAGGACGTTTAATGCGGTGGGCAATTAAAAAAGCCCCGATTTGGGCTGGTGTCGCTTCACCCAGCAGCATCATCCTAGTTGCTGTAGCAGCTTCCTCACGAGTCAAGTTTTCTCCCGTATGATTACCACTGCCTACCTTTTTCAGTAAGTCCCGAAATGTATTTTTCATAGGTCAAAAGTTAGTGGTTAGTGGATAGTGGGTAGTGGTTAGTGGTTATAAAGTCAACAACTAACTACTAACAACTAACTACTATCAATTAACAAGCCGATCGCTCTAAAATAACTTGTGGTGGTACATTTTCCCTCACTAACTGCCAAAAATGCTTAATAGGAGGAATTTGCAAACGGTCTTGAGTTGTCACCATCACAACTCGGCGAGTCAAATTAGAGTTGTCAGCAGAACTATTATTAGCTAGGGGACGAACCGCAAGGGTTGCGTCTTTACGTGCTTCTACCAATGCTGAATTGGGTAGTAAAGCTACTAATTCTCCCTGACGCACTACTCCCCGGAAAGCATCCAAAGTGTTGACTTCTAAAACTGCCTGGAGTGTAGCTTGCAGGCGTTCAAACCGATCTTGGACTAGACGTTGCATTCCATAACCATCTTTGAATACAACTTGCGGATAACGAACTAACTCTGACCAAGGAATGCGTTCATACTGGGCTAAAGGGTGATTGGCCCCGACAAGAACTTCTATCGGTTCATCATATAAAACTTCTACCACCATTTCTTTCCCGGCAGTTAAAAAGCGATTATTCATGACAATTGCCATATCTACTAGCCCATCTTTCAGGACTTTTAAAGCCCGATCGCTACCCAAGGATGTTACCCGCAGTTGCACCTCAGGATAATCGTGACAAAATTGTTGCAATACTGGTGGCAAGTAGTAAGCACACAGTGAGTGAATCACAGCTACACACAATTCAGGTTGCTTTCCTGCTACTAAATCCGTTATCTCTTGGGTCGCCGTTTGCCACTCTTGACAAATTTTGCGGGCGCGGGGTAACAGGCGTTCACCAGCTAGTGTTAGCTTTGCTTGACCAGTTCTGTGAAATAACTCCAACCCCAAATCTGCTTCCAGCGCCTGGATTTGGCGACTGATAGTCGATTGGGTAACACTACATTTTTTTGCTGCCCCTTGAAAGCTACCGGTGTCCGCGATCGCTAGGAAGGCTTGCAACTGCTCTAGTCGCATGTTGGTGTAGCCTGCATTACATTTATGGCCTTAACTAACTTAACGTATTTGTAGCAACATTTTAGTAGAGTTTGTTACATCTAATGACTTTTAGCAATCAAAACAACAATTTTTGTGTTTACTTATTTACGTGAATAGTTGTTTGTTGGTGGTTGGTGGTCATTTATCATTGGTCATTGGTTAAGAAGGAACTCTTAACAGGAAATAGGTAATTTCTTCCTTGTCCCCCTTGTCTCCCCACACTCCTTACTCTCTTCTCACCTCAAGATTTCTCAGGGCTGCGATCGCATGTAGTCTCACTAGTTCATCAGCATCTTTCGTCAGGGCAATTAAAGCTTCTTTAGCTTCGATTCTAGCTAATAGCCCTAATGATAAAGCGAGGACTCCTTTGAAAGCGGCATTTTCGAGTGCTGGGTGCTGTTTTTGCAGTATTGCTAATAATATCTCCGTTGCAATTGGCGTTAACTGTGGTTGTTTGATTCGTCCCAGAACAGTTACAATCTCCTGACATAAGGCTACTGATTCTAGTTGGTTAAGCGCTGTGCAGAGATGTTCCAAACTAGAAGGCGTTTCCATCCAGCTTAAAGCGCGGATACATTCCATTTGTAATTTTCCTGGTGTATGGGGTGACATTAGTACCTGAAATAAATACTTAGCAGCGTCGTCACCACCTATACGCGATAAAGCAACTGCGGCAGTACAACAAACCTCCAGATTAAAGTCGTAGAGTTTGGGTTGCACTTTGGTAACTAAATCTAATGTGTCGCGTAATTCTGGGCGGAAGCTCAAACCCTGTACAGCTTCTCGCCGCACCGGTGCAGCAATATCATCCAAAGCCCGTATCAGTACTGGTGGTACACGTTGATCATGAAAGCTACCAAGAGCTTCAATTGCAGTAGCGCGGACGGCTACTGAGGTATCTTCTACTACACTCAATAAAGGTGTAATCACTTCTTGATGACGGATCAGGGATAGCGCTCGCACTGCCAACAAACGTGTGGCGTTATCTCTCAAAAGTTCTGTCAAAGCAGCAATCGCAAGTGTACCCATTTGTCCTAGTGCGGATACTGCCATTGCTCTGAGGTCTTCGTCATCTTCTGTTTTCAGTAATTCTACTAGGGCAGAAATAGCATCAGGGTGCTGAAATTCTCCCAAAAGGCGTGCTGCATACCAGCGTAGTTCTTCTTCCGCCTCTTCATCTGTCAGTATCTCTATCAATGGGGGAATAGCGATCGCTCCCAGATGTTGAATCACCTTGACTATTTCCCAGCGTTGCTGAAAATCCCCCACTACCAGAACTGAAAGTGCTAGCTTTAACAGTTCTGCTTGGTTTTCTTGTATTTCTGGGTTTTTTGGTTTCTTTTCTAGAACTAACTCATGCAGGTATTGAATTAACAACTGCCAGTCAGCAGTACCTTGTGCTGCTTGTGCTCGCAATAAAAGCTGGTTGATATTATTCACTGTTGGTAATTAGTGGTTACTGGTTGGAAATTTAGTTAATAGTGGACAGTACCAAGTGACACCTTGGGAATTATCTGATAACTGATTGCAGTAGTTGGTGGTACTTGATTCAGTCGTCTTCAGACGACTTTGGCTATGAATCAAGGATTCTAATCCTTGGCAATTGTTGCTTTCTCTTTCTCGCAGCGTACAACAATCAACAAACAACAATCAACAGACAACAAAATACTTGCGATCACAATCATTTAAGGGTTTTCCGGCGATTTATCGCTGATATTTAATGCACTAAATGCATATTTTTGATACATAATGTGCATTTTTGCAGATATTTCGTAACAAATTATACGATTTTTATGTGTTTACAACTTTAACCTGAATGCATGTGAATCAATATTAAGATTCAGTATCCCGGAAGAATTGACCAACTGATCAAATATCTAAGTCCTTTGTCATTTGTTCTTTGTCATTAGTGTCAGGCTAATGACCGACGACTAATGGCCAATATCTAAATGACTGATGATTAATAACTAATCATGACAGAAGCAGTAACTACCGTCACGGCCAGCCTCAATAAATTCGAGAAATTTAAGGCAGAAAAAGATGGACTCGCCGTCAAGGCAGAGATAGAGAAATTTGCCTCTATTGGGTGGGAGGCAATGGACGAAACCGATCGCGATCACCGTTTGAAGTGGGTAGGGGTATTTTTTCGCCCAGTCACTCCCGGCAAATTCATGATGCGGATGCGGATGCCAAATGGTATTGTCACAGCTGCTCAAATGCGAGTACTAGCTGAAGTAGTGCAGCGTTATGGTGATGACGGCAGTGCTGACATTACTACTAGGCAGAATATTCAATTACGAGGCATTCGGATTGAGGATTTACCAGAAATTTTTCATAAATTTCATACAGTGGGCTTAACCAGTGTGCAGTCAGGAATGGACAACGTCCGCAACATTACTGGCGATCCCGTGGCAGGATTAGATGCTGATGAGTTGTTCGACACGCGCGAGTTGGTGCAACAGATTCAAGACATGCTTACCAACAAAGGCCAAGGTAACCCAGAGTTTACTAATCTACCACGGAAGTTTAATATTGCCATCACCGGAGGACGGGATAATTCCGTTCACGCAGAGATTAACGATTTAGCTTTTGTACCAGCATTTCATGAATATGGGGAGGTGGGGAGATTGGGAGATGGGGAAAAAGATTTCACCCCAACTCCCTATAACTCCAGCAGCAAAGTCTTTGGATTTAATATCTTAGTGGGTGGATTCTTTTCTGCTAAACGCTGTGAAGCTGCCATTCCCCTGGATGCTTGGGTTTCACCAGCAGATGTAGTTGCCGTATGTAGAGCCGTCTTAGAGGTTTTTCGCGATCACGGCTTACGTGCCAACCGTCAAAAATCGCGGCTGATGTGGTTAATCGACGAATGGGGTTTAGAGAAATTTCGCTCAGAAGTCGAACAGCGTTTGGGTAAACCGTTATTACCAGCAGCACCCAAAGACGAAATTGATTGGGAAAAACGTGACCATATCGGCGTATACAAACAAAAACAACCAGAATTAAACTACGTAGGATTACACATTCCCGTTGGTCGGTTGACAGCCGAAGACATGTTTGAAATTGCACGTTTAGCGGATGTGTACGGTAACAGTGAAATCAGGTTGACCGTAGAGCAGAACGTTATTATCCCCAATATTCCTGATTCCCGCTTAGTGTTATTTTTAGCAGAACCATTACTAGAGAAATTCAGTATTGATCCCCAACCACTAAGGCGATCGCTCGTTTCCTGTACAGGCGCTCAATTTTGCAACTTTGCCCTCATTGAAACCAAAAACCGCGCCTTGAACATCATCAAAGCCTTAGAAGAGGATTTAGAACTAACTCGTCCGGTGCGAATTCATTGGACTGGTTGCCCCAACTCCTGCGGACAACCCCAAGTAGCAGACATCGGCTTGATGGGAACCAAAGCCCGGAAAAACGGCAAAGCTGTAGAAGGCGTTGACATCTACATGGGCGGGAAAGTCGGCAAAGAAGCACATCTGGGAACCTGCGTCCAAAAAGGGATTCCCTGTGAAGACTTGCAACCAGTATTGCGAGACTTATTGATTCAGCATTTCGGAGCCAAACCCAGGCAAGAAGCCTTAGTCACTCATTAATAGTGGGTAACTGGTAATTGGTAATGGAAAAAATACCGATTACCAATTAACTAACCACTAACAACAAACAACAAACAACAAACACCTAACAACAAAACAAATGAGCAATCTTTCCAGAAGAAAATTTATTCTCACTGCAAGTACCGCGGCTGCTGCTTCTATCCTGGCTCACGGTTGCTCCTCCGGTGGTTCTCAGTCAGCAACAACAGGTGGCGACAAACCAAGTGCAACCACAGCAGCTAATGTCTCTACAGTAGCTAACGCTCCCAAAGTCGAAACAACAAAAGCCAAATTAGGCTTCATACCACTAACTGATGCTGCACCCCTAATCATTGCCAAGGAAAAAGGTTTCTTTGCCAAATACGGAATGACAGATGTGGAGGTGGTGAAGCAAAAATCTTGGCCTGTCACCCGTGACAACTTGAAAATCGGTTCAGCTGGCGATGGTATTGATGGCGCGCACATCCTCAGTCCCATGCCTTACCTGATGACCATCAACGATAAAGTGCCAATGTATATCTTGGCACGACTAAACACTAATGGTCAGGGTATCTCTGCTGCCAACAAATTGAAAGATTTGAAAGTCGGCTTACAAAGCAAAGCGCTGAAACAAGCTGCTGATCAAGCCAAAGCCAACAAACAAGTGATGAAGGTTGCTATGACCTTTCCTGGCGGTACCCATGATTTGTGGATGCGCTACTGGCTAGCAGCAGGCGGAATCAATCCTGATCAAGATGTAGTTTTAGAACCCGTACCACCACCACAAATGGTGGCAAATATGAAAGTTGGTACTGTCGATGCTTTCTGCGTGGGAGAACCTTGGAATGCTCAATTAGTAAGCCAAAAATTGGGTTACACAGCCTTAGTTACAGGCGAATTGTGGAAAGATCATCCAGAAAAAGCCTTTGCAATGCGCAAAGATTGGGTTGATAAAAATCCCAATGCCACAGAAGCATTACTAATGGCAATTATGGAAGCCCAGCAGTGGTGCGATCAAGCAGAAAATAAAGAAGAAATGTGCAAAATCTGTTCCGACCGCAAATATTTTAACGTTGCTGTTACAGATATTCTCGAACGGTCTAAAGGCAACATTGATTACGGTGATGGACGCACCCAACAAAACTTCCCACACCGGATGAAATTCTGGGCAGATAATGCTTCCTATCCTTACAAGAGCCATGATCTTTGGTTTTTAACAGAAGAAATTCGCTGGGGCTATTTGCCAAAAGATACCAAAGTTAAAGAAATCGTAGACCAAGTTAACAGAGAAGATCTGTGGAAAAAAGCTGCCAAAGCAATTGGCGTAGATGATTCTGAAATTCCTACCAGCGTTTCTCGTGGAGTTGAGACATTCTTTGATGGCGTCAAATTCGATCCAGATAAACCAGAAGCATACTTGAGCAGTTTAAAAATCAAGAAGGTGTAGTGATTTAGTTTCAGGCTAGAAAATCGGGGATTGGGGATCGGGAATCAGGGATTAGAGATAAACTTAACACCCAACCCACAATCCATCTATGTTCATCTGTGTTCATCTGTGTTCATCGGTGTTCGTTCAATTTATTTCCTGGTTGTAGGCAATTACCCATAAGAGTCTAGCTAGAAAACTAGTCCCTTTTTCATAACTGCAAAAACTTATATCAAGTCAACTTGGAGCGCAATCGGAGAAATTAGAAAATGACAGCTACCCTTGGAAGCCGCACGATTAGAAAAAATCCCCGCAAGCAGATTTCTAAAATAATTTTGAAAAAAGTTGTACCACCAGCGGTAGCACTAATTATCTTTCTAGTCATTTGGCAAATACTTTGTTTAAATCCTAATTTTAAATTACCCGGACCAATAGAAACCTTCTCGGAAACTTGGGATCCTTTTATCATTCATCCATTTTTTGATAATGGTGAAAGCGATAAAGGCTTAGGCTGGCAAATACTAAATAGTTTGGGAAGAGTTGGTTTGGGCTTTTCTCTAGCAGCAATTGTGGGAATTTTCTTAGGAATTTTAATTGGTGCTAATAAATTACTCTATTCAGCCGTAGACCCCATCTTCCAAGTGTTACCATGGCACGTCTGGTACAACCACCAACCACTAACACCTTATGCTAAAAGGATTATTTTCATTCAACGGTCGCTACCGCATCTTACATTTGACTTGGTTTGCTTTCTTTCTCACTTTTGTATGCTGGTTTAACTTTGCTCCCTTTGCAACAACCATTGGCAAACAGCTAAACCTGACACCAGAGCAAATCAAAACTTTGGGTATCTGTAACCTCGCTTTAACTATTCCAGCACGCATTATCATTGGTATGCTGCTGGATCGTTTTGGTCCGAGAATTACCTATTCTTTACTACTCATCTTTGCCTCTGTTCCTTGCTTAGCGACGGCACTATCACAGAATTTTGAGCATTTAGTCATTAGTCGCTTGTTGATGGGTATTGTTGGCGCTGGATTTGTGGTGGGTATCCGCATGGTGTCGGAATGGTTCCCCCCCAAAGAAATTGGTATTGCCCAAGGCATTTACGGTGGTTGGGGTAATTTTGGCGCTTTTGGAGCAGAGTTTACTTTACCAACAATTGCAGTTGCTGCCAGTTTTATGAATGGTGGTGCTTCTAATTGGCGATTTGCGATCGCTCTTACAGGTATCATTGCTGCAATTTACGGTCTAATTTATTACAACAGTGTTCAAGATACGCCTGTTGGTAAAGTCTACAAGCGTCCCAAGAAAAATGGTGCTTTGGAAGTAACCAGTGTGAAAAGCTTTTGGGCGCTGATTATCTCCAATTTTGGTTTAATTTTTGCTCTCGGTTTATTAGCTTGGCGCTTGGCACAAAAAAATATTCACTTTTTAACCCAAAGCCAAATGTATTTGGTTTGGTTGCTGTTAGCAGGATTGTTTGCTTACCAAACTTATAAAGCTTATCAAGTCAATAAAGAACTTTTAATTGGCAAGAAAACTTATCCTCCTTCAGAACGTTATCAGTTTAGACAAGTAGCATTACTAGAGTTCACTTACGTTACCAATTTTGGCTCTGAACTTGCTGTAGTTTCCATGCTACCTGCCTTCTTTGAAAAAACCTTTGGTTTGGAGCATGTAGTCGCTGGGATGATTGCCGCTGCCTACCCATTTTTGAATTTAATTTCTCGTCCCAGTGGTGGCTTAATTTCTGATAAGTTTGGCTCTCGGAAATGGACGATGACAATCATTAGCGGCGGAATTGCTGTCGGTTATTTGATGGCACATTTTATTAACAGTAGCTGGCCGATTCCTTTAGCGATCGCTGTGACAATGTTTGCTGCTTATTTTGCTCAAGCTGGCTGTGGCGCAACCTATAGTATCGCACCTCTAATTAAAAAAGAGGCCACAGGACAAATCGCAGGTAATGTAGGCGCTTACGGTAATTTTGGTGGGGTTGTTTATCTGACGATTTTTAGCTTAACCGACGCCTCAACACTGTTTTCTACAATGGGTATAGCCGCAATGATTTGTGCTTTTATGTGTGGCTTTTTCCTCAAAGAACCCAAAGATTCTTTTGCTGGTGCCTATGAAGGTGAGTTAGCAGAAACACCAACTAAAAGGTCTACAATCTTCACAGAAGAATAGCATTATTTTTCACTCCGCGAAATCAGATTCCCGACTTCTCTAAGAAGTAGGGTATCTGTGGCTCTCAATTTTCATAATTTAAATAGAATGACCAAGTATAATTAAATTAATTAACTTTTTTAACCGCCAAGAGACCAAGAACGCCAAGAATTTATAGAGTGTGCGTCGGTCATATTTATAAAATAAAAATTATCTAGTAAATAGAAAAATATTCAGACAAATTTTAAAAGTGTATCAGGATAAACATTTTGTTTGTTTGAATTGATATCTAATAGTTATAAAGACTTATTTTAGTAGTTTATCAAAATATATATAAGCTGAAGTATGGGTTTGTCATAACTCAAATTAGCAATTTTTATCCATGCTAAATTCAAATATTTTTTGACGGGCATTTAGTTGATACTTTCTATGGTTTAAAAACACCAAATTTAGCTGAGTTCCTATTCTATTAACCTGGAATTTCAATATTTAAAAAATCAGTGAAAACGGTGTAATTATATATGACTGAAGTTACTAAAACACTCTGTCCTTACTGTGGTGTTGGCTGTGGTCTAGAAGTTTCACCTCCAGCACAACCTGGCAAAGCAACTCATCGAGATAGTCAAGGGAATCCAATTTGGCGGGTGCGGGGTGACAAAGCCCATCCATCTAGTCAAGGCATGGTTTGCGTTAAAGGTGCAACGATCGCTGAGTCTCTAGATAAAAACAGACTGCATTATCCAATGGTGCGTGACTCCCTAGACCAGAAGTTTCGACGCGTGAGTTGGGATGAAGCTTTTGATTTGATCACCAAACGCATTCAAGCTGTGCGTTTCACTCAGGGGCCAGAAGCAATATGCATGTATGGTTCTGGTCAGTTTCAAACTGAGGACTACTACATAGCCCAGAAACTACTGAAAGGATGCTTGGGTAGCAATAATTTTGATGCTAACTCCCGCTTGTGCATGTCTAGTGCTGTAGCTGGTTACATCCAAAGCTTTGGTGCAGATGGTCCTCCCTGCTGCTACGAAGACTTGGAGTTAACTGACTGTGCATTCTTAATTGGTACTAACACTGCTGAATGTCACCCCATTGTTTTCAACCGACTGGAGAAATACCACAAAAGAAACCGTAAGGTAAAAATGATTGTGGTTGATCCTCGTCGTACACCCACCGCAGAAGCTGCTGATTTACATTTAGCGATTCGTCCTGGTACAGATATCGATTTGTTAAATGGCATTGCTCATTTGTTGATGCGTTGGAACTACATTGATGTCGGGTTTATTGATGACTGTACCAGCAACTTTCCGGCCTATGCTGAGGTCATCTGTCATTATTCTCCAGAAATAGTAGCTGACCGCTGCGGGATCGATATCAAAGATTTGGAAACAGCAGCTAGGTACTGGGGAGAATCACAACGTGTCCTGTCCTTGTGGTCAATGGGTGTGAATCAATCTTCCGAAGGTACAGCCAAGGTTAGAACAATTATTAATCTGCACTTGATGACCGGACAGATTGGCAAGCCAGGGGCGGGGCCATTTTCCCTCACAGGTCAACCCAACGCCATGGGAGGTAGAGAAGCGGGAGGATTAGCCCATTTGTTACCTGGTTATCGCTTGGTGAAAAATCCCCAGCACCGCGCGGAAGTAGAAGAATTTTGGGGACTGAAGCGGGGGCAAATTTCACCCAATCCCGGTTTGACGGCTTGGGATATGATTACTGGCTTGGAAGATGGGACTGTGGGTTTACTGTGGATCGCTGCTACCAATCCGGCTGTGAGTATGCCAGATTTGGAACGAACCAAAGCAGCGTTGATGCGATCGCCTTTTACTATTTACCAAGACGCCTATTACCCCACAGAAACTGCTACTTACGCTCATGTCCTCCTACCCGCTGCCCAATGGAGTGAGAAAACTGGCGTCATGACCAATTCTGAACGTACAGTTACCCTGTGTCGAGCATTTCGCCGTCCACCAGGGGAAGCGAAAGCAGATTGGGAAATCTTTGCTGAAGTTGGGCGGAGATTGGGTTTTGTCGGAGAATTCGCCTTTGCTAACTCTGCCGAAGTTTATGCAGAGTTTGTCAAATTAACTCGCGATCGCCCCTGCGATATGACAGGCTTAAGTCATGAGCAATTGCGATCCCAAGGCCCGACTCAATGGCCCCATCCTGCTGAGGAGATGGGGAGAACTGGAGATGGGGAGATAAATTTCACCCCACCACCCCATCACAAAAGTCCCAGCACTCCGTCATCCAAAAGGCTATACACCAACCTCCGCTTTCACACCCCCGACGGACGCGCCAGGTTTGGGGCATATCACTCGCGGGGACTAGCAGAACCACCAGATCCTGATTATCCTTTTGTGCTTACCACTGGTAGACTTTACGGACATTGGCACACCCTGACACGTACCGGTCGAATTGAAAAAACTCGGCAAATGCACCCCGAACCATTTATAGAAATTCATCCCCGTGATGCCGCTAGATTAGAAATTACTGATAACCAATTAGTGGAAGTGCGATCGCGCCGTTCTAAAACTTTCTTCCCCGCCAAAATCACCAAAGCGATCGCCCCTGGTACAGTGTTTGTCCCCATGCATTGGGGGGCACTGTGGGCAGACAACGCCGAAGCTAATGCCCTCACCCATCCTGAATCTTGCCCCGATTCTCTACAACCAGAATTAAAAGCCTGTGCAGTGCAGTTAATACCAGTTACGGCTGAGTTAACAGTTAACGCCAAAGTGTCAATCGCTGCAAAAATCTAAATTAAAAACACCGACTCTTACGGGTACGGTGTTTAGTAGTTCACTTTAAGTTGGCAAATGGTCTGAACACCACAATAAAGCCTAAATTTTAGCCTTGCTGACTAGAAAATAGAGATTGAAGGTCGGGGATAAGAAAAAGCAGGGTGGTTTCATACGACAATATAAATCACCAATTCTTACTAATTAAACTCTTTGTGTTCTTTGTGTCCTTTGCGGTTATTAACATAAATATCTCTGGATGGAAGGAATTAATTAAAATTTTCTGGCGCTGCTGAATCAAAATATGAATTTACAATTTACGGGTGTGACCAGACGTAGCAATGCCTACAGACGTAGCAATGTGCCTAGAGACGTAGCAATGTGCCTAGAGACGTAGCAATGTGCCTAGAGACGTAGCAATGTGCCTAGAGACGTAGCAATGTGCCTAGAGACGTAGCAATGTGCCTAGAGACGTAGCAATGCTACGTCTCTACAAAATGTAGACAAAATTTTATGAAACTGCCCTGAGATATTGCTAGTCATGGCAGAAACAAACACGCTGGTTTACAAAAACTCTCACCAAAGAAGCGATCGCCTTTTACTCATCTTCAAACACAGCCCCTCGTAGTTTTAACTCTAGCTTCATCTCCAAAGAAAGTCCCTGATTATAGCCAAACAGAGCATTATCTACTTTCGCCCGTGTAAATTTGACATTACTCAAATCAGTATTTCTCAAGTCAGCACCTTGGAGATTTGCATCCTCAAAATCGGCATTTCTTAAATCTGTGTGCTTATTTTTATGATTTAAAATTTCCCAGACTAAACGCCATTTATAATCTAACTTTGTTGCCTGGTTAATTTTCACAGACTTTAAGTTTGCACCACTCAAATTGGCTCCACGCAAGTCAGCACCTTCTAAATTTGCACCTTCTAAATTTGCATTTTCTAAATTTGCATGATCTAATCTAGCACCTAATAACTGGGTACCATAGAGGTTGGCATTCTTCAGGTTGGCATTTCTCAGTTTGGCTCCACTCAACTGAGCATTTTTGAGAACAGCACAGCTAAGATTGGCATGATTTAACTTAGCACTGCTCATATAAGCATTACTTAAGTCTGTATTTACCAATTTAGCGTTGTTCAAATTACCATTCCACAAATACACACCACTTAGATTACCATTAGTAAGATTTGCACTCATAAACCGAGCATCACTAAGGTTAGCACTGCTGAGGTTTACACCCACTAATTCAGCATTGCTCAAGTCGGCACTACTAAGATTGGTATGTTCAAGATTCGCATTGCTGAGATCAGCACCTATTAGTTGAACGCTACTAAGATTAGCACTTACTAATTGAACACTCGAAAGGTTTGTACCCCTAAGATTAGCATCACTGAGGTTAGCGTAGTTAAGATTAGCCTCACTGAGGTTAGCACCACTGAGATTCGCTCCATTCAGGTAGGCATTGCTAAGATTAACACCCACCAATTCAGCATCGCTTAAGTTAGCAAGAATTAAGCTTGCAGTATTTAAATCTTGGCGTATTATTTCCTGATTGATCTTTTTTTGTATTATTTCCTGATTGATCTTTTTTTGAAGTATATTTTGGTTCACATCATTTTCTTGATTTGGTTTGATTTTCAAATTCTTAATATTGCTGTTATTAAATAATAATGATTTTATCCCAAAAATTTTTAATATTTTTTTTGTTGATTTATTTAACAATATTTGTTGATTAAAAACAACAAAAAAACTGGCTAATATAAAACTCAAAACTATTACAAATATCGATGGTTCACCATTTGTGATCAGCAGCATCACTAGAAAACCTAAGCTAACTAAAGTCATTTGCAAAACCGTTAAAATTAATTTTGATTTGGCTTTTCTACTAAAATTAATCTTTTTTCGATTGGCTATAGTCATGCTAAAATCCTCCCTTCTTTACTGAAAAGAAACTAAAATTAATCTCAAAGATAACTATGAGTGAAAATATCAATTTTTATTCGTCTGAAAATTCACAACCTTTTATACTAAAACTAGTATAATTTTAGAAAATAAAGGCTATGTTTACCAATTAAAATTTAAGAGTAAAAAAATTGATAAAATCTATTACTTAATTCAAAAATTAATTAGAATATGCCTTCTAGATCAGCAATCCAGAATGAATTAAGAATAAATTGATAGAATTTAACCCATGATAAGCAGTAATAATTTTTACACTTTTATCTGAAACTTTCCAGATGTCAATAGGCAAAAATTATTTTTTTCGATACAGTTTTGTTTTTGATTTAGCCTGCATAGGCTAATTTGTACTAAAAATCAAGATACTATAAAATTATTAATCTAAGTCATTTACCTTAAGCATAGAGACCGGGGAAGAGATTTTTGTGCGATCGCTGTGTGATTTATCGTATGACTGTCCAGCTTGAGATTGATTCAAAGTTATATAATCGATTATATAGAAGTATAGTAATATTGCTATACTGCCAAATAATGGTAATTTAGCTCTTGCTGTCTCAGTATTTGTCTTTTAAAAGAAACTACAATATAGTAAGTGTTATTTTGCCTTCAAATTTCGATATCTAAAAACTTATCTGACAATAGCTCTAAATAGCTATTTGTTGAAAACGCTTATTTACATAATAAATTTAAATTGAGACCCATCAATGAGAGCAAAATAAAAAACGTCGGAATTAGCTCCATCTCACAAGGGAAGAGATATAATTTAGGTTGACACAATAATTTGATGACAACACAAGAGCTTACTTATAATGTTTTGTACTTAATCAGTTTTGATTATTCTCAAAAATATTGAAGTAAAAAATATTCTAAGTATAAATTTCATTATCTCTACATCCAAGTACATGGGTATTTTATGGCAACACTTGGAGAGCAAAACTACTAAGCTGGTAAATAGCACCTTCAAAAATCTACCAGAATTTCTGGTCTTGTGATTTAGAATTGGCTAAAGTCTGTCTCAGGCAAAAGCCCATACACCAGTGAACAGTGAACAGTTATCAGTGAACAGATCTATAGTCGAGGATTTAAACCTGTCAGCAAAGCTTTCGACTAATTGTTCAGGGACTTAAATCCAAACGACGATGCACTCTTTACTGAATAACTGATGACTGTTATATCACTAGCTAACTACCTGTAAACAAAATTAATTGCTATGTTTGATGCACTTGCTGACCGTTTAGAAGCTGCTTGGAAAAAACTGCGGGGACAGGACAAAATTTCCCAATCTAATATTCAGGATGCTTTACGGGAAGTCCGCCGCGCCCTGTTGGAGGCAGATGTCAATCTCCAGGTAGTTAAAGAATTTATTAGCGAAGTTGAAGCTAAGGCACAGGGAGCCGAGGTTATTGCTGGCGTGCGTCCTGACCAACAGTTCATCAAAATTGTTTACGATGAGTTGGTGCAGGTCATGGGGGAAACAAATGTACCCCTGGTACAAGCGCAAAATCCACCCACGATAGTTTTAATGGCTGGGTTGCAGGGAACTGGTAAAACCACTGCGACTGCTAAGCTGGCTTTACACCTACGTAAAATTGATCGTACTTGCTTGATGGTAGCAACAGACGTTTATCGTCCAGCAGCGATCGAGCAGTTGGTAACACTGGGTAAACAAATTGACGTACCAGTGTTTGAGATGGGAAGTGACGCTGATCCTGTAGAAATAGCTCGTTTGGGTGTAGAGCGCGGCAGAGCCGAAAAATTCGATACCGTAATTATTGATACAGCCGGACGTCTGCAAATAGACGCAGATATGATGGCAGAACTAGCTCGGATCAAAGAAGTCGTCCAACCCCACGAAACCCTCTTGGTTGTGGACGCGATGACTGGTCAAGAAGCAGCTAATTTGACTCGTACTTTTCACGAACAAATTGGCATTACTGGTGCAATTCTCACCAAGCTGGATGGTGATAGTCGTGGAGGGGCAGCGTTATCAGTACGCAGAATCTCAGGAGCGCCAATTAAGTTTGTTGGTGTTGGCGAGAAAGTTGAGGCTCTGCAACCATTTTATCCCGATCGCATGGCTTCGCGAATTCTGGGTATGGGCGATGTTCTTACTTTGGTGGAAAAAGCCCAAGAAGAGTTTGACTTGGCTGATGCCGAGAAAATGCAAGAAAAAATTCTTGCGGCCAAGTTCGACTTTACCGACTTTCTCAAGCAACTACGTTTGTTGAAAAACATGGGTTCTTTGGGCGGCATCCTGAAGTTAATTCCAGGGATGAACAAACTTAGCAGTGATCAGTTGCAGCAAGGAGAAACTCAGCTCAAACGCTGTGAAGCAATGATCAATTCCATGACCCAAGAAGAACGCAAAAATCCAGATTTATTGGCTAGTTCACCTAGCCGACGACGGCGGATTGCGGGTGGAAGTGGGTATAAAGAAGCGGATGTTAGTAAGCTAGTAAGTGACTTCCAAAAGATGCGTTCTCTTATGCAGCAAATGGGTCAGGGTAGCTTTCCTGGGATGCCGGGAATGTTTGGCGGCGGTATGGGCAATCCTCTAGCTGCCGGTGGCAATCGTCCTACTCCTCCCGGATGGCGGGGTTATAGTGGCGGTGCTAGTGCCAAAAAGAAGCCCAAGAAGGACAAAAAGAAGAAAGGTTTTGGTACTTTATAGTCAATGGTCATTAACTATTAGTTATTAGTCATTGGCTTTTGACAAACAACAAATGACACATGACAATTGACTAATAGCAGTTAAGCTCGTGCAAGTGCTAAAATTAGCATTTCAGTATGCAAGTTATGATCTTCTTTAAAAGAGGAACTAACACAAACTGATGAACAAATTAAATTTCTTGTAAAAGTCACTTTTGCAAGAGTCGGGTACAAGGTTAAAGGACAAAAGAAAAACTTGATGGTGGAGAAATTGGAAGATGAAGAAGTGGGGGAGTGGGAAAAGTGTGAGGGGTAGGAGGAGTGGAAGAAGATCAAAAAGTATTTTCTTCCCTACTCTCCCTACTCTCCCTATTCTCCCTATTCTCCCTACTCCCCATACCCCTTACCCCTGACCCAAATCCTTATTAACTATCTGCCAACTCATTGCTAACAATAGGAGAATAGTCCCTCAATCATGATTAAACTGCGCTTGAAGCGATACGGTAAAAAGCGGGAAGCGAGCTATCGCATAATTGCTATTAACAGCCTTGCTCGCCGCGATGGTCGTCCCCTGGAAGAACTGGGATACTATAACCCCAGAACCGATGAAGTACGACTGGATGTTCCCGGGATCGTCAAGCGACTACAACAAGGTGCCCAACCAACTGACACCGTGCGTCGCATCCTACAGAAAGCCAATGTCTTTGAACAGGTCAGTGCAAAAGCCGCTTCCTAAGTTTGTTACAAAATCCCCAAAAGTAAGTCCTGACTACGTTGGGTTAGTACGTTTTTTAATGCAGCCGTTTTTAGAATCTCCTGAGTCTTTGAGCGTCGATTGTGAAATGTATCACACCCGCAAGCGGGCTTGGATTCGCATCGCTTTTGAAAGCACAGACAAAGGTAAAGTGTTTGGTAGGGGAGGACGCAATATCCAGGCGATTCGTACAGTCATTGCTGCTGCTGCTGAAGCTGCTGGTCACTCAGTATACTTAGATATATATGGCAGCAATGGTGTTGGTCGAGAGAGCGCAGCTTTTGAAGAAGAGGGAGAAGAGCGATTGCCCTCGAAATCAAGGGAAAGACGCACTAACGGAAGCCGTCCTGTGATTAAATCTCGTTCCCGCTAGTCTAAACTACGGAAAAAATGGGGTTAAAAATCAACAAAGCACAAAGGCAGACTAAGACCATGACCCCGGAATCAAATCCGGTTACTCGATCATGAGTGTACCCAACATGGCATCTGCCAATGAGACAGGAGAACCCAACTATAACCACAAGGTTTGGTTGTGGGTACTTTACAAATAAAACTCTGCCACTAGTAGATATTACTTGTGGTGTACAAATGGAGTAAGTGACTCAGATAATCTCTGTAAGGAGGTGAAACCAGAGAGTGGCTGAAGTCCGTTTAGGTGAAAATGAGTCGATTGACTCGGCACTAAGACGCTTTAAAAAGAAAATTCAAAAAGCTGGAATTTTATCTGAAGTCAAGCGTCGCGAAAGATACGAAAAACCTAGTCTGCGTCGTAAGCGTAAAGAGGAGGCTGCACGTAAAGGTAGTCGCTACTAAAACTAAAAGCTTTCAGCAGTCTGTAGTTAGCAATTAACTACAAAGTTGACAGCTTGATTGGAGGTTTGCAAACACTTGTTGTAGCCGAACCTCTAAAAGTAGAGATGCTTGACTTTCCCACCCCTAAAAACCCCTAAACAGGGGTGGGGTTTTGTAGATTTTATTAACCCTTTAGAACCAGAAGATTGGAAATTCTAAGTTACGTCTAATGTGAATTAACAAAGGCGCTAATAGATCATGGGAAATACTCAACAAACCAATGACCACCCAACCACCCATGAAAGATCCATCTGTGTTATCTGTGTTTATCGGTGTGTATCGGTGGTCGATTTCTAAAAAAACGTTTTTTACCAGGCGCAAGGAATATTGCGTCTCCATATTCAATTCACATCAGGCGTAAGTTAGAAAGAACTAAGAAATTGATAATTATAAAAGTAGAACTTAAACAAAGTAAATTATTTTTTATCTACCCTTCGGAAAGGCAGAGGGCAGTTGCGATGAAAAAATTTCACGAGCTTTGCCATGAA
>NZ_AJLL01000078.1 GCF_000317225.1 Fischerella thermalis PCC 7521
GGGTGGTACTTTCAAATCAGAGGACAGAGAGTACCCATTACCGACGCCGACGCATAAAATAAGTGTTTCAGTGGACATGATACTTATTAGAACAATAATTTCTGCAAATATAAGCTATTGGTAATACATTAAAACTATGGCAGATGCCTTAACAATTGAACTGCCGAATATCGCAAGTGCAATCACTCTGGCTGGACAAGGAGAAGAAAATCTCAAAACTCTGTCTAAGCAAACAGGGGCCAGGCTGGTGCTGCGAGGACAGGAACTACATATTTCTGGAACAGACAAACAAGTTGATTTAGCTTCTCGATTAGTGCGATCGCTCGAATATTTGTGGAGCAAAGGTAATATTGTTTCTAGTGCTGATATTCTCACTGCTCGTCAAGCTTTGGACACCCATAGAGAAGATGAACTGCGAGACTTGCAAAAGGATGTCCTGGCTAAAACTCGTCGAGGCGAAGAAGTCCGCGCTAAAACTTTTCGGCAAAAACAATATATCCAAGCCCTACATAAGCACGACATGATTTTCTGTACCGGACCGGCTGGTACAGGTAAGACCTTCCTGGCGGTAGTTGTAGCAGTACAAGCGCTTCTGGCTAATCAGTATGAAAAGCTAATTCTCACTCGCCCTGCTGTTGAAGCAGGTGAAAAACTTGGTTTTTTGCCAGGAGACTTGCAACAAAAAGTCAATCCCTATCTGCGTCCACTTTACGATGCCATCAATGAATTTATCGATCCAGAAAAGGTACCATCATTGATGGAAAGAGGTGTAATTGAAGTTGCTCCTTTAGCTTACATGCGGGGGCGCACACTCAATAATGCCTTTGTGATTGTGGATGAAGCCCAAAATACTACAACTTCCCAGATGAAAATGGTGTTGACTCGCTTGGGTTTTAACTCCCGTATGGTCATTACAGGTGACATAACACAAGTCGATTTACCATTACATCAAGAATCTGGGTTGACAATGGCAATCAAGATTTTGAGGCACGTGGAAGGAATTGCTTTTTGTGAATTTAGCCAAAAAGATGTTGTGCGTCATGCCCTAGTTCAACGTATTGTGAATGCATACGAACAGTATGAAAAGTAGTGATTAGTTGGTAGTTGGTTGTTGTTTAGAAAAAATAACAACCAACAATCAACAATCAACAATCAACAAGGAAAAAGGACAAATGAAAAATACATTAAAAGAATTTTTGGAAGCTTGTGAAACTTTGGGAACTTTGCGTTTAATTGTCACTAGCAGCGCCGCAGTCTTGGAAGCGCGGGGCAAAATTGAAAAGTTGTTTTATGCAGAGCTACCTAAGGGTAAATACGCAAATATGCATACAGAAGGTTTTGAATTTCACTTAAACATGGACAAAATTACTCAAGTGAAATTTGAAACGGGTGAAGCGAAGCGGGGTAATTTCACCACCTATGCAATCAGATTTATCGACGATAAACAGGAACCTGCTTTGAGTCTATTTTTACAATGGGGTAAGCCGGGTGAGTATGAACCGGGACAAGTAGAGGCTTGGCACACTCTCCGGGAAAAGTATGGAGAAGTTTGGCAGCCTGCACCCTTGTCAGAGATTAGTTAATAGTTGTTGTTTGTTGATAGTTGTTTGTTGTTTGTAGAGGAAGTGCAAGCAAAGATCGAGCCATTGTCAGCAGCCCAACAAAAAATTAAGTTGAATTTATGGTAGTGCAGGGTATGTGGAGAATGCGCCCTGTAACTTATTTGTGCTAAACACAGGTAGGAGTTTTTGCAAACCACTAATCAATAGTTAACCCGATCAGATAACAAGGTATTTGTCTACATAGAGCGCGCGCCAGTGGCAATTAAACGCCTAAACAAACCTTGAGTCCAACCAGTTTCTCTGAGAACAGCATCTGATGATACCTCTACATAAGCTTGCTCA
The DNA here is from genome assembly GCF_000317225.1 of Fischerella thermalis PCC 7521. GTDB lineage: Bacteria > Cyanobacteriota > Cyanobacteriia > Cyanobacteriales > Nostocaceae > Fischerella > Fischerella thermalis. Next base: position 1,905 of record NZ_AJLL01000078.1, read on the forward strand.
ATAAATGCTAAATCAATCATGCAGATGCGGCTAAGGGCTTCTTTGAGGGCTTGGTTTTGACCATCAACTTGTATGCGCTTTTCTACTTCGTGAATTACTGTCGCCATTGCTGGAACAACGTGTTGAGGTCCAATTCCTATACGGACGTGAACTAAACCGATTTTCCAACGGCGATCGGCATAAGCTTGACCCCAGTCATCCATACCTGTAAACATTTCGTGAAACCATTGAATAAAGGTTTCACGCAACCGATGAATACGCCCGTTTCCATCATGCAAAATTGCACTCATTTCCGCATCACGCCCCAGGTAGGCATAAAAATGGTCAGCCATTTCGGGAGCAATTTGTAAACCCCAGTCGGCTTGGGACTTCAGTGTGGCTTTGTTCTCATCTGTTAAGCCTACACGCTGTTCTAGGGTAGACAAAAAGGCGAGTGTTTCTAAAGGCATTATCAACTTCTCCTTGTAATAACTAAACAACTAAATTATGATAATTTGGTAAACTCAAATACATCATAATTGCCACCACGCAATATAGATTCAGTATGCTTGCCTTGCAGGCGTTGATTAAAAGTTTCTTCTAGTACACCCCAAATAGCACCAAGGGTATAAGTACATTTACGCTGTGAACCTTGGGGTTCATCAGCAGAACATAAGGTTTCTGATGTATGTACCTTGATTACCTCATTATCTTCTTGGACAATTTTCTCGACTATACACAGACGAGTGCCATCTTTACCGAAACCATGATCGAGTTTGTCGGCTAGTTCCTCTAAGGACATCGACGAGTTTGCTAGGTCTAATTCTTGAGCTAAGGTTTTGCCACGATAACGACCTGCCGCAGTTAAAGCGATCGCAGTTGCTTTTTCGCCCAAAGCCTCTTCCATACCTGTAATTGCTGCCTTGAAACAGATAATACTGCTAAAATCCCCTAAGATAGGACGTAACATCTGTGATGCTCCTGTAAATTCAATGCAATTTGAGATAGGAATCTTAAGATATAAAATCGGTAATCCAAACACTTGTGTATGGATTGTTTTGTGTTTTTAGTCAGGCTAACAGAGGGGAAATTCTTGCCACAGCACGTTTGACTTCTAGAAACAGTAAGCCTTGTTTGACTCCTGCACCAGCAAGTACTAATAAAACTGCATCACTCCCACAAGCAACTAGGACGCCGTAGCCTTTTTCTCCTTCCACAACAATACGTTCTACATTCCCACGAACTAGTTCACGACCAATCCGTTCACCCAAGGACAGCATAGATGCAGACATAGCAGCAGTTCGTTCTTCATCCATTCCACCTGGTAACACAGAAGCCAAAGCCAAGCCATCTGGACTTACTAAAGCCGCACCTTGAACATCAGAGGTTCCAGACACAAAGTTTTGCAGTTCGTCTTGCAACATTGAGACGTTAATCATGAATTTGTCCTCCACAATATTTAATACAAATGTATGAGTCTTCTGGGTAGTTGTAGTGAACACAGAGTCTACCGTTACCACTGGTAACGAGTGTGCTGTATTTTCCGCAATTGTTGATTCTGGTAAATGTGCTTTTGTTAACAAGTGTGATTCTGGCGACACAGAGGATTTTGCTTGAAATCCCCTGGTGAGTAGTTTTAGTAAGTAGCCCAGAAGCATAGCGGTTAAACAGCAGACTATGAATAGCGTGATGGCGATCGCATCATCTGCGGCCAATAGCTGACTCCAAGAATTGAGACAACTCAAATATAAGTAACAAGGAAAATTCCCGATAACAGGATAAAAAATTGTTACTTGTTTTATCTTTTACATTTTGTTTAGAAGTTTGTTACAAACATCAAACTTGTTATTCCGTAGAATACTGGTAATATTTGGCAAATTCTTCCAGCAAGGCAATTAAACTTTTTTTTACAGAAGCAGCTTCCGTAGGATTAACAGATATTATCGGTAATCTGTTATTTTCATCCAGTAACCCTAAAGTTAAGGCTATATCTTCCATCGGCCAAGCTTCAGGGCAATCAGTATGAGTTAACCCTATTAAACATGGTATTTGTACCCGATGCTTCATAAACTGAAGAATTTTTCGACTATAGCGCAGATGTTCTGGACGGTGTGCATCGATTAGCAAAATGTAGGCATGGGCTTTTTGAATTAAGATGTCCCACATAAAATCAAAGCGTACTTGTCCAGGTGTGCCATAAAGATGTAGTGATTGGTTGGGTGCAATAGTCAATCGCCCAAAATCTAATGCAACTGTAGTTTTTTCTTTCAGGAGTGCGATTTCATCAGTTGCTTTTCTATCGGTATCTACCGTTTCGATTTCACTGATGGTACGAATAAAGCTTGTTTTACCTGCACCTACGCCTCCAGTGACTACAATGCGTAGGATTTCCATCAATTATTACTCCTCAAAAAGCCAACTAGATTTTGTAAAAATAAAGTACTGATCTTGATTGTTTCCATGACTGGAGACTGTCGTGATTCCAAGGAATTAACTAAGTTTAAATCTACAGGATAATCACTCAGTTCTGGTGTTGATGCCATCAAGGGAACTTCTTCTACTAAACAAGCTAAAATTAACCGAAAAGCTGCTTGCTGAACTAAAGCTATTGGTTGATTAATTTGAGATGCGATCGCACTTAAAGCAACACTACCATTAGCGAATTCCCACACTTGCCACTCCAAAGCATGTAAATGAATTTGTGGTTTACCTGGAGCAATACTGCGTATAGCAGAACTCGCATCTGGAAGTGCATCAGCTAATATTTTCCAGTTCTTTATTGTTCTTAAAGCCATGAGAGCCACTTCTGTAGCCCTTAGACTTAAACCTGTCATTTCTTGAGCGGGTAAAGGTGCTTTGCTATCGAGTTTAAACACACCTTTTTGAATTTCAAATAACTGTCGCACCTGATGGAGTTGACTCGCAAATAATAAATTTAATTGCTCAGTATTCAGTAATCCTTGTGCTTTTAGATATAAACCAAGGGGCTTGTCCGTGGAAAATGTTTGTCGATATTGTTCTATAAGTGACTGATTTAACCACTTTCTTTGAGCAATTTTGTAGACTAAACCCTGACCATTTAGGCGGTTTGCTGCTGCAACTACACGTCCCTGTTTAAACCAGATGTAATAGTATTGTGATTTTGATTCAGGAGTATGAATATCTGGTAAAGTACATACACTTAAACACCCAGATTTTCTGCCTTTGTCAATTATTTGAAATAACTCAGCCAAAGAAAAGTCAGTGAAGGAACTAGATAGGTTCATTAGTTCATCCAAACATAAATAAAGTAATTTATGAAAGATTACACCCTAATAAATAACTGAATACCCTGTCGGTTTTAACTGACTACTATTCAACAATGATAAACACCTACAAACTTGAGCTAATTATTTTGTTTAGAGATTAAAGCAATGACCAAAACAAATTAGATTTAAGAGTTCATAATTGGTAATTTAAGTTATAAACTCCAACTCAGCACTGTAGGCTAATAATGTTAATTTCCCAGTTCTCAATTGACATCTTACTCTAACAACTTTTTAGTAACAATCAAGGTAGATTGCTATTTTGCAAAATTATTTACATTTTTATTGTCACATCATTCAGAAGCATAAATATAGAATTCGCTTATTAGAATGAGTAATTTTACTAATTAAACTATTTATTATTGATGTAGCTTCAGTAATAACACTAAAATCGTTTATTTACAAGTATAAATTAAAACTTTAAACTTACCTGATTCTAATTCTCAAGCTCTTCATGGATACTAGTATCAAGCAAAAAGCATCAATTTAGATGAATTTTAGACAAAATATGTGGAAAACACACATGTCTAGCCAAATCAGCTTCTCTAAGCAGAAAAATAGACTTTGAAGACTAAACACTCTTCAGTATTTTTGTAATCAGGTAATGTTTTTATTGAGTTTATTGATTTGATAGCTAAATTTAGTAACGAAATTGCAACATAATTTCTAATTAGATGAGCTTTTAATCCAGAAAAATTTACATTTTGCAAATTATAGTGTTGATAGTTAACATGAGAAAAATCTGGGGTTTTTGCTTGATTTTTTTATTCTTGCTGTGGAGTGGAGATGCAAAAGCGGGAGAGTTAGCTAAACGTTTAGATAGTTTCCCTGTGTGGGAAAAAATTACTTCCACAAAACCTGCTGTGGGAGATTTAATATATCCTGACTGGATGGCGGGTGATTGGCAACTGGTTAGCACCCTTGTAGATATGGTTGCACCTTTAGCTCCTGATATTGTCACTCCTGGGTTTGAGGGTAATCGTCAGTATCTGAATCAGCCTCTGAGGTTTCAAGTAAGATTTCTACGAGAAAGCACACCTGTTGCTGATACTAAATCAGCAGTAGTAGCAGATAGAGCATTTAACGGGTTAAATTTGGCACGGGCTTATTTAGGCGATACAGCCGTAATCTCCGTCAAAGTAGATCCAGATTCACCCAATCGTCAGATAACATTTTTACGTCATGAACGTCAGCTAGTTTCAATTGTTTCTGCACGCGCCACAGAAACAACATCCGATGGTAGGTTTATAACAACCGAAGTTTTTCAACAAATATTTAAAGGTGGTGGACGTCCCTATTTCAACTCTGTAGAATCTACCACCGCTTACCGCAAATTATCTACTTCCAACCCAGCCATAGAAGGTGATCAAGTCACTGCTGTTTACCTTTCACCACAAGATCCAGATTATTTTAAAGCAGGTTCTCGTCCAGTTGCTTTATATAGATATCGCTTGGAATTTTTTCGATAGTTACTTGTCAATTGTTTGTGGTAAGCCTTGTAACATTATCCAACCAACCACAATTAGCAACACACAGCTACCTAAAAATCCCAAATCCCAGGCTAATTGATGCACCCCTGGTTTCACATGATGAATACCGAGTTTTACCAAAATATAAAACGTTTTGAAGCGCGATCTTCTGCCTGGAGAAATGATTTAAGTTTTTTACCTTCGTGTCTTGGTGTCTTGGTGGTTAATAAAATGATTTTTTCACCACCAAGACACTAAGACACCAAGAAAAATAGATAAATTTAACTTAAAAGGGCTATCTCACCCTGTCCTACCGAACATCCCTTTTTGTGCGTTCGTTTGGGGTGATAATTTGATAATTTGCCTCTTGACTACAATGTAATATGTATGTAGTATAAACTTCCGGAGCTAAAGGCTCATGCTCTTGGACAGTGTGCATCATGGCTAACTTTAGAGATATTCTCAATTACTTTCGTCCTTACTGGGGGCTGAGTATTTTCAGTATTGCAGCTACCAGCGTTTACGAGATTATCGATTTGGTCGTACCCTATGCGATCGGGCAAATTTTAAATGTGTTGTCTCATCAACCGTTAGATAAGCCGCTGACAGCAGCGATCGCCACAGTTGCAAACGCTATCAATTACCCAGTCAATCAACTTCTATCTTTGGGTGTATTGCTGGGTTTAATTTTTCTTGTGACCGTGGTGAGAGCGCCGACACAACCTTGGTTAGCTAATTGGTTTCATTGGGATATTGCCTTAAGGGCGCGTCGAGATCAACATCAAAAAGCGATTGAAAAGATTCTCACTTTACCCTTGGAATTTTATGACGAAAATAACCCCGGACGTATTGCTGGACGAGTAGCTAGAGGTGTCGCTAACCACACTTGGACTTATCCCGAAATCGCCGGACAGATGATTCCGAAGCTGTTTAGGGTGTTAGGAATTTTTGTATTTATCTGGTTTGTGGAGTGGCGAATCGCGATTTTGTATTTAATTTCCTTTGTGGTTATTCTTGGTTTTACCTTGAGAAAGTTAAAGCGCCTAGTTTGGCATGATAACCGCTTGGATAAATACTCTGAAGGAACGGAAAGTCGGACTTCGGAAATTATCAGTAACATTAAAACAGTAAAAGCATTTGCCACAGAAGCAAAAGAATTAGAACGGCAAAAAGTCCGTTTAGAACGTGAATTAACTGTTGTGGATTATCGTATTCACAAAGGTTACGTGAGGCTGAATACGTGGCAAAGAACTGTGATTCAGTTTTGTGTGTTCACAATCTTAGGTTTGACGCTAGTAGAAACTGTAGCTGGTAGGATTTCTCTTGGTCACTTTATCATGACTCTAACTCTTTCCAGCATGGCTTATGCGGAACTCGAACCAATTAGCGTGTTAGCGGAAATTTTTGCCCGTCGCTACAGTTCTATGGTGCGGTTTCATGAGTTTCTACAAGAACCATCAGGAGTTGATGCGGTTGGTCTTTTGGAAAAAGGACAGCCAGATTCTGTTTATCAATTTACGGGAAAAGTAGAGTTTTCCCACGTTAGTTTTGGCTACGAACCTCAGCGTCCAGTTTTACAAGACATCAATCTCTTGATTGAACCATATCAAACAGTGGCATTGGTAGGAAGGTCTGGTTCGGGTAAATCTACTTTGGTGAAATTACTATTGCGCTATTTTGAACCGAATCAAGGTCAAATTCTGATTGATGGTCAAGATATTCGCACTCTAGATGTGGGGAATTATCGCCGGAGATTAGCAATTGTTCACCAAGAAGTAGATGTTTTTAACGGAACTATTTTGGATAATCTCAAGTATGGTAGACCAGATGTCAGCTTTGACCAAGTTGAAGAAGCCTGTAGAATTGCCAGACTTGATGAAGTCATCCAGCATCTACCCCAAGGTTATTACACTGTTGTAGGGGAAAGAGGTGTGAGGTTATCTGGTGGACAAAGACAACGCTTAGGAATTGCTAGGGCGTTAATAGTAGAACCAGATGTGTTGATTTTTGACGAAGCTACTTCTAGCTTAGATTATGAGTCGGAACGTTCGATTCAATTGGCGATGCGATCGCTCCAAGGAACTCGTACTACGATTGTGATTGCTCACCGCCTGAGTACAGTCCGGGAAGCAGATCAGATTGTGGTTTTAGATCAAGGCAAAATCATAGAAGTCGGTAATCACGAAGAACTTCTGCGTCATGGTGGTATTTACCATCGTTTACACGCACTGCAAGAGACCGGTGAATTACTGAGTTAGTGGTTAGTAGTTGGTGGTTGGTTGTTGGTGGTTGGTTGTTGGTGGTTGGTGGTTGGTAGTTGGTGGTTGTTAGTTGTTTTAATACTCCTCACACTCCTCACACTCCTCACCTCCCCATCTCCCCACCTTTTTTTCGACAATTGACCAACCTAATTTTTTTGAAAAAAATCTTGGAAATTCTAAAAGCTTGTGCTAATATTTTTAATCGTGGGTCTCACGGGTCGGTGTCCGAGTGGTTAATGGAGACGGACTGTAAATCCGTTGGCTAGCGCCTACGCTGGTTCAAATCCAGCCCGGCCCACCTCTCAAAAATTGAAAATGTAAAATTAAATATTTTAGTTTTACATTTTTAGTTACATAGTTTTTGCCCGTGTAGCTCAGTGGTAGAGCACACCCTTGGTAAGGGTGAGGTCACGAGTTCAATCCTCGTCACGGGCTTTTTACTTTTACTATAATCTTTTACCTGAAACTCTTGAATAGCAAGGGTTTCAGTTTTTATATATGAAAGGGATGCTATTAATTATGACTATTTTTGAATATCAGTCTTGTCTTTTGACTATCATTTGACTATCATAGAGTGCACCTTAAAATAGTCATAATTTCACATAGACGTAACACACAAAGCTACCAGAGGTTCATTAGGTATTGAATCTTTCCGCGATCGCTTAAGGATTAGATTACCTAGAGAACTTTATTTCAAAAAGAAGATTAAAGCCTCTAAGCGTTGGAGGAAAGTTAGAAAGCAAATAAGTAAACTTCAGAACAAAGTCGCCAATCAAAGACAAAATTGGCAACACAAAGTAGCTGCACAAATAGTTAGCAGTAATAGCTTGGTAGCTACTGAAAAACTGAACATCTTACTCATGCCGTGATACTTTTATTTCTGAACAAATTGCTAAGGGTGTTCCTACTGCTGTAGTTGCAAAGTGGTGTGATAATTCTGTGGAGATGATTGAAAAAAAGTATCTAGATTCTAATTTTTTAGAACAAATAAAACCGTTGTAGCTGATCATTGAGTGGAACTATAGGCAATACCAGTAGCACTATATCCATCTTCTCGCTGCACAACAGTATCTTGAGTACGAAGTTCGATTTCTGTAGCACCATTAGGATTAAATCGGGCGTAATAATCGAAATTTCCTTTACCTAGATAGCTTGTCCAATTATCATCAGAACTTCTCTTGGGAGCTATCTGTGTGGGAATATTATAAACACTCAAACTAGGGTTCTGTTTATTGTAGAGGTTCATCAATAGTTGTCCATTGCGACGGAAGACTCTGACGGTTTGAGTATTGGTTTGAAATGCTAGCAAGGTTTCTTCGTTGGCTTCAGCATTATTTGGCTGAGTTGTGGCAAGAATTTGTCCTGTCTGCTGAATCACGCCACCACGAGAATTTACCAGCTTGAGAGTGCATCTACCATCAGAAAAAAATCTCACAGTAGTTACAGTTTCACCCTCTGATTTATATGAGATACTACCATCAATATTGCTTAACCGCGTAGCTAGGGAATTTTGCAAGTTTTTTGTGTTTGGAGGCTGACCCTGCAAAGTCATGTAGGGTTGTCCTTGCTGCCACTGTATGTATGCAGTATAGCGCTGTCCATCACAGATAATATCATTTTGTCCGGTGGTGACTTTCTGTCCTTTTTCCTCCATTGTCACGCTTCCATTTGTGCTTTTGACATGTAGGGAACATTTACCATCAGAGAAAAACGTTACTGTCGTTGTCGTTTCTCCTCCTGAGATGTAAGAAATACTGCCATCTTTATTACTTACCCATGTAGCTGGTGCATCATTCAGGTGTTTTTTACCCGGAGGTTTACTCTCAAAATTTATCAGGGTTTGTCCTTGTTTCCAACTGATATCTGCAATATTTAATTGTCCTTCACAGGTGATATTTTGTCCCACAGCCTGAGACAGCTTTGCATCCATATGGGTGACAGAATTTAGGGCTATGGTTGCATTAGATGCAATTTTTGACCAAGCAGGCGATACCTCAGCACTTAGCAGGACTAAAGTAACTAATGTTGTTGTAAATATGCGTATCATAATCAGTGGATTCAAGCACAGAGAGTCAATTACTGCCTCATAGATTTGTCAAGCTATTTTGGCAGGTTCCGAAATTCAAGAATTCGGAATTAGAAATGGAAATTACTGGTCTTTCTATAAGTTTTTGACCTCGGGATGCTAATTTAATTAATTAGCGATCGCAGCTTGCACCTTGGATAACAAAACTCTTATTGGAAATGAAATAATTTTCCAATGGCTATATATTAACCTGTATGAAAAATTCATTAGTTTCGCAAATTCCGCTTGGCAAAACTCATGTTATAATTTAATGACATAGAACCTAATAACTAGCTATTTAAGTGTCTTTGAAAAGACAAAAAAGTTCTTGAATTGACTGATCATTGGCTTCTCTGCTAATAAAAGTTAGTTCTTGTTAAAAGAACATTATCATACGTTATTAAGTTTTTATTTAAATATTTTAATTTAATTAGCTTATAGTTATATAAAAACAAGAAGTTATTTCTTATAATATAGCAGTCCTATTTGATGTTAAAAATCGAAACACCCAGATCCCTGACTTTTATTAAAAAAGTATTCCTTACTACCTTTGACCTCAATTAAGTTTCTGTTTGATGTTGGATTTTTGAATTGCGATCGCCTGGCCAAATAAACACCTGAAAATCTTGCCCTACAATAATTCTAAAATTACCCGATATTTTTGAACTTCCTGGGGAATGTGGGATAAAAATCAACACTCAAAAAATAAAAATTACTTGTAAGTCCCACTTTTGTGGTTGACGAATAATTTTTACTTGACGAATGAATTCGCGAAAATAAAATCGTCGTTCTGCTTCGGATAAATCCAACCAAAATTGAGGGATGGAAACTGCTACTGCAACAGAACGCAAGTTTACTGGTGGTAAAGTCGCTAACTTTGCTTGCAGTGTAGATATTTCTGTGCGGAGTTTGTATGCTCTGAATTTGGCTGTTTCTGCATCTAGTAACCCAGTTTCGACTAAAGCTGGTAATTGTGTGAGTATTTCTTGCTGACGAGCGATCGCATCTCCTAAGCTATCCTTAACTGCATCCAATTGAGGAGAATTCATGTTGTCCACCGCTGTAGGTAAATCCCGACAAACAACTTGAATAGTATGATCTAATACTTCTTGATAAGGAATAGCCCGACACTTAGGCTGTTTTATACAGCTAATTGGACGTAAATAGAGATACTCTTTGTCTTGGTTGCGAATAGTAACGCGAGCAACACCCATAGGTGATTGACATTCGCCACAGACAACCAACCCTGCTAGAGAACGCGGCGCACTCGCAGTCCGCGATGGTAAACGACTGTTACGACGTAAAAGCCTGTCAACTTGCGCTGCTTCTTCCTGAGAAAGGATAGGGGGGTGGGTATTGGCAAGAATTTCTCCATTTTGATAAGCAGTATTGCCACGGTAAACTGGATTAGTCAACCAGCGACGTCCTGTGGTGACAGAAATTTTTTTACCGTATTTTTTTGCGAGATAACGCACTGCTCCCCGCAGAGAACCATAAAGCAGAAACTGTTCAAAAAAATCTTTGACTACAGGAGAAGTACTACGGTCAAGAATGTACTTATCTTTACCTCTACGATAACCATAGGGCGCTTTTCCAGGAGGGGGAGCAGCATCTAAACGGTTGCGGGCGTGACCTTGACGGATACGGCGACTATGTTGCTGTCTTTGAATTTGATGTAGCAATCGCAACAAATTAGCATGAAGATTAGGAGATTTCTCAGCAGAATTGTAACCTTGCTCCACTGCAACCAGCGTTATTCCTATTGCTTCGATTTGGGAAAGGCGATCGCTCACTTCCTCAACATTATCCCCCAATTCGTCTAGACGGCGAACAAGGACATAATCAGGCGGATCGTTTTGACAGTCAATTAGTAACTTTTGTAACTCCGTGCGCTGTCCTAAATCTTGATACACTCTATCTATATCCCATCCCCAAGTCTGAGGATCGGCAGCAGTTTCTAGTAAAGGATCGCTGTAGGTGTAAGCAACAATTCTCATCAAATAAGAGTTGGTTGTTGGTTGTTGTACCAGACGTGCCATCGCACGTCTGGTACATCGGTTAGTAGTTAGTGTTTAGTAGTTATTGGTTATTTACTCCTCACACCCCACCCTTACCTTAAGCCGCGCAAAGCGCGTCTACACACCCCTCACACTCCCCATCACTCCTACCCTACGGGAAGCCGCGCAGAGCGCGTCTACACCCCATCACCCCTGACTCAACTCAATCACATTTCCATCCGGATCTTGGGTAAAAACAGCAGCGCGACCAGAAGCACTGGGTTGTATTAGACAGTTATAATTTAATAGCTGCTGTTTAGCGGCATCTAAGTCGGAAACTAAAAAAGCAACGTGGGGATTGCGTCCCCATTTTTCATTTTTGGCTTCATCCTGCACGCTGGGCGCTACGATCAGGTGAATTTGATACTCGCCAACTTGATACCAAGCGCCAGGGAATTTCATCGGGCGTTCTACTTTGGGTAATCCCAATACAGTGCCATAAAAATGTTCGGAACGTTCTAAGTCAGTTACGAGAATGGCTGTGTGAACACACTGGGTAATTTGCATATGGGGGGACAAGGAAGACAAGGGGGACTCGGGGAAAAGGGAAACAAGGGAAGGGAGACAAGGGAAATATCACACTCCACCCTACGGGAAGCCGCGCAAAGCGCGTCTACACACTCCCCATCACCCATCCCCCATCCCCTCTACGCAGGTACAATAAATTTCTCACTACCTGCTAGTCCAAATGCTGCATGAATAACTTGTAGTGCCTTCACACCTTCTTCTTGGGCGACTACACAACTAATTTTGATTTCTGAAGTGGCGATCATTTGAATGTTAATATTATGCTGCGCTAGGGCTTCAAACATTTTTGCAGCAACGCCTGGTTGTCCTACCATGCCAGCACCAACGATACTGACTTTGGCGATCGCTTGATCTAAGGCTACTTCACCCCAACCATATTCTGCTGCTTTGGCTTGCAACATTTTCTGTGCTGCTTCTGCATCCATGCGCGCCACAGTAAAAGCAATATCGCGCATCGGCACACCATTAACTATATGACAGCGTTGGGACTGAATGATCATGTCCACACTGATATTGTTGTCTGCCAAAAGTCCAAACAGTTTTCCTGCTGTTCCTGGACGATCTTGAACTTGACGAATCGCTAGACGTGCTTGGTTCATATCGAGGGCGACACCGCGTACGGGAGGAGTAGTTGGATGATGGGGTGATGGGGTGATGGGGTCGGTTCTCCCCACCTCTCTATCGTCTACTAATTTCCCGATTTCTGCAATTTCAAATGCTTGCCGCAGGGCGGCGACGGCGCGATCGCATTCTTGGGCAGCAATTACGCAGCTGACTTTAATTTCACTGGTAGAAATCATTTGGATATTCACGCCTGCTGCTGCTAGGGTGGCGAACATTTTGGCGGCGACTCCGGGACGTCCGATCATTCCTGCACCAGCAATACTGACTTTAGCAATATTTTGCTGCACCATCACCTCAGCTTCTTCATTTGGGCTACTCTTGTGACTACGGAGAACAGGAGCAATGGCAGCAGCTACGGCTTCGGCTTTTGGTAAGATTGGTGTAAATACGGTAAAAGCGATGTCGTTTGTATTACCTTCATGAATTGATTGGATAATCAAATCTACATCTACATCCTGACGAGCAATTTCTCCAAACAGGCGTGCTGCTACACCTGGTCGATCGGGAACACGTAATAAGGCTACCTTGGCTTGGTCAGTATCAGATTCAACACTATCTACCGGACGTGCAATTTCTAAATTGATCAGTGATCGCTCTTTGACTGGGGGTGAAGTTACCCAAGTACCGGGATCATCAGTCCAACTAGAACGTACAACTAAAGGCACACCGTAGTTACGGGCAATTTCCACAGCGCGCGGATGCAAGACTTTTGCTCCTAAACTCGCGAGTTCTAGCATTTCATCGCAGGTGATTTCGCTCATCAACTGCGCCTCAGGAACTAGACGGGGATCGGTAGTGAGAATTCCTGGTACATCGGTATAAATTTCACAAAAATCTGCCTTTAGAGCTGCTGCGATCGCCACAGCAGAAGTATCTGAACCGCCTCTTCCTAAGGTAGTAATTTCTAATGCATCGGTTCTGCTAATACCTTGAAAACCAGCAACAACAACAACTTTGCCTTCTTGGAGATGCTTGGTGAGCCTTTCTGTGTGAATATGTAAAATCCGAGCGCGGGTGTGTTCAGCTTCGGTGACAATTCCTACCTGAGCGCCAGTCAGAGAAATTGCTGGTTGTCCTAGCTCTTGCAATGCCATACTCACTAGAGCAATAGATACCTGCTCACCTGTAGAAAGCAACATATCCATTTCCCGACGGCAAGGATTTTTAGAGATTTCCGCAGCTAATTTTACGAGTCCATCAGTGGTTTTGCCCATCGCCGAAACCACCACCACTATGGAATTTCCTGCTTTTGCAGTTTTAGAAACGCGTTGTGCAACAGAGACAATGCGTTCAACGGAACCGACAGATGTACCACCGAATTTCTGAACTATGAGCGACATAACTTTTACTAAATGAGTTGTGCTTGCTTTATCAACACCCGCACTGCATGAGTAAGTTGGGAAGGCTCTGCAAGTATATTAATTTAACAACTTATCAGAATTAGCTGACACAAAAAATGTCAAATTTAAACTTCTTTGATAATAGTTGATTGTGGTTGCTGGAGAAACACAGCTAATTTGTGTTATGCAAAGGATTGTGGCTCAAATAGATGAAACTGGATTCGAGCATCTGCTTTTGCAAGTCTAGCTGATATGCACTCATCGTATCTTTACAAATATCACATCTTTCGCATATTTCTAATTTCTGGATTAAAGCCATAGGAAAATTTGGTGCTGTCGTCGTAACAAGCTCCTGTTAAATTTGCTCCAAATAGTTTGGTATATCGTAGTTTAGCTCCACGTAGATTCGCTTCTATCAACTTTGCACCACTGAGGTTAGCTCTGGTTAAGTTTGCTTTGGCTAGGTTTGCTCCACCTAAATTAGAACCCCATAGTTTAGCTTTAGCCAGGTTAGCACCACTTAAGTCTGCTGCGTACAAATTGATGCCAACTAGGTTTGCTCCTATCAACTTAGCTCCTGCTAAATTGACAGCAGTAAAATCTCTTTCTCCAGCAGCGTAACGCCGTATTAATTCATCGGCATCCATAATTGTTTCACCTTCATCAGTAAATCAGAAGTAATTTGTTCCCATTCTTGATCAAGTCCAGCGTGAAATTCCGGCTTACTACTACGTCTATACCAGTAACTGGCATTGCTCAAATCACCTTCTTTTCTATGCAAGTATGCATGAACCCAAGCACTATCAAGATCATTGGCATTTTGAACGATTTCATGCGCTCTATCCCAATTACCTTTATAGTCAAACCACAAAGCTTGTAGGGGTTTTGGTAAGGAATCGGGACATTTTTGCTGTTTTTCTATTAATTGCTTGAATTCTTCTAGCGTCATCATTTTTACTCATCCAGTATTAAGCTTCTATTTACCACTCTACCAATGAGTTGTGGCGATCGCATGTGAGATATGAATTGGCATTTGGATTAGTACTAGTATAAAAAGGTAGGGAATTCTTAACAGCGAAACAATGTGTGTTATTCATTCTGTTTAGCCACTTATAAATATCTACCAAAACCTGTCCCTACTAACTACTAACAACCAACAACCACTAACCAACAACCAACTATGAATGATTGGCTGAGTCAGAACCGTTCTGTTTTTCAACTAGCACAAATTATTGCTTGGGCAGCTAATCACCCAATTATCAGTTTCATCATTCTATTATTTGTCCTAGCTATACTTGCCAGTATTATGCAAGCAATTGGGCGTTTGGTTGAAGTAGTTAGTAAATCTATATTACAAGTTCCTTTGAAGTTAATTTTAGCTGTTGTTAAGTTTAGTTTTTTATCACTTAATCAAATTGGTGGTGTGGCAATCAAAAAGTTAACTAATTCTCAGAAATACAACCATGATTTACCTGTTTTACCAGCAGCAAACTCTCAATTGATGCAGCTTAAAAAGCAACAAAGATTAGAAGAGATTTGCCAACGGCTAGCTGAAATTCACAAGGAACAACAGGAACTTTTGCAAGAAGCCACAGAACTTTTAGCTAAATCGGAGATTGCAAGCGAACAGGAGATAATTGGCAAATAATTTCGTCTTCTTTGCCACTTAAATAATTCCTAAAGCGTTGAGCTAAAGGTGGGACAATTACTAAGGGGTTGCTAAATCCAGAAAATATGTAGATTCCATGATATTCGGGAATAGCACCGATTACCGGAAGGCGATCGCTACTAAATGCCACTAAACAATGATGCCAAGTTCCTGGTAAACTAGACAATACTGGTAATATTTCTCCTATACTCCGCCTCAGCCAGCTTTCACTTATTTTTCCATCTATCTCAGCATTTGGCTCGGTGAGAACACGGCTAATTTGACCCAAGCGTATACTACGATCTTGAAACTGAATTGCACCCGCATCTAAAATTGGTGGTGCTGGTTCATTTCCGGGTTCATTCCATAGTTCATCAACTCTGCTAGACTCTGCTTCCAATTGAAAGCGTTGTAGATGAGCCGGCATTACTAAGGTACGCAATTGCACTTCTACGGGTGGAGTTTGGATCATCTCTGCATGGGTGAAATACAAACGTATGGGAATACCGGATGCTTTTAGTAATTGTCGAGAAAATCCGCCAGCACAGACGACAACGTTAGCGCTGTGATAGGTTTTTGTAGTTGTTTTTATAGTAGGTGAAGCATGGTTTGAGGTGAAGTTCTGTACTTGGGTAATTTCCATTTCACCTCCAAGCCGCAGAAACGCTTGAATGTAAGCTTGTGCTGTTTTTTCTGGGTTAATATGACCGTGTTTGACAGTTAAAGCACCTGCGATCGCTTTTTTATTTAATAATGGTTCCATCTCCCATGCTTGATCAACACTAAGTAACTTGGGAGGAATCGCAAAATGACTATAGGACGCCGCAGCTACTTCTGGATCGCTATCATTAGCGATGGTTAATAATAAATCCAACTCCCGAAATTCAATATCAGTGTCTAACTCTTGCGCCAGAATGCGATAACGTGCTATTCCCTCATCACACAACTGACGCGTGAGGGGAGTTGTACCAGACCAAAAAGCTAAACCACCATAACTATAGCGAGTGGCATTGCCTAAGGTAGCATCTTGTTCTAACAAAAGTACTGAAAAGCCTGTTCTGACTAGTTCATAGGCAAGTGCAGCACCCGTAAAACCCGCACCAATCACAATCCAATCGTAGGTTTTCATCGTTTCGTTACAACTAAAGATGACTTAATCCAAGGATAAGCCGACTTTAGTCAACTTAAGTTATTGGCCCCAAATTTATTTAAGGGCGAGATGTTAAGTGCGCCCTTGAGATTATAGGAAAAAAACGAACACAGATGTACACAGATGCACACCGATAAAGTTGTAATTGATCTAAACGAGAAGGTCTATATATTTTTTATTTCATAATATTTACTGGCTTATTTCCCCTACGTTTTGCTTTCAGAGCAATGGCAGCTAAGATAAAAAATAAAGTTGAACCCAAATAGGTTGAAGGTTCAGGTGCTGCTACTTTTACTTGGCTTTTTCTTACTGCTACTAAAGTGAGATTTGTTTTATTCTCAAAAGAGCGTTTATAAGAGCCATTAATAATAGCTCTAGCTAGTTCTTCGTTTCCCACAAAATCAGATTCTTGAAATTCATTCAAAAAGCTAATATTTTGGCTGTTTTGATATGCGAGAAAATCATCATTTCCAGCAGTATTGACATTGCCAGTGAGTAAAAAGTAATCTAAAGGACTTATGCCAATGCTTTGATTGCCAGAGATCACAGCAGCAATCAAATCTGAGATATTTGCTGGGTCAATATCACTCGTATCAAATAACAAAAATGAAATATCTCCAATTGATCTGGCATTTTCTGTTAGGGGGTCATCTATTGATGTTCCTAAATTTAAATAAGCTGTGAAATCAAAAGAAAACAACTCTCCAGCATCAATGTCAAAATTACCAACAATTTTTCCCAGAGTATCTGCTGTTCCTAAATAACTTGTACCTTGACCACTAGCGAGACTCAAACCCACTTTAGTGTATGCTTGTGGCGGAGTAAACGTGAAATCTGTTTGTACTTGTTGATTGAGAGTTAATACTGTTGCATCTTCACTAAAAGTAGAGGCATTGGTGTTAGCCTGATTTTGTCTGTCAATGATTCCAAAACTTTCACTAAAGTTGGTAAAACTTAATCCTTCTTGGGCAAAAGCCAGAGTAGCTGCTTGGCTGGGTGGGGTTGCTAAGATAGAACTAGCTATCATTGGAGTAATTACCATTAAACATTGCTTAGCAAATCCCAGATATCGCTTCATATTTTCCTCTTTAATTCCTTTTGGAATCTTAGTTAATTTTCCTGAATTTTTGAGTAATAACCAATACTACTACGTGCAATGGTTTAATTTCGCAAATTCTCAAAATCCTTTGGTGACTTTTACTTTTTAAGTAAAAATTAATGCTTGTTTATGTAGATTTGTCGTGTAAGTATAGTAACTCAACAGACAAGTGATAATACGTAATTTAATGTGAATTTTCAACCAAAAAACGCAACAAAATTGTAAATTTTAGGTAAATACAGCTGCAATCTGAGTTTATTTCGTCTAGTAAACCTGTAGTTGCTCGCGGCTTGGCTTCTCGAGAGATAAAGGTAGGAAAATTCTTTGTGTCTTGGAGTCTTAGTGGTTGAAATTTTTCACCACAAAGACACAAAGGCACTAAGTATTTACTCTTAAGTTAGGCAAAATTTATGTGCGATCGCAATTTGAGAAATTAAGCCAATAGTCAGATCCATCCAGCTTTCGGCAACCTATAATCTACAAAAGTGGAAACCGAGAGATGAAACTGTGGATGCACTATTAGAGCGATCGCACCAACTCAAGCAAGCGTTAATTGATTTTATTTTGGATGCAGACGATGAACTAGCACAAGCGTTGGAAAGTTATGCAGCAAAGCAGTTGCGTCGTGGTTCTGGTGATATTATCCAACAAGAGTTATCAATAGACAGTTTTGCCATAGAAGGTAAAGTGGGGGACAATTCACCGCTGGATCTGTTTATACAATCTCATCCGGAATTATCGGAAAGCGATCGCCAATTGCTCGATAGTTGGCATCGTAGTTTTATGGGTTTATTTGCGATCGTTAAAGTATTGGATGATGGCTTTGAGTTGATGAACTGGCTGACAGCTAAAAACTACATTGTAAAATTCAATAATGCTAAAACACAACGGGAAATGTCGCGGTTAAAAGAAGGAGAGATTTTGCTGACTCGTATTTCTCCTGTCACAGAATCCTACTGGACATTTTCTGGGCCCTATACACAAATGGGGAAATTAGGTAAACCAAAGTTAGCGGTGACTATTGGTAATTTTAAAGAAAATTACAAAAACCATCTTTACAGTGATGCACCCGATTTATTAGAAGAAGCTTGGCAGTCGGTAGTAAGATATCATGAACAATTTGTTGAGTTTTTTGGTAGTGATGAAGTCACAATGCCAGGCTACCAACTCAACAAAAAAATCGCTGAACTCCAGGGAATAAATACAGAAAAAAGTTTAGCCGCAGCAGGAATTGATTCCTCAAAATCTCTTGCAGAAATTGCTCAAGAAGCAGGGGTTGATGAAGAGGAAATTGAAACCGCAGCAGCAGATTTGGGTGCTGACTCGAAAGTAGTATCACAATTGTTGAAGAGCAAAACTACCACAGCCAAAATGGTAGCATCAAAGGTAGAGTTGCCTGCTGAACTCAAAAAAGCAGAAGCAGTGACAGCTTTTTCTCATCCCCGTTGGGGACAGATGTTTTTACCAACCTACACTAAAATCAAGACTATTTTAGTGGCAGAAGATTGGCAGAGTATTGAAGGAGCCGAAAAGCTAATTCTCCACTATTTAGAGAGTAAAAATATCAATGCTTTTATCTGGTATCGCCTAGCAGCAGAGTATCCAAATTCATTAGAAAAAATATTGCAAACAGTCCTACAGCGTCCAGACTTTAATTTGAAAAATGACTTAGATGCACTTTTGCAAGAATACGATAAACCTCTAGAACCAGAATTACCAGAAATAGCTAGCGTACCTGTACATCTACATAATTTATTCCAAGAGGCTTTAGGAGAAGTCCATAAATCTAAACCTAAAAGCAAGGGACAAAAGAAAGCAGCAAAAGGCTTTCAAACACTGTAAGGATTAAACCTACGACGACAAAAATTAGGTTTAAAATATCGAACACAGATAAACACAGATACACACCGATAATCTATCCGTGTGCATCGGTGTGCATCGGTGTTCGATTTCTAAAATTATGATCTAATCCTTTTGTCTATAAATTTTAGTTTCTGTTAGGAAATAAAGCCTCAAACCTGGATTAAATCAAAGTCTCAGAATTTGGGTGAGATTATTTTTTTCCGAGAGTGACAAAACAGGGTTATTGTCGATGACACCTAAAGAATATCAATTACTAGAGCTATTTCTCCGTAATAATGGACACGTTCTCAGTCGTCATCAAATTATTGAACACCTGTGGTCATCTATTGATCCACCTGGACAAGATACAGTCAAAGTACATATTCAGGGTAAAAATCGTGAAATCGGATGATTTTGTAGTGATTGAAGTGGCGGATACTGGTATTGGGATTGCACCTGAACATTTATCCTCAGTTTTTAATCGCTTTTGGCGAGCTGAAAAAGCTCGTTCTTGTCGTCAAGGTGGTTCGGGTTTAGGTTTAGCTATTGTCCAAGCTATTACTCATGCTCATGGTGGTGAGATTTCTGTGACGAGTAAACTCGGCGCCGGAAGTTGTTTTCGAGTGAAGTTACCAGTATTTGAGGGGAGTTTTAAAGATAGTTAATTTTAATGGCGTTCATTACAGTTGTTCTAAGGTGTCACGCACCTCAACTAAGTGATTGTTAAACACCTCTAAAGCCGCATCTAGAATTTGAAAAATAGCTGGGTCACGAATTGAGTAAAAGACGTAGTTTCCCTGCTTACGGCTCGTAACTAAATTACGACTCCGTAGTACCGCCAATTGCTGAGACACCGAAGACGCTTCCAACTCTAACCATTCAGCAATGTCATTAACACTCTTTTCTCCCGTTCGCAGTGTGTCTAGAATCTGAATCCGCACTGGATTGGATAATACCTTGAAAAGATCAGCTTTAAAATAACTTGGCTTAAATACCATCTAAGTATTTTTCTATCTTCAAACCTTTTCAGTTACTTTAACACTTATATCATACTTCAGTAAATGACACTCTGATTCAAATACCACACCCATAGGGGGAAGGAATACAACTACTACACTATTTAAACACGTTTATAGATCCCTTGATAAACTATTTGAATTTTGGAAGCTATCTTTATTTAGGATACGTTGAGATGTGGTTATTTGTAGTTGCTTTCCCGGAGGCTTAGAAATTGTGATAGTTCCATGATCACGGTTAGTTAGTAATTTTTGATTGCCGCCGAATACTTTTAAGCCTTTAGCATGACTTATATACTTACTTTCAATTTCTGGTTGAATAGGCTGATTAAATTTATTATAAATAATAACTAACTCAGGTTGAAAGTAATCAAAAATGTCCTGGCAATAACCATTTTCTTGTCCATGATTAGATGCTACGAAAAAATTTACTTGCTTTAAATGTTCTCGAAATGAAGAATTATCTAGAAGAGAATACCAACCTTTCCATGTTAAATTACCAGGAAAAATTATGCCGATATCAAAGTAATAGATAAAAGTGACTAGACTTAAATTATTATAATCTAAAAAATCAGGGTAACTATTGGAGAAAAAAGTGAAGCTGATGTTATCAAATCTACGATTAAAAATCTTAGCTCTATAAGAATCAGTTATTAGGCTTAAAAGATTAATTATCTATGTTTTCGCTTGGTTGCGAATACTTATCTCCGGCAGATTCTTGGCATTTATTGAAGGATTTTTAATCAAAAACTTTGTAGGAAATTGACTTTGAAAATCCTCGCCCATGAGGTAAGGCAAATCAGCTAAATTTTCGTCACTGAGATGAGAAATAATTAAGTGTTATAGCCCAAATAAGCTACTATTCATAATATAGTTGGTTGGGCAAAATCCTGTTCGCTCATTGTAGCCGCAGTCAAGCAGTGTTGCATGATTATTATCAGAGATAATTAATGCACAAAAACCATAGTCTACATCAAAAATTTTGATTTCCATTTACTCATAGGAAGTTTAGCTAATATACGCGGTAATTTTTTCCTGAAAGTCGCTTAGAAGTGATTGGACGAATCCCACACTCGTTAATGCTGTCAACAATATCTATTGTATGAGTGCCAATAGGACGGATACCCATGACATCCATTGTCTTGGCGATTTTGAGGTTGCTAGCGCCAATGGGACGTATCCCTGCACAGGAAAATGTTTTAACAATTTCTATATCTTTGATAATCGGACTAACTTCAGAAATGGCTGGTGTTTGCTGAACTTCCAGCTGGTTTGACGATTCTACTGATATTGGCATGATACCGATATTTGCGCGATCGCGAAGCTCTCCGTAGGAATCGCTTTTGTTCTCTTTTAGTTCCACTGTTGTTCCCTGCGAGAGTAACCCGAAAAGATATCTAACTTGCTCAACCATAGCATAGGTGTTAAACTATATGCAAGACTTTGAAGATAGAGAGATATCAAGATGCTCCTTGAGCCTAGTTACTTTAAGGCAGACTTTTTCAAGATTTTGTCCAACCCTGTGCGGATTCAAATCTTGGATACTCTGCGCCAGGGTGAACAAAACGTGAATTACATTGCCCAGTGGCTAGAAATAGATGCTTCATCAATATCTCAGCAGTTGGGAGTGCTACGTCGCCTCAATCTGGTAACGAGTCGCAAACAAGGTAATTACGTCTTTTACTCAATTCGTGACCCAGCTATTTTCAGGGTGCTGGATGCAGCACTAGAGGTGTTTAACAACCATCTTGTTGAGGTGCGTGAAGCCTTGGAAAAGATGAAATAACACCAATTCTCCAAAATTCAGCAACAGATTCAAGCCTAAAAACCTAGATTGTGTGCGAATTTCGTAATTACGAATTACGGATTGGTGTAACACCTATGTGTGCATCCATAAATTCTATACAAGAGTTGAAAATGACAATATGGGAATATCTGATATCCTGGAAGAACCGCAAATTTTGCGCCTAAATCGCTGGTTTAGTGGACTGCGCGGCGATTTGGCGGGAGGACTAACAGCAGCAGTGGTAGCCTTACCTTTGGCTTTAGCCTTTGCAGTAGCCAGTGGTGTAGAACCAAAGGCGGGACTTTACACCGCTATTGTGGCAGGAATTGTCGCGGCAATTTTTGGTGGTTCGCCAGTACAAATTACAGGGCCAACAGGTGCAATGGCCGTGGTTTTGGTGGGAATTGTCGCCAAGTACGGCATTGAGAAAGTTTGGATTGCTGGGGTGATGGCTGGGATTATCCAGGTAGCCCTGGGAGTTGCCAAACTAGGACAACTAGTGAAGTTTATTCCCTATCCAGTGACAGCAGGCTTTACCAATGGTATCGCCGTAATTATATTTTGTGGTCAGTTAAATAATTTCTTTGGTTTACAACTACCGCGTAGTGAGCATTTTCTACCCGGACTTTGGGAAAGTGTAACTCATGTAGAAGCTTTAAACTGGGCTGCTGTGGGGTTAGCAATGGTGGTAATTGCAGCCAAGGTTTTGTGGCCTAAGATTAATTCTACAATACCGGGTTCTTTAGTGGGGTTGGTATTGGCAACCGCGATCGCTTCTTATTTCCATCTAAATGTACCGACAATTGGCACTATTCCCCAATCTTTACCGATGCCTCAAGTCATTCCCCACTGGAATGATTTTAGTGTGATTCGAGAACTGATTAATCCAGCTTTGGCTTTAGCAGCACTGGGGAGTATTGAATCGTTGCTATCGGCGGTGGTAGCTGATGGGATGACAGTCAGCGAAAAACATAATAGCGATCGCGAATTAATTGGTCAAGGCTTGGCAAATATTATTGTCCCATTTTTTGGTGGTATTCCCGCCACTGGTGCGATCGCAAGGACTGCTGTCAATGTCCGTTCTGGTGGTAAAACCCGACTATCTGGGGTAATTCATGGCGTTGCTTTAGCCATGATCGTCTTAACTTTAGCACCCTTAGCAGCACAGATTCCTTTAGCTGCACTTGCTGGAATTCTCATGGTGGTTAGTGTGCGGATGATTGAGTGGGAAGCTATTGGTTTATTGATGCGTGCTACCTACTCCGACTTTGCAGTGATGATTCTCACCTGGCTAGTGACAATATTGTTTGACTTAGTTCTCGCTGTAGAAGTGGGATTGATTGCAGCCGGAGTATTGTTTATCAAACGGATGAGCGATTTAAGCCTAGTTAAAATTCCTGAAACCGAAGTATTTCCCCCTGGTACTCCTCTGGAATTAGGTAAAGAAATTGCAGTTTATCGGGTAGATGGCCCCCTATTTTTTGGTGCTGCGGAGAGATTTGTTACCTTCCTCCGCGATGAACCGGAAGTCAAATATTTAATTCTGCGGTTGCGGTTTGTGCCAAATATGGACACAACTGGGTTAGTCGCCTTAGAGGATATTTACCACGACTTGAAACGACACAATTGCCGCTTAATTCTCACAGGGTTACAACCCCAAGTCAAACAATTATTAGAGCGTTCAGGATTGTTAGAAACAATCGGTTTATCAAATTGTTTTGAGACAACCACAGATGCTATCTGTTCTATCAGTCCTCACATTGCAGGATGTCCTAAACCTGTAGTAGCTGATTTTAAAACAAAGGAATTGATGGAATTAAATGACTGATACTAATTTGCCATCAACAGAGCAAAATAGATATCTGTAATCACCAAAAAAGCCTGATGCTTGCCATCATTTTTAATTAGGGTGTGTGATTAGATTACACAAGAAAATCCAACAAAATTAACCGACAAAAATCACCACCCTTTGATTGCTAGGATTAACATTCAGTGAAGAAAATTTTATTGATTGACGATAATAAAGATTTTCGTTCAGAAATTTGCCAATCCCTCATAAAAATGAATTTTCATGTAACTGAAGCAGCAAATAGTTTCGTAGGTTTGCAGTTAGCCAAAGAACATTACTCAAATTTAAACTTAATTATTTGTGATATAGATATGCCGAAATTAGATGGATACATAATCTTCAATGAATTGCGTAAAACTTTTAAAATTACTCAAGTTCCTTTTATATTTTTAACAAGTAGTGGAAAATATGAAAGCCATAAAAAAGCTATAGAAATGGGTGCAAAATATTATCTGATAAAATCCTTGGATTTATATAAAATTTTACACATAATATGTACCTACCTAATTACACAAAATTAGTTTTTATTTAAAATATCTAATAATTTATCTATAAAATATCAGAATTAGTTAAATTCTCTGAGAATTAATAAATAACTCAAACATTCAAAAATAATGAAAAATATCTTAGTTGTTGAATGCGATCACAAATTTCGTCGTCTATTATGTCAATTTCTTAGAGATAATAATTTTCATGTTATTGAAGCAAATAATATTTTTATGGGTTCATATCTAGCCAATGAACAGTACCCAGATTTGATAATCTATTCATTAGAGATAATTGAAGAAATCGGTTATCAAACATTTCAAAATATGCATGAAAACTCAACGCCTTTTCAAATTCCTTTGATATTTTTAACAAAAAATACAGAAATTTCCTATTCTCTAAAAAAAATTAGTCAAATGGGGGCAGGTATTCTCCTAAAAAAGACAGTAGGGTTTAATCGGATATTAGAAGTAATTCAGATTCAATTAGACAAAAGTGTTGAAGATTTCCACCTTCCTTAAAGCTACATCATATTAACAAAGTGATTGTTATTGATCATCAAGACTGTGGGGCTTATGCAGCTATGATTGACCCTAATTTAAGCAAAAATCCAGAGCGAGAGTTGCAAGTACATACAGATTATTTGAATCGAGCTTATTGGTCAATTCGCAACCGCCGTCCAATCTACATGAATGATATCTACCCCAGATCGGGGCATCAGATGCAAAATGGCAGCACTGTTATGGACACACAAAGCCAAAGGGATATGGGGATATGTTGCTTTAACCTGACGAACAACCTGTTGTTGATAGGGAAGTGCAAAAGTTTCATAATCTTGAGGAGTCAGGCAACCCGCCCAGGAATCGAAGATTTGAATCACCTGTGCGCCACAATCAATTTGGTATTTGGTAAGAATCCGAGGGTAGAGTGCTTGTAGTGCAGAAGTGATCTTATCCGGGTGGTAGCCGTGGTCAAGCAGAATTGTAATCTTGGGGATGTTCACAGGCTTGGCACGAAAATAATCCAAGTTCTGGCTCAATAGTTCAATTAAGCCATTGTCATCACTTACATTGGCTTGAGTACAGTGGGTGAAAAATGGTAGACCTAAAGTATCTACAGCCAAGTGTCGTTTAATACCGTTCGTACACTTGTAATGACAAAACCCTTTGGACTGTACACTGGCATTACAGGTATTCTTGACTGCTTGCGAGTCAATAATCAGCAGGGTTGTCCACTGCGGTTTTTTTTCGCCTGTTCGCGTACTTTTCCATGTAAAACTGTCATTATCTGCTCTATCACTCCCTCTCCTCGCCACTGCTTGTAGTGCCAGAATACTGTTGAGTAGGGCGGTAAGTCTTTGGGTAAATCACACCAATTACACCCATTCTTCAGTTGATAAAATATACCCATCTAAAATTTGTCGCTTTGTCCACTTCGGTGGTCTAGTTTGCTTCTTTTGCGGCAACAGTGGTTCAATGATTTCCCACTCTTTGTCGGTTAAGCTGCTGGGGTACGGCATTTATTTCTCATCTTACCCTTTCTCCCAAGATCCCAAATGGGTTCTATACTATCTAAAGGTGCGATCGCTTCCGATCAAACTTAGAACTTACGCACAGCCTACCAACCTTGGCGTTCTTGGCGTCTTGGCGGTTCAATAACAAAAGCGGGTGATGGGACTCGAACCCACGACGTTCACCTTGGGAAGGTGACATTCTACCACTGAATTACACCCGCGCCCAACATTTAGCATAAATCAAACTAAATGCCATTATACTACTATTTTCTGATTGAGTACTGATGTGGTGGATCTTCGCTGGAAGATGGCATAATTATCACTTCATCCTCAACCACTACTGAACGCGGAGATTTTTTCCCAAAACCATACTTAACTGTATTGATAATCCAGGTCTGGAAATTATCAATGTAGCTGAACAGCACCGGAACAACCAGGAGTGTCAGCAAAGTAGAAGTTGTGAAGCCTCCCAAAATCGCAATCCCCATCGGTTGACGATATTCTGCACCCGCACCCACACCCAAAGCCAGGGGAAGCGTACCAGCAATAGTTGCGAGAGAAGTCATCATAATTGGACGCAGACGCGAGACACCAGCTTCTATCAACGCCTGACGCTGAGTTTTCCCTTCTTGTAGGTTAATAATCGTGTAATCTACCAAGAGAATTGAGTTTTTGGTCACAATTCCCAACAGCAACACAATACCAATCAGAGCATATAATCCCAAGGCTTTTTGGGCAACCAGCAAGCCAATGAGTGTACCTCCTAAACAGAAGGGTAATGCTGCCATGATCGTGACAGGATGCAAGAAGTTGTTATATAGCAGCACCAGAATTGCATAAATAAACATTAACGCCAGTGCCAATGCACCACCAAAGCGACCAAAAATTTCTGCCATGATTTTGGCATCACCAGAGTTTTGCAGTTTGACTCCCGGTGGCAAGTTTTTTAAAGCAGGTAGTGCAGTCACAGCTTGTAGCGCATCCCCCAAGGAAATACCTTGCAAGTTAGCTTCTAGAGAAACTTGGCGGGAACGATCATAGCGATTGATGGTTGCAGGACCACTACCAAAGCTGATATCTGCTACAGAAACTAGAGGAACCAAACTACCATTTTGAGTCGGGACTTGGAGATTTTTGATCGTGTTGATATCTTCTCGCGCTTTGGGGTCAATTTGGACACGAATCGGAATTTGGCGATCGCTCAAATTAAACTTAGCTAAATTGGCATCATTATCTCCAATTGTTCCCAGAGAAGCAGTACGGGCAATTGCTTGCACAGTCACACCCAAATCTGCGGCGCGTTGCGGATCGGGAACGATGACAATTTCTGGTTTTACCAAACTTGCAGATGAAGATACTTCCACCAATCCAGGAATAGTCCGCATTTGCTTTTCTACTGCATCAGCAGCCTGAGTCAGTGCTTCAGGATTTTCACTTTGCAGCAGTATAGTTAAATCTTTACGACCACCAACCGCCCCTGCACTTTCAAAACTGATTTTAGCTCCCGGGACTTGTTGAAACTGGGGACGTATCTGTTGTTCAAACTCTAATTGAGAAATCTTTCGTCCTGCTTCTTTAGACTTGAGCTTAACAGAAAGGGTTGCCGAGTTCACCTGTTCTGAGGCAAACACTGATTCTACTAGTGGATTTTTGTTGATGATATTGGTAAGTTGGGTAACTACCTTATTGGTATCAGCCAAGGTAGAACCGGGAGGTAATTCTACATTCACGGTGGAAATACCGATGTCACCCCCATCTACTAATCCCTTGGGAATAAAGGGAACTAGCATTACACTACCAATAAAGAAAGCCAAGGCAATCCCCAAAGTCGTCAATTTATGACGTAACGACCATTGCAGAAGGGATTTGTAGGGTTGAAAGCGACGACGGGACGAGATAGGGACGGGGTGATGGGGAGAACTTAGGATTAAATTCTCCCGAGTTCCCAATCTCCCCACCTCCCCACCATGAAGTTGCTTTCCTTGCTTATCCTTCAACAAATACGCCCCCATCATTGGTGTCACCATCCGCGCTACCAAGGTAGAGAAAATGGTGGAAACAGCAACGGTAACACCAAAGGGTTGGAAAAACTGACCCGGAATACCACCCATGAAGGCGACGGGTAGAAATACAGCAATGATAGTTGCTGCACTGGCAATTACTGCTAAACCTACTTCATCGGATGAGTCAAAAGCAGCTTGCCAAGAGGATTTGCCCATTGCCATGTGCCGTTCCATGTTTTCAATTTCTACAACGGCATCATCGACTAAGTTACCTACTGCTAATGCTAATGCCAATAAGGTCATGCTATTGAGGGTATAACCCAAAGCATACTGCACAGCAAAGGTAGGAATCATGGACAGGGGTAAAGCTACTGCTGTAATTAATGTTGCCCGCCAATCACGTAAGAATAAAAGTATGACTATGACTGCAAGTACAGAAGCCTGAATTAGCTCCTCTATCGTACTTTTGTAGGATTGCCGGACAAAATCTGCTCTGGTAAAAATTAATTCCAGCTTGACGTCAGAGGGCAGTGTTTTCTCTAGCTCCTTGATGGCTGCTTTGACTCCTTCCTCTACAGTCACCATGACGCTGCCGGTACTACGCAACACCTGGAAGGCTACCACAGGTTTATTATCTAGGCGTGCAGTTTGTCGAACTTCAGCATAGCTATCTTCTACCGTTCCCAAACTGGATAAGGGGACAGAACCACCATTAGGTAGGAGAATTTCATAGGTTTTCAACACATCCACACTCTTAGCACTACCCAAGGTACGGATACTTTGTTCGCTACCACCAACTTCGGCGCGTCCCCCTGGTAGGTTGATATTCAGGGCGCGAATTTGATCGTTGACCTGGGTAGCGGTAATCCCCAAAGATTGTAAACGGTCTGGGTCGAGATTAACTCGGACTTCGCGGTCAACTCCCCCCACACGCTTAACTTGGGCTACTCCTCTGACGGCTAACAAAGCGCGGCTAATGGTTTGGTCAACTAAGTAACTCAGTTCTTCTACGGAACGTTGGTCAGATTTCACCGCGTAGGACATGATTGGCCCACCGGAAAAATCTACACGTTCAACTATGGGGTCGTTGATGTCTTGGGGTAGATTTTGCCGAATTTGTGATACAGCATTGCGAACATCATTCGTAGCGCGGTCTGTATTTGTACCCAAGACAAAGGTAATTGTGGTTGTGGAATTACCATCAGTGACGGTGGATCGCAGTTCATCAATGTTGCCTAAACTGGCGATCGCATCCTCAATTTTTTTGGTGACTTGGAACTCTAGTTCCGCAGGTCCCGCCCCTGGTTGCGTAACTGTAACCCGCACTGTTGGTAAATCAATATTGGGGTTGATATCAATTCCCAAAGAATTAAATGAGAACCAACCAACCAGAGTCAAAATTAAAAATAAAACTATTGTGGGGACAGGTTTTTTAATTGACCAAGCAGAAATATTGAAGGACATAGATTTTAGTTAGTTGTTGGTTGTTGGTTGTTGGTTGTTGGTTGTTGGTTGTTAGTTGTTCCAAACAACGACCAACCACTAACCACCAACCACTCGAACTTTGTCACCATCTTTGAGATATCCAGCACCGTCAACTACGACGCGATCGCCTGTTTGCAAACCAGTTTTGATTTCCACTTTGCCACCGTTGAGGATTTCCCCTAGTTCTACTTTTTGAGCGCGAACCGTGTCTTCACCCAATAAGGTGAATGCGATCGCACTTCCATCGGGTTGGGGTAAGATTGCTTTCTGTGGCACTACCACACCTGTGGTTGTATTAGTTGTGACTGCTGCCCGGGCAAACATTCCTGGTTTTAACAAGTTTGTCGGTGGTAGGTCAATTTTTACTGTTGCTTTCCGGCTTTGGTCGTTAACTATCGGTTCAATTTCTCGTACCCGTCCTTGTAAACGTACGCGTTTATCAGCATCCGAGGTAATTTCTACTGCTGCACCAACTTTTACCTGTGGTAGTTGCACAGCTGGAACTTCTGCTTGGAGTTCCAACTTGCCTTCCCGAATAATAGAAAACAATTTTTGTGTCCCACCCACCACATTTCCAACTTGAGTTTGGGGTGGTACACCAGTGACATCCCCGACTCTAGCCAGTTTCTCGGCAATTGTTCCCGCTACAGGCGCACGCACCAGAGTTTGTGCCAGTTGAGTTTTCAACTGTTGGAGTTTGGCAGCATTACTTTTAACATTGGCTTGGGCGCTGTTAATGCCTGCTTGGGCGCTGTTAATATTTGCTTGGGCACTGCTGACATCTGCTTCGGCACTGCGAACATTTTCTTCGGCTACCCTGACTGCTTCTTTGGCAGTTTTCAAGGTAGTCTCCCGTGTTTCCAATTCTTGCTTGCTGATCGCACCATCCTTAGCAAGTTGTTGATAGCGCTGATAATTCCTTTGTGCTTCTTCTAACTTCGCCTTGGCTTGGGCTAAATCTGCTCGTTTTTGTTGCACTACTGCTTGAAAGGAAGCAACATCGGCTTTTTTAGCTTCCAGATTTGCCTGATTAGAAGCCACATCTGCTTGTCTGGATTCTATATCTGCTTTTGCTTGGCTAATTTGGGCTTGCAGTAGGGAATCATCCAAAACTGCCAGTAATTGACCAGCTTTGACTGTATCTCCTTCATTAACTAGTACCTGTTTGATTTGTAGACCGTTTGTTTGTGGTAAAACTGGGATTAAATCTCGTGCTGCCACTGTACCAGTGGTGCTGAGAGTGCGGGCTATACTGTTAGCTTCTGCTGAGACTACGGTAACTGTCATGGTTGGGGCAACTTGCTGTGTAGATTTTGTAACAGCATTCTTGCTAGGAGTCTGACGGTTACTTACAACACCCATCCCCAAAAAAGCGATCGCCACTCCCAAGCCAGTACCAAGTAACAACGGTAGCAGCCAAGGACTTCGCCTCTTCAGTTTTTTCCCTTCCCAGTCAGCATCTTCAACCTTCACTGACTGTTCTGTCCCCAGTTCCGAATAACTCTCCTCGCCCACTGTCTTGCCTCCACTTCCTGCCTGATTATCACTAAGCAGTTGTGCTTAAAAAAGTTTTAAGTAAGTTAATGTATATTTACTATGACCTATTTTTTCTATATTTTGCCAAAGTAAAAAATGGGTGATTAATAGCAGTACGTCCCTGTAGGGTATATATGCAAAATATAGTAATTTAATATACAAGTATACAGTTTAGCATCTTGTGGAAAGCATAACCTGTCTGTTGATAGACCAATAAATGTTGATTATGTAAAGTCAAAAAAGAAGCTTGCCATCATCTCAGATTAAGCAGTGATAATAACTACAAGGAGACACAAGCATTGCGCTGAATTTCGTATGATGCCCAGGTATTTGGCTAGTTTGATATCAACGCGTAAATAATTTAGTTGTCCGACTAATTGCTTATGATATAAAGCTTGGATCTTGAGCATTGGGCATGTTGAAAAAATAACTCATGATCACCAATTAGCCATTACCCATTACCCATCACCAATTACCGACCCCGACGGATAATAGTAAGTGTTCCAGCGGACATTATAATATGAGTAACTAGTATGTTCAATGCTACAGAAATATTAATAGATGCTTTTGTAAGGCAAATTCGAGAAGGCTACCGTCGTACCTATGGCTGCTTAAAAACCGATTATCAAGACATAATTGCTTGGGCGGGGAACATGGCTTTAGAAAACATTGCCAACAGCGACGCCCTGTATCACAATGTAGAACATTCAATTCTCGTTACGTTGGTAGGACAAGAAATTTTACGCGGCAAACACATTCGTGAAGGAGGTGTTTCCAGTGAAGACTGGTTGCACTTTATTATCTCCTTACTATGTCATGATATTGGCTATGTTAAAGGAGTGTGCCGAGAAGACCGTGAGGAAGAAGGCTTGTATGCTACAGGTAAAGATAACAGAATGATTTCTCTTCCCCCTGGAGCTTCTGACGCCAGCTTGACACCTTATCATGTGGATAGAGCCAAACTTTTTATTGATGAACGCTTTGGCGGTCACAAATTAATAGATTCGGAAGTTATTAAAACCAATATTGAATTGACTCGCTTTCCCGTACCTGCTGCTGAGGATCATCAATGCACAAGTAGCTATGCAGGTTTGGTTCGTGCAGCTGATTTAATCGGACAATTAAGTGACCCCCGCTATTTGAAAAAAATTACTTCTTTGTTTTACGAATTTGAAGAAACAGGGATGAATAAGGTTTTAGGGTATCAAACACCTGCCGATTTACGCAAAAATTACGCCAAGTTCTACTGGCATGGAGTTTACCCCTATATCCGAGAAGCACTACGTTACCTGACTCTGACACAGCAAGGCAAACAAATTATTGCCAATCTTCACTCCAATGTTTTTGTCGTGGAACATGAAGTTCCTCAAGATGAAAAGTTATATTTTGTTGATATAGTCAACAGTCAAGAGTCCATAGTCAAGAGTCCATAGTATTTTAAATAGACCATTGACTATCGACCATTGACCATTGACCATTGACTAACTATGAACTGGTGGCAAAGATTAAAGAAAAATCCTTTGGCGCGATTTGGGGCAATTTTGCTCTTAGTATTTTACATAGCAGTAATTGCTGCTGATTTTGTTGCTCCCTATGACCCTTATATTCCGCAAGCAAGTGGTTCCCTGTTGCCGCCGACCAGAATTTACTGGTTTTCGACTTCAGGGCAGTTTATTGGGCCTCATGTTTATCCTACAACTCAAGGAGACACAAATTTAGAAACGGGCGATCGCGAACTGATTGTAGATAAAACAAAACCTTCGCCTTTGCGTTTATTTGTGCAAGGCCCAGAATACCACCTTTTACGGTTGAGCTTACCCTTACCTCCCAACTGGGATGAAGTGACTATTTTTCCGGGAATTCCTTTAAATTGGCATTTATTTGGTACTACTGGCGAAGCTAAAATCAACCTCCTGGGTACTGACGATCAAGGACGCGATCAATTTAGTCGCTTATTGCATGGAGGTCGTATCAGTTTATTTATTGGGATTGTGGGAGTAGCCCTGACTTTTCCTCTAGGGATGATTATTGGCGGTATTTCTGGTTATTTCGGTGGCTGGATTGATGCTGTGATCATGCGCTTAGCCGAAGTACTGATGACGTTTCCCAGCATATATTTATTAGTCACCTTGGGTGCAGTATTACCACCAGGATTAAGCAGTACGCAGCGATTTTTGTTAATTGTATGTATTACGTCGTTTATTAGTTGGGCTGGGTTAGCGCGAGTGATTCGTGGTCAAGTCTTATCCATCAAAGAACGTGAATTTGTGCAAGCAGCACGGGCGATGGGTGCTAAGCCATTTTATATCATCACTCGCCACGTTTTACCGCAAACCGCAACCTATATTATCATCTCTGCCACCCTGGCAGTTCCCAGTTTTATCGGCGCAGAAGCTGTACTAAGTTTGATTGGACTAGGAATTCAGCAACCAGATCCTTCTTGGGGGAATATGCTTTCCCTGGCAACAAATGCTTCTATCTTGGTACTACAACCTTGGTTGATCTGGCCGCCAGCGTTGGTAATTGTCTTGACAGTTTTGGCGTTCAACTTGCTGGGTGACGGACTCAGAGATGCCCTTGATCCTCGCAGTTTGGAAAGGTGATGAACAGTTAACAGTTACCAGTTAACTGTTAACTGTTTTGACCGATGTAATAGTGGCATTGTAAACAAACCCCACGCCAAACCTGTAACCAACCCGAACAAAGTTACAACATAATTATTAAAACTCCACCACCCCAATACCTCAGCGGCTAACTCCAATGGATAAGCCATCATCAACACACTGGCAAGTGCTGCACCACTCCAACCATATTGGTGCAGCCAGTAAAAACCTTGACCACCAGTCACCCCAAGCAACAATCGAGTCAGCAATAAACCAGTTACTGTCCCGTAGCAACGCATACATACAGCCATGAGAAACGGTGATGCTAACATCATCCCCATTTCCGGTTGTGGGCATACATGACGACCCATAAAATAAATAATTTCCGCAATTCCAGGTAAAATCAACAACCCAGAAGCTGCGAGAAAAGGCGCAGCCAGTGGCCCTACCACCATCCCCAACAATAGAAAATCAGCAATAAAACTTACCCAATTAATCCTGAAGCTTCTACCAAAAGCAACTCCTTGCATCTCTGTTTCCTTCGTGTCCTTTGTGTCCTTTGTGGTTCGTAACTATCATAAAACTTAACAAATACAAAAAAGTCTAATTTTAAAGAATAAAAAATAGGGGAAAGATAAAGGCAAAAGCTAATCACCTTTTCCCCTTCTCCTTTCCCTTTTTCCCTACTTACCTACCCCATCTTGGCGGTGTAAGGACTTGTCAATTTATCCAACTGCTTAGTCAACAAGCTCAGGAATAATCCGACATCTGTGACCACACCGACTGATTCAACTGAACCCCTGTCGCTTAACTTTGTCACCACTGCTGGGTTGATATCGACACACACCATCTTCACACCCGCAGGTGTCATATTGCCCACACCAATAGAATGCAGCATTGATGACAACATCAAAATCATCTCTGCACCTTTGAGTAGTTCGGCGTATTTTGCTTGTGCTTTAATCAAATCCATTTCGGTATCAGGTAAGGGGCCATCATCCCGAATTGAACCTGCTAAACAGAAAGGCACATTATTTTTCACGCACTCATACATGACGCCACTCTTAATGATCCCAGCTTCTACAGCTTTGGCAATACTACCGTAACGCCGAATTGTATTGATGACCTTCAAGTGGTGGCGGTGTCCACCGCGAACTGCTACACCCCGCTTCATATCGACACCAAGGGAGGTACCCATGATTGATTGTTCGATGTCGTGGACAGCGATCGCATTTCCTCCCAAAAGTGCCTGTATGTATCCTTCGCGAATCAGCCGTGATAGGTGTTCGCCACCACCAGTATGAATTACCACTGGGCCAGCTGTGACAACAACTTTACCACCAGCATCGCGAATCTTACGTAATTCCCAAGCCACCTGTTCCACAACTAATTCCACGCGGCGTTCGCTGGAAACCCCTGAGGACATAAAGCTGAATTCTTCAGCATTGCGTTTTTCCCGCGATTCTGTTTTGCGAATGGTGCGGATACCTTGGACATCCACAACCACCTGTTCCCCAACTTCCAAGTCACGTAAAATTTTACACTGCGCTACTAAACCTTGGGGAGTTTGGGAAATAGCGATCGCTCCATCCATGCGCTGATTGTGTACTATCACCCACTCACCATTAATCCGCACCTCGGTGGGATAAATCGTGCTGACATAGAAGTCATCAGGAGCAACACCAGGAATGGTAACAGGCTCTAGTTTGACATCTTGTTCATCTTGTGGTAGGTCTACTGCGCCCAAATCAATGAGTTGGGAGATAATTTCTTCCATTACCTCATGGGAAGGTGCAGATACCTTCACCTCTGCGGCTGAGGTGCTTTGTCTTTGTTCTCCCAAGTTAAAGTTCAAAACTTGGAAACTACCGCCGTTATCTACGATTAAATCTAAAGCGCGGTTAATTAAACCAGCATCAAGCAAGTGTCCTTCCATGCGAAGGATGCGGCTTTCCACTGACACATTTGCATGAAGTTCTTCTCTGACTGGTTCTGTAACCCGTAGAGTCAAACATTTTGCTGCACCACCCGCCTTGAGAAATTCCGTGAGCGGCGTTTCAATAATTTCAAAACCGACATCAGCCAAACGCTCTTTGAGAGGATTGCTCGCTTTATTCATGATCACGATACGATCCACATTCACCGCATTGCAGGCGAAGTTCACCGCATCAGCTTCATCAATCGCTATCCGCTTTTCTGGTGCTACTCGCATTTCAATCAGACGGTTGGAGTAGGAATCAAAAGCCGCAGGATAGTAAAGCAAATAACCATCTGTTAACGGACAGAAACAAGTGTCTAAGTGATAAAAGCGATCGTCTATCAAACGTAGGGATAACACCTCAATATCCAGCCATTTTGCCAGATAGGGATGAGAATCTAATTCTGAACGGAAGCCGTATCCCGCCCATAACCAGCGTCCTTCCCGATCTAAGAGTGCGTCACCTGCTCCTTCAAACGGCAAGTCTTTGGGTAGTTCATAGACTTTGTAGCCGTTTTCCTCAAACCATTGCTTGAAATACGGTTCTTCTCCTTGACGCTCTTTATGCAAAAAGCGACTTAAAACTACTGTATCTCCCAATACCAGACCAGCATTAGCCGTGAATACCATATCTGGCCAACCTTTTTGGGGTGGCACTAAATCTACGATCGCATGTTCTTTGAGGATGTGGTAAAGTTGATGCCACTGCTGCACGGCGCGATCGCGC
Source organism: Fischerella thermalis PCC 7521 (assembly GCF_000317225.1). Classification (GTDB taxonomy): domain Bacteria; phylum Cyanobacteriota; class Cyanobacteriia; order Cyanobacteriales; family Nostocaceae; genus Fischerella; species Fischerella thermalis. The sequence continues at coordinate 38,254 of NZ_AJLL01000078.1, forward strand.
GATGACTTATGAATATTCCCCTCCATCCAGGGATTAATCACATAGTCCACATCGTAGTGGTCAGGCGGACACATCAAATAGCGAATCTGGGAAGTCATAAAAATATCACAAGCGTATAGATGCGGTGGTCTCTCTTGAATACTAGTTGTTGCTGAACCGATTCTGCAAAAATTGATACTAAATTTATACCTTTTGATAGTTGAACACTATCAAAAAGCTTCTTTCTATTTTATATACCCGTAGACACTACAAGATAAATTTTTAATACCCAAATATTGAGTGAGCAAAATCAAGAATTAATGAGTATTATCCTTATTTAGTCATTTAAACAGCCAAAATTCCTAGCAGCTAGACAGCTAAACAGGGCATTGCTGAATTTGGTCATGAATTGTGTTTATCTACATTTT
>NZ_AJLL01000079.1 GCF_000317225.1 Fischerella thermalis PCC 7521
CATTGCTACGTCTCTACTTTGTTTTCTCTCAATTTGTGTTCTAAAAAGTATTGAACGATATGATGTTGGAAGTGAAAAAAGTCCTTAAATGCTGCTAATCCAAGTTATTGTGTGTGTCTTACTAGTAATTATCGTGGGTACTTGGTTATCGCGGAGTGCCGATATGATTGCTGAAAAGACAGGTTTAGGACGTAGTTGGGTAGGTGCTATTTTACTTGCTGGTGCCACTTCCTTGCCAGAGTTGGCAGTTGGTATCAGCGCAGTAGTTGTATTTAACGCGCCGGATTTGGCAGCTGGTGGTATATTTGGCAGTTGCTTGTTTAACCTGTTTATTTTAGCGTTGTTAGATATTGTGACTGGTCCAGATCCATTGTTGCGACGAGCGCAAATTAGCCATGTTCTAGCAGCAGGGTTGGGATCTATATTGCTCGGTATTGCAGCAGTTGGGATCTTGCTAGCTCAAAGAAACAACAATTTTATCCTCGGCTGGGTTGGTATGCCTAGCATCGTGTTGCTTGTACTGTATTTAGTTAGCGCCCGCATCATTGCTAAATTTGAGTTACGACGTCGTGCAGAAGTATTGGAACAGGAAGTGGAAGTTTTTCAATACGAACATATCAGCCGCCAGCAATCATATCTAATGTTTGCTTTGCTAGCATTGGCGATTGTGGTATTGGGAGTGTGGCTTGCATCATTGGGCGATCGCATTGCCACAGTCACAGGCTTAGGTCAAAGTTTTATTGGAGCATTATTACTAGCAGCCACTACCTCATTACCGGAAGTCGTTACCGGAGTCGCAGCAGTTCGACTTAATGCAGTCGATTTAGCAGTATCAAATATATTTGGCTCGAATATTTTTAATATGGGTATCTTAAGTATCTATGACCTAACTTACTTACAAGGGGATTTGTGGTCAAACATCAGTTCTGTGCATATCTTCACTGCGATTGTAGCAATGATGATGACTTCAGTGGCGATCGTTGGGCTGATTTACCGCGCTGCACGTCCGTCCAGAATATATATTACCTGGGATGGAATGACATTGATCTTGCTATACGTTAGCGGAATGTATGTTATTTATCGCAGTTAATTGGGCATCCTCATTTTTACCGCGGAGTAGCTGTAGGATTGGTAGTTTTTTCTTTAGCTCGATTATCGGCAGCTTGTTTAAATAATGGTTCAATTTTATTGCGCCAATATTCAATATTAGGTAATTTTTCTGGCTGATCTTTGTAAGCCAAAACTTTATCCCATTGCCCATTATCCAGTGCCTTATTTATATCATTGAATAAAGCTTCTGATTTTTTCCAATCTTGCTGCCATTGGGTAATCATTTCTGCTGTTTCTTTAAAATCAGACGCATTTAAAGGTATAGATTTCAGAAGTGCGATCGCCCTGTCTAAATCTCCGGCTTCATACTCCTGTTTCGCTGCTTCTAAAAGTTCGGCAGCACTTTGATGAGAATTTTTATTTTGTGTTTTCTCTGAATCTAATTTGAGTGATAATGAAGGTTCGGATACTTCTGCTGGTGAAGTTTGTACATCAACAACAGGTTTTGATCTGGGAAGCGGACGACTAGCAATTACAGTATTATCATCTACTGTTTTGACTGTTAGACCTCTGTCTCGCAAACAAGCAACCCATTCTTCTTGATTTTTAATAACATCCCCATATATCCAAGCGGAATTTTTGGGGTCGATTTTTACTTCTACCCAACCGCGTTTTGTCCGCTTGCCGGTGACTTCTAACTTCTTGCCACTGCTAACAGTTTCTAGGATATTACCATTGGCGATCGCACTGGGTTGATAACGGAGATTGGCTTTGTTAGCCCCAATCTCAACAAAGCAGTTATTTGCACTAGCGTCATTACTCCCAGAAAAACTAGTAGTGAAATTTTGGACATTTTTGACTACAGCTGGGGCGACAGCCGCCGCACTACCTGCTAAAACCACCAGAATACACAGCTGTAGTAAATCAGGGCTATGAGAACCTCTGGGAATAGCCGTATGCTGGGGGGCTACTGGTTTTTTTAAAACTGCATGATTTACAGGTGCAACAGCGAGAGTTTTTTGCTGAGACTGAACCGATGGAGATTTGATCAGTTGGTAGCTAGAATTTCTGGGGTTGGCTACAGGCTGAGAATGCATACCAAGAGAATGCAATGCTTGCAGTGCTTCTGTGGCAGTTTGGTAGCGATCTTTAAAATGATAGCGTACCATCTTGTTTAACACTGCTGCGAAATTTTGGTTGACAGGTACTAAATCCTGCCAAAGAATTTCGCCCGTATGAGTATCCTCTTGTAAATCTATTGGTGCTACTCCCGTCAGCGCTTGAATAGCAATAATACCCAAAGCATAAATATCACTGTTAGGACGGGGTTTACCTTGCCCTTGTTCTGTAGGCATGTAACCAGGAGTGCCGATCGCCACTGTGGCTGAGAAGCCCCCACCACCGAATGCTGGGGCATATTCGGAAGCAGAACGTAACTTTTTGACAGCGCCAAAGTCTACTAAAACTAATTTATTGTCAGAGGCACGACGTATGATGTTGTCTGGCTTGATATCGCGGTGAATTACCCCTTGGCTGTGAACAAATTCCAGGATACTCAAAACTTCTATTAATAAATCAATCACTTCGCTCTCAGTCCAAGTTTCATCAGGAACTAGTTCATCATTTAGAGGATGTCCTTCAATAAATTCTTGTACCAAATAAAATTCTTGATTCTCGTCAAAATAAGCCAATAGCCTGGGTATTTGGTCATGATTGCCCAGTTTTTCTAAGGTTTCGGCTTCACTGTGAAACAGTCGCTTGGCAGTGTCAAATAATGAAGGATCGGTGCTGAGTGGCTTGAGATGCTTAACCACGCAAACAGGATTACCCGGACGTTTTGTATCTTCGGCAATGTAGGTTTCTCCAAATCCCCCTGTTGCCAAAACGCGGATAACTTGGTATCGATGGTCTAGTAACTTGCCAATCATATTCCCTTTCCTCCCCAGTGTTAACACCCAGTTTTGCTGAATGGTAATAAATATCTCCAACTTTTCATCGATAAAATCCGCTATCTTGAGAAAAGATTTGCACGTAAAAAACTGCTTTTGAACAGATACCCATTGTTAATTTATTTTTCAATAACATTTTTTAGTACCCATGCCGCCTAAAATAACCAACTCAGTCGCCTGGCAGCAGGCTGAACTCCTCATGCAACCTGCTTTCATTCGCGTTGTTGATAACATTCGCAAGCTGCTTGATCTATCTGATTGGAAAGGAACTTACCAGGATGTACTGATTTGGCCCCCAGAAACCACAGAAGACACAAAAGCAGTGGTTACGAAGCTTCTGCAAGAACTAGAAGCTGCAACGCCAGACAAAGCTGTGGAAATCAGGGAAACACTAGCTCATCTGCCAATTCCCCATCCAGGATATCATTTGTGCTTGCAGCGTCAAGAGCAAGAAGTTAGCGTAGATTTATGGGAATTATGTTATCAAGTTTGTTTCCTTGATTACAATCTGCCCAACAATGATGTAGTTGAGATTGATACTAGTTTAATTGATGAGATGGGTGATGTGGATTGGCAACGTTTAGATAACAAAGCCAAGCAGTTAGTTGAACAGGTGTTTGCTTCTTTACCAGAGAATTAAGGGGTAACACCATATTATACCATTTTGGATTTTAGATTTTGGATTGGGAATTACTTTACGTGTCTGGATTCTATCAATCGATACTGTCGCATTCTTTTTTCAAACTGGTATCAT
>NZ_AJLL01000080.1 GCF_000317225.1 Fischerella thermalis PCC 7521
ATCAATTTTGTTAGTTACTATTTATTCTCCCCACACCCCACCCTTACAGGAAGCCTATGAGCGCGTCTACACACCCCTCACACCCCACTAAAACTGACGTGACCATTCACTAGGCCAGCGTTCCACTACGACTTTAGTTTGCGTAAAAAACTCAACTGCGTGATTACCTTGACCGTGTAAATCACCAAAAAAACTGTCTTTCCAACCACTAAAAGGGAAAAATGCCATCGGTGCAGCTACTCCGATGTTGATACCGATATTACCAGCCTCCGCTTCATAGCGAAACTTTCGTGCGGCTGCGCCACTGCTGGTAAACAAACAAGCCATGTTGCCATACTGACCACTGTTGACGAGAGCGATCGCTTCATCAATAGTATTCACATGGATTAAACTCAGTACTGGGCCAAAAATTTCGGTTTTAGCAACTTAACTAGCCGGATCGACGTTTTGCAAAATTGTCGGACGGACAAAATACCCCTTCTCATACCCCAAAATATTTGGTTGTCGTCCATCCACTATCAACGTCGCACCACTGTCTGCGCCTTTTTGAATTAACCCCTCAATTCGTTCTTTACTTTGGATAGAAATCACTGGTCCCATCTCCACACCCTGTTCCAAACCATTACCTACCACCCGCTTTTTAGCAGTTTCCGCGATCGCTTCTGTAAAACTTTGTCGTGCTTCCCCTACCGTTATAGCGATCGATGCTGCCAAACAACGTTGTCCTGCACAACCAAAAGCACTATCAGCCGCAATGCGTCTGGTCATTTCCATATCTGCATCAGGCAAAACAATTATCGGATTTTTCGCACCACCTTGGCATTGGACACGCTTGCCGTTTGCTGCTGCCCGACTATAAATATACTTAGCTACAGGCGTAGAACCAACAAAACTAATTGCCCGAATTTGGGGATGATCCAAAATTGCATCTACAGCTTGTTTCGCCCCATTCACGAGATTGATCACACCCTTTGGTAAGCCAATTTCATCTAACAACTGGAAAATTTTTTGCATCGTCAAGGGCACTTTTTCCGAAGGCTTAACAATATAAGTATTCCCGCAAGCGATCGCATAGGGCATAAACCAAAATGGAATCATCCCCGGAAAATTGAACGGCCCAATCACCGCACAGACTCCCAGTGGTTGACGAATCATCATCTCATCAATTCCCCGGGCGATATCCTCCAGGTTTGTCCCCTGCATCATCATCGGAATACCGCAAGCTACTTCGACATTTTCAATAGCGCGGCGCATTTCACCCTTCGACTCAGCCAAAGTCTTTCCACATTCTTGAGTTATAGTACAGGCTAAATCTTCAAAATTTTCTTCTAATAAATTCTTGAGTTTAAATAAATACTGTACCCGTTCCGTAGGTGGAGTCCGCCGCCATGTGACAAAAGCTGCCACCGCGACTTCCGTTGCTTGATTGACCTCCGATGCAGTTGATAGCGGGACTTTCGCCAATACTTCTGTCGTCGCCGGGTTAATCACATCGAGAAACTCTGTAGCATTAGATGCACACCATTCACCGTTGATGTAATTAGGTAATGTGATAGTTGTTGCCATTAGCCAGATATTTTATTCCCAAAATAAAAATTCAAGAGTATGAATATCTTAGTCTTTTCAAAATTCCCTTGTTTGTAATGAGATATTTCTCACTAACATAACAGCAAACCCATAATCCATCGGTGTTAATCGGTGTGCATCGGTGTTCGTTCACTTCTTCATCCCTCCTTGTGAGCAATTGCCCATGAGGATCTAGGATGAAATACTTGGTGACTTTGCGTCTTGGTGGTAAAAAATCTTGAACCACCAAGACACTAAGACACAAAGAGTTTTCATATGTTCTGGTGTACGTAGCTACCTTTTTGGTAACAGATGAAAAGATATTACAAGCAATCCTTTAACCCAAAGATCACGTTTGCAAACACCCCAACCTGCCAAACCATTATCTGTAATTAGTGCGATCGCAACTTTAGCTTCGACTCAAGGTGAATTTGATCGGGTTAATGATGTCACCTAAACATCTGTATATTGGTGGCGGTGAAGCAACGAGGAGCAAAATTCAGTTGCCAACCAATGTAAAAATTATTCCCAGTATTACTGGTTTATTGGGTGGAATTGCTTTGTGGCGCGATTAATTGCTGATCAGTCTGTTGTTGATACGTTGTGATGTCGGAAAAACAGAAAAAGCAGATCTTTTTGGTTAAGAAAAGGTTAATTTCAAGTTATGATTAACATCGGATTTTACTTACATAACTAACAGAGCTATTGCATAACTCAGAGAATGTTCAAGTAGGAGCCAGAGTATTAATTCTCGAACCAGCCTATGTGGCTGGCAAAATGGGAGTTGTTTTTTGTCCTGAACAACTTTCTGATGATAAACCAAGCGATCGCTGGCTGATTAAAGTAGATGATGAAAATATTTTGCTGTCGTTGACTCGCAATGAGTTTCGGGTAATTGATTAACCGAGAATAACGCGATCGCGTCCCTTTCTTTTGGCTTGGTAAAGTGCTTTTTCGGCTGTATTAACTAAAATCTCAGGTTCGCTTTTCCCTTCAGGAATCATGCTAGCAACACCTAAACTCACGGTTAAAACGTTAGCTGGCAAACCACCAATACCAGGATATTCACAGGTGATAGCTAAAGCTTTGATTTGTTCGCGAATCTTTTCTGCAATGTATACAGCAGTAACTGCATCCACATGCAGCAAAATCGCAAATTCTTCTCCTCCATAACGAGCCACTAATAATGAGTTATTTTTGTTTACTATATTCGGATTGCGAGAATTTTCTGCACCTAAAGCTGTGCTGACATAGGAGAGATGATTGTTTACCAAGAAATGCTTAATACTCTCATGGATAGTGCGAGCAATTTGCTGCAAACAAATATCCCCAGCGTTATTTCCGTAGGTTTTATTATAAATTTTGAAATAATCTATATCACATAAAATCATTGATAGGGGAGTAAGTTCACGCTTCGAGCTTTGCCATTCAAGTTGCAAATATGTATGAAAATAACGGCGATTAGCTAATTGTGTTAATTCATCTATACTAGAGAGAATGCGTAATTTTTGGTTTTCTTTTTCCAATTCTGCCACACGCCAACTACTGTCACTATTACTTGTATTGAGTTTTTCTCGAAAATATAGGCGAAATAATTCACATGCTACACTAACGCGATCGCTCTCGAATTTCACAAGCCCCATACTATGTAATTGATATGCCAGCCTCGGTTCTATTTTGACAGGCTCTGTAGCTGTAACTACTTCCCGAAACGCATTTGCCAGTTGTGTTTCCTGTTGCAGCATGAGCATGTACTGATGCAAATAGTCTCTATAAATTCCTGTGTCTGTGGGTGCTTGTTGTAATATCTGTCCTAAATCGTTTTCTAAGCCGCCCTTACCAACCAGATGATACAATGCCAACCTGACTAGGTAAGGATGTCCCCCCACCATTGCCATTAATTTGTCAGCATCAGAGTTATCTGTCCAGTCTAGCCCGTGACACTGGGCTAAATTCTGCACTTGCTCTTTTGTAAACGGTGGCAACCGCAATGGTAAACCAATATTAAATGGAGATTGAGTCACCTTCAAAGGCAAAAAAATTTCTGTAGAGTAAACCATTACCATGCGGAGTTTTTGCCAAATCTCTACTCGTTTTGCTTGTTCATACCAAGAACGCAATAATGGTAAAAATTCTGAGGCAATATCTGGATACTCAAACACCCAATCTACTTCATTCAATACCAAAACTAGGGGAGTTTTGATTGACTGTAGTAAGTGTGTCTGGACATACGAAGAACAGCTAATTTTACTACCCATATCTTCATCCCAAAACTCATTGAGTTTCGGTTCTAGCTGTAACTCTCTACTCAGATTGGCGCAAAACCAGCGCAAAAATTTATCAAGGTTGACAAATACTGCTTTATCTGATTGTTGAAAGTCCAGGCTCACAATTTTATAGCCAAGATTGGTTGCATGAGCCAAAATCCTTAAAACGAGGGAGCTTTTACCCATTTTTTTAGGGGCTTTGATGCAGATAACACTTCCTGGCTCAGCAATTTCTGTGTACGCTAATTCCTCAATTGGTGGGCGAGGAATGTAAAATCTAGAATCGAGAGATACTGGTCCTGTGGGAAATTCTAAGGATATTGCTGTAGCAGCACGATTGTATTCTCTAATAAACTGGTGCTGCATTCTACTGAGTTGACGTGGCTCCAGAGTTTGGCGAAAGTTTGATTTGTTAATCGGTTCTTTCCAAAAATCACTCATTAATTGCCATAAATGAGAGGCAACTTTCCTAACTCGTTCTTCTCCGTAGTGTGCTTCTAACGCTATGTTAGTGTAAGTTTTTCCTTCCCAAGAAGAACGTAATACTAATTCTTGGAGTGGTGTCAATGCATTGGGCAAGGTTGCTTTTAGTAGAAGTATTACTTCATCTATAGTCATCAGCCATCGACTCTTACTGTATATAAATTTGCTTAAAATTATTTCTTTATATTTATCGGAGTGCTAAAACATTTTACAATTTACTAGAAACAAGAGGATATTTTTATCATCGTACCAGCAGCTATGCAAATTGAAAAATCTCTTACCAGCAAAGATAGCAATAATGTTTTGAAAATAACTCATGAAATTAAGGTATACAAGCTAATTAAGAAATTTTTTATACTCCTCTGCCTTTTCTGACTCTGCTTTTTCCAGCTAGCTAGTCATAAACTATATATACAAACATGCATAAAAATTAAACTGACAAAAAAAGGATAAATAGTTATACAAGAATGGTTAAAAGTCTTTTGAGTCTTGAAGCATTAGCCACTTCTCACTCTTAGTTACTTTATCAAAAGTCTATTTTTCTTTCTTTTTTGTTCCTTATAGGACTAAAGCTGCATCTCACACTAAACTTATCTGGTAGGGCGCGTTAGATTTGATAAATTGATCATGAGCAACCGTAATATGCTGTGGAATCAATCCAAAATCCGTCTTGAAAAGCTTTGAGGTGCTACTCTTCCCTTGAAGAAGGAAGCCCTCCGGGCGTCTACGTGACGGGAACCGCAGCCACTGTGGGGGTTCCAACATTTGTAGCACGTGGCGTCCAAGACTGCGACCCCCTCACCGCTAGCGCGTCTACGCGAACGCCATAAACCCTAGCGGTAAGCTACTCCCTGTCTACAAACTTTTGGCAAAATCTAAGTATGACTTTAAGTGTTACTCCTAAGCATCGAAAGTTACCAACTCAAGCAACGGGAGCCAAGATTTTCCATTGGGTTAATATTATTGATCCAAGTAAGTATCGTTTGGTTGTCGATGGTGAGGTAAATAATCCCCTTAGCCTCAGCATAGCCGAGATTCAGGCTTTGCCTATGACTGAGATGATTATTCGTCATGTGTGCGTAGAGGGTTGGGCGGCGATCGTGCAATGGGGTGGTGTACGTCTGCAAGAAATTGTAGCCCTTGTCAAACCGCAAAATAATGTCAAATATGTCTACTTTCAATCAGCAGATGGCTATTATTCTAGTTGGGATATTGCTTCCGCATTGCATCCCCAAACATTATTAGCGTACCAAAAAAATGGTGAAACTCTACCAAAAGAGAATGGTGCGCCCTTGCGTTTAGCTTCACCTATTAAGCTTGGTTACAAGCAAAGTAAATGGATCACTCAAATTACTCTAGTTAGTAATTTATTTCCCTTAAAAGGCTATTGGGAAGATCAAGGTTATGAATGGTTTGCTGGACTTTAAAAACTTAAAATTAATAGACCTAAATCCCCAACTAACGAGTATAAAACTGTAGCAAATTTAATGTGTAAAAACTCTGCTTTTCTCCGCGATCTTCTGCGATGGTTTATCTGTGTGCATCTGTGTCCATCTGTGTTCGTTATTCATCGATTTTGGTTGTGGCTGTAAGTTATCTGGTGAGTCCGATGTTTTTTGGGAAGGCGAACACCGATGCACACCGATGTAGACGCCCCCTAGGGCGGCTTCCCGTAGGGTACACTGATGGTTTATCTGTGTGTATCTGTGTCCATCTGTGTTCGTTATTCATTTACAAACTGCACCACACCCCACTGTCCATTTGTCAACCAATCAGAATCAGATTTTGATACTTTTTCAATTACTTCTGGTTGTAAACCTACTGCTACTTCTGATTTGAGGGTACGTAAAGCCACAATTGGCACTGGTAAATAACACACAATATCTGCAATATTGGTTGTAAAATCCCAGTGCCTATCTCCCAATAATCTACGATAATTGGCATCACCTTTAATTAGCAATAAATCAGCATCAGCTAACTCTTGTTTGAGTGATTCGGGTATTTCCCAAAAAGCTAGAGGCGATGTCCAAAAATAATCGTCACCCAGAATTAACTTCCCGGATGCAATATAAGCTTGTAACCTTTGTGCAAAATTTGTCACTTGTTGATGGTTAGATGCTGCTAAAAACTCGACTGTATCATACACATCTTTAATCATGGCGTCAGATACAAAAGTAGGGTGAGGTTTTAAGTGCAGCTTGATTTGGTCAATGACACCACTACCTAATAAAAAATCTACTAAACATAAATCACAAATTAACTCAAAGCCAGCATTATCAACTACAAAATCAACACGTTGACACGCACTAGTAACTAATAATTCTGTAACTAGACCAGCATCATCTACTAATATATGAGCTTTTTGATTTTCAATATCAAAATTACTGCGATCGCTCTCAAATGCTGACCATAAACTCAAGTCTACCCGATTGCCCCAAAGTGCAAAATATAATAGTGTAGTCAGCACACCTTGATTAGTTTTTCCTGACTTTTCACTCTCTTGCAACCATTGGGTTACTTGATAGCACAGAGTATTTATCGCATCTAGGGATGTTTTTAAACCTTGAGATTTCTGTAAATGGAAAGGATCTACACCTTGCCATTCACCAGATTGAAAATAATTGGTAATATTGAGAATTAATCTGTAAAAATAAGTTTCAGCAAAAAACCAAGGAATATCTATCCAACGCTGTTCTTTGTAGGGTTCTAAATATTTTTTCCAATCTCCGACATCAACTCCAGAATCATCTTCAAAAGGTAATAAATATCCTGATGGCAACTGATTAGCTAAGTTTTCTAAACTTTCATTAATATTGAGTGAAAAATTGTTTTCCGCGATGACTCGACGAGCAATACCAGGCATCCTTTGAGTTACTGTAAACTCAGTAAAGGTGCCGACCTCTGAGCCTACGAGTGATGCTGGCAGTGGTAACTTGGGAATTTGCAATTTCATCACTAAAAATTTTCTCTTTCTGATAAAGTATTATATTTGTTGGTTGTTAGTGGTTGTACCAGACGTGCCATGGCAGGTCTGTAAATTAGTTAGTAGTTAGTGGTTGTTTACTACTCCCCATCACCCCACATTGTTTTGAAGAAAGCCATTACATGCAAGTTAAAGCTAAAATGCTCAACGGTTTAGTAGAAATCCATTGACAGCAAACAGAATATGAATTAGCTCTTGCTCATCACTCAGAAGTTATTGATATTTTAGAGAAAATAGGTACAAAATGTGATTTAGCGATCGCCTATTTGCAATTGGCTTTAACTGCTCAAAGTATCGGTAATTTTTCTGAAATTAAAGTGAATTTTGACAAAGCTATTCAGCTTTTTACTGAAATGAATGCACCAAAACAAATCGAAAAAATCACAGTTTATAGTAAGCACTTTAGCACTTAAATATTTCATGACTTTAGTCCTGATTTGCTGATTGGGCTGTATCTCCTAAGAAAAACTTTGTGTAAAGACTATGTAGCAAAGGTTTGGGGAGATTGAGGATTCTGTGTATATTTTAGCCCTCATTTGTCACTTTGGGAGAATCCAATCGCTCAAATAGTTACGGGGCTTTAGTTTCCACTTTTCGTCTATAAATTTTAGTTTCTGTTAGAAAATAAAGCCTCAAACCCGGATGAAACCAAAGTCTCAGAAGTTGGCTGAGATTATTGTTTTCCGAGAGTGACAGAACAGGGTTAGATTGGGGAACAAATTCAACACGAAGAGCGCTAGCTTTTTTCTTGAGATTATTTAAAATACGTTCCTGGTACTTTTGTTCGTAATAGTTAATGCCAGGGTCTTTATAATTCAATAAGGTTCAGTTAAGGTTTTGATCCCCCCTAGCCCCCTTTCCAAGGCTACGGTGTACACAGAAGTCGGAAAAACCTGATTCAAATTGACTCAAAAAGCCCAAAATCACAACCTCACCCCCAGCCCCTCTCCTTGGTA
>NZ_AJLL01000081.1 GCF_000317225.1 Fischerella thermalis PCC 7521
CAGCCCCTCTCCTTGGTAAGGAGAGGGGTGACCGATAGGGCGGGGTGAGGTTTTTTGAGGTTTAGGGTGATTCGATTATTTGTGTGTACACCATAGCCTTGGTAAGGAGAGGGGTGACCGATAGGGCGGGGTGAGGTTTTTCGGGGTTTAGGGTAATTCGATTATTCTATCCCTCATTTGTCACTTTGGGAGAATCCAATCGCTCAAATGGTTACGGGGCTTTAGTTTCCACTTTTCGTCTACAAATTTTAGTTTCTGTTAGAAAATAAAGTCTCAAACCCGGATTAAATCAAAGTCTCAGAATTTGGATGAGATTATTGTTTTCCGAGAGTGACAGAACAGGGCTATAACGGATTGCGATCACCGCTAGTGGTCGGCTCTCAAGAAACACACTTGCTGAAATGATTCAGGTCAGGATAAGTTCGGTAATAATGTAGTAAATTTACACGATGTTTCTCAATCAGATATCAGTGTTTTTAACGGGTATGGTTATTTAACCATTGGTTGTCCAACTTGGAATCTTGATGAACTTTACAGAGAAATAGTGAGGCTATTCCACTACCAATAAATAAAGATAATGAAAGTTAATCCACGCCAGAACGAGTAAAAGCGTGATTAAATAAATTATATAAATATTTTTGCTTATAAATGTGTTTTATAGCTAAATTCGTCTCAAAAAATGAAACTTTTATTTGTACAAAAGTTTAAATTTTGAGTAAGAAAACCAAAATTGATAATTTAAGACTTAGAATAATATTAAACACAGAATTCTGAGTTGATTTATTTAGATATATAAATTTAATTCATGATTAATCATTGCGAAGATAGAATTATGAGCTTATCTAATTCAATCGAAGAGTTGAGGATAAAAAATATTTTCTATATTTTTACTTCGATTTGAGAAAAGAATACACAAAAATCTTGATATAGATTCATAACTCCTAATTAAATTGGTCAGCCAAAAAATTTTTAAATACGCGTTTGTATTACTAAAAAATAAAAATTCAAAACTGTTAAGATGAAATCTAAATAGGTATTTATGTCTGAGTTCTGCAATGTTCTTTGGTTAAATGCTAGTCCAAGTTTGAAAGGTTTAGACAAACCATTACTTCAGTACCTATCTAAGTATGTTGTGGTGGCACGATGGGAATACTTTCAAACTAAAGACGAAGCTTGTTCCCTAGATGCAGCAGTAGCACTGCTGTACGATTTTTTAAAATCGCACGATCGCCCAGTGCATTTGGCTGGTCATGGTATGAGTGGGGCGATCGCTTTATTATTTGCCCGTCGCTATCCGCAAAAAGTGCGATCGCTATCGTTGTTGGCTGTTGCATCTCAAAGCGCAAACACCTGGCAAGCACACTATTATCAACAACGCCTCTTGTTTCCTCTCAGTCGTGAACAAGTTTTAGTAAACAGTGTGCGGACTCTGTTTGGCAATCAATCTCCGGCAAATACCAAAAAGCTACTGACTGCTCTGATCAGAGATTTAGACGAATCTCCCACACCCCATTCTCTGTTTCGATTGATTCACTTACCCAAGGGTGGGGTTTCTATGCCAATGTTCGTATGTGGTAGCAACAATGATCCAGTTGTCAGCCCACCAGAGTTGCAAGACTGGCAGAACTGGTTGAAGCCAGAAGATATACTCTGGGAATGTCCTAAAGGATATCATTTCTTTCACTACTTCTATCCGCAACAGGTAGGCGAGCAAATGTTGAGTTTTTGGCAACGCTTCACCCAGAATTCAGAAACTACTCAAAATTCCGAACTGAGCCTATCGGTGGAATAGGGACAACAGGAAAAGGAAGACAACAAGAACAAGGGAAAAAAGGGGAATTAGTTACTATCTTATTCTCCTCACACTCCACCCCCAATCCACTTAGCTACTTGAAGCTTAGTTTTGATTTAATTGCTGCAATTTTGTATCAATTTTTTGCTCTGCTGCTAATCGTTCCAAAGCATAGTCATTGAGGTCTACAAAATGCATATTAGCTACCAATGTTGGGTGAACAGCATTTATTTGCTGATATATTTCTTGGGCAACTGTACGGTAGGAAGGATGTCCTTGTCGCGAACTTCGTAATTCCACAAGATGATAAACTTCCCGGAGATTCAACTTAATTCGCCAGCGCACTCGATAGGCGAAAGGTACAACATATTGTGCTGCGTCTGGTAAGTCTTGACTAATCAACTCGGTTGTTTCGGCTGCGTATTCCAAAGCTTTGCGATAGGTTTGGGCAAGGTTTGCTTCTTCCAGTTCTGTTGGTATTACGTACCCATGACGAACACAGTAGTGTTGACGTTCTTGTGTGAGAACACGATGTCGATGTAGATCACGGTACGCACCAATATCAGCTAGTACATCAAATGTGTAGTAGGTCTGCTCAAAAGCACGTCCCGGTCGATGAAATCGCGACTCGCGATCGCCTACATAGGTGTTGATAATTTCTACTCGCTCTTGGGTAGATAAACCAACAACATATTCTTGAATTTGCTCCCATGTCAAATCAGTGTGAGGATAAAGGATGGCTGCAACAATCTTGACCTCAGCATCTGGATCGTACTCGACTAACTGCACAGTTGAGCTTGCTGCTGGTTGAATTTGCCCTAAATGTTGTTGTGCCAAATATTTTGTACGGTTCCAATTTGTTGATATGTAACGGGAATATTGAGCGCCTCGTTCAGTTTTAGCACGCTTGACAAATGAAGGTATGATTTGATCTAGTTCTTGTTGCATAGAAGCCCCAAGAATACGCACTTCTGGATGAGGTGAAGCAGCAAGCTTGACTAGCAAATACTCAAATGCCCGTCCGTTACCAAACAATCCAACATTAGTTAGAGTTGCCATGGGTAGTAAACCACGCAACAAGTCCAAAGTTTTAGCTTTTGTTGCATTGTTATATGCTCGCTCGGAAGTAGTCCTATCTTTAGGGGTACGCTCTTGTACCCAACTCAACAAAGGCTCAATTAAATCGGTGTAAGTGTCGAATAAATAATCTAATGTTGCCTCATAACGCTGTGCATGAGTTGATGCCATAATAGACGGTTCGCGATAGTAGCGGTAGCGCCCGTTGATTTTGCGATTAAAAGGAACATATCTTGTTGACTTTTCTAATGGAGAAATTCCTAAACGACTGTCTTCAAGAGCTTTTGCTGCAATATTACTAATTCCTTCACAAGCAAGGTGTGCGCCTCCTAGTTCTGCTACTGAGTCATCACCATAACCAATCAACACGCGATCGTAAAAAGCCTCTGCTTGTTGAATCGCCACTAATTGATCAGCACTATTGTCAGATCCTCCACCGACAATGCGAGTAAAACTAGCTTCTGGTGCTTTGATAAACTCATCCAGTAGAATACGCCGTAAACTTTTATCGCTACGGCTATAGCGGGAGAACAATGCACCCTTGACAACCTCAGGTAAATTCCGCAAACCAAAGACAGCACGATCCGAATTTGTGATAAAAGGCTGTAGTAATAAGCTCTCCTCTTCAGTGAGCGGCTCTTCCAAAAATTCTTGCATCATTTACCACCTTAGTTTAGTGCTGTCAGCTATTAGTCGCTGTTGGACACTTCACTATTATTAACGATTGAGTTCAGTGGCAGATCACCTTTGACCGTATTAAAACAAATCGGGATTGTGGGGTGATGAGCGATCGCATCTTAGAAGTCAAATAACTATGCAATGAACCCTCTTATCATTAAGTAAACAATACTTACATCTTGCACCAAGGTCGAAACTAAAGTTTTGAACCCAAAGCACGCCATGAGTTAAAACTCTTTCTAACCTTTGTCTGAGTAAGCTTTGAGCTTACTTAAACTTTTAGCCCCAAATTTATTTGAGGGCGGTATTTTGGGCTGGTGCAAGATATAAGAATACGAATCCTTACCGAGAATCCGCGTTCCTGCCACGGTAAGATTTTAGCCAAAGGAGTATCAATCCCTCGCAATTCTGATGAATGGAATGATTTTCTGAGCAGGATCACTAGCTATTTGTACCCAAACACTCATCAATCCTGATTCACTATCAAATTTAAATTCGGGTCTGTTGAGTGTATAGCCTAGCTGTTCTATATTTTGCGAGTGTTCGTTGAGGTCTTTTGCTGTGATTAAACGTCTATTTCTATCAATGTGAAAATATAGAGTTGCTTGCCATTGCTCGTAATCATTGTAAGCGCGGTCTAGAATAATTCCTAACTGTTCAAAATAACCAATAATAATGTTTGCTAACCATTGATCGTCACGAGTCGGTGTAGACCAATACTGAGGACGTTTGAGAGCTTTAATTTCCTCTTCTTTCTGAGCTAGCCGCTCCATAGCCTTTTCTAACTCTGCAATCACGTTTTTTATATATTGCTCATTCTTAGCGGCTACTCGCTCCGACTCTTCTAGTTTTGCTAAGACCTGGGCGTAGCTAGGCTTTGGATTTCTTATGTTAGCTAACCCGCTTTTGGCTTGTTCCTGATTGACAGCATTGTAAAGTTTCAAGCGATCGCTAATATTCAATGTTCTGATAAATTTAACTTTCAAAGATGCTAAGTCTTCGTGAATTCGACTGTAAATTTCGATAGTATCATTCACGAAACCAAGGTTTTCATCGCGTTCTATTTGTGTAATCAAGTTTTTATAGTGAATAGATTTCACGTCAAGATCGCTCTGAAATTTATTTAATCTAGTGATAATTCTTTCATCCTTAATTTGCCTCAGTTTGGTATCTATTGATTTTTTCAACTTTTCAATACACTGTTCTATATGGGAATTTAAAATTTCTTTGATATTGAATAAAAATTTGTCTATAACAGCATCGGCAAATAACTTTTCTTCTTCTGCTTTACCTTGATAAACTTCTAACTCTGCCTTGAGATTGGCAACTGTATCTAACAATTTTTTGTTAACTGACTGCTCTAGCCGTAATCGGTTCTCAATTCCGAGTTTGATCTCTACTTCCTTGGTTAATTCAGCAATTTTCTCATCTTTGGGTTTAATAAAAGCTTCTATCTGATTATTGGCATTGTCTTCATAGAGATGAGAACTGGCTTCATTGACTATGCCGATCGCAGCACTGCTGACAGCTACTATCCAAGCAAGTGTTTTTGCATTAGGATTTTCGCTTTTGACCGCTGTTACAGCAGCTAAGAAGGTTAAACAACCTGCGAGCGCGTTAATAATATTCCTGGGCTGTCTTAAAGAGATTTTATGTGTCATAATAATATCCCTAATCTCCTGTTTCGCCTATAAACCAAACAGCTTGAAACGGATCGTAGATAAATAAATACTTATTAGTTATGTGTATAAAAATACTTAACTACTGGACATGTTGAACCTGTTTCTAAATTTATCTGCAATGATTTTCTCCTAAAAAAATCAAATTATACTCTATAAAATCCTAAACGATAGTTTTTGAGGCTGTTTGAGGGGAATTGCCCCTCCATCCGCCATGAGAGAATAATGATCAGCGATCGCCGATCAAACTTTTTGTAGAAGTCGCAAAAAGCTCAAAGGAGAAAGGGATAAAATCTTTCTACTATACACGAAACAACATCAACGCTAGCCATAGCTACGCGCTCTAAGCTTGCGTTAGCAAAGTAGGTCGTATTTGTGGGTCATTACTAATTCTCTAAAACTTTCAAATTGCAATGACGACAGTAGTTATACCCTAAATTGGATTTTAGATTGTGAAACATTTACTGGATAAGCTTTGGAGTTATCCATCTGTCGCAATCATTTTTCCAATTGGTATTTAGTTGCTATTTAATCTATAAGTGATGAATACTAATGTTCCTGAGGTAAAATTTTGGGCATTATATTCATCGGTCTACCATCGCTCATTAAATGGGTAGTTAAGTTACTTTTTGGTGACATTCTAGAACTTGTTTATACCTTTACATCTCGCAGTCATTCGATTTTCTTGTTCCATCAAAGAAGTATCAGTCAACGAGCGAAACTTTGATACAGGTTGTTTCACAACTCTAGTTTTTTCTTCAAAATTGGTTTTTGCTGAGGATGGCTGCGCTCGAAATTATCCTTTTTAGGTTTAGGTGCTTGCTGTACTCTAGGTCTGTCTTTCTTAGATGCTTGCTGAACTGTAGCTTTATCCTTTTTGGATGCTTTGAGAAATTTGGGTGGAGTTTCTTGGGGTGGAGCTAATAGTGCTACAAAACCGAAGACATCACGCCCTGGCAGAAATTTCGCTTTGAGGGTGACAAAGGCCGGGTGGCCTTGGTCTTCTTTAGCAGCTTTGGGATTAAATCTAAAGGGTCTGACTGGCGCATCTTTCCAAAGCAAGGGTAAATGGCTAGCCTTCATAAATTTTACTTTTTGGGCAGGTTCGGCTTGCTTAATATATTCCAGTCTTTCGTGAGTAAAGTTGCGGAACACGGAAATGCAAGGAGTAGAACAAACAGGAATAAACTGCCATAGTCCTGAGAATTTAAACTCTAGGTCTAGTAGCTCTCCTGAAACTGCTTCTTCAACTCGCCCTCTGTCAAAGCCAACTAGCTGAAAAGCGATGCGATGCGGTTGCTCTTTGCGTGGAAAATGAATTGCTTTTGGATAAACAACTAAACGTTGATTGCGGTTTCCTGTTGCTTCTATTTCTTTTTGAAGAGCTTCAAATACTTTGCGTTTGCGCGGAACATAGAAAAGCGGGTATTGAGAGCGACCGATAGTAACAGTGCTTTTACCGTCCTCAGTTAAGTTAACTTCCCCGGTAATTATCCCAACAGCTTGAAATATCGCTCCTGGATCTTCAATATCTATTTGTGACTCAGCATCCTGATTAACTGGCTCATCCTCAGATAGGCTTTGCAGCAAAGAAGCAGCCTCATCTGAAGTCGGGGAATTTTGTAGAGATTGATCTGGGGAGCTTAGGGAAGTTTTTTTCTCTTGCCCTGCTTGCCCAAAATCCGCTGAGGAATGCAACTCAGGATTATTAGGCTCATTAGGGTTCGGTTCGGCAAATGCCATAGCCATAATAGTTGTTCTTTTGTGAAATCGCTAATTATTCTATTTTATTGTCTACAAATTGTCTACAACATTGTCTACAAAAACGTAGACATTTTGTAGACAAGACTTTACTATGTATACAATTACGTATACATAAGTCTACACAATGGCTAGTAAAGTAATCTCGTTTCGGCTAAGTGAACTCGAAATTCAAGCACTGTCAGCGTTGCAAATTTCCGAGGATGAGTCACTAAACCAAACTGCGGCTAGGTTGCTCAGGGGTATTCTTGGCACGTCTACACCTGCGTCTACAGTGTCTACGAGTGTAGATATCAGAGAGATGGTGAGACAGGAAGTAGAAGCGGCGATTTCCCAGGTCAAAGGTGAGGTGGATAAGCGATTGGGGGAATTAGCCGCCTGAGAGAACAGGCTGAATCTCCCAGGCTCAAATCTAAGCCAAATTTTGAGGCAGCGGGTGATCGCACTTCGGGTTAAAGGAAAAGACCCAGACCATGGAACCCGTGATTTGTTTGAAGCGATCGCGGGCGGCGACTATTATAAATTACGGTCGTCGTGTGGCAGAAGGCTTTAGGAATTGTGATCGATCCATCCATGATGCCAATATCTGCTCAACCTGTCAGGGCGTAATAGACCTGCCTTGGAATAAATTCCAAGGCTGATGCATCTGTCTAATTTCCCCCTTCTCGTTCAACTTCGTTGCCAAATTTTAATCGTCTTATCCAAACTCCCACTTACTAAAATTTCTCCAGATGTAGTAAATGCTACTGCCGTTACTGTGTGCAGATGCCCAGTAAAGGTACCTAGTAATTCACCCGTTTGTAAGTGCCATAGTTTAATCGTTCTGTCAGCACTACCACTGGCAATAGTTTGTCCATCGGGACTAAGGGCGATCGCATAAACTCCATCTCTATGTCCTTTGAGAGTATGCAATAATTCCCCTGTCTCTAGTTGCCAAACTTTAATGGTTTTATCCCGACTCCCACTGACAAGAATTTGGCGATCGCTACTCATCGCTAAAGAACAAACAATATGACTATGGCCTGTCAGAGTATTTAACAATTGAGCATTGGGAGTCCTACCCTCTTGTTGGCAAACTCGCCATACCTTAATTTTGCGGTAACTGCCTGTAACTAAAATTTCTCCGTCTGGGCTCAAAGCTAGAGAATGAGCAGCAGTATCATCTAAAGAGAGGGCAACTATAACGCGGCGTTGCATTAAGTCCCAAAAGCAAATTGTTCTGTCGTCTCCTCCTGTTGCTAACAGGCGTCCATCTGGAGTAAAAATAACGCAGCGCACCATGCCATTGTGTTTGTGCAGAATATCGATCAAATCCCTAGCGCCGACATGCCACATTTTGATCGTGGAATCTGCACCTGCACTTACCAAAGTATGACCGTCTGGACTGAAAGCAAGGGCATTTACTTCATCTACTAGTCCAGACAACATCCAGGGATGCTCAGATAAGGTACCTACTAGTTCTCCCTTTGTCAAATCCCATAATTTTGTTTCTCCGCGACTTCCACTGGCTACTAAAGTAGAATTGCCACTTTTTTCACTTCCTGGATAGAAGGCAAGACAGTTTATTCCTCTACTATGCCCTTTGAGTGTTTGCCAACATTCCCAATCACCGATTACGCCTTTGAGAGGATGTTCTGGTGGCACAGTTTGAGTTTTTTCTACCACAAACATTTCATCAAATAATGACGGCGTATCTTGTTTGCTAATTCCTGTTGCTAAATACCAACTCAATCCACCCGCATACAACAAGTAACTGGGAGATACATAAATTTTTGGTTCACTAAATTCAATTTGATTTGTTGGTAAAAAACCAGTAACTATCGCTTGTTTCTCGTAACCTCTCTCACCATGAAATGGATAAAACAAACAGACAAAAATTAATACACTGTAATCTCTTAAATCTTCTTGAATGACTGACCATTTAATTTTATCTTTTTTTATACCATTAAAACTTTCTCCATCAGCCACACAAACCAGAATTTTCTTTCTGGGATTATCTACCAATAAATAAGGAAATTTACTTTCACCACGTAAATTTCCTTCATCATCTAAAACCATACTTTTCACAGCATCTTGTGGTAATTTTTTCACAGACTTACCCAAGCGTTGAGACATGACTTGATCCACAATTTGCTCTCGCAAAATATAATCTTCTACTTGCTGCTGAAAGTATGCTGAAAAAGGTATATTCCAATCGGAAAATTCTGGATAATCAGGTGGTGTAGGAGGTGGATTTTTACCAAGAATTTCTGCTTGTTGACAAGCAACTGTCAACATTTTTTCCAGTGCTTCGCCTGAAAATGTCATGATTTCAGTGTGGCAACCTCTGACTTGAGTTTCCAGCAAAGATACGTCATGAGTCCTTGGTTTTTTCACCCGTTGAAGGAAATCAGCTTGTTGAGCTTTGAGTAAGCTAATCCAATCCATCGAAAACCTCGCAAGGGTACTGCAACCTTATAGCGCCAGCAATTAGTTGTGCAGAGAATTTAATAAAATTAGAAGGAAGAATAAGTCATAAATGAGCAAGTTCCATAAGTAAAGCTATGGAATTTAAAATAGATTTTTTGTTATTTCCCCATGAATCTAATAACTTGATTTTATCAATCAAGTTAATTTTCCCCGCCGAAATAATCACGATTTGTATCTCCAGGTAACTTAATTCAAGCTCGGTATATAGCACCCCTTAAAGGTTAAATTTTAATCTGTCAATTTGGACACAAACATCTTCCTGATAATTCATCAAAAAGCTACTGCATATCTACGTTAGGCTATACAGAGCCAACAGTTCAAGTTGATTAACTAGAGTTAACAACTAGTCAATCATATTATTGGAATGCATGGACAGACACAACTACTCACCAGATATTGATATCGTAGGTGACAAATTCAGACTGAATAAATTAGCTGATAGCAGTTTATTCTAACGAACCAGGAAAAGAAAATACTGTTCGCGCAGAAGCAGTTGCTGAGGAAAATGGTGAGTTAGACGCGATCGCATATATTTACCTCAAACGTCATATTGCTAAAAAAGGTGTGCGATCGCATTTTGCGATTGAGAATATGAAAAGCAATCTCGACCATATAGGTAATGGGTAATTGGTAATGAGTAATTAAGATACTGATAATTTTCCAATGCCCAATAACCAACAGCGAAGCGTAATATTGTAAGCAATTAGCCTCATAACTTATATAATCGAGTTGTTAACAAAAAATTTCTTAAAATGGGGTTACAGCCTCGAAGGGACGAAAATCATCAACAGTAATTTGTCAAAATATGTAGAGACATTGCACTGCAACGTCTCCACAAAATCGATGGGGTGAGATTTTATCCGCTATCATCCCAAAATCATGCAACACCTTAAAATCATCCCAATTATTGATAGTCTTTTTATCTGCCACTGCCACGGCCATCACTATCGATATTAGCCACATACTGCCCAAACGCTTGAATTTTCATAAGATGCTCCCTAATGATCTATCTAATATCATCTACAAAAACGAGTGAAAATAACAGGATCACTGACCTAGCAATTGGCATTTTGGCAGAAAGCGAACTTCAAAGCTTTTTTAATCAGATAATAATTAATGATCATCAATGGGAAATATTGAGTTTCCCTAATTGCGCCAACCTGTAGGTGTTTGACACACAGAGGAACATTTTATACTTGAAAGCTTTGTCAGTTCTGGGTTTGAACTCCTCACATCTCATCAGAGATTGGCGCAATGTCTAAAACTCTCACCAGTCAAGCTTTTGAGGTGATTTTTCCGGGTCACCCTTGACACTGCGATCGCTCAAAGGAAAATATTACAATCTGCCGTTGCAACTAACACAAATCCCTATTAGGGATTGGGCGTTGCATATTTACGGGATGAATGTATTTGCTATTACAAAATAAAATTTTATTCTTGGTGTCTTCGTGACTTAGTGGTTCAATCTTTATCCCTAATGTGTGCAACGCCAAGAATTAAAACGAATTCCACACTTGTTAAGCGCTGAAATAAACTTCGCGCTTAAAGCTAACATCAGAATTGAAACATAAAAATAACTCCTAATGATACCACAATGAGGGTTGCAACTGAAACAAATCCCAATCTTCAAGTAGTATATTCAGCGTTAATTTTCACATAGTCATAACTTAAATCACAACCCCAAGCTTTACTGGAAGCATGACCGTTACCAACACTTACAGAAATTAACACAGTATCTTCCTTGAGATACGCACCCGCAGCTGCTTTTTGTAGATATTCACTTGCTGCTTTGCGATCAAAAGCTAGGGGTTGACCATTTTCCATCATTAAAAAATTCCCTAACTGAATTTTAAGGTTCTCTTGTTCAAAAGGCACACCTGCACGTCCCGCAGCAGCAGCAATGCGTCCCCAGTTAGGATCACGGCCAAAAATCGCAGATTTGACTAAAGATGAGCCTGCAATAGTTTTGGCAATTTGACGTGCTGCTTGTTCATCCTGTGTACCAGTGACTTGTACTTCTATCAAACAAGTTGCACCTTCACCATCACGAGCGATCGCTTTTGCTAAATGCTGGCATACTGCTGTTAACATCGCTTCTAATTTTTCGGCTTCGTGTCCCATTTCGGTAATTGCTGGGGTGCGGGATTCACCATTGGCAAGGGCGATTAAACTATCATTAGTACTCGTATCGCCATCAACAGTAATCGCATTAAAACTTTTATCTGCTGCTCTAGTTAACATTTGCTGCCAAAGATGAGGGGAAACGGCGGCATCACAGGTGACAAATGCTAGCATTGTGGCCATATTTGGATGGATCATGCCAGAACCTTTGGCAATACCACCAATTCTGACTGGGCGATCGCTGATTGTTGTTTCTAGGGCGATTGATTTTGGTACTAAGTCTGTAGTAATAATTGCACCTGCGGCAGCATCGGAACCAGTTTCTGATAGTGCTGCGACTAGTTGGGGAATTGCGGCTTTGAGTTTATCCATCGGTATGCGCTGACCAATTACCCCAGTCGAAGCCAGTAGCACAGAGTCACTGGAGATATTCAAGGCTTGAGCGATCGCCATTGCAGATTCTAAGGTATCTAGCCAGCCTTGCTCACCTGTAGCAGCATTTGCTTGTCCGGCGTTGCAGAGAATAGCACGGGCGCTGTGCTTAACTTGTAGACGTTGGCGACAATAATCTACACACGCCGCCCTCACTTGAGAGGTTGTGAATACTCCGGCGGCGATCGCTTCTACATCTGATAAAATCAATGCCAAATCTGGCAACCCCGAAGGTTTTAATCCTGCCTTAATCCCAGCTGCTCGATATCCTCTCGGTGCAGTCACACCACCAGTAATTTCATGCCAGTCTGCCATGATTTTCCCCTTGCAACTATTACCCGGTTGACTGGCGATTATATCAAGCTTTTGTTGTTTGTTGGTTGTTACTTATTGCAAATAACCACCAACTACCAACAACTAACCAAAAAAAAGAGAGAGCCACTTGGGCAGCTCTCCAGATCATCAGGGTGCATCTATATAGCATAGTATACCATGTTTGGGGTGAGGGGCAATACACCTCAATGAACTTCTTTTGTTTCTAGTTAAACGACTGGATGTAGCAAAGGTAATAAGGAAATAATGAGGAAAAATATTTTGTGTTGATAGTTGCTAAATCGTACTGCGATCGCAACAAAAATAAAAAAAGAGAGCCTTTTGGGCAGCTCTCCAGATCATCAGGGTGCATCTACTTATCACAATATATCACATCTGGGATGTGGGGCAACACCCCCTATTGAGTTTTTTATCAAAATTTCCTGAAAAATCTCCGTAAATGCACTATTGGGGAGAACAACAGTTTGTTTTGCCATTTTAATTCTTCAAAGATACCCAGTAAATAACCTGAGTAAAAATTAATCATAAAAAAAAGAGAGCCACTTGGGCAGCTCTCCAGATCATCAGGGTGCATCTAACTAGCACAGTATAGCATTATAGGCATGAGGGGTGACACCCCTTTTTTGAATTGATTTATTAAAAAATTGTAAAAGTATCTGTGAGGGAAGGGATCGGGGACACGGGAGACAAGGAAAATATTGCACTCCACCCTACGGGAAGCCGCGCAAAGCGCGTCTACACACTCCCCATCACCCCATCACCCCATCACCCCAATCCCTAAGCATTCAACTTCTTCTCTACCAATTGGTTAGTCAGCTTGGGGTCAGCGCGTTTGTTGGTCTTTTTCAGGACTTGTCCGACAAAGAAACCTTTGAGATTGACGTTACCGTTGCGGTACTTCTCTAATTCTTTGGGGTTTGCAGCAATCACTTCATCAATGATGGGTTCTAAAACATCGGGGTCAGTGATTAACTCTTGACCTGCAAACGCTTTTTCGGGAGCAACACCACTTAGTAAATCGGGCAATTTTTCTTTAGCTTGGGCGTTGCTAATTTTGCCTTTTTCAATCCGACTGATGACATCAGCGAGATTGGTAGGTGTAAGAGCAATTTCGGTAATACTGAGTTTATTTTTGTTGAGGTAAGCAGCGATATCTTGAGTAATCCAGTTTGCAGCTGCTTTGGGGTTCGCACCGCTAGCGATCGCCGCTTCAAAATACTCAGCAGTAGCACGTTCCTCTGTCAAAACTCGCGCATCATAAGTTGAAAGTCCCAACTCATCTTCGTAGCGACGGCGTTTTTCGGCTGGTAGTTCCGGTAATTCATTTCGCCATTCTAGTAATTGTTCTTCTGAGACTTCAATGGGTGCTAAATCTGGTTCTGGGAAGTAGCGGTAATCGCTAGAACCTTCTTTAGTTCGCATACTAATTGTGCGTTGAGTGCTTTCTTCCCACAAGCGTGTTTCTTGAATAATGCGTTCACCGGCTTCTATGGCTGCGATTTGTCGTTCAATTTCATATTCAATCGCCTTTTGGATGGCGTTGAACGAGTTCATGTTTTTAATTTCTACTTTCGTGCCAAACTTTTGTTGACCGACAGGACGCACAGAAATATTTACATCACAACGCAGTGAACCTTCTTGCATATTGCCATCACTGACACCGAGATAACGCATGATCCGGCGTAATTCTTGGGCGTATTCCGCAGCTTCTTGTCCAGAACGTAAATCTGGTTCTGAGACAATTTCTACCAAAGGGACACCAGCACGGTTGTAGTCTACCAAAGAATAGGAAGAACCAGACAGGCGATCGCTACCGGCGTGTACTAATTTTCCTGCATCTTCTTCCATGTGCAGACGGGTGATACCAATTTTTTTACGGATGGGGTTTCCATCTTGGTCTACTAACTCAATTTCTAACCAACCGTGTTCGGCAATGGGTAGATCATATTGAGAAATTTGGTAATTTTTGGGAAGGTCAGGATAAAAATATTGTTTGCGATCAAACTTGCTGTATTTGGCAATTTGACAGTTGAGTGCTAAACCGGCTTTGACGGCGTATTCTAAAACTTTTTCGTTGAGTACAGGTAAAACCCCTGGCAAACCCATGCAAACAGGGTCAATATTAGTATTGGGGTCAGCTCCGAATTTTGTGGAACTACTAGAGAAAATTTTGGTTTTGGTATTCAGCTGACAATGGGTTTCTAGACCAATTATCGCTTCGTACTCTGTTTTTACTGTTGTAGCAGCAGTCATAAAAACACAAATTATGGTTAATTCTTGTTCAGGCTACTATTTTAGACTGGGATGGACAGTGCTTGAATACGGTTATTTAGATAGGTGTAGGGTGTGTAAGGCTGAAGCAATAACGCACCCTACTGGCATGGCAAGACTAAATTTGTGTATTAATAAACAGGTAAAGGTTGATCTAATTGGCTTAACTAGAAGTAGCGGTAGAAACTAGAGGCTGATAGGAAATTTCATTTTTTAGGGGATGACCCTGCTCAAAATCCGTGATGTTGGAGATTGTGGTAGTGGAGATATCAGTTAAAGCATTACGGGTAAAAAATGCTTGATGGGCTGTAATTACAACATTAGAAAATGATTGCAGCAGTTGAAAAGCGTCGTCCTGAATCACAGTATCAGATAAATCTCTAAAAAAGAGTTCATCTTCTTGTTCATAAACATCAATACCCAAGTGACCAATCTTGCCAGATTTGATACCCTCGATTACTGCTGTGGTATCTATTAGTCCACCTCGGCTAGTATTAATCAGCATCATACCAGGTTTCATTTGCGCGATCGCATTTGCATCAATTAAATGATAGGTTTCGGGTGTAAGAGGACAGTGTAAGGAAATAATATCTGCTTTGGCGAATAACTCTGGTAATTCTACATAACGCGCATTAGCGATCGCCTCAAATTTGGGATTGGGATATACATCATACCCCAGCAAATGACAGCCAAATCCCTGCATAATTTGAGCAAAAATAATCCCGATTTTGCCTGTACCAATAATGCCGACGGTGCTACCATGCAAATCGAAGCCTAGTAGCCCTTCTAGGGAAAAATTATCATCCCGCACTCGGTTGTAAGCGCGATACAGGCGGCGATTCAACATCAAAACCAAACCAACAGCATGTTCCGCCACAGAAAAGGGAGAGTAAACCGTGACTCGTGCTACCTTAATTCCCAATTCTGCGGCTGTTTTTAGGTCTACATTGTTGAAACCAGTAGAACGTAGTGCTATAAAACGAGTACCCTGTGCAGCCAAAATTTTTAAGGTTTCAGTACCCACATCATCATTGACAAAAGCGCAAACTGCTGGAAAATCAGCCGCCAGAGAAGCTGTTTTCGGGTTGAGTCTAGTGTCAAAGTAAACCAACTCATGATTTGCTTGGGCTGTTGCATTTGCTGCATCCAAAAATTCGCGGTCATAAGACTTGGTGCTGAAGACTGCAACTCTCATAAAAATTATCGGATGAACTCAATACCTAATTTTTCAGCTGCAATGATTCTCTACTATTACGAGAGTGTACACAAGAGCAAATAAACCAAATCAATGCCATTTTGGATTTTTGATTGGGAAATTTTGAGCGATCGCTTTCCAAACACTCATACAAATCCCCATAATCATCGACTGGAACAATTTTTGGCTGCAATTACACCCGCAAATCCTCAATATTCTCCCTTCAAACCTCAACGTTTTTGTTTGAAACTCAAAAATTCTCGCTTAGAACCTCAAACTTCTAATCGTCGGGGCTAAAAAACGTAATTGTTCCTCAATCATTCACTCCAGACAAGATCCCCGACTTTTTATTGCTGTAACTTGATGGAAATGTGTCATCCGATTTTGGATTTTGGATTGACCCCACGGACGGGTCCGCTTTCTTGTACGATAAAGGAATGATATCAAGTCCGGCTAATTACTTACGATATAGTTGGTCTTGTAGGTAACAGGTAATTGATTTTTCTCATTACCAATTACCAATTACCAATTACCAATTACCAATTACCAATTACCAATTACCAATTACCAATTACCAATTACCAATTACCAATTACCGACCTTCACAGATATGATAAGTCTTCAAAAGGACATGATATGGTTGGTCATTATTACCAAACAAACGGAATTAAACGACTACTAGATTTCTGATAATCAGCATAGTTTGTATACTTGACAGACATAGACTGTTCTTTTTGAGAAACACGCTGCAAATAAATAATTAATATCACTGCTGGAACTAAATAAGCCCAAACAGAACCAGCTACAACTGCAAAACTCAGATACCGCAACAAATCACCAAAGTAATTGATGTTGCGGGAAAAGCGCCAGATATCGTCACGAACTAATTCTGCACCGTATTGCTTGGCTGTCAGTTTTTGGATATCGGCGGTGGCGTTGATAAGAGTGCCAAAGATGTATAAAGGTAATGCGACAGCAGTAGCGATCGCTGATAAGGGAACAGGATTAGTAAATGCTAGGTATCCTGGTAATGAATAAAAAGCACCGACAAATAAGAGGGACAAGATTAACCCACCAATCCCTACAGGTTCACTAAATATCTGTCGACGTTGGGGGAAAAGCCACTGTTCCAGCAACCACCAGAGACAGTAGCTGACATGCAGACACAGATATATTACTTGTCGGAAGTCTTGGATACCAAAAACAAAGCTATAAATTAGTAACAAGACAATAGTCAAAACCTTGGCTATGTTAATCGCCGTCAATGCTGTCAATCCTGATTTTTCCGCGTTAGCAGTATTTCCCATAAGTATAACAATCCAGTTATCTTAATTCAGAAGGCAGTCTCGATGAAACAAGCTTCACGAGCTTTGTCATGAAAAACCTCACTCACCCCTTCCCTCTCCTTACCAAAGAGAGGGGTGTACTCTCTTGACGGGGTGAGGTTACTTGCAAGTCAGTCCCGATCCCCGATCCCTTTTGATCATCTACGACGATTTACAAGTATTGTGCTAGCTTGGTCAACAGGCATCAAGATTACTTGATTAATATTGACATGGGATGGTCGAGTGGCACAGAAAAACACTACATCAGCGACATCTGCGGCGGTGAGGGGAGTTACTCCTTGGTAAACTTGGTTGGCGCGTTCTGTATTACCATGAAAGCGCACTTCGCTAAATTCCGTTTCTACCATACCGGGATCAACAGAACTGACTTTCACCGAAGTTCCCAACAAATCTTGTTTTAAACCTTCAGAAATCGCTCTGACTGCAGCTTTTGTACCACAGTAAACATTACCACCAGGATAAGTTTGATAGCCAGCGATCGAACCAATATTGATCACATGACCGCGATCGCGACTTACCATCCCAGGTACAACATAGCGGGTGAGGTAAAGTAAACCCTTGATATTGGTATCAATCATTTCTTCCCAATCTGCAAATTCGCCCTCATGCAGTTTATCTAAACCACGACTTAAACCAGCATTATTGATGAGAATATCAATCTCTGACCAAGCAGGGGGAAGACTAGAAATAGCAGATTCTACAGCAGAGCGATCGCGTACATCTAACTGTAATAAATGTATCTGTTCAGATGTGCTGTGGTACTTTTCGACAAGACTATCTGCCAACTCTTGCAAACGTTCCTGACGTCGCGCTGCTAAAATCAGTTTTGCCCCAGCACTAGCGAATACTGTCGCACAAGCAGCACCAATACCACTACTGGCGCCGGTAATCAGAACGATTTGATTTTGTAGAAAAAGCATTTTTGGTCAATTGTCAAGGGTTAGTTCTTTGGTTGTGTAAACCTAAGCAATAAGTTTTCTTCGTGTCTTGGTGTCTTTGTGGTGAAAAAAGAAATATTTATTAACCACCAAGACACTAAGACACTAAGTCGAATCTGGAAAAATTGGGTAATGAAAGCAGATTTTTTACTCACCTTGAAAGGACTGGTGTTAAGTATCAATGGTCATTGGTAAAAACTCTGGATTATTGACAAGTTATATCATGTCCGACTAATTGCTTATGATATAAAGCTTGGAGGTTGAGCATTGGGCATGGTGAAAAAATAACTCATGATCACCAATTACCCATTACCCATTACCCATTACTGACCTCGACGGATAGTATTAGTTCTCAAGCGGACATAATATTATTTTTTCACCACTTGCATTCGTTGAGTGATCATTGTCATACCATCTCCGCGCATAATCACCGCCGATACCCATTGACTACCAGGAGTCATGGGTGCTTTACCAATTTTGAAAAGTCCACCAGATGAAAGTAATTCTAAGTCTACGGGTGTAGGGCTGAGATATTTGTTTGCTTGGATTGGTTCTTCCAAAGCTGTTCCCAAAATATAATCTTCACCTAAGGGTTCTTGGACGATCGCATCAAAGTTATATTGCTGACCGATTGTTACCTGTTGTGGCAATTTAAAATCAATTTGGGGTGGTTTACTGCCAGAAGTAACTTGGGTACGTTCGGACAAAATGTCTTGACGAAGGATTTTTCCCCCAGAAACTTGCTGTCGTGAGGTAATTGTGGCTGATAGAGCTATATTATTATTGTTTGGGGAAGGTAGGCTGGTTATTTTTGTGACTGTGTCGGCAATGATCACATTACCTTGAGGTTTCCACGATTGCAATTGTGTACTGTATCTAAGCTGGGGATATTGTTTCCAAAGCGCATTCAAAGCTTGTTCCATGGTTTGATAGTTTAATCCATCCCCGTGCTTGAAACTGGGGCTGTAGAATTGCATTACCGCTTTGACATTACGCTGGTTTGCTGCTGTATCAATTTGCGTCAAGAGGTTTTTGAGTTGGGGGGGTGCGTTAGTGGGTGTACTAGCTTGGGCGCATTTCCAACCAGCAGTAAAACCGAGAGTCAGTAGTAGCAAAAGTAGCCAATGGCTGGATGCAAAGCGTGATTGGCGTTTCGAGAGTAGGAGAATCAGTCTACGCATTGGTATTAGGTTGGTAGTTTGACTACAAAAGAAATTTCCATCTTAAAATCAAACCCATGAATGTAAAGCTGTTGCAGATTAATTTCCGAAACAGTTTACAACAAGGTAGGGAAATTGTTTTATCTTAGTGAAACTAAGCGTTGACATGGTAGTGGGTAGATGGTAAACGCAGCAACAAAATTATTGATAGCAGCAAGTGGAACTGGTGGACACTTATTTCCAGCGATCGCATTGGCGCAAGAATTGCCAGATTATCAAATCGAATGGTTAGGTGTACCCAATCGGCTAGAAACTCAGCTTGTCCCCCAACAGTATAAATTGAATACTATTTCTGTTGAAGGATTTCAAAAAGGTTTTGGTATATCATCGCTACTGACGTTAGGTAAACTAGTCGGTTCCGTTCTTAAAGTTAGAAAGATTTTACAAAATGGTCAATTTCAGGGAGTATTTACCACAGGAGGATATATTGCTGGACCGGCGGTGATTGCGGCGCGATCGCTAGGTATCCCCGTGATTCTCCACGAAGCAAATGCTTTCCCAGGAAAAGTCACCCGCTTTTTCGGTCCTTGGTGCAATGCAGTAGCATTAGGATTTGCAGTTGCTGCGAAGTATTTACCCCGCGCCCAGACGATTTACACTAGTACTCCGGTACGTTCGGAATTTTTAGAACCGGGTGTCGCCTCATCACTAGATTTAGGTATTCCAGAGAATGTACCTGTCATCGTCGTCTTTGGTGGTAGTCAAGGCGCAGTCGCTGTTAACAAGTTGGTGCGTGAGTGTGCAACAGTTTGGTTTGATGCTGGTGCTTGGGTTGTGCATTTGACTGGAGATAAAGATCCAGATGCAGAAAATTTAAAACATCCGCAGTATATTTCTCTGCCCTTTTATAACAACATGGCGGCGTTACTGCAACGGGCAAATTTAGCCATCAGTCGTTCTGGTGCAGGTAGTTTAACAGAATTAGCAGTGTGCGGCACACCTGCAATTTTAATTCCTTATCCGTTTGCAGCGGAAGATCATCAAACCTATAATGCCCAAGTATTTACTTCAGTGGGTGCAGCGTTGATGTTTCAACAAAGAGAATTGACAGTTGAGAAATTGCAAACAGAAGTTTTGCGATTGTTACAGTCACCACAAGAGTTAAAAGCAATGGGAGAAAAAGCTAAAACTATTGCACCTGCTGATAGTGCAGAGAAATTAGCCCAGTTAGTGCGGGAAATAGTAGAAAAATAGAGGAAAATAGAAATGTTACGAATTAAAACCAACTTTTAACAACAGCAAACAACTGTGCTTATGGGTAACTTCATCAAGCGATCGCTATGTTATCCTTTTATGGCTTCCTTGCTCATCGGGTTAACGTGTAATTCAACCATTGCTCAGAGTCACAGTAAATATTTTCAGCTTAAGCAAAAACCCCCTCAACCTATCAAGATTTCTCAGGCTACTCAAGCCATTGACGAAAAAACAGCCCTCAATTTAGTTTGGAAACTGCCACAAGTACAACGTAAAGCCAGAGAAATCGAAAGACTATCAAAGGGAAAAATACGTGTTGCAGCGATGGTTGATGGTTCTCCAACTCCAGAAGCACCCTACTACACAGTTCAAGTATATGAAAATCATGTAGATTACATTGATACGATTTATTGGTTTCGTGTCTTAAGTCCGAGTGGTGATATCCAAGTTTTAGATATCATCCAGAATGAATACGTAACCTTAGAAAAATGGAAACCCAATTAAATCAGTGATTGGTAATTGGTAATTGGTAATTGGTAATTGGTAATTGGTAATTGGTAATTGGTAGTTTTCTTCCCTATTACCCATTACCAGCAACAGTGAATTCCCAGTCTTACCGAACTGAGAACTGAAGCAAATGTCTGAACGCAAATCTATAAGTCCCTGGAAATTCAAACCTTGGTGGTGTCAGCCTTGGTCTATCCTGCTCACAGGTACAATGCTAATTAGTGCAAGCTGGGTAATATTCAAGACAGTGTGGCTAACAGTTCTGATTGCCATTCCTGTGCTTACATGGATGGGTTTTTTCTTATTAATCTGGCCACAATTAATAATTCGCAGTGGCATTTTGGAATCGTATCAACTATCAAAAGATAAAATTCCAGATCAAAATAGTTAATTGTTGGTGATTTTTACCAACAACAACCAACAAACAACCAACAACAAACTAATTCTGTATTCGAGTCATTTCAAACAACTGTTGGGCATTTCTGCCTAAAAAAGCATCAAACAATACTTGTTTACCTGATTCTTCCACCATGTAGCGCTGGGCAATTTCATAATAGGCGTAAGTCCAAGGAATCTGAATTTCTGTGTCAGTCAATTCATCCAATACTGTTACTATCTCCGTTACTGCTTGCGTTGCTGTTTGTCGTAAACCACAAGCAACATCCCCTTCAATTTCTGGTTTCATCGGTACGCCTAAATTCTCCAAACGACGGGCGGTAGTATCAATGTCTGGATATTCTGGGGTATTTTGGCGATTCACATAGCCTGTAAAGTGGTTCACAGCGTAACCGTGCAATAATACCCAAGCACCATATTGAGTGACTTTATTCACCTGTTCTACTACAGAACGTCGGGGAGGTTGCCAAGGGCAAGTAAAAATTTTCCACAGTTCCTTGGCAAGACGTTTTATATTATCATCAAAATTCTTAAATATTGCCGAAGGACTGAGTAAATTGACACCTTTTACCGTTTGTTGAATGAGTTGAATAGTCTCTTCTGGCAATTGATCTACAATCAACTCGCTAATAAACAACTTGGGTAAGTCAAATTCTTCTTGTTGCGGATGGCGATAATGACGAGCATAGAGATGGGTTTCACTAAAACTATACTCTCCAGCCACCTCATAACCTAAAGCTTCGGCAACTTCCCCCAAATACTCAATTCCCAAATTGACTTTACCCTGTGGACTATCCACAGTCATACGTAAAGACCGAAAGGCGATGTGATCATTAGCAACAGTACCGCCTGCTTTAGTGATCATTTGTGCGTAGGTTTGAGCATAACTTACCCTACTGCTATATTCTCGCCAAAGTAATTCCCATAGATGACAAGCAATTTCAGGATTCATATCAGACTTTGTGAACTGCGGAAGACAAGGGGGACAAGGGAGAAAAGGAAGAAAAACCAACCACTAACCACTAACCACTAACGCATGATCTATCTGCGTCCATCGGTGTTCGATTTCTACAGTATTAAACCTCTGCTAATACACTAGCGAAAATCTCCAAAGCAGTTTCAACCTGCTCACTATCAATTACTAACGGTGGACAAAAGCGAATTGCTGCTTTCCCACAACCAAGCAATAATAAACCTCGCAAAAAAGCTGCTTGTAAAATGCGATCGCGTAACTCCCGATCCAAACTTCCTTGATCATCTAATAAATCTACTGCCACCATCAAACCCTTACCACGAGGTAAGGAAACTCTGGGAAACTGTTGATGTAACTTTACTAAGCCAGCTTGCAATAACTCTCCCATTTCGGTAGCATTTCTCATCAAGCCGCCTGCCAATAGTTCTAAAGTCGCAAGCCCAGCAGCACAAGCAACAGGGTTGCCACCAAAAGTAGTAGCATGGGAACCAGGTGGCCAAGTCATGATTTCTGATCGGGCAAGAATTGCACCTAGAGGTAAACCACTGGCGATACCCTTGGCAGTAGTAATAATATCAGGTGTGACGCCCCAATGTTCGATCGCAAACAATCGACCCGTACGCCCCATTCCCGATTGCACTTCATCCACTACCATCAAAATGCCGTAGCGATCGCATATCTCCCGAATCCTTTGTAAAAATCCATCCTCTGGTACAACATAACCACCCTCGCCTTGAATGGGTTCAACGACAATTGCTGCTACTTCATGGGGTGGTAGCATGGCGGGAAATAGTTGTTTTTCTAGGTAATCTAAACTGGCGTGAGTCCCATAAGGAATATGCGTCACTCCTGGAACGAGAGGACCAAAACCTGCTCTCTGTACAGCTTTGGAACCAGTCAGAGACATTGCTCCATAGGTGCGCCCGTGAAATGCTCCTAAAAAGGCGATAATTAGGGAACGTTTGGTGTAGTATCTAGCCAGTTTGATTGCACCCTCGTTAGATTCCGTGCCAGAATTGGTAAAAAATACTCTCGCACCGCCAGGAAATTCTACGTGTGCAGCTAACTTTTCCGCCAGTTCTACCATCGGTTTGTAGTAAAAATCCGTACCAGACATGTGTATTAACTTACTGGCTTGTGTTTGGATAGCTTGCACAACGTCTGGATGGGCGTGTCCTGTGGCGGTGACAGCAATTCCCGCCGTCATGTCTAAGAAGACATTGCCATCTACATCTTCGACCATACAACCTTCACCACGACTCACAACTAAGGGATAGTCACGGGTATAGGAAGGAGAAGTCACAGCGCGATCGCGTTCGATAATTTCTCTCGCACGCGGTCCCGGTAAAGAAGTAGCTAAGTAAGGTGAGCTTGGTAAGTGCTTATTTATAGAGATACTTAACATAATTTTTTTAAGGGTTTAAAGATTATCTCTGATTAAATGCTGAGGTGATATTACTTGCAGTAGCTTATGATTCTATTTGTAGTGTATTTACTACAAAATTAGGTGTATACAAAACAACCATAATTGGTAATGGGTAATGGGTAATTGGTAATTGGTAATGGGTAATGGGTAATTGGTGTTTTTCCCCATTACTCGCAACAGTAATTTGGCGTCTTTATACTTATTGGGATTATGTAGTTCAATAACAATTACTTTTTAAATTGCAATTTTTCTAAATAAAACTTTAAATATACATTTAATCTAAGTAAATCAAGTTTGATTCTCGTAGCTTGAAAACGCTTATATTTGTTGTTAAGTAGCTACTTAGATTAATTTGATAGCTATAACTTTAACTTTGATCCCTGAACCTTCTAAATTCATGGCTCAGGAAATATCAATATATTCGATGAATCGAATGCTTTGGTGTAATTACTGAATATTTTAATATTAGGTCATTAATTATACATACTATCTTGAAAAGATAGTATGTTTTGCAAATAGGCTAATTGAGCCATATTTCTATGATTCCAGGCCGACATACAGGATAAAATTATCACTGTATTGATTTTTGAGATGACTAACAGCAAAAATTTTCTCTATCGCAATAAGTATATATACTTTTATGTAGTAATATAAAATAAAAGATAAGAAAGTAACTTTTAGTAAAGCTTGACTAAATTCTATAAAGCTACAGAGAAATAGTCAGGTAGATATTTGTTGACCTCGAAAGAGGTAAATTCTTATTTTAAATGAAGAGGTAAATAAGGGAGTGAGCCTGCAAACCCCTATACAAAACAATCGACGTTACGATCCCGATGAGATCGCTAGTTATTACCGCTATCGTCCTTGGCTAGCTTGGGCGCGGGCGCTGAACATCATTTGGTCTTTTGCTGCGTTTATATTTAGCTTGAAGTGGGATGAGTGGCAAAATCAAGTTGAACAGAACAAATCAAAACGCGCAGCCCAATTACGTCAGTTACTAACGCGCCTGGGACCAACTTTTATTAAAGTAGGTCAAGCTTTATCGACAAGACCAGATTTAGTACGTAAAGATTTTTTAGAAGAACTGGTGAAATTGCAAGACCAGTTACCGCCGTTTGATAATGCGATCGCCTACCAATTGATTGAAACCGAACTCGGTCGTCCAGTCAAGGAAATATACAGCGAACTGTCACCTAGTCCCGTTGCTGCTGCTAGCTTGGGACAAGTCTACCGGGGTCGTTTGCACACTGGTGAAGAAGTAGCAGTGAAAGTACAACGCCCTAACCTACGCCCAGTTATTACCCTCGATCTTTATTTAATGCGGTGGGCGGCGGGTTGGTTAGCCCCTTGGCTACCTCTGAATCTTGGTCACGATCTGAGGTTGATCGTGGATGAATTTGGCACCAAATTATTTGAGGAAATAGATTATCTCAACGAAGGTCGCAACGCCGAAAAATTTGCTACTAACTTCCGCAACGATCCACGTGTCAAAGTTCCGGCTATTTATTGGCGCTATACTTCCACCAGAGTTCTGACTCTAGAGTGGCTAAATGGATTTAAGTTAACCGATACTCAAAGAGTCAAGGAAGCTGGTTTAGATCCAGAAGCGATCATCGAAATCGGCGTGACTTCAGGTCTACAACAATTATTAGAACATGGTTTCTTCCATGCTGACCCCCACCCCGGCAATTTATTTGCCATGCCAGATGGCAGAATGGGTTACATTGACTTCGGCATGATGGATCAGCTAGATGAAAACATTAAGGAAACTCTAGTAGATGCAGTTGTACATTTAGTTAACAAAGATTACAACGATCTAGCCAAAGATTATGTCAAGCTGGGATTTTTAACACCAGACACAGATATTCGTCCTATAGTACCAGCCCTAGAAGCAACATTAGGCAATGCGATCGGCAAAAATGTCGGAGATTTTAACTTTAAAACCATCACCGATCAATTCTCAGAATTGATGTATGATTATCCCTTCCGAGTCCCCGCTAAGTTTGCTTTAATTATTCGTTCTTTGGTGACTCAAGAAGGTATTGCCCTCAGCCTCAACCCCAACTTTAAAATTGTGGAAGTAGCTTATCCCTACGTCGCAAGGCGTCTGTTGACAGGCGAATCTCCACAATTACGCCGACGGTTATTAGACGTGCTGTTCAAAGATGGTAAATTCCAATGGCAGCGCTTAGAAAATTTAATTGCGATCGCCCGTACCGATGAGAATTTTGATGTCTTACCTACAGCTAAACTGGGGCTGCAATACCTCCTATCTGATGAAGGTAAATATCTATGGCGTCAGCTGATATTAGCTCTTACCGAAGATGATCGCCTACATACCGAAGAAGTTCAAAGTTTGTGGAACTTAGTCAAAGATGATTTAAAACCGAATCGATTATTAGATGTGGCGATCGGAGTTTTGACAGATTTATCCAAACAGAGAGTTGCAGCCATATTACCTTCAGTAACTGCGATCACCACTTTTGGCATGAAACGCTAAAAACCCTTATACAGAAAGACACTCGAGGGTCAAGAGTCAACAATTTAAAGTCAATATTTGACTCTTGACTTTTTAATCTGCACTTTTACCTTTTAAAATCCATACCAATCAGGAGTTTTATGTACTACTATCCTTCACAACCGCCATATTTACTACTCATTATTGGTTTATTTACTGCATTAACCTCTGGTTTGGCATTAGCCGGAACACTAAAGGTAATTGTAAACAAATGGCAGAGTGATGGCGCAGAGAAATCCAGTACTCAGTTGTCAATTAAACAGTTATCTATACCATTTCTAGGAATAACTGTCGGTGTGACGTTATTTATGTGTTCTGGGTTTGAAATATTTGGTTTTCCACCCTTGCTTGCTTATGCAGTCGGTATACCAGTAACTAT
Source organism: Fischerella thermalis PCC 7521 (assembly GCF_000317225.1). Classification (GTDB taxonomy): domain Bacteria; phylum Cyanobacteriota; class Cyanobacteriia; order Cyanobacteriales; family Nostocaceae; genus Fischerella; species Fischerella thermalis. The sequence goes on from NZ_AJLL01000081.1 coordinate 26,706, forward strand.
TTTGACTTCACTGCTAGTATGGTTCCAGTTAGGAAGCATGATGTCTTTCGTGGAACGGCGAGGAATGCAATCCCTCGATTTAGATTCGATGAATTAATAAACCGCATGAAGCAAGAGAGAACACAGAGATAGAAAAAGAGATGTTTGCAGAAATTTAGTTGTGTCAGTTCACTACTGGTCTGTCCCATTAATTTTGCTGGGTTAAATAACTTTATAAATTACCCTTTTCCTCTCCTCTTCTCTTGGCGTACTTGGCGTCTTTGCGGTTCTTTTTTACCCCTCAGAACTAATGACACAGACCACTACTACTCCACCCGATAAATTTTGACAGGTCGCGGGTGTTCAGATCCCCGACTTTTTAAAAAAGTCGGGGATCTATGACCTCTTATAATTTGCATAGCGGACTACTACTTTATTTTGGTATTACAAAAAAGCCTAGGCAACATTACTTAACATTTATGTTAAGTTGAGGGTATCTAGTTGAAAAAAGTTGGTTTTGCTCAGGCAAAACCAGAGTACTTAGTATTATTAATCACAAAAACACTTAGCAAAGTAGTGTCAGATAGGGGACTGGTACTCTGGTAAATTGAACTGTTAACTAGATACTGTTGCAAATAAATTAAGAATATGAAATTCTGGCGTGAAGCGATCGCTATAACTCAGCGTATTTTAATTGAACTTTTGCGGCGAAGACGCAGTTTAATTTTTTGGATTATTTTCCCTATCTCTATTCTGCTGATCAATGGATATGTGTTAGCAGAAAGTATGCAGCTATCCATAGAAGAGGGTTTTGCATATGCTGCGCCCTCAACTTTGGTAGGAGCAGCACTATTTTTTAGTTGTTTGGGTGGTAGTGTCGCCACTGTAGTCTCAGAACGAGAACAGCAAACTCTCAAACGCTTATTTATTTCGCCTTTAAGTGGTACATCCTATTTTTTGGGGATTTTTTTAGCTCATAGTTGTATTGGTTTTGGGCAAACACTAATTATTTATACTATTGCTGCTTTTTGGGGTACTACGTTTAAAGGTTCTGTATTTTTGGGTGCAATTATTATCTTAATGAGTATTGTCGCTTATGTTGGTTTAGGCTTTATTTTGGGTACTCAATTAGCACGCCGTACTGAAGATGTAAATTCTCTGGTAGCTGCTTTTGGTGTACCTTTGTTGATTTTAGGGGGAGCTTTTTTCCCAATTCGTTTTTTACCAGAAACACTACTTGAACTTGCCAAAATAAATCCTATTTATCACATGAATCAAGCTCTTTTAGCAGTATCAACCCAGGGGGATAATGTACAAGATATTGCGTCTCACTTCCAATTTTTATCAGGGTTTACTTTGATGATGATCTTGGGTGGATGGTTTTCTTATCGAAGGATGGTAATGCTAGAAAAAAGGCTGTGAAGGGGTGAAGGATCAAAAGTGTAAGCAGTTATTTTAGAGCTACTTATTAAATTAAATATGCTGTATATAGAAAAGCTCAATAAGTCTTTTAAAGATAGGCAAGTCCTTCAGGATTTAACACTATATGTTGCCCCTGGAGAAATTTATGGTTTACTAGGTGCAAATGGAGCAGGAAAAACTACTACAATCAATATTATTTGTAATTTATTACAAGCGGATAGCGGTATAGTCAAAGTTAATCATCAGTTAGTTTCAGAAGCAACCAAAAAAATCATCGGTATCGCCCCACAAGAAAATTTATTATACAGAGGTCTTTCTTGTGAGGAAAACGTCAAATTTTTTGCCAAAATTTATGGTTTAAACAGAATAGAAAGACAAAAACAAGTTAAGGCAACTCTTAAGGCTGTAAATTTATTAGATAGAGCCAAAAGTCCAGTAGAAACCCTCAGTGGGGGAATGCAACGACGCCTAAATATAGCTGTAGCTTTGGTGCATCAGCCGAAGTTAGTGATTTTAGATGAGCCAACTACAGGGTTAGATATTGAAGCAAGATATGAGATTTGGGAGTTAATTAGACAATTAAAAAATCAAGGAATTACTATTTTATTAACTACTCATTTTTTAGATGAAGCAGAGCGCCTGTGTAATAAAATTGGTATTTTAAAAAATGGTCAGATTTTAGCAGAAGGTAGCCTTGAGGAGTTACGTACTTGTATTCCAGCTAAAGAAATTTTAGTGGTGCAAACTTCAGAAGCAGAAAAAGCGATCGCACGAGCAATTGCATGTGGTTTTACACCCCGGCGTTATGGTAGTGATTTATCTTTTTGGCTACCAGAGCATTTAGAATTAAAGGAAATTATTGCACGTTTTGATGGCATTCATATTGACTCTATTTCACGACAGCCAATCAGATTAGAGCATATTTATCTGGAGTTAACACAAAAATGTTAGTGTTGGAAGTTGGTTGTTGATTGTTCATAGGGCGCTTTGCGCCTAGAGGATGCATACAGCAAACAATTAATATCGAGTTTGGTTAATCACTTAATAATAAAAAAACTCACCCCGCCTTCAGCACCCCTCTCCGAACTCGCGGAGAGGGATTAGGGTGAGGTTAAACGGGAATTATTAAGTAATCATGGGAACTATAACTATTTATTATCCGCCTCCTGCCTTCTTCAACCTTCGGGATCATCCTGAGAAAAATGTATACGAATGGTTTTAGCATTTTGACCATCAGCATCTGTTGCAGTCATCACATAGTCAATTAAGCTGTCTGTAAAAGGAATACGCAGGTGGAAAGTACCATCTGGTTTGAGTTTAATGTTATGACCAGCAACAGCAACACTTGAACCAGGTTCAGTCGCCCCATGAATAATTAACTCTGTGTCAGCAATAAACCAGAAATCTTTCTCTGGACGACTGAAAACACGAACAATTTCTGAACGGGCAAGTAATAACCAATTATTATCTGCTGTAGTATAACCAATCTCAGCCATGTAATTGCGATCGCTCGTCGGAATTGCTACATATCGGTCTTCTGTTATCTCTTCACATTCATACTGCTGCACAAGTACAGGAGTTTGATAACTCAGGTCAATGTCAGTAACATCATATAGTCGCAGTGTAAATTGCGATCCACCTTGCGATCGCAGTGTTTGTTTGGCATCATCAGACACTTGCCAAGAAACATAAGCCCATTTGGGAGTACGCGGTGTGAGAACAATAATATTTTCTGACTCTACATCTTTTGGTTTGGCAGTTGCTGTGGTGGCTGGGGTAGCTTCATCCACAATATTATGTGTTTGTGGTGAGTCAGCATTTAAGTTTTGATTGTTGCTAATCCCATAAATAGTAGCCCATGTACCAATTTCTGCACCTGTCGATGGAGTTGCTTGTTCTGGGGGGTGCGAGTTAATTACAGAGGAATCTGCTGTTGGGGTAGTTTGGGCTACTTCCTCCGTTAAATTAACAGTAGGTTCGGCTGTATCCGCTACCACATCTAATGACTCTCCGGATACCTGTGGTTGCTCTGGGGTCGTTTCTCCATCTGGGACAACAGTATTATTTTGTTGGGTGGGTGTATCATCCCAAACATCTGGAAGTGGAGGATATACAGTATTTACGACTGTCGGCGGCGTTTCTAAATCCAAAGCTGCTTGATTTGTCTCAGGCTGCTGGGGAATAGTTGGTGTTTCTTCCGTAGATGTGATTTCGGTAATTTCAGGTAACTCTAAATCTGGCTGCTGGGGAATAGTTGGTGTTTCTTCCGTAGATGTGATTTCGGTAATTTCAGGTTGTGATGCTGATGCTAACGGTATTTGTACTTGGGTTGCATCTTCCCAAAGATCTGGCAGTGGAGAATATGAATTTTCCGTTCCTGCTGGTGGGGCTTGCACTTCGGTGACATCAACATTTGCTGGTGTCTGGTGATCTGTGACATCTGAGTGATGGGCAGATAATATCTGAGTATTGTCTTGCAATAATGTTGCTTCCGGATTAGAAGCATGAAAACTATCCGACACCTGCGGATAGGGAGCATTAACAACCGTTACTGGTGCTTCTAAGTCTAATGGAGATCCATCAGTTGATGGAACTTGCACAGAAGATGAATGATTTACCTCTGTCTGATCTTCAGCCGTGATTTCTGAATTTTTTTCAGACCATTTTGATACTAATGTGCTTTCTGCTGCTATTGCAGCGCCACCTGCAACGCTAGCAGCTATAGTAGGAGTCAAATGTTTGGCTGTATTTTGCTCAGATGGGACAATAGTTGTGTCTTGTGTAAGATCACTAGGTGTTGCTTGCGTAGCAGAACTGACATTCGCTGTTGACTGTGGTGTACTTGCATCTACAGGAGAATCGGGGGGACTAGATTTAATCGTAGTATCTGTGGTTTTGCTGTCGGTTGGGCGCTTTTTACGTAAAAACCACAATAATAATCCGAAAATAGCTACAGTTGATACTGCCAAAATTGACCACAACAGCAATTTGTGATCTTGGCTTGTTTGATTGCTTTGGGTGGGAGCCGCTAACGTATAACTATCAGCAGCAGATGTAATATCGGCACTGGGTGAAGTAGTAGCGGTGTCAGTTGTGGTTGCTGTTGGAGACTCAGCAGTCATTGCAGCTGCGATCGCTTCTGCTTCTGTTGTTCTTGCTGCTTCTATAGCCTCCTGTCCTGGTGCATTTGTGACGAAGCCAAGAAAAGCAGCCACATTCACACCAGGATTTTTTTTGTAGACATACACCAAAGGCTGGGAAAAAGGATAATTGGGATTGTCTGGTAAGGTTCGACTCACCCTCAGGACACGCACACCTTGGAGTTTCGATACCTGATGGGCTAAAACATAACCAATACCGTCTCTGCCTAACTGTTTGATTACTTCAACTGGGCTATCTTCATTGAGCTGAACAGCAGTTGCACCGGTTTCAAACTTGGCATTCTTGAAGACTGGGTAGCTGCGAAAAGACTCGCGTGTGTCGCTATTAAGCGGACGATCTATAACCCGAATCTTACCACTAGCTCTTCCTAATTCTGACCAATCTGTAACTTCTCCTCGAAAAATTCTGGCAAATCCCTGGTTAGTCAGGTTTCCTTGGAAGGGATTTTCTTCGCTAACTATGATCGCAATCTTTTCTCGACGTAAGCGCAGTTGTTCTAAACCTTGCTTTTTTTCCTCTGGCGTTAAACCACGACCAATTGCTGCTATGTCTATTAATCCTTCTTTCAAAGCTATTAAAGCCACATCCGCACCATTAGCAGCAGCTTCCACTCTCGTACCAGGAAACTTCTGCTCAAACCGTTCTTTCATGGTTTGATTAATTGTATACAAGCTACTCGAGCCATCAATCCGCACTGTAGTGCCGCGTTGCACTGCTTTGGGCAGTTCAAAAGACGGAACATCATTAGATTGTGCCAGTGCTAAGTCGGACACTACAACAGAAGCCGCCATTGGGGTTGTTGCTAATGTTAGCAATAACACCAAGCTGACTATTGAGTTATCTTTTTTTTCTTTTTGCCACATATGCCCTCTGATCAAGTAGTTAGAGGAAACTAGGTAGAGTAAAGGCGCTAATTATACTTCTGAGCGGAGAATTGTATTCAATGCTTAAGGCTTTACTTTAAACGAATACCAGGATATCAGACAATCTCATTAAATACTTGTTGAGTGACTTTTGCAGATAATGCCTGATTGTCGAGAGTTATTTGACATATGATTTTTGGGTTGTATTATAGTTGAGACATTCTCCTTTAAAAATAAATTTTTTTAGAATATTTGATTGTTGGCGTGGCTAAACAGAATTTTTTGCTAAAAAGCATACTTTGTCAACTTATGCCAGTGTAATGGTTTTTATCAAGATACATTTGTATAGCAATATGTTTAACAAAATTTTTGTATTGAAATTAACATATTATCTGTGTAGCCCAAGTTGTCAATCAGTCTGTAATAAATACTTACCAGAGTCCAGTTTCCTACCCTTTACAAGATGCAGCTGGCAAATCAGGGGTGACACCCTTCATTGAACGATTTTTCGTTATTTAACCAGACGTTAGAGACGTGCCATGGCACGTCTCTACATTGCTGTATTGGCGTAAAATTCAGATTTGTGTGTACACCGTAACCCTTAAATGGGGGTTAATTTGACCTTTGCAACAAGTCTAATGGCTCAAATAACAATGACAATCAGGTTTCTCAATCACTGACTCAACCAAGGAATTGAGAGCAGTAGCTGCTAACAAGCCACCTCCGATAGTTCCCTCAACCACAATCCAAGCACCGTTTGTTCGCATAAGTTGCCGTTTGGCAGCAGGTGCATGGCTAAAGCCGATAGGCATACCAATAACTAATGCTGGTTGAATTTGCTGTTGTTTGATAGCTTGGCAGATAGATAGTAATACTGAAGGTGCATAGCCAACCACAAAAATGCAACCTTTTTTTACTTGCTGTAACTTTTTCCGCCATTGTTGCTGCTGCCAAAAAGCTTGTTCTGCCTCAACAGCAGTAGTAACGTGAGGATTATCAATTAAGGTTTCGATACGACATCCCAAATGAAATAGTCGGGTTTGATCCAAAGCAGCTGCGACCGTAGGAATATCTGCAATAATCTCACATCCTAATTTGAGAGCATCACGACTTGCTGCGATCGCTTGCTGACTCAACTTGACAAACGAGGCTAAACTCACATCTCCACACGCTAACACTAGTTGAGAAATCAGGTCTTGTTCAATTTCAGAACGAGCCGATAAATCTGGTAATACATGCTTTAATGATTCATGAAAATCTTCTGGGTGAGCATGAATTTGGGCGTCTAAACCACTCCAGAGTTTTTCTAACTCTCCTAGTCCGACTTTTGTTTCTACCTCGATTAACTTAAGTTGGGCAAGGACTTCAGCTTGGATAATTTGACAATCGCGATCGCGTCCCAACAAACCCTCTAATGCTGATGCAGTTTGCCGCAGCTGGGAAATTTGCTGGATAACTGCTCGATATTGCTGTTGTAGTTGCAACATCAAATTGGTATTGGGATTGTTTGGTGGTTCGACTTCTAGAATTTGGCGAATGTGGTTAAGTTGAAAACCCTGTTGCTTTAACGCCACAATCCGTTGCAACCGAATGACATCTGTCTCTGTGTAGAGACGATAGTTGCTGTGCGATCGCATGGGTTGGGGTAATAATCCTAACTGATGGTAATGTCGTACCATCCGGGGCGTAATCCCACCCCCGACTGCTTCAGTGAGTTCTTTGATCGTCAAACCATCAGCTTTCATCGCTTAATTATCACATCTGGGGAATAGTCATAGACCCGATCACCAGTCTAGCTGATGAAAAGACTTGGTGTCTTTGTAATTTTGTGGTAAAAATTTTTTTGATTTTTTTGAACCACTAAGGCACTAAGACACGAAGAGACAGAGATGATCAAATTACTGTTGATTCGGTGGATTGATGAGTCTGACTGGTTAACTTTTGTTGTGTGGAGCTAGGTTTTTGTAAAAAAAGTATTACTTATTTTTTCTGTGTAGTTGCATTGCTGCAAGATAGTTTTTTAAGGGAGTAGACTGGAGCTGAAAGCAGAAAATTTGCAAAGGTAAATCAATGCTCTGGCTGATACTTATGATACCCCTATTGGGGATTTTGATAGCAGTTGCGATCGCTGGTTCTTTTTACACCGACCGAGCTATCCGACAAGCTGAAGCTGATTTTCCTCCCCAGGGAAAATATGTGAAAGTGGCTGGAGTAAGATTACACTATGTTTGCAAAGGTTCTGAGCAAGCAGTGGTTTTGTTACATGGTAATCCTGGTTCTGTGCAAGATTACCCACCCGAAACTATTGATCGCATTGCTCAAGAATATTGTGTTTATGCTTTTGATCTGCCTGGACATGGTTACAGTGACCGTCCAGCTATAGCCACACCACTTGTACAAGCTCAATTACTGCGTAGCGCCTTGCAAAAAATTGGTATCGAGAAACCTATATTAGTTGGATATTCTTGGAGTAGCGCGATCGCTCTTACCTATGCACTGCGTTATCCTGAAGAGGTTGCGGGTATTGTTCTCCTTTCTGCAATAGCTTATAAGGCTGATCATGCACTTTTACCGCTAGCTAATTTTGCCCAGTCCTCATTATTGGAATTTTTGCTCAAGTTTATTCCACCTGGTTTGGTAGGGTATTTTCTTTTTGCACACTTAAATAAAGGATTTTTACCACAGTCCCCAAATGTAGATTATTTCAAAGCAGCACAAGCTTTGTGGACAAGACCAATTCAAATTCAAGCTTCCCTAGAAGACAGTAAAAACTTGCCATCAGCTTTAGAGGAAATGAAAAAGCGCTACAGCGAGATTGATGTTCCTGTTGTGATTGTTGTGGGTGACAGTGATAGTTTTGTCTCTGCTAAAGAAAATTCTTACCGATTGCGCGATCGCCTCTCTCACTCGCAATTGATTATTTTACCCGACACAGGCCATGCCATTCCCCAAACCCAGCCGCAAGCAGTCGTCAACGCCATTAATATTATTGGCAAACAATTGACAAAGAATAACTAAATCTCACCCATCTACAACAAGCCGCTTCGTGTCGCGTCTAGATCGGTGGTCAATTTCCAAAACATTAATTTGTCGTCATAAAGGTTGGTGACCGCCTGATTGAAGTGATGATGCACAAGAGTTATCATGCAAATTTATCAGTGTGATCACCATTGAGTTTGGAGGTCAAGAACTATAACACACTCTCAAAGAGGTAGGTTTTTTAGTCTTACCTAATTCATAGAAAAAATCTCTTATTACTATAGATTTTTCATAAACTATATTAAATTCAACAACTTTCAGAATTGCCAAAATTAAATATGCAGTTTATGTGCGCGATCGCTACTTAACTTCATATCTCTTAATATCTACAATCCACAAATCTATTAATTTGCTCAAGACTGTGCATGTTGTTGATTTTTATCTCTGAACCTCGATTTTACTGAGCTTTGGATTAAGCATAGACTCTAATTTATATACATCATAATTTTTTAAATATTCAATACATCTCAAACTATGGTTTGACTGTATATATAAACTTTTTCTTATCTAATTAATCCAATATTTTTTTAAGAAAAATGGTTTATAAATCAACCATTTTGATGGGAAAAGCTGTAAGCTATTTTCAACAGGCTTAATGATTGTTTAATGATTGTTTCAGTAAGATACACACGACTGTACTTGCAAACGCAAAGTTTTTACAAGGGATTTCCGTCGCCTTTCTTTGAATGATATGGGCTAATGTAAATCGCCATGCATAGTTTTAAACAGGTTTTTTTGTGCAAGAAACATCCAGTGTTTCCTGTGCCTAGTTTTCATGGGTATAAAGATGAAATTCACTAAAAGGAGATGTTATGTCAGAATTTTTTCATCAAATCTCTCGCCGCAAGTTTATAGTTACAGCTACTGCTTCTGCGAGTGCAGTATTTCTCAAGGGCTGTTTGGGTAATCCACCAGAAACAGGTGGAGGTAGCGCTCAAACCCAATCAGGAGCACAGCCAGTTGCCAATATTAGCCCAGAACAAACACCAGAAACGAAAACTGTCAAATTGGGATATGTCCCAATTGTGGAAGCAGCGCCTTTAATTATTGCTAAAGAAAAAGGCTTTTTTGCTAAATATGGCATGACTGATGTTGAACTATCCAAGCAAGCTTCTTGGGGTTCAGCAAGAGATAACGTCGAAATTGGATCTGCTGGTGGCGGTATTGATGGCGGTCAATGGCAAATGCCAATGCCACATTTAATTACAGAAGGTTTAATTACCAAAGGCAATCAAAAAATTCCCATGTATGTATTAGCACAGTTAATTACCCACGGGAATGGAATTGCTGTTGCTAGCAAGCATCAAGGAAAGGGCATTGGTTTACAACTTGCTAGTGCTAAATCTCTGTTTACGCAACTGAAATCGTCAACTCCCTTCACCGCAGCATTTACTTTCCCCCACGTCAATCAAGATTTGTGGATTCGTTACTGGTTAGCTGCTGGTGGAATTGACCCAGATGCAGATGTGAAACTGCTGACAGTACCAGCAGCCCAAACAGTCGCCAATATGAAGACAGGAACAATGGACGCCTTCAGTACAGGCGACCCCTGGCCTTATCGAATTGTTAGAGATAAAATTGGCTTCATGGCAGCATTAACAGCAGAAATTTGGAAGAATCACCCCGAAGAGTACCTTGCCATACGGGCAGACTGGGTTGATAAAAATCCGAAAGCGACTAAAGCACTGCTTAAAGGCGTTATGGAAGCACAGCAGTGGTTGGATAACTTTGACAACCGTAAAGAAGCCGCTGCAATTCTGGCGGGACGCAACTATTTCAATTTGCCAGAAGAAATTCTTGCAGGCCCATTCCAAGGCAAGTACGACATGGGAGATGGTCGCACAATTGATGATAAATCAATGGCTCCTTACTACTGGAAAGATGAAAAAGGAAGCGTTTCTTACCCTTACAAGAGCCATGATTTGTGGTTTATCGTCGAAAACGTTCGTTGGGGTTTCTTACCAAAAGATTATTTAACAAAAGCCAATGCATTAATTGATAAAGTCAACCGTGAAGATATTTGGAAAGAAGCAGCAAAAGAAGCAGGCATAGCAGCGGCTGATATCCCCACCAGTACATCTCGTGGTGTAGAAGAATTCTTTGATGGCGTTGAGTTTGACCCCAAACAACCAGAAGCATATTTAAAGAGTTTGCAAATCAAGAAAGTCAGTGTTTAGTTGGTTGTTGTTTGTTGTTTGGAACTAACTATCAACCATCAACCACCAACCACTATTTACTATCCCCCAAGCATCAACCACCACATAAAGGAAAAGAGCAATGACAGTAGCCAGCAGACGCCGTAATAATACAAATTTTGATAATAATTTAATATCCCGTTTACAAAAACAATTTCCTGATCTGATACCTCCTGCGATCGCCCTTATTATCTTTCTTGTTGCTTGGCAGGCTTTCTCTTGGCTTCCGGGGGCAACACTACCTGGCCCAATCCAGGTTATTCAAGATACCTGGATGTTAATTATGTATCCCTTTTATGACAGAGGTGGTATCGATAAGGGACTATTTTGGCAGATTTGGGCAAGTCTGCAACGGGTTGCAATTAGTTACACTTTAGCTGCGATCGTTGGTATTGGAGTGGGGATTGCGATCGGTGTTAATAAAACAATTTACAAAGCATTGGATCCTCTATTTCAGTTATTACGAACCGTACCACCTTTAGCTTGGGTTCCCATTTCTTTGGCAGCTTTAAGACAAAACGAACCTGCTGCATTGTTCGTGATTTTTATCACCGCTATTTGGCCAATCTTGATCAATACCTATGTAGGTGTGACTCAAATTCCCCAAGACTACAACAACGTCGCCAAAGTTCTGCAACTCAATAAAAAAGATTACTTTTTTAATATCCTCATTCCTGCTGCTTTGCCCTACATTTTCACTGGTTTAAGAATTGCGATCGGTCTTGCTTGGTTGGCAATTATTGCTGCGGAAATCGTGATGTCCGGGATTGTGGGAATTGGCTTTTTCATCTGGGATGCTTATCAAAACAACGACGTCAGCGAAGTCATACTAGCCCTGGTTTATATCGGTATTGTCGGTCTGTTGCTGGACAAACTCATGGCTTGGATTCAAACTCTAATTGTGCCAGCAGAACAAAAATAGATGGGGAGGTAGGGAGAATAACACCCCATTACCCCATCACTCTATCACTTAGGAATTCAAGAATTATGTCTGTTTTTGTTGCTGTTGACCAAATTGATAAAGTTTTTAATCTCACTGGCGGCGGTCAATATATTGCCCTTAAAGGAATTGACCTCCAAATTAAAAAAGGCGAATTTGTTTCCTTAATTGGTCACTCTGGTTGTGGTAAATCCACCTTATTAAATATGATTGCAGGTTTGGATTTACCAACAGAAGGTTTAGTCACCTTAGAAGGAAAACGCATCACCAAACCAGGTCCAGATCGAATGGTGGTGTTTCAAAACTATTCTCTATTACCTTGGCGAACAGTCAGAGAAAACATCGCCTTAGCAGTAGATTCTGTGATGACACATTTGCCTGCGGGAGAACGTCGGGCTATTGTCGAAAAACATATAGATATGGTCGGTTTGCGTCCCCATGCAGACAAACCACCCGGAATGTTATCAGGAGGACAAAAACAACGGGTAGCTATAGCCCGCGCTTTAGCTATTCGCCCCAAGTTACTATTATTAGATGAACCCTTTGGGGCATTGGATGCCCTCACACGGGGTAACTTGCAAGAACAATTAATGCAAATCTGCGAAGAAAACGAAGTCACCGCCGTCATGGTGACACACGATGTAGACGAAGCAGTGCTACTTTCTGACAGAATAGTCATGCTCACCAATGGGCCAGAATCAAAAATTGGTGGCATTTTGGAAGTAGATATTCCTAGACCCCGTAAACGGATGGAAGTAGTTGAACATCCCAGCTACTACAGCTTGCGGAGTGAAATGATTTACTTCCTCAATCAACAAAAACGCATCAAAAAAATTCGGGCGCGCAAAACTACAATTGTCTCCAAACACGGTTTAGAAAAAGTCAATCTTGAGATCGGCTTTGTACCGCTTACAGCTTGCGCCCCTTTAGCAATAGCCAAAGAAAAAGGCTTTTTCGTTAAACACGGTTTAGATGATGTCAACTTAGTCCGCGAAACCAGTTGGCGTGGTATTGTCGATGGTATAAGTGACAGATATTTAGATGCAGCCCAAATGCCCTCTGGAATGCCGATGTGGTTAACTCTGGGAGGAAATGGTGACCGACCTCTACCTGTTGTTACCTCCCTCACCATGACACGCAACGGTAACGCTATTACTTTAGCAAAACGCTTTTACGACCAAGGGATACAAACCGTTGCTGAATTTAAACAGTATCTGAAAAGTACCCGTACCGAACCCCACATCATGGGAGTAGTACATCCTTCCTCAATGCACAGTATACTGTTGCGTTACTGGCTAGCAGCAGGAGGTGTTGACCCTGACGTAGATGTCGATATTAAAACCATTCCCCCAGCCCAGATGGTAGCAGACTTGCAAGCCGGAAGTATTGATGGTTATTGTGTAGGCGAACCCTGGAACTTCCGCGCTGCTTCCGAAGGTATTGGTTTTACCATCGCCACAGATTTAGAAGTTTGGTTAGGACACCCAGGTAAAGTGTTGGGTGTACGGGAAGATTGGGCAGCAGCTTATCCCAACACCTATATAGCATTGACTAAAGCTTTACTAGAAGCTTGCTATTACTGTTCACGCCCAGAAAACGCTGAAGAAATTCGCCAGATTTTGGCACGACGGGAATATGTCAGCACTGATATGGAGTATATCCAAATTGACGATCCAAATAACGGCACCTGTGACTTAGATCACCCCATGCGGGAATATGCCCATCACCAATTTTACGGAGAATCTGCCATTAACCGCCCCAGTCGCACAGAACAGATATGGATTATGACGCAATTAGCGCGTTGGGGTGAAGTGCCTTTCCCCCGAAATTGGGTAGAAATTGTCGAACGAGTATGTCGAGTTGGTGTGTTTAGTACTGCTGCTCGCGAATTGGGTATGGATATTAGTTATACCCGTCAACCAATCAAACTGTTTGATGGCACTAGCTTCAATGCTGATGACCCGATCGCCTATCTTAACAGCCTCAAGATTAAACGTGATTTTTCAGTTGCGGAAGTTATTCTTGACACACCAGTCAGGAGAGTAGCCTAATTTGGGAGACAAGGGAAGGAGGACAAAGAAGACAATTATAGACAGTATCCTTATCTCCCACCTCCCCTAATCCCTACACTATCCCCTATTCCTACCTATCCACCATGCATAATCGCAATTTTACAATTACCGACACTACTGCAAATGCCCTGGGAAGACCCCTAGCAACTGCAACTTCCAACCGTCAACCTTACTTAGAAATTAAAGATGTTAGCAAAGTCTATCCCACAAAAAATGGCCCTTTTACCGTATTAGATGGAGTCAACCTCAATGTTGGTGAAGGAGAATTTATTTGTGTAATTGGTCACTCTGGTTGTGGTAAATCTACTCTTCTCAACATGGTATCTGGGTTTAACCAACCAACCAATGGACAAGTTTTGCTAGAAGGGAAACCCATTACCAAACCTGGGCCAGACAGAATGGTGGTATTCCAAAACTATGCTCTACTACCCTGGCGGACTGCTTTTGAAAATATCTACCTAGCTGTCAACGCGGTTTATCCTAACAAACCGGAAGCAGAAAAGTCAGCAATTGTCAGGGAACACCTGGCAATGGTGGGGTTAGCAGATGCTATGGACAAGAAACCCACTCAAATGTCTGGTGGTATGAGACAACGGGTTTCTATTGCCCGTGCTTTAGCAATTCGTCCGAAAGTCTTGATTTTGGATGAACCTTTCGGGGCGCTAGATGCTATTACCAAAGAAGAGTTACAGGAAGAACTGCTGAAAATCTGGAATGAAAACCGCTGTACAGTGTTGATGATTACCCATGACATTGATGAAGCGCTGTTTTTAGCAGATAAGTTGGTAATGATGACCAACGGTCCCCGCGCTAAAATCGGCGAAGTCATGGAGATTCCATTTCTCCGTCCCCGTGATAGACTCCGGATTATGGAAGATCCGCAATACTACAAATTGCGTAACTATGCCCTAGATTTCCTATTTAACCGCTATGCTCACGATGACGTAGGATAGGGCAGGTTTATCTAAAGAGTCTATTAATTAGACATTTGTTGAAAAAGAATCTAGAGACACGAAATTTTCCGTCTCTACAAGGATTCCAGGTAATATTGAGTTCGGTTAATCACTTATAATCAAAAACCTCACCCCCAGCCCCTCTCCTTGCTAAGGAGATGGGTGCCGAAGGCGGGGTGAGGTAAACGGGAATTATAAATAACCCTCATTTGTCACTTTGGGAGAATCCAATCGCTCAAATAGTTACGGGGCTTTAGTTTCCACTTTTCGTCTATAAATTTTAGTTTCTGTTAGAAAATAAAGCCTCAAACCCGGATGAAACCAAAGTCTCAGAAGTTGGCTGAGATTATTGTTTTCCGAGAGTGACAGAACAGGGATAATCATACGAACTTGACATAACCCATAATTAATTCCTGGAGACGTCTATTGCATAAACTCGCTTCTATGTTGCATTTTTTCATCGTTTGAAAAGGAACTAATTTTATGTGCTGAATGTCTTTTTGGTTTATAGAGGCTAAAGAAGTATTTATCCTCAGCTTCATTCATGAGTATCATAGATAATTATCTATGCATATACTCTTAGAGCATCATTTCCTGAGGAACCATAAGCAATTACTTATCAAAGCTATCTAATTTTTATTTAAGAATTATTGCCTAAAGGTTAACTTTTTAGGCAATAAAAGTTGTATGCTATTTTTATAAAATTAAATACGCTTTACGCATAAAGCGGTTTTTGCGAACATCAGCTAATTTTATAAAATTGCGGGAGTCTGCTTTTTAAGCTTAACTCAGCGCAAGCTGCGCTTGTATTGGAAACAAGCTATCTGGAGCAAGAAATATAATTTATTTCTTGTAACGTTTTGCTTGCAATAAATACAATTCCTGCTTTTCAGCTTTGTGGAGATTGGAACGACCAATGAAATAGCACAATCAAATATTTCAATTAAGATGTTTTGGCAAACTAAAGTTGTATAACAAAGCAGTTTTTACAAGGTTGAAGAAGTTTTTCTAGATACAAATGTCTTCATATATCTTGTATTAAGCTCATATTTGCCAAAAATATCTCAAAATAGTAACTGCTATTTACCTCAAAAACAGATTATTATTTGCACAGGTGAGTCGGCTATTCATTGCTGCACAAAAATATCTATTTAATCCTAAGTGTAGCATGATAGCAGTGAACTTAAGCAAGCAAGTTTTTGAGGTTTGAGGCAGGTGCATGTTTTGGCGTATTTGAATGCTAAATCCAGGCTGAAAGTTTGTGAATTCACAGTTCTGTTGTGATTACATCCCCATCCATGCAACTGACTAATACTATCCATTTGCGAAATTTACGTGGTGATCTTTTTGGTGGTCTAACAACCGCAATTGTTTCTTTACCATTGGCGTTAGCCTTTGGAGTCGCTTCTGGTGCTGGGCCTGTGGCTGGTCTTTATGGCGCTGTTTGTGTCGGGTTTTTTGCGGCGCTATTTGGAGGTACACCGACCCTTATTTCTGAGCCAACTGGGCCGATGACCGTAGTCATGACTGGGATTGTCGCCACGATGACTGCAAATAACCCAGAGAATGGCTTGGCCATGGCATTTACCGTGGTGATGCTAGCAGGTATATTTCAAATTTTATTTGGCATATTCAAGCTGGGCAAATACATCACCCTCATGCCCTACAGCGTGATTTCAGGCTTTATGTCTGGAATTGGCATAATTTTGATTATTCTGCAAATTGCTCCTTTTGTGGGACAGCCTAATCCCAAAGGTGGTGTACTGGGGATGGTGCAAAACCTGCCTCAGTTGTTATCAAATATCAATCCCATAGAAACCCTTTTGGGAGTACTGACACTGGCAATTATTTTCTTAATGCCGTCGAAATTGAAGCGCTATGCTCCTCCCCAACTAGTGGCATTAATTGTCGGTACTGTGGTTTCACTGGTTTTCTTTGGGAATGCAGATATCAGACGCATCAATGACATCCCCATGGGTCTGCCACAATTGCAAGTGCCTACATTTACTCCATCACAAATCACCGTCATGCTCATTGATGGGGCAATGTTGGGGATGCTGGGATGTATTGATACTTTGTTAACTGCGGTAATTGCAGATAGCTTGACTCGCACCGAACACAAATCTGACAAGGAATTGATTGGTCAAGGTATTGGCAACTTGGTTTCTGGTATATGTGGTGGGCTACCTGGGGCGGGTGCCACAATGGGAACTGTGGTCAATATTCAAACAGGAGCCAAAACAGCTTTATCTGGTATAACTCGCGCGATTATTTTGCTAGTGGTGGTCTTGTGGGCTGCGAATTTGACCGAAACTATTCCCATGGCGGTGTTAGCAGGTATTGCTCTCAAGGTCGGTATTGATATTCTCGATTGGAGTTTCCTCAAACGCGCTCATCAAGTATCCCTGAAGGGAACAATCATTATGTACGGGGTGATGTTCCTGACAGTGTTTGTGGATTTGATTGTGGCTGTGGGCGTTGGGGTGTTTATTGCTAATATCTTGACCATTGAACGTCTTTCTAGCTTGCAATCACAAGAAGTTAAAACCATTACTGACGCTGATGATGCCATTGTTTTGAACGCACAAGAAAAGCAGTTGTTAGATCAAGCCAACGGACGGGTATTGCTGTTCTACCTGAGTGGACCGATGGTTTTTGGAGTTTCCAAAGCGATCGCTCGTGAACATAATGCCATCAAAGACTGCGATGTTGTCATTATGGACTTGAGTGACGTACCTTTGTTGGGTGTTACTGCTTCACTGGCAATTGAAAATGCCATCAGAGAAGCAGTTGAAAAAGGTCGCCATGTATTCATAGTTGGTGCAACTGGCAAAATTAAGCGACGCCTAGAAAAATTAGGCATTATGCAATTGTTACCTCCACATCACTTACTAATGAATCGTACAGAAGCACTGCAACAAGCACTTATTTTGGTTAATGGTTACGTAGCCGATACGAACACTGCAACAAGCACCACATACCGAAGCGATTTTGGTGACACTGCTGTAGTCCAGCAGTAACTAACTAAAAAGAGACGTTGAATGCAACGTCTCTAGCAAATGTAAAACCATACCTGCATTCGCAACCTGAGTGAGTCGCTACAGAGATATAAAAAATGATTTTTCCAGAATTAATAGTTAATTCAGTTACTTGGGTATCTTCCTGGAGTTCTGATTTACAGTTTCCTGTTCTAGCAACAGCAAGCGAATCAGAATATGCTCCTGTTGTCCTTACTGGAGTATTACTGAGTTTAGTTGTGATTTATCTTGCCAGTAAACTCGGTGGTGAATTATCAAGGATGATGGACTTTCCGCCAGTTTTGGGGGAATTGGTTGGTGGAGTCGTAGTTGGTGCTTCCGCCTTGCATCTGCTGGTATTTCCTGAAAGCGGTGCGATCGCGACAGACTCAGTAATCATGAATATACTGCAATTCATCGGCAATCTTAGTCCGGAGGCAGTAACATCTGTTTTTCAAAGCCAAAGTGAGGCGATTTCGATTCTAGCCGAGTTGGGTGTAATCGTTCTTTTATTTGAAATTGGCTTGGAGTCAGACTTACGGGAACTAAAGAAGGTCGGGTATCAAGCAGCAATAGTAGCATGTGTTGGGGTCGCGGTTCCTTTTGCAGTCGGTACTGTGGGACTGATGTTTTTCTTTCACACCCCAGCAATTCCTGCTATTTTCGCTGGTGCAGCACTAACCGCTACAAGCATTGGTATTACCTCCAAAGTTTTATCAGAACTTGGACATCTCAAATCTCGAGAAGGTCAAATTATTGTTGGCGCTGCTGTAATTGATGATGTTTTGGGAATTATTGTTTTGGCAGTAGTAGCAAGTCTGGCTAAAACTGGCGAAGTAGATATTTTGAACGTGATTTACTTGATTGTCAGCGCTACTGTTTTTCTGATTGGTTCAATTCTTCTGGGCAAATTCTTTAATAAAACTTTTGTTACTATTGCTGATAAACTGCAAACACGCGGGAAACTAATCATTCCAGCATTTATCTTTGCATTCTTTATGGCTTTTATTGGCAACGCCATCCATTTAGAAGCAATTTTAGGCGCGTTTGCTGCTGGATTAGTTTTAGATGAAACCGATAAACGCAAAGAATTAGATCAACAAGTGATTCCCATTGCTGATATCTTAGTGCCGATTTTCTTTGTGACTGTGGGTGCGAGGGTTGATTTAGGTGTCCTCAATCCCATTGTTCCTGAAAATCAACAAGGATTAATAATTGCGATCTTTTTGGTAGTAGTGGCAATTATTGGTAAGGTAGTCACAGGTTGGTCAGTGTTTGGTCAGCCCGGAATTAACCGTTTGGCGATTGGTGTCGGGATGATTCCTCGGGGTGAAGTGGGTTTGGTGTTCCTTGGTATTGGTGCAGCTAGTGGTGCGATCGATAAACCTCTGCAAGCAGCGATTATCATCATGGTAATTCTCACGACCTTTTTAGCACCGCCTTTCTTACGGTTGGCATTTAATAAACAGTCAGGAGAAACGGAAGAGTTAGTTGAACCAGCTGATTTGATTGGTTAATTTTGGCTTTCGTTAGAAACGAACCACATAGGACGCAAAAAGTAGCATGAACTATAAAGATCCCTTAGATCTTGCACCTACTTTTTCGTCCGCCAAGAAATAAATTTCAAAGGCTCAAAGCTCAAGTAAGCTAAAGCTTACTGGATATACATTTGAGTCCGTTTTAACGGACTTGGGCTATGAGGGTTGAACTTCAGTTCAAGGCGTACTCAGGGCGAGGCGCAACTCAGGTAAGATCCCCGACTTTTCTAAAAAGTTGGGGATCTTTATCTTTCTAAAAAATCGGAACATGTATCAGTTAACAGTAAAAGTCAATTGAAGTGGAAGCAAAGGAAATGGCAACATGAGGGGGAAGCTAATTAGTTTATCCCTTATTGTTTTATGAACAGTCTAGAACAAGCCCAGGCGGAATATGAAGCTTTTATGCAAATGTTTCAAAGTGCTATGATTGCCACAGCGAGCGGGCAAGGTATACCGAATGCTAGCTATGCTCCGTTTGTAATTGATGAGTTTAAGAATATCTATATCTATATCAGTGGTCTGTCAACTCACACCCAAAACTTAGTTGTTAATCCTCATGCTAGTGTGATGCTGATTGAGGACGAGGATAAGACAGAGCAAATTTTTGCCCGTCGTCGTCTAACTTTTGAGTGTACAGCAGCTTTGATTGAGCGTGATTCCGATAAGTGGCGGGAAATCATGAATAATTTTCACGCTCGTTTTGGTGAAATTATGGAAGTATTGAGCGGCTTACAAGATTTTCGCATGTTTAAGCTCACTCCCAAAGAGGGACGCTTTGTAATTGGTTTTGGTGCGGCTTACTTTATTAGTGGTGATGACCTGAACAAACTAAAAGGTCGTTAACAGGGAACAGGGAGTAGGGAACTCGTCATATAAAGAAGTCATAATTTGTTACATTGCAAAAGTAGATGGATTGATGAGGAGAAACATGCGATTTCTACTGTGTGGAGTCATTGCTAGCTTAGGAATTTTACCATTGCCAGTTTTAGCGCAGACACAAAACCAGGTATCTGATGCCCAAGTTGCGGCGATGGTAGAAGCATTACGACTAGCTGCACCCAATACAGGTAAAGCCAACGATGGCTACTACAGCGACTGGCAAGTCAAACCAGAAACCCTCAAAGGTTGGTCTAGATATTGTTTGAAAAAAGAAGTGACACCAACACAATTTGAAAATAGTCCCCAATTAGCCCGTCAAGTTGTTTCGTGTATTGTACGGCGTGAGTTAAATACTCAGTATGCAGCTAACAAAAATAATGAAATTGGTGCTGTACGTGGGGCTGCTTGTTGGTGGATGACTGGTCATTACACAGGCTGCAACAGTGGTTTTACTGGTAAGTATGTACAGCAGGTAGTTAGCTATTATCAACAACAGCGTTCTAAACGTTAACAGGAAACAGGGAACAGATAACAATTCCATGTTCTCTGTTCCCTCTGATAACTCACTTCAAAATTTGCAATTATTTTCAGCACAATATACTGATTGATATGTACTAGGACGCTTACCAAACAGAGTATAACGATTGTCGCGGATTTGTTCGTAAATGCGATCGCCTGCCCATTTCACCCCTGGTAAGGCCCGATACGCATCCACAAAAATACTACCAAATGGTAATATACCGCCAATTTCTTCAGCAGCAGCACTACCTTGCCAACGTTGTTCTGGCGCATTAGCATTAATCAAAATCATACCCAACTCACAATCTTGGGGTGTAATTCCCCATTGTTGAAGAGTTTGCTGATCTTGCATAGGGATGTAGCGAAATTGGTTTCCCTGGTCTAGATTTTCCAGTAGTTGCACCAAGGTAACGCAAAGATTGCAATTTCCATCGTAGATTACGTAGTAGTTCATAGTTATTGGTCGTTGGTCATTGGTCATTAGTTACTAATAAACCACTAACCACCAACAAACAACCATCAACTCTAGCTCATTGTATATCCACAAAAGAAAAATACTATCTATCGCCAGAGAGTTTCGTACGGCAGGGTACAATCTGTAGACTTGTCTTGTCGTTCAAAAACAACAGAACCAGAACAAAGAGAGTTAGAACTATGGCAGATAAGCTTTCATCACGTCTTTACCCCAGCCGCATTGACCTTCCTGCTGATACACGCGTCAAAATTGTTGAACTTCTCAATCAAACTTTAGCCGCAACAACAGATTTGAAAACTCAGACAAAACAGGCGCACTGGAACGTCAAAGGAACCGACTTCTACCAACTGCATGAATTGTTTGATGAAATTGCAGATGAGTTAGAAGAGTATGTTGACATGTTTGCAGAAAGAATCACCGCTTTAGGTGGTTATGCTTGTGGTACAGCTCGGATGGCAGCAGCTAATTCAATTTTGCCAGAATATCCAGTTGACATTTTGGATGGTATGCAGCATGTTACCGCATTGGCAGAGCGCTTTGCAGCTTATGCTAAACACATCAGACAAGCGATCAACACAACTGATGATTTAGGTGATGCAGATACAGCCGATCTTTACACCGAAGTATCTCGCACTATTGACAAGCGACTGTGGTTCTTAGAAGCTCATTTGCAACCAGCAGAAGTAAAATCAGAAAATGGTACTACAACTGCTAAAACCAAAGAAAAAGTTGCTGCTAAATAATTAAGACAATGTAGTTATTAGTTAGTAGTAAGTAGTTATGTGGCATATGTAGTAAATAATTGCCAAAAATCAACAAATAACAAATTTTTTAGGTACGTTATGCTCAATACAACGTACCCTTTTTTATACTTTAACTTTTGATTGTAATTTAATGTGAGAATAGTAACTTTTTGGTAACTTCCTTACTTTTAAGTATCTACTTTTCATTTTGAAGACATATACTCTAATATTGAAATAGGTAAAAAAACCAGGGTAAAAATAAATCATCAATTCATGCTTGCTTTATTGATATTTGATTAAAGGCAATTTAACCTCTGGTGAAATATATGTAAACAGATGAATTTTTAGCAAAATAACAGTTTGCAAAGTTTCAATTATTCATGTAAATCACCGTAGCTTGCTAATTATCAAACTCAAAAAAATAAATTCATACAAATACATAAATTCCAAGGATTAGACTATGGTTTCCAACGCTAAAACCCATCTCATTCATGATAGAAATGCACGTGGTCGCACCCAAACAGGCTGGCTCGATAGTTACCATACATTTTCTTTTGGTAACTTTTATGATCCTAATCGTATGGGATTTCGTTCTTTGCGTATAATTAATGATGATCGTGTTACGCCTGGTGCAGGTTTTCCTACTCACGGTCATAAAGACATGGAAATTCTCACCTATGTGCTAGAAGGAGCCATAGAACATAAAGATAGTTTGGGTAACGGTTCAGTAATTCGTCCAGGAGAAGCACAAATTATGAGTGCTGGAACTGGAATTTTACATAGTGAATTTAACCCATCTCAAACTGAACCAGGCCACTTCTTACAAATTTGGATTCTTCCCAACCAAAAAGGACTGCAACCCAGATATGATCAAAAGGCTTTTCCTCTTGAAGAAAGAAAGGGTAAATTACGCTTAATTGCTGCCAAAGATGGGCGTGATGGTGCTGTGAAAATTTTCCAAGATGTTGATTTGTACACATCTGTTTTGGAAGCAGGTGATGTTGTGAATTACCATCTTCTACCTAACCGTTATGGTTGGTTGCAAATTGCTAATGGGATCGCCAAATTAAATGGTGAAGAACTCCGCGCAGGTGATGGTGTGCAAATGGATGGTGAAGAACAACTAGAGATAAGCACTGATATTGGTGCAGAAATCTTGTTGTTTGATTTGGGTTAAATTTTAGCAGTTCGTAGTGAGCGCTTCAGCGCTCATTACGAAACTTTTTAAGGTTAAACTAGTGTTCTGCACTTAGTTTTGATGGATTGCAAGATCCCTGACTTTTTGGAAAAGTCAGGGATCTGACTATAAACTTACCAAAATTTCTATTTCCCAAATATTCTAATAAAGCGATCGCCGCAAATGCTGTGCATGAATTCAGTGAACCTTGGTCTCTAATTGGAGAAAACCATAGGCGACGAGCAGTCATATTATGGCACAACCGACCAGCTTTATGTAAAGTTGTGTATGGAGCGATCGCACTTAAAGCAAAACTGAAATAAACCGCTTGAGAGTATAACTATCCTCAAGACGGTTCATAGTTGATTTTGATTTTGAGGTGATCTCAATATCAGCTATAAAACATTAACTTTCTGACAATCTACATCTACTGCCAAATATAGAGAAGCACAAACAACACAATCCAAATCACATCAACAAAGTGCCAGAAAAGTGAAGTTGCACTCACACCAAAATGACCAGACTCAAAATTACCTGGAATAAAAGAACGCACCAAAATAATCAACTGTAATAGAATACCTGTAAAAACATGCAAACCGTGGAAACCAGTAAGCAGGTAGAACATTCCACCAAACGCGCCAGAAGTAAAACCAAACTCCAAACCTCTCCACTCAATCGCCTGTCCAACCAAAAAGTAAGTTCCCATCGCCATCGTTACCAACAAAAACAGGCGATATCTCCACAAATTGTGATTTTGTAAAGCACGTTCTGCCAAATAAATCACAAAACTACTAGCAACCAAAACCACCGTATTAACAGCAGGGGCTACCACTTCCAACCCATCAACTCCAGATGGTAACCAATTAGGAGTTGTGAGTTTATAAACAATATACCCTGCAAAAAAACTGAGAAAAATAACACTTTCAGATAGCAAAAACACGACGAAGCCAAACATTTTATTGCCTTCTTCATCGTGAGTATGCTCTGCGTGATGCAGATGCAACTCTTCTGAAATCATATAACCATCCATTCCTGAAATTCTCCTTACTCTCTTTCTCTTTCTTGGCGCTCTCTGCGTCTTGGCGGTTCAATAGTTATTTTTTACCGCCAAGTCGCCAAGAACGCCAAGTTTTAATAGTTATGGCTGTTAGTTTGAGCAACTAATGGTTCTGATTTTCCATATCCATAAGGCTCACTAATCACAACAGGAATCTCTGCAAAATTTTCTACAGGTGGTGGTGAAGAGACTTCCCATTCCAATCCAATAGCTTGCCAAGGATTAGCCGATGCTGGTTCGCCACCTATCCAAGCACTAATCATATTCAGAATAAAAGGTAGAGTAGACATACCTAACATAAATGCACCAACACTAGCAACAATATTCCATAACTCATACTCTGGAGTGTAGGAAGCCACTCTACGCAACATCCCTTGTAATCCTAAGGGATGCATGGGGAAGAAGTTGAGGTTAGTACCAATGAAAGCTAACCAAAAATGCAACTTACCCAAGCCTTCGTAGTACATTTTGCCTGTCATCTTGGGGAACCAGTGGTAGATGGCTGCATACATCCCCATAGTTACTGTCCCGTAAAGGACATAGTGGAAGTGACCAACGACAAAGTAGGTATTGTTGACGTGGACATCTACAGGGACAGAGGAAAGCATGATTCCTGTAATTCCGGCGAAGACAAACAACACCAATCCACCCAAAGCAAACAACATGGGTGTAGTGAGGCGCAGTTTACCGCCCCAAATTGTTGCTACCCAAGCAAATACTTTAATACCAGTAGGTACAGAGACAAACATGGTTGTCAGCATGAAAAGCATCCGCATCCAACCAGGAGTACCACTGACATACATGTGGTGTACCCAGACGATCGCACTGACTACGGCAATTAAGATTGAGGAAACAGCGACTACTTTATAACCAAATAAAGGTTTACGAGCGTAAACTGGGAATATCTCTGAGAAAATCCCAAAGATGGGCAGAATAATCACATACACAGCAGGGTGGGAGTAAAACCAGAAGTAGTGCTGGAACATGACTGGATTACCGCCATTGGCTGGGTTAAAAAAGCCAGTACCAACGGTGAGGTCAAGTAACAGCATGACTGCACCTGCTGTCAAGGCTGGGAGTCCGAAAAGTTGGATAATTTGAGCGCTGAATACAGCCCAAACGAATAGGGGCATTCTAAAGAAGGTCATGCCTGGGGCGCGCATCTTCACAATCGTAGTAACAAAGTTGACTGCTCCCATAATCGAAGACACACCAGAGATGGCTACTGCCAACAACCAGATGACTTGTCCGTTAATTAAGTTACCTGTGGGATTCTGGAGACTGACGGGTGGGTAAGACCACCAGCCGGCTTGAGCTGGGCCACCAGGGACAAAAAAGCTAGCCATCAATAGAATTCCCACGACTGGAACCATCCAAAAAGCGGCAGCGTTGAGGCGAGGAAATGCCATATCCCGCGCCCCAATCATTAGAGGTACAAGGTAGTTAGCTATACCAACTAGGGATGGAAATGTCCACAGGAACAGCATGACTGTACCATGCATGGTAAACATACCGTTGTACATGGTGCGGTCAATCAAATCTGATTCCGGGGTGATGAGTTCTCCCCGCAGTATCATTGCAAAGATACCGCCAACTAGGAAGAAGATAAATGAGGTAACAAGGTACTGGATACCAATGACCTTGTGGTCGGTGCTAAAGCTGAAGTATCGCTTCCAGTTATCGGGACTGGGGTGATGGGTTTGTTCACCTGCGATACCGATACTTTCAATAGTAATGTTGGTCATCGCTTTGTTTCCTTTTAGCCAGGATAATTAACCAGAGGAGGTGCAGCAGGGGCGACGGTTGTCCAGCCATCTGCTTGAGCGTATTCAGAAACTGCCTGATTTTTGGCTGGAGAAGGTTTGCGGGTTGCAGCTTTGGTCAGCCACTGCTGGTAATCTTCTGGTGATTCAACTACAACATCGGCTTGCATGGTTGCAAAATATGTACCACTGTATTGAGAATCAGTGAGTTGATATTTACCCAGCCGGATGGGAGTGAATTCAAAGTCTATAGTTTGGTTGGGAACTATGTCTTGTTTGAGGCGAAAGGCTGGTACGTATAAGCCATGCAGAACGTCTTCAGATTGTAATGCTAAACGCACTCTTTTGTTAGCAGGTAGGTGCAGTTCGCTACTAGTAACATTCTTTTCTGGATAGTGGAAGACCCAAGCCCATTGTTTGGCAAGGACGTCGATTTTTTCTATGGGTTCAGTGGTGGTGTCAACAGGTGCGTCTTTTGGTGCTGCATAAGCTGATTCCATCCCCATCGGCATATGGAAGTGGACGTGTTCATTTGGCCCTTGAATTCCCATTTGTTCGTAGATTTGGTAGCTGTAACCAGCAATCCACAGCACCAGCATAATCGGGATGGCTGTCCAGACGACTTCGAGGGTGATATTTCCTTCGATGGGTGGACCATCAGCAATTTCACCTTTTTTCGCTCGATGGAAAATTACGGAATACATCAGAGTTCCGGTGACACCCAGGAAGATAAAAGCTCCGAGTGTTACCAAGAAGCTAATCAAATCATCAACGAGTCGCGATTCCGCAGCCGCTTGGGGAGGAAGCCAGGAGTAAGCTTGTTTCCCAATCCAGAGACTGGTAGTTGTGAGTGCGATCGCACTCGTTGCAAAGGTGAGAATTTTGAGTAATTTCTGGATTTTCATAGCAATACAAGAGTTGGTTGTTAGTTGTTGATGGTTGGTTGGTGGTTATTGCTTGACTGCTAACCACTAACTACTAACCACTAACCTTTTATAATTGCGTTGAGGTCTTGACCGACTCTGAGCAATTGATCGGCGGTGTTGTGTATGCCGAATTCCGCAGCCATTTGCGCTCCCAAAGTACCGTGGATATACATCACAAACATGATTGCCATTCCGACAGCGAGATAACTCAGCTGCACTTGTCTATCTTCGTCTTTGCGCCAAATAAAGCGCTGGAATCCGCGCCAAACAGTCATACCAACGATTAGCGCTAAGAGTAAAACACCACCCACACCATGCCACAGCATTGTTTCCATTGCTTGCATACCCCAGGCACTTTTAACATCCACTGGTGCTTCTGCAAGCATGATTTCGTAAAAGCCTGCTGCTACTGTAAAAAAAGTGATAATGGCTGAAGCCAGCATGTTATACCAGCCAACATCAAAGAAGTTCGCGCGTTCAACTGGTAATGCTAAATATTTGTAGACGAATTTATGTAGAGGGAAAAATACACCGACAATATCAAAGAGAATCCCAATGATGAACAGACCCAAGGTCAGATGAACTAAGTTGGGATGAATAGGAATGGTGTAAGGTAGTCCGTTTGCGCCTAGTTTAGCCCCCAATTGATCAATCAGTTCTGCGTTCATCGCAAAATACCATCCTTTACTGCTTCAACTACTGGTACTGTGTGCAGTCCATACACCCAAACAAGTTGATCTCCCAGATACACTTGCATACCAACGATGGTCACTAGTAGTAGTCCTACTCCTAAATATCCAATGGGTAATTTCTGGGGGTTGCGCGTACGAATTACATAACGCCAAGCTGTGATTGCAGCAATAATTCCTGAAAGTGACCAGCCAATCAGAGTATGCATATTCAGTACTGACTTTGCTAGGTGATAAGGCTTTGCCAAACCTGCTTCAAACTGACCAAAAATGATCGCCACAAAGATGGCGACGGTAGCAAGACACATATTCCACCAGCTGACCTCGAATAGCCGGGAATTGCGGGTAAAATAACCTATCACATCACAGCAGAAGGCAAACAACACCATTGCTATGACAAAGTGAACAACAATTGGATGAATCGTATCTGGATAGGGTAGATTGTGGTCGTTCAAACGCGTTAGATACTCAAGCATAAAATTCTCCTGGGTATATCTGCTGCATATAAGCTCAAGTTCCAAGATTGGCATTTCAAAATATCATTACCAGCATTCATACCTAACCAATTTGGTTATAATTTCTGTGCGGCGAAATCTGGTTAATTAAGAGTTAGCTTGGTTGTAGAATAGGATGAATTTAGTATAACTTTTAGACTCAAAACTTAATAATTAGCATACAACGATAATATTCTTAAACAAAGCTAAAAAATGTATTTTTTAATCAGAATTGTAATTGCTAAATGTGAATAGTGAACTATTATTAATAATGCATTAATATAAAAATTTTGCGAGTTAATAAAAGTATTTTTCAGTAATTTTTATTAAAAATAATGGTATAATACGAATTAGATTTTATTGCTTTTCTTAGGAAAATAACACACCTATAAGCTTTCTCTGATTTTCTGGCATTGCATAAAATGGGGATGTAGACGCCTAGCGGCTTGCCGCAGGGTAGAATGAACCGCCAAGACTCCAAGAACGCCAAGAATTAAGTTTTTTCATTGATAGAGGAAATAAACTCATCCCGCTTTCTCTGCAATGGCGATTTTCTCATAGGTCACTCCAGGTCAGTCGGCTCTAACACAGTGTTAGCTTGCTCAACGTTTGTTATAGTGCTGAAAGAGTTTTGGAAAAGATAATGCATTAGACTTGTTTTGCCTAATGCACCCAACTGACTTTAAGAACAACGAATAGCAAATGACAAATGATAAATGAGAATTGACAAACGACAAATAACTATTATTGGTTGCGGAAATGTTAACCGCAGTGATGATGCTGTGGGTGTCATAGTCGCTCAACGCCTACAGCAATATCTTGCGGAACATCCCCATCCTCATGTGCAAGTTTATGATTGTGGTACTGCTGGTATGGAAGTGATGTTTCAAGCAAGAGGTTGTAAGCAGTTAATTATTATTGATGCAAGTACAACAGGTTCCGAACCGGGTGCTGTATTTAAAGTTCCAGGAAAAGAACTAGAGACCCTGCCAGAAGCAAGTTATAATTTGCATGATTTTCGTTGGGATAATGCTTTAGCCGCAGGCAGAAAAATCTTTCAGAATGATTTTCCCCAAGAGGTGATAGTTTATTTAATTGAAGCGGCGAATCTTGATTTTGGTTGGGAGTTGAGTCCTGCTGTTAAAGATTCTGCCGACTTGGTTTTTGCAGAAATTAAGGCAATGATTGAATAGGGGGTTAGTGGTTAGTAGTTAGTGTCTATCGATCAACAAACAACTAAGAACCACTACGCCATATCCCGATAAACCGATAACTCATCTACTCTCATCTCAAAAGGCATTCCCTCTTTTTTGGGCGGACAAATGCGAATTTTGGCGCTACTAATAATGTTGCCTAACACTGCTGCCATTGGCACGATTTTTTGCAGAACACGCCAGTTAGTAATTTGGTCGGGACATTCGACTACTAAAGTCAAAGTATTCGCATGACTAAGAATGTACCAACGACAACTAGATAATAAGTTTTGAATAGTGCGATCGCAAGCATTAAAAAAATAACTACTAATAGAATTTTCTAGTTGTTGGCGCAATATAATGTCTGCTGAAGTTAGCTGAAGAGGGTGAAAATCATCCTTTGGTAAAAATTCCTTATTCATCTCCTTCTCTCTTAATGACTATATAGAATTTACACTCACAATGGTTGAAATTACGGTTTTTATTACTCTCAACGGTTACATTAAAACCTCCAGTCATTCTAGATGGCAAGAGTAAATATATTAAAATTAACGTGAGTTTTAAGGGTATAGATTTACCTCTCGTTAAACCATTTTCATGGTCTGAGAGACTAACAGACCTAATTTTTGACTATTCCATTCCTATGTTGTAGGAGTAGGAGAGCGGAGGGAGGGGTTCGTTGTACTGACGTTAAAATTAAAATTTATTTTAGATTTGTGTCTGGATTAAGGCTGAAGCAGCAAGTTTACATAGATTATTGATGTTTTCTATCTACAAAGCAATACTTCAGGCTTCTATAGTTCCAGCTAGATTTATAATAAACACAAATAATTAAAAAAAAGAATCCATTGATACTATTGCTGGGTAAAATAATGATCTCCAAGTTAATATCAATGGATTTTTATATCTATGTTAGAAAATAATTCTCAAGTTCTAAATCATAAAAGTAAACTGCTACACTGTCTATTTTTGAAAACCACACCTTAATAGGCTCAGTCAAGAGCCTTTTGCTTATAAAAACTGACTATTAATTTATAAAAATAGTTTTGAGAAAATTTATCAAAGATAATTACACTAAAAGCTTATTAATAAAGTAAATCTTAAATTTTTAGGGTGCGTTACACCGCGTTAACGCACCTCATAATAGCTACATAGTTTCTATTTATTAACCTACGCTCACTGGATGACATCCATTAGAGAATAGTTGTCTTGCTGGTTTTTCTGGCTTGGGTGCGCCATAAAAACATGCTTCTGCTTCGAGTTCGTCTACAAAATCCCAAGCTTCTACAGCTTTTTTGGAATCCGCACCGTAGTTACTGGAAATTGAGCGAGCATTTGATATGGCTTTTTGGAGTTCTTTTTGCAAGAAAGCTAATTTGGGTTTTTCCAGGAAGTCACCTTTGGTAATAATGTCGGTAACAGAAATAATGCCAAGTAATTCACCTTGAATGACAGGCGCACGCCAAACACCCGTATTAGCAAATAGTCGTGCTACGTATTCTACATCAAGATCGGGATTGACGACGATGCAAGGCTTACTCATGATTTCGTAGACGTGTACCTTTTTGGGATCTTTTCCATAAGCAACCACCTTAGATACAATATCTGTCTCAGTCACAATACCGTATGCATCTGCGTCATTTCGAGGTTCTACAATCAACGCCCGTAATTCTTTGAGCCTCATGAGTTTGACTGCTTCTGCTACAGTAGCCGAACCACGAATAGTAGCTACATCTTGAGTCATAATATGCTTGGCTCTCATAATTTCTGCTCCTTTTCCTTTATGCAAGGAAATTGATTCTGTGATTCTTTCCTAGCTGGGTGAGCGTCGAAGATACACGCCTTGTCTAAATAATTAGGTTAAATTGTAATTCCTGAAAATCACTGCTGTAAAAAGTGATTACTACTAAATTTAGTCAATCTTTGTTTTATGATTTCTAAATTACTTTGACTTTTTTAGAATAAGATTTACGCCTTCGCCCATCATTAATTATCTGAAATATATTTTGATTTCTCTAGGTTGAGAATTTAGTCAAAGTTTAGAAAATCATTAATTGAGAGAGCGTAATTACTTTTCACTACTGAATATTTCGATCTTCAGGAAACAATTTATCCTACATTTATATCTTATATTGATCACAAAATAAAGCAAGAGATTAGTTATAAAACTTTGCACTAATATTAGTTAATAGAACATTAATAAAAACTAAATTTCAGATAGATATTGTCATTTTTATAGTAAGTAGTCATTCCTGATTTAAATGATATTTAGATATGTTTATTGTCAATAATAGATTATCAAAATTGTTATATTATTGATATTTTATGTCATTGTCCCCTTCAGTATAAACCTCGCAATATTGAATTTTGCAAAAGTTTGCTAATTGGCATAACAGCTACCGAAGAACCAAAGGTTTACAGTCACATTAACATAGGAGAATATCCTTGATAAAAGTAAATTTGAGCAAAAGTAATAACATATCTAGGAGTTAAATAAGTATAAAAAAATATCTTCTAAAAAAAATCTAAAGAAATACATACTAATTTTCTTAAATAGATAACATAAGTTAGGAAAATAATCGAAGATACAAAAAGATGAAAATCAGCGCTCGTAATACCCTAAAAGCTACTGTGAAAAAAGTCGTACCAGGATCTGTAAACACCGAAGTGACATTAGAATTAGCACCTGGAGTAGAGGTAACTGCTATTATTACAAAAGCTTCAGCAGATAGTTTGCAGCTAGCTGAAGGTAAAGAAGCTTATGCAGTTGTAAAAGCAACAGATGTGATGGTTGCTGTTGATTAAAAAACTATTTAGTTCTTTGTTGGTGGTTGGTGGTTGATTGTAGGAGCAAACAACTAACAACAACCAACAAAAAAACACAATTCAATTAACTAATTTCATCATTGCTTGAATAAAATTGTGGGTAATTGATAAACTATCAACTACCATAGCAGCACACAACAACATCATGTAAAGAATAGAGTAAAGAAAAAGCGATCGCGCTGATTGTTTATTCTCTGAATCTTGCAAAAGCGCCCAGGCTTTTTTAATAAAAATAGCTCCCATAATAAAGGCTATACAGCCATAGACAGTACCTACTGCTTGTAGAGGATAGATCAACAAAAATGTAGCAGGGACAAGAATTAAAGTATATACCCAAATTTGCCGGGCAGCTGTGATATTATCAGTAACCACAGGCAGCATGGGTACACCTACCTTGGCATAATCTTCGCTAATCATCAAGGCTAACGCCCAAAAATGGGGAGGTGTCCATAAAAAAACGATCGCAAATAATAACCACGCTGTCCAACTCAGTGTACCTGTAACCGCAGCCCAACCCACCAACACAGGAACAGCTCCAGCAGCACCACCAATGACAATGTTCAGTGAAGTATGGCGTTTGAGTAAATGAGTGTAGACGCCTACATAAAATAAAATCCCCGACATTGCTAGTAAAGCACTGAGCAAATTTACAAATACTGTCAACAATGTAAAAGAAATACAAGCTAAAGCGATCGCAAATATTAAAGCATGATTAGGTTGGACACGACCAGAAGGTAAAGGACGATGGCGCGTGCGTTCCATTTCATAATCAATATCGCGATCGTAGACGCAATTAAAAGTTTGAGCGCTAGCAGCAGCAAAAGTACCACCAGCCAAAGTTACTAGTAGCAATATTGGATCTAATTTCCCCTCAGATGCGATCGACATACTAGCAACTGTCGTAATCAATAGCAAAGGAATAATTCGAGGTTTTGTTAATTGATAGTAACTCTGAACGACTTGTAAAAAGTTGTGATAGTGGCGCGTGACGGTATTCCCTGTCATATTTTTACTATTAAATGGGGCGTGGGGTGTAAGGGTGTAGGAAAAGTTATATTTCCATATTTGCTTGTGGAGATTTTCCCGTGATTGACTGTCTTGAAAATATAGTAGAAGGCATATCTGCATATTTTTCAGTCCGTTTTAACGGACTTTAGCTATAAGCCTGGAACTTTAGTTCCAGGCATACTCAAATTGAGGTGCAATATCTAAATATTCTAAAAATAATTAAAAATCAACCAATAACCTAATTCATAACAAACATATAATTACCTATTCACAATTCGGACATAAATGTTACGAGCAATTTCCTTACTAATCTTTATTCTTCCTTGCCTGAGGTTGATCACAACATTAGGAAATTGCTGTTCTACAGTAAAGTATGTTCCTGGAGTTAGACCTAAAGATATCACTTGATTTAGAATCTTTTCGTCCTGAGTGTTACAGAATTGAATAATTCCTTGCTCTCCTATTTTCAGTAATTCTAATGAAGAACCAGTGACATTGAAACCGTTAAACATTTAGTAGTTAGTGGTTAATTGTTGGTTGTTGTAGAGACGTGCCATGGCACGTCTGGTACATTGGTTAGTGGTTAGTAGTGTTTAAATACTAGATATTTAAGTTAGTTGTAAAATAAAACTAAAGAATAAACCAACATCTATAAAATTACGTTATCTTATAATTAAGAACAATATTTGAAAAATAATTGCTATAAACTACTTACTTCAGTCAGTATAAAATCCTTATTCTTCATTAATAAAGAAGTCATAGCTGTGTAATAGCTATGACCTCAAGAATAGCTAAGGAAAGAAAAATAAAAGGGAGAAAAAAATGAGAGGTTTAAACAAGATAAGGTTCTTGATGTGTTTTAATTGTGCAATTAGAACGGGGATAGGTAACGCAAAGTAATGCGAATCCTTTAGAAATCTGCTCATCATCTAAAAAGATTTGCTCAGATTGATCTACTTCGCCTTCAACTACCTTACCAACACAGCTAGAGCAAGAACCAGAGTGGCAAGAGAAGGGTAATTCAATACCATTTTCTTCTGCTGCATCTAAGATAGTAGTATCTTCATCAACTTCAATTGTGGCGTCAAGGTCTTCTTTTTTGTTGATTAATCTTACTTGGTAGGTAGCCATTTTTGTGTTCTCCTCAAAAAAACTTGGTTGTTAGTTGTTAGTTGATAGTTGTTCGTTCCAAACAACAAGCAACAAAGAACAAGCAACATTTATTAATTAGCTGCAAGGTACACCTGCTGATGAGCAATCACTCGTTTTAAATGATTTGCCGCAACCGCAAGTTTCTGTTGCATTGGGGTTGATAAATTTGAAGCCACCTTCCATTACACCGTCGATAAAATCTATGACGATTCCTTCAAGTAATGGCGCGCTTTTAGCATCAACGTAAAGGATTACTTTACCTTGCTGGATAACTAGATCGTCTGGTTTTGGTTGACTGGTGACATCCATGGCATATTCATAACCACTGCAACCACCATCTTTAACAGATATACGGATACCTTTTGTCGCGCCATTGGCATCAGGAGCAGAACCTGCCAAAAATGCCCGTAGACGAAATTCTGCTTTTTCTGTCAAAGTAACAGTCATTAGACCTCCTGACTTTTAAAAATTAGTTGTTTGTTGGTAGTTGGTAGTTGATTGTTAGTTGTTCCAAACAACAAAGAACAAACAACAAACAACAATTTACTAATGACTAATGACTGTGGATTTTGATTGCAAGTATCTCCAAGGTGCATCGTTACCGCATACTGGACAGCAGCGATCGCGATAAGAACGGCGCTTAGCAAATTCCATGCGGGTCAAATCCATCGTCAGTAGTTGCGATAACAAAGGTTGACTATAACCAGTGATCAGCTTGATTGCTTCCAAAGCCGTCAAACAAGCAAGAGTACCCGATACAGCACCTAAAACTGCAAACCCACGTCTATCCCAGTCTGGTTTTTCTGGAAATAGGCAAGATAAACAAGGTGTCACACCAGGAATAATCGTAGTCAGGTAAGCCTCCATCCCGTCCATTGCTGCTTCTACCATTGGCTTACGCCAACGTACACAAGCTGCATTTAGCAAATCGCGTTCCGTAAAATTATGGGCGCAGTCTAGTGCCATATCAGCAGATTGCACCAAGGAGTCTACATTCTCCTGATTAATATATTCATGAACCGCTTCCACCTTGACATCAGGATTGATGGCTTCGAGAGTTTCCTTTGCCTTGAAAACTCTTGGCTGACCAACCCAATCGTGCGTCATCAAAATTTGACGATTCATATCATCTAGTCGCAAGTCACCACCCCGGACTAGGATCAGCCGACCAACACCTGCTACTGCTAGGTAAAGCGCTGCTGTACCACCTAATCCTCCCACACCCGTCACCAGAACAGTTGCTGACTTGAGACGCTTCTGCGCTACTTCGCCAAAATTTGGGAGCATCATTTGGCGACGGTAACGTTCTAACTCGGTAGGCGTTAGGTCTATCACTTTTTACCTCCTAATCAGAAGTGATTTCTGTCAGCGTGACTACATTTTTAGGCTTCTGTTTAAATACTTTGAACAGCTTTTGTTCTTGAGGTGTGGATTCCAGAAAAACCTGATAAGCTTTTTGCAAAGCCTCACAATATTTATTTAATCTCTCTTCTACACTCAAGTCAGTATAATTCTCATCAATTTCTTGAATAGATTGAGAGAATTTTTTCAAAATATGTAGGCGATTTACACTTACAACTTTTTGGTCATAAGGTAAACCAAAAAAATCAAAATATTCCTCTGCTTGTGTGAGCTTTTGGAATTTACTCCAATCTTCGCTCATTGCTTTTGCTCCATAATTTTTAGTTGTTGTTTTAGTTCATCCATCTGGCGATAAATTTCATAAGTTGCAGCAGCTACATCCATGATTTTTTGATAATCTGTTGGTAGTCCCTCTGCCAAATCATGCAGATCCATTTTCATTTGACCTGCTTTACTGTTGAGGCGTTTGATTTGAGTTTTTAATTCTTCAATGTTCATTTGTTGGTGGTTATTCTTGACAATAGACCATTGACTCTTGACAAAATCACAACCTTCCCACTTCAGGAAATCTTTGAGCTAATTCCACACCTTTTTGAACTAGTTTTTCTCCTTCTTCTGCTACTTTTTCCAGTGATTCAAAACCGAAACGATGAGCATCTCTTAGGGTTTTAACTGCTAACAACAAACGACCAGAAAAAACTAGCGCCCAGCCAAAACCTTCATGACTTAAATCAACTACAACTTGAGATAACAAACCTGTTTCTTTTTCAATGCAGGCAGCGACAGCGCGATAAAATGCCATAATTCGCCCAATTGTTACTGGATCAACTTCACCCTCCACAGAAATTTCGCGTTTCTTTTGTTTGCTAACTATAAAGGGTTTAAGGATTAATTCATCCGACCAATTGCGATACACACCGTAACTATCTTGTCCACGAATTTGTTGGACGATCGCTTGCAAAAAAGGCGAATTTATAACTTGATTTGGGGCGGTTCCGTTGACACTATTAGTTGTACTCATACAGTTGTTTATTCTTCCAGTTCCAATTCATCAAAATTCAGATTTTTTTGCTGCAAAGCTTTGCGTAACCAAGGTGGTGGACTACCTTTAAGAGTTTCAACTAATTTGTTGAGCGTATCAGCAATTTCATCTTGCTCTGAGCGTGCTTTAATTGGAGTGACACCTGTTTTCAGTAATTTGGCAGCAGCACTACTACCAATTGCTGCAACATACACAATTGTGCATTCTTTTAATGCATTGAGTTTAGGAACAAGTTTATCCTCGTTACCATCTTCTTTGAGGTTTCCATTAAATTTGATAGTTTCTACAAATTGATAACCATCTTTGGAAACTTCATAAACATCAATCATCTTTGCCCAACCAAAATGAGCATTGACATGAACTTGATCACTAGTTGTGAAGGCAATTTTCATTTTTTGATTAGTAGTTAGTTGTTAGTTGTTAGTGGTTTACTCCCTACCTCCCCATCTCCTCACACTCCCCCTATTTCCCTAATCCCCCTGCACATCTCTATCTCTGACTTTCGTTTCCTCTGCGTGTAAAAAGAGGTTCCCAATATCAAATAAGAGTTCCATGGTTCCTCGGTAGCCGACTTTGGTAAATTGACCGTTACCTAAGCGATCAAAAATCGGAATACCCTGGCGATACAGAGGAATTCCTAAACGTTTAGCGATCGCCTGAGTATGGGAATTACCAATCAGCAAATCAGAACCAACTGCTAAGTTTTCAAAGTCTTCAAAATCGCCGATGGTGACGCTATCGATGGGCAGTTTTTCCAATAGTGGCGATCGCGTTGTGGTGACAGCAGCTTGAATTTCCGCACCCATTGATTGCAGAAAATATACCGTTGACCAGAGTAAATCTGGTTCCAGCGCCAAGGACACCTTTTTCCTGCCAAAGTAAAAATGGGTGTCTAACATCGCATCTTGCAATTGGCGACGTTGACGGCGATATTTCTCTGGAACTGCGGTTCCACTCAGATTTGCCAAAAACTGCATAAACTTATCTACCGCTTCTAATCCGGTCAGTTCGGTAAACACGTCGTAAGGTGTGCCAAACTTTTGTTCTAAAATTTTGGCTGCACCCCGCATACTTTCACCTAGCGCTAGGGTATACACAGAACTACCGACTTTATGCAGTTGTACTAAAGTTGTTCCACCCCCGGTAATCGGACTGTAGGAGTCATCCAAGTGACCATCCAAGGAAGCTGAAAGGTCAGGGACTACAATTGGTATTAACCCAAAAGTACTGACAATTTCCTTGATTTGTTGCACATCTCCTGGTGTGAAGGCGGAACTCATCAAAATTGTCACCTGCTGCGCCTTTGGTTCTCCCGGTTGGGGAACTTCTTTGACGATACTTTCTACTGCTGCTGCAAATCCATCTTGCAGTGCGCCTTTGAAATCCGGTGAGGAGACAAGTACAATTGGCAACTCATCCAATTCCGGATGACGTTTGCGGAAATCCTTAAGAATCCCGTCCATGTCATCCCCTCTGGTTTCCGTTAGTCCAGTTGTACACAAACCAATAATTTCCGGCTGGGACTTCTGCACTAAAGTTAGAATTGCTTGTTCCACATTTTCCTCACCACCCAAGATTGTACTGACTTCTGTCATCGCTGTCGTGGAAAGGGGTATCGCTTCTCGGAAATGCCGCACCAGTATAACTTTGGCAAAGGCAGTACAACCTTGGGAACCGTGGAGTAAAGGCATCATCCCTTTCAAACCCAAAAAGGCTAGGGCTGCACCTAAAGTTTGGCTTTGCTTGAGGGGATTAACTATCACTGGCTTGTTAGGAGTGACAACTTTTGCCATTAGTAGTCCTCCTCCTCAAAAGATACAGAGATGGGCAGGTGTGTTGAAGAGGAGAACTTTCCTGCATCTCCTTGTCCCCGTGTCTCCGAGTCGTCTTCCCAAGGTGCTGGTTTGCGGACTTGTTCCCACACAGGGCTGTAGAGGGCTTCATCTAATTCCCTAGCCATTTCTACCATGCCGCTATAACCTGCGTAGGCGTGGTGGCGTTCTTGATTGATGTCGAGAAAAGGAATCCGGGCTTTCAGGGCGGTGTATTGGTTACGACCGCCAGCAATCAGCATCTCTGCGTTAGTTTCGTTAATCACCCGTAGAATTTCTTGGGGATTACCTTTTTCTAGAGTAATGCCGTCTTTGCCGAGTAATTGCTTGATACGAGCTTTATCTTCCTCAGTACTTTTTTTGGTACTGGTAGCAACGACTTCCATCCCTAAGTCTTTAGCGGCGGAGATAATAGACCAACTTTTCACTCCCCCGGTATAAAGGACAACACGCTTGCCCTTGAGGCGATCGCGATAGGGAGCAAGTTTAGCATCGAGGGCGGCTGTTTCTTCAGCAATCAGCTTTTCTGTTCTTGCTTGTAAATCAGCATCACCCAATTTTGCCGCAATATTCCGCAGACAGCGATTCATGTCTTCTACGCCGTAGAAAGATTCTTCGATGTAGGGAATACCGTAACGTTCCTCCATTTTCCGCGCCATGTTGATTAAAGCTTTAGAGCAAATCATCACGTTAAGCTTGGCACGATGGGCGCAACATACTTCTTTGTAGCGAGCATCACCTGTAATTTTAGCTAAAACACGAATACCTAATTTTTTAAATAACGGTAATACATTCCACATTTCACCAGCGATGTTATATTCACCGATGAGGTTGATGTCGTAGGGTGTGGTGTATTCTGGTTCTTCAGTACCAACTACGTATTCTAGTAAAGCTTCTCCACCTATGCGGTTGCCAAGATTTTTGCTACCTACGAACCCTGGTGAATTGACAGGGATAACAGGAATGCCGATTTTATTGCTAGCAGCTTTGCAGACTGCATCCATGTCTTCGCCGATCAGAGCAGTAACACAAGTGGAGTACACAAAAACTGCTTGGGGACTATAGCGTTTGTGAATGTCGAGGATGGCTTTATAAAGCTTTTTTTCACCACCGAAGATGACATCATTCTCACTCAAATCGGTGGTGAAGCCAAATTTGTAAAGTTGAGGGCCAGAAGAGAGACTACCACGACTACCCCAGGAATTACCAGCGCAGGCGATCGGCCCGTGAACTAAATGAGCAGCATCAGTGATGGGTACTAGGGCAATCATTGCACCATCAAAGGCACAACCCCCTTGAGCGGCTCCAGGTTGAGCTTGTTGCGTGCAAGACTTGTTTTTCTTTTCCCCGTTTTTGTGATGATTATGTTCGCATCCTGGCTCAGAGAGCAGCTCGTTGATTTTGCCTTGGGTGATTATCATCTGTTTCCTCGCGCTGGATGAATTTTGTTAGTTATTGGTTGGTGGTTGTTGGTTGTTAGTTATTCCATACAACAAACAACTAACAACAATTAACAATCATTAACTAATTAGTAATGGATAATGAGTATTAATAATGAGTAAATTGTAACGACTAGCAAATATATTTCGTGACATCTTCTCCACATTCATCGCTGAGGTAAGATAATGCCCGAAAACGCAATCCGACAAAATTATCATATAAAGGATTGAGTTTACAGAGCGAAGGAATGTGAAAGATGCACCCAAACAAGTGAATATCTCGCTCAAAGGGGCAACAGCAAGGAATCATTTGGCAAATTAAATGAGCAAGATGATAATTTTTGATTTGGATGCTATCGATTAATCGACGTAATGGATATAGAACATCAAAACCGCGAGATTTGTGAGGATTAGGCGGGTGGTAGTTAGGATGAACATGAGTGTGATTGATCGATTCCATAATTCTATTTTGAGAAAAAAGTAAAAAGGAAAAAGTAAAAAGCTAAAAGAATAATCTTTAGAGTTTTTACTTTTAACTTTTTACTTCATTGGCACGCCGCGAGTTGATGAGATTCTTAACGAATCAAGTCAAAGGAAATATCGGTTACACCGGTGATGTTGGTGTTGCGATCCATTTCATCGAGAATGGTATTGACAACCCAGTTAAGGAGGTTGATACCGCCTTGATAACCGATGGTTGAATAGCGGTGTAAGTGGTGGCGATCGAAGATAGGATAACCAATCCGTACCATTGGAATCTTGGTATCACGCCACAGGTACTTACCGTAGGAATTACCAACAAAGAAGTCTACAGGCTCGGTGAACAGCAAGCTACGGAAGTGCCACAAATCTTTTCCGAGCCAAATAGTTGCTTGCTTACCGAAGGGACTCTCGTCAAGAATAGCTTGCAATTCTTTCTTGAACTCTTCGTCACCGTTGTGGCAGAGAATATGTACTGGTTCAGCACCCAATTCCAACAAGAAACTAACAATACTGATAATCAAGTCTGGTTCGCCATAGATTGCAAACTTCTTGCCATGAATCCAAGCGTAGGAATCGGTCATCGCATCAACTAAGCGACCACGTTCGATTTCTAATTCTTGGGGAATGGGCTTACCAGTCATTTCTGACAGTGTCATCAAAAATTCATCTGTACCCTTGACACCGAAGGGACGTAAGACCTTAGTTTTTTGATTCCACTTGGTTTCAATGTATTCACGGGTCTTGGGAGTGGTGTAAGCTTGCAGAGCAACAGTAGCCTCAGCGTTGCAAGCTTCAGCAGCATCTTCTAACTTAGTACCACCTGGATACATTTGATATTCACCATTATTAGGTGAATCAAAGTAATCGCTGCTATCAGAGAGAATAGTGTAATCTACTCCCATCAAACCAAGCATCCGCTTGAGTTCCCGGTTATTGCCTACGTAGGTGTCAAAACCAGGGATGAAATTGATTTTGCCGTTAGTTTGCTCTTTCTTCTTACCTTCACTTAGGTAAGATAGAATTCCCTTCATCATATTGTCGTAACCAGTGATGTGGGAACCAACAAAACTGGGGGTGTGAGCAAAGGGTACAGGGAAGTCCTTAGGAATAGAACCAGCGTTCTTAGCGTTGGTAATAAATGCACCCAAGTCATCACCGATAACCTCAGCCATACAGGTGGTGCAAACAGCAATCATCTTGGGCTTGTAGAGTGTATAAGCAACACTCAAACCTTCAATCATGTTATTCAAGCCACCAAACACGGCTGCGTCTTCTGTCATAGAAGAAGAAACAGCAGAGCAAGGTTCTTTGTAGTGACGGCTGAGATGAGTACGGAAGTATGCAACACAACCTTGAGAACCTTGGACAAAAGGAAGAGTTCCTTCAAAGCCAAGGGCTGCAAACATTGCACCTACTGGTTGGCAACCTTTGGCTGGGTTAACTGTTAGTGCTTCGCGAGCAAAGTTCTTTTCACGGTAGTCCCAGCTTTTTGTCCATTCGGAAACGCGTTCTACTTCTGCGTCAGAGTGTGCACCTTCAAATTGTTCGTGCTTCCTCTTGAAGAGTTCAGTGTACTCTGATTGTTTAAATAGGTCTACGTGGTCTACGATTTTGTCAGGATTCTGTGGCATTTTTGTATCTCTTTTGCTTGTTGGGTGGGTAATGGTGTTTACAGATCGCAGACCAGGGATTAGTGATTGGGAATCGGGGAATGGGAATTGGGGAAGAATTCTAACCTAATTCCTAATCCCCACTCCCTAATCCCTAGTCCTTAGACTTTATTTAGGCAACTTTGGCCTTAGCTTCTTTCTTGTTCCAAGGAGCATCAATTAATCCCCAAGTTGGGCTATTGAGTGCTATATCCATATCGCGAGCGAAGACAGCGAAGCCGTCATAACCGTGATAAGGACCGGAGTAATCCCAAGAGTGCATTTGGCGGAAAGGTAAGCCCATCTTCTGGAATACATACTTCTCTTTAATTCCAGAAGCAACAAGGCTAGGTTTCTTAGCTTTGACGAATTCCTCAAACTCGTAGGCGGTAACGTCGTCGTAAATAATGGTGGCGTTGTCGATGTAGTGGGTGGTGCGCTTGTAGTCGTCGTTGTGAGCAAATTCGTAGCCAGTACCGATAACTTTGATACCCAGGTCTTCAAAAGCAGGTACAACGTGACGAGGACGCAGACCGCCAACGTATAACATAACGGTATGACCTTCGAGGCGGGGGCGGTACTTCTCGACTACCGCATTCATGATTGGGGTATACTTAGCTATAACCTTCTCTGCGTTTTCTTGGATTTTAGAGTCAAATTTAGCAGCAATTTCACGTAGAGAAGCAGCAATCTTGGTAGGACCAAAGAAGTTGAACTCCATCCAAGGCAT
The DNA here is from genome assembly GCF_000317225.1 of Fischerella thermalis PCC 7521. Taxonomy (GTDB): domain Bacteria; phylum Cyanobacteriota; class Cyanobacteriia; order Cyanobacteriales; family Nostocaceae; genus Fischerella; species Fischerella thermalis. Next base: position 69,324 of record NZ_AJLL01000081.1, read on the forward strand.
ACCGTAAGCTTCTTCCAAAGCCCGGCAGATGTAGTTCATGGAGCGGTAGCAGTGAATCAGAACTAATTTAGCTGCTAGACCGTTAACCAATTCGTTAACAGTACCGTCACCAGACCACTGAGCAACAACACGCAAGCCCATTTCTTCTAGTAACATGCGGCTTGCCCAAGCATCACCACCGATGTTGTAGTCACCAATTAGGGCTACATCGTAGGGGCCAGGTTCAATAGTGAGTGTATTTTCCTTCTTCGCTTTGTTATAGCGAGGGAACATGTGGTCACGGATAGCATCGTTAGCGATGTGGTGTCCTAAGGACTGAGATACACCCCGGAAACCTTCACAACGTACAGGTATGACGGGCTTATTAATTTCTTTAGCAGCTTTCTTTGCTACAGCTTCGATGTCATCTCCAATCAGACCAATAGGACATTCAGACTGAACACTGATACCGCGGTTGAGAGGGAAGAGTTCTTCAATTTCTTGAATAATTTTGGCCAGTTTCTTGTCACCACCGAAGACGATATCACGTTCTTGGAAGTCGGAGGTGAAGTGCATGGTGCCGAAGGAGTCAACACCTGTTTTACCAACATAGTAGTTACGACGACCAGACCAAGACCAGTAACCGCAACCAACAGGACCGTGGCTAATGTGAACCATGTCCTTAATTGGGCCCCAAACCACACCTTTGGAACCTGCATAAGCACAACCACGAGCGGTCATCACACCAGGAACTGATTTGATGTTAGATTTAACGCCGCAGTCGGATTTACCTTCTTCGTGAACGTTGAGGTGTTTTTCGCGCTTTTTGCGAGATTTTTCAGGGTACGCTTGGAGAACGTCTTTAATTAGTTGTTTATTTTCTTCTATGAGGTTCTTGTTTTCTGGAGGTGTCATAGTCTGCCTCGGTTAGACTTATGGGTTAGGGTAATTGCAGGTATAGAAGGGAGGAATGGGGAGAAAGGGGAGATGGGGAGATGGGTAGATGGGGAGAAATACTCCATGTCTGTGCATCTCCGTGTCTCCTTTGACTACGGGATTACTTATTTAGCAGTAGCCTCAGCTGGTTTGCCAATGATGTCTGCGTGCTTGGTATCGTCGTCAAGAATACCGTATTCAATCAATAGAGCTTCCAGTTCATCCATTTCCAAAGGAGTAGGAATGGTGAGTTTGGTGTTGTTGATGATTTTCTTAGCTAATGCACGATATTCATTAGCTTGGTTACTGTCAGGTGCGTACTCGTTAACGGTCATACGACGCAATTCTGCGTGTTGAACGATGTTGTCACGAGGTACGAAGTGAATCATTTGAGTATTGAGTTTTTCAGCCAGAGTTTCGATTAGTTCGATTTCTCGGTCAACTTTACGGCTGTTACAAATCAAACCACCCAAGCGTACACCACCAGAGTGAGCATACTTCAGAATACCGCGGGCAATGTTGTTTGCAGCATACATCGCCATCATTTCACCGGAGGTAACGATGTAGATTTCTTGTGCTTTACCTTCACGGATAGGCATAGCGAAACCACCGCAGACAACGTCACCTAATACGTCGTAGGATACAAAGTCTAAGTCTTGGTAAGCTCCGTTTTCTTCCAAGAAGTTGATGGCGGTGATGATACCACGACCTGCACAACCTACACCAGGTTCGGGACCACCGGATTCCACGCACTTCACACCACGGAAACCGGTTAACATTACTTCTTCAAGTTCTAAGTCTTCTACTGCACCTCTTTCTGCTGCTAGGTGCAGCACGGTGGTTTGAGCTTTACTGTGGAGCATCAAACGGGTGGAGTCAGCTTTGGGGTCACAACCTACAATCAGGATGCGCTGACCCATTTCTGCCATCGCAGCTAGGGTATTTTGGGAGGTAGTAGATTTACCGATACCGCCTTTACCATAGAATGCGATTTGTCTGATATTCTCAGTCATGATTATTTATTCTCCTGCAATTGGTTGGTTTGGTGGGTCTAGAGGATTTGTGTTTAGGTTCACTTTAGTTGGGTCAGCAGTGACCGCTTTTCATAGAACGTCACCGATGGAGGTGCTCGCTCTATGGCAAAAATGGTTGTCATAATTTTGGTGTTTGTTGTTTGTTTGGTTGTTGTTTACTACTAACCGGTAACTACCAACTAGGAACTAATTACTAAACTGCTTCAACTACAATATCTTTGCTTACGCGATCGCGTAGTCTAGATTCAATTGCAATCTTTAATGTGGCTATGCTACTAGAACAGGAACCACAAGCACCTTGCAGGATCACTTTGACGTGATCGCCTTCGACATCGAATAGTTCTACGTCTCCCCCATCGGCGATCAAAATGGGTCTGACTTCTTCATCTAATACTCTTTGAATAAGTGCAATTTTTTGCACTGGCGTCAGTGTTTTTACGGCTGACTTTCCATTGGTCTGACTGAGGGAATTACTTACAGTAGTGACAGATGCTTTTTCTTTTTGCACAGATGCAATGATGTCATCAATACTTGCTAAACAAGATCCGCATCCGCCACCAGCTTTGACGTAATTTGTCACTTCTTCGGCGGTGGTGAGGTTATTTTCAATAATCACCCGTTTGATTTTGGCATCACTAATGCCAAAGCAAGTACAAACTAAAGCTCCTTCGTCATCATCTTCATGAGTGTCTAGGGGTATCCCACGGTAATTATAAATAGCTGCTTCTAGCGCTTCTTGTCCCATTACCGAGCAGTGCATTTTTGCTTCCGGTAAACCACCCAGGTAATTAGCAATTTCTTTATTAGTAACCTTAAGGGCTTCATCCAAGGTTTTACCCTTGATTAGTTCTACCAGAGCTTCAGATGAAGCGATCGCACTGGTACAACCAAAAGTTTGAAAACGCGCCTCAAGGATTTTCTCTGTTTTTTCCTCAACTTTCAGATGCAGTCTCAGGGCGTCTCCGCAAGCAATGCTACCCACATCACCAACAGCAACTTTAATTCCTGGTTCACCTTTGTCTTCTATTACTCCCTGATGTTGGGGATTGTAAAACAGTTCCAATACTTTATCTGTATAGTCCCACATAGCTTATTTTTCAATTGGTAATTGGGGAAAAGGTAATTGGTGATGAGAAGTATTACCGATTACCTATTAGCGATGTGCTAGTGCTTTTTCTTGCTCTTGCAGCCAACTTGCTTCGTCATTCTTGAAAGGTGAGAGGGAGCGTAGGTGTTCAATAATACCAGGCATTACTGCTAGCACAGCATCAATTTCGGCGTCTGTGGTATAACGACAAAGACTGAAGCGAATGGAACCGTGCAAAATTGTGTAGGGTAAACCCATTGCTCTTAAAACGTGGGAAGGTTCCAAAGAGCCAGAACTGCAAGCAGAACCGGATGAAGCACAGATACCGTGTTTGTTAAGGTGAAGGAGAATTGCTTCACCTTCAATGTACTTAAAGCCAATGTTAGTGGTGTTGGGTAATCTTTGCGTAGAATCACCGTTGACTTGGCAATCAGGAATAGTTGCAATAATCGTTTTTTCTAAGCGATCGCGCAGTTTTCTTTCTCTAGCTGTTGCTGATTCTAAATGTAATAATTCTAATTCGGCAGCTTTACCAAGGGCTACAACTCCTGGAACGTTTTCTGTTCCCGCCCTTCTACCGCGTTGCTGTCCACCCCCAATGAGCATCGGACGAAATCTCACACCACGCCGCACATATAAAGCACCAATTCCTTTGGGTGCATGAATTTTGTGACCAGACATGGTTAACATATCAATGGTGCTAGTTTTCATGTTCATCGGAATTTTACCGACTGCTTGCACCGCGTCCACATGGAAGAGAGCGCCGCTTTCTTTAACTCTAAGACCTATCTGCTCAATCGGGAAAACTACCCCAGTTTCGTTGTTAGCATACATAATGCTGACTAGGGCGGTGTTACCAGTGAGTGCAGCTTCTAGTTCATTGAGGTCTAACTGCCCTGCGTGATTTACTGATAGATAGGTAACACTGTAACCTTGCTTTTCCAATTGTTTGCAGAGAGTTAGGACTGCTGGGTGTTCTACCTGAGTTGTGATAATGTGTCGTTTGTCTGGTTGTGCCAACAGTGCAGCTCGAATAGCAGCGTTATCTCCCTCTGTACCACCACTAGTAAAGATAATTTCTGATTCATCAGCCCCAAGGAGAGCAGCAACTTGTTCATGGGCTTTGTTAAGTGCTTTTTTTACTTGCCCGCCAAAAGTATGCATACTAGAGGGATTACCATAATAATCCGTTAAGTACGGTAGCATTGCCTCTACAACTTCAGGATCTACTTTGGTGGTGGCATTATTATCTAAATAAATACAATCTTTCTGCATTGTTTCCAATTCTGTTTAAAATTTGTTCTTAGTTGTTTGTGGGTCGTTGTTTGTTACAAACAACAAACAACAACCAACCATCAAAAATTAGGCAACTTGATGCTGACGTTTCTGTAACTGATCGGAAAATCTTTGGGAATAAAAATTAAACCAGGTCTCCCAATAATCTTGTTTTTTAGTTAATTTTGCTACCAAAGGGTAATAAGTGTTAAACCATTTTTCCCAGTAATCGCTGGGGACTTTGACGCAACCGTTGCTTGTCGGACAACCAGCTTTGCATTGAGGTACGGTGTGAATAGTGCCAACGCAGTTTGTACAAAGTTCAGGATCAATCCAGGGGCGATCGCCATCCATTTTGATTGCACCAGTCGGACATACGGATTGACAAAGATTGCAGGAAATGCACTCGCTGGTAATTTGGTAAGCCATGACTATCCTCCATTGAAGGGAGTAGATTGAGGATTGGGTTCTGGGTAATGAGTGCTGGGTAATGGTGATGGTTAGTAGTTAGTGGATAGTGGTTAGTGGTTAACAACTAACTAATAACTACTAACTATGAACTACTAACTAACTGTTTCCTGGACGTATTGCTGATAATATTCCAAAGCAGCTTTGTCAATCATGTCGTAAGTTTCAACGGTTTGGATGCCTGCGGCGTGTAATTTTTCTTTGGGACAATCACCGATTTTGGCAACAAATACTGCTTTGCAATCTGCGATCGCTGCAATGATATTTTCCAGAGTGGCTGTTTCGCCATAACCACCTTGGCAATAGTGGTCTATTTTACGATGACCGATAAAGCGTACTTCCTTACCATCGACTTCGTACACCTGGAATTCCTTGGCATGACCGAAGTGTTGGTTAACTAAGCCGCCACCTTTGGTTGCGACTGCGACTAAAATTTTCGGCGCGTTTTGTGGAGATGTTACATGTAACGTCTCTACAGCTTGTTTGGCAGCTTTGAGTTCTTCTCTAAATTTCTCAATCCCTGCGTGAACTTCTTGGCGTTGAGCAAGGTCATATTCTGGAGCCATTGCCATGAATTTATCTTTGGTAAATTCTTGGCTGCGGTCTTCTCCCAATAATCCTACTGCATCGGCACGGCATTGACGACAGTGGCGCATCATCTTCATGTTACCAGCACAACTGTCTTGTACTGCCTTTAATTCTTTGGGAGTAGGACCACGCTGTCCTGTTAAGCCAAAGTGAGTGCCGTGTTCTGGTGCAGAAATCAACGGCATAATGTTGTGCAGGAATGCACCATGAGAGCGAATAACTTTATTAACTTCTACCAAATGTTCGTCATTAATCCCCGGAATCATCACGGAGTTGACTTTGCAGAGAATATCGGCTTCTTTGAGGGCTTGTAATCCTTCCATTTGTTTTTCGTGGAGGATTCTGACGCCTTCAATACCTCTGTAACGTTTGCGTTTGTAGTGAACCCAAGGATAAATCTTAGCGCCGATTTCTGGGTCCACCATATTAATGGTGATAGTAACGTGATCTATGTTTAATTGTTTAATGCGATCAATATATTCGGGAAGCATTAAACCGTTGGTTGATAAACAAAGTTTGATATCGGGTGCTTTCTCTGCTACCAACTCAAAGGTGCGAAAAGTCCTTTCTGGATTTGCCAGGGGGTCGCCGGGACCTGCAATTCCTAAAACAGTCAGTTGCGGAATTTTGCCAGCAATCACTAAAACTTTGTGTGCTGCTTCTTCTGGCGTTAACAATTCGCTCACTACGCCGGGACGGCTTTCGTTAGCACAGTCGTATTTGCGATTGCAGTAGTTGCATTGAATATTACAAGCAGGAGCAACTGCCACATGCAACCTAGCATAGTGATGGTGGGCTTCTTCGCTATAGCAGGGATGTTTGGCTATGCGCTGTTGCAGTTTTTCATCCATTTCCCCTGTGGCGCTGCTGCTGCATCCGCCGCAACCACTGGATTTTGCTTCAATTGTAGTTTCCGTAATTGGGGAGGTGACGAGTCCTGTAGACGGTGGAGTCATTGAATTTCGCAAGATGTCGATGGACTTTGGCAGCCACTGTGGGAGATGGAAACACTAATCAGTTGTCAGGTTATTCTTAATTTGATAACTGTTCACTGATTTATAAGGAATGGAAGTCGCGTCCGTTTATAGCGCTGCCCACCGGGGTTCGGGGTAGGCTATTAACCCTCGTTTTCTCGGCTGGTGTGTGTCATGCACAAGATGCGGGTGGAATTTGCGCTGACAGCCACGACTTCTGTTCACAGGGGCATGGTGCTATCTCATCCCTCCACTCACTCATCGCTCCTTGATTGGTGCGTCAAGTGATTGGCGATATATGTTTTATATCAGCCGTGAAATAGGGAGGGTGGATATGCAACTTGGATAAGATTTATTAGATTTATTAAGTTTGTACTCAAATTTTTCAGCCCTGATTATGAGGGCATTGTGAAGAATTAAAAAATTTTTTTGGGTAGGGGTACTAGTATTTTGGGGTGGAAGTACAAGTATTTATGGAGAAGGGGACAAGTGTTTTTGTACTCACCTCAAACCTAGTCACAGCAATGATTTGCAAACAAATTAAGTTTTTTTGAGCTTATCTTTAAGTTGCACTCATAGGCTCATGACAATCAGCCCAAAGTACTACTATTTATGCGGTTTTGCGTTTTAGAAATCTGGAGTAGATTACGGACAACTACTCCAGAAAGATGCGAAATTCAATTCTGTATCCAACATATCACTTTTTTTTGATAATAAATGCGATTTAAATTTTTTTAATTATTGGGAGGAAATCAAGGCTGAAGTATTGCAAAAGCCTGACTCAGAGAGAGTTAGAGAAAATCTGAAGTCTCAAAAATGAGAATAAATTGCAGAAACTATTACCTAAAGTTACTGCTGAACTTCTGTTTTGAAAAAATATTGCTTTTTCAGTTGCCCAGAATTGCTATTTATTTAATTGTTGTTTGTTAATGGTTGGTATCTGGTACCAACTATATACCAATCAACTCTAAGTTACTTGGGGATTTGGAGAATTTGAGCGATCGCAGCAGTAGTTGATATCAATTCCGGCTAATTACTTACGATATGGTTGGTCTTGCAGGTAACAGGTAATTGGTTTTTCCCATTACCTATTACCCATTACCAATTACCGGCCTTCACAGATATGATAAGTCTTCAAACGGATAGATGAGCTTACCCTGGGGGTAGAAGAGAAGATGGGGGCGATCGCAATGTCATTCCTCTACCAAAAAAACTAGAAATCGACCACAGATGCACACCGATGAACACAGATAAACATGGATAGGTTATGGCTTTGCTAATAAATTAATCTGCCTTCCAAGTCTTCAAAAACTATTCTGTGCCTACAATTCAAGTACAAACAGGTTTTATTGATAATCCAGAAGATGCTGCTCGATTGAGAACCCCAGAGTATCAAGATAAAATGGCTGAAGCAATCGCTCAAGGTATCCTTAAGTATCTAGAAAAACAGTAACCACTTATGAATAGCTTGGCAAAACTGCGATCGTTTAAATCACAATTATTTGTAGTGGTGAACAGCTGTTTGCTACTACAACAAAACTGTATATTAACTGTATATTATTAAGCTGATTACCTGAAAGTTCAGTTTCGGACCAGCTGTGATAAACTGCCATTCAGCATGTATGTCAAACAATTTACTACTATCCCGACCTCTGTGTATTATCTTTGTTGCCTTCAGTTTTGGACTTGTGGGCTGTAATTATGCTGGTAATTTAGTAGGGCCATCTTCTCCAACTACTGTATCCTCAAGTGAAACAAACAATAATCTGCCCAAAGTTGTTGCTACTACTAGTGTAATTTGTGACTTAGTGAAACAAGTGGCAGAAAATACAATTAATCTGACTTGCTTGATTTCACCCGACACAGATCCAGATCGTTATCAACCAAAACCAGAAGATCGTCAAGCAATAGAACAAGCAAAAGTTATTTTTTTCAATGGCTATAACCTTGAACCAAGTTTATTCAAATTAATTAAAGCTAGTAAAAACGGTGCAGCTAAAATAGCGGTTGCTCAACGTGCAGTTCCTAAACCATTAAAATATCAAAAGAACGGCAAGTTAGTATCCAACCCTTATGTCTGGCACGATCCTAAAAATGGCATCAAAATGACAGAGGTAATTAGCAGTAACTTAAGTAAAGCTATACCTGAAAATGCTACTTTATATGGAAGGAATACTCAAAAAATCAAAAAAGAATTAAACCAGTTAAATGTGTGGATTAAATTGCGTGTTGATAGTATTCCTGCTAATAATCGTAGACTAGCTACAACTAATAATGCTATGGCTTATTATGCTAAAGCCTACAATATCACATCTATAAATGCCTTAGAAAGTATTAATACTAATTCTAAACCTACACCAGCAAAAGTTAAAGCTGTAGCTAGAGAAATCAGAAGATCCAAGGTGCCAACAATTTTTGTAGACACTACGACTAACTCTAATGTTATTAATACAGTTGCCAAACAAGCAGATGTGAAAGTTTCAGAAAGGAAACTTTTAACTGATAACCTGGGTAAACCAGGGAACTATGGAGATACTTACCAAAAGATGCTAACTGCTAATACCCGCACAATTGTGGAAGGATTGGGAGGTACATATCTCATATTTGAGCCGCAAGCTTTTGCAAATAAAATTTCATTTATACAATTTCACTTTTTTGATGATAAAAATATATGAGTAAGGGCGTAAAAATGTACGCCCCTACAAAAAATTTAATATTTTTTACCTATATTTTCTTGGACTTCGCTGTAACCTGCAAAAACAAAATGTTCGCAGCGATTAACTTTATTGCTGTCAGATTAAATTTTGCTATATTTCAGTTACCTCATCGCAAATCACCACCCCCAACTACCAGGAATACCTTTGAAAGGCCCGACAATATCATTTGTGATCCAGCCACCATAAAAGTTACCCGGTTGTGGCTGTACCTTTTCACCATCCACATAACAAGCATCCATAAAATGAGCATAAAAAGCTACATGATTTTTGAGGGATGCAAAAGCAGGTGTGGGATTCGGATAGAACCAAGCAGCATTTTGCGCTTCTTTATCGCCTACCCGGATTGTGTAGTAACTCGCATTTCCTTTCCACTCACAAAAGCTAGATTGCGGTGATGGAATTAAGTATTCCATTTTGATATCTTCTGGAGGAATGTAGTAGACAGGTGGATGACTAGTTTCTAAAACACGTTTGGCGTGGTGAGTATCAGCGATCGCGACACTATTAAATATTATTTGAATATGCTTATTTGTTTCCTCCAGGCGAGGAGGACGGGGATAATCCCAAACTGATTCTTGTCCGGGACCAGTTTCAATGCGTTGAGGTTTAATCATTTTATTTGTTGGTTGTTGGTTGTTGGTTGTTTGAGGTTCTTCAATTAACAAACAAGCATGGACAAAGAACAATATTTACTAACTAAATTATTTCCCACGCCATAGACGCTGTAAAAATTTAAATACTCTCACAATCATTTCTTCTAGCCATAGCATAGCAGCATCTAACCATGTCAAAATTTGCTCTAATGGATGTTTTTCATAACCAATGATTTTGGCTTTTGTTTCAATCCAGTCTGGTTTTGCTTCTACACCTGTAGTTTGCTGACGTTGCTGCTGAAAAATAGCAAATGCTGTTTTTGTTGCAACAGATATTTTGTGAGATGTTGTGTGAGTAGAAGTGATCTTGGTAACTGGATTTTGCTTTATTACTAATCTTTCTTGGGGTTGTAATGTCAAACTTTTCAAGCGATAAATCAGGCTGTACAAAGGATTATTTGTTGTTTGACTGCTAGGAAGGGCTTGGGTAGAAATTGTAGTACTGCTAATTATGTTATTTGTATTGTTGGGATGATGAATAGATTTACTGATAACTTGGACATCACCAAATACATCACTTTCACTCAGCCATAATTCTACTAATTCATCGCTTTGTAACTTAGAAGTTTTTAGTAATTTTTTGGGTGTATAACGTTGTCTTTTTTTATGATTGATTAACAAAACTGGAGGAATTTGATTATTGGATTTACCATTATCTAATTTTTTACTCTGACGTTCTCCAAAAAAGAAATTCAATGCTGCCCAAATCAAAGTTTGAATATTTGATGTTGGATTTTGGGTATTCTCAAGAGCGGTTGTTGTTTGTTTACTAAATGCTATTTGCTCTTTTCCATAAATAAATATTTGCAGTTGAGTTTGTAAGAATTGGATGAGTTCACGGCTAGTATGAGAAACCGGCTCTAAAGCATAGGACTCTAACTTTGCAATGGTTGCATCTAACAAAGCTAGCGATCGCTTCGCATTTAATAAAGATAATTCCTCTGTATTTTGTTTTGCATTGACAAGTGGTAGTGCTGGTGTTTTGTTTTCACCATTACTACCAGTCAGCTTTGTCAGCAAGCGATTAATTTCACCGACTAGCTTTGTTTCTTGTTTAACTTGACTTAAGCGCCATTGACGCCAGTAATTAGCGATTTCTGTAATAATTCGCTCTTCTAATTTGTGCTTTTGCTGAGGCGTTAATATATCTAAAATTTCATTTTTGGAAGTGACGAGTACCAGTTGGCGATCGCATAACTGGGAGGCGATTCCCTGGATGTTTGGTGATAGGTGGGGGGAGTGTGAGGGGTTGATGCTTAGTCTTTCTACAACCTTTAGCACTCGCTGAATGGGGATGTCGGGTACTGGCGGTGCTTCTGGTTGGAAATCAGTATAATTTGCTTGTAATTGTGGAGTTTGTGTTGGTTTTCCAGTGGCGTGTAGTTGTTTACTAACTGATTCTCGCACTTTTTGAAGCAGCATAAATACGGGGTACATTAGTGCTTCTAAAGACCAACTGGCAGCAACCTGTAGATGACGAAAGGTGCGCCCTACTCCTTCACTCCAACGTCGAGATTGTTTGTGAACGAAGTTAAAAAGTCTGCTTTGATAGCGTTCAGAAGAAGCAGAAGGCATGGTAGTGAATAGTTGTTGGTGGTTGGTGGTAATCCAAATACTTCACCTGTACAGTAGTTAGTAATTGACTACTAACTACTATCCATTAACATTACAAGAGAAATACATTATATTTACGCCATCAATAATAGCGAAAATTATGACAGATATATCTTTGATGGTGTAAGCCTCTAGATTTATCTGTGGAGTCAATCCAAAATCCAAAATCTCAAATCGAATGACCTCTCCCGTATCGCCATCCAATACCAAAATCATCTCAGCAGCAATTGAGAAATTGCGCTCTTTTTGCCAAGCGAATATTCTCCCACACTGGCGCTGTTTTGCAGGTGATTTGCCTGTGACTGATGTGAGTGCGTCTTTGTTGTCTGAGTGGACACCCGCCCAAATTAATGCTAAGGGCTATATTGTTTGGGCTGGGGGACAAAAAGTTTTGTGGTTAGCACAGAAATTGGTGATTCCCCAGGATTTAGAAGGTTATGCACTACGGGGTTTGTCTTTGCGGCTGGCGCTGGTTTGGTGGGCGAATTCCGTGAAAATTTATGTGAATGGGGAGTTGGTGGGTGAAGGAGATTTGTTTGACAGTTCGCCTCGGATTTTAGTTAGTCAGGCGGTAACACCAGGGGAAGAATTTTTCATAGCTATACGTTTGGTGAGTCCGGGACATTGTGATGGGGCGTTGGTGCGATCGCTTTTAATTTATGAATCCAATGAACAGGAGTGTCCTGATCCTGGTTTTGTGGCTGATGAGTTGGCTGTGACGCAGCGTTTTTTGGAAAGGTTTGCGCCTGAGAGCTTGGATCGTTTGGCGGTGGTGGTAGAGGAAGTAATGAACCGCCAAGATGCGAAGGACGCCAAGGAAGAGAGGGGAGAGTTTGATCGGAGGCTTTTATCTTTACGTAATCATCTACTGCAATCGAAAATCGAAAATCCAAAATTCAAAATTTATTTGTTGGGTCATGCTCATTTGGATATGGCTTGGTTGTGGCGTGTGAGTGAAACTTGGGAGGCGGCGCAGAGTACTTTTGAGTCGGTTTTGCAGTTACAGGTGGATTTTTCGGAGTTAGTTTTTTGCCATTCGACGCCGGCTTTGTATGCTTGGGTGGAGGAAAATCGCCCGGATTTATTTAGGGCTATTCAAGAAAAAGTAGTAGCGGGAAGTTGGGAGGTTGTTGGTGGTTTTTGGGTGGAACCGGAATTAAATTTAATTGCTGGTGAATCGATTGTACGGCAGTTGTTGTATGGTCAGCGCTATGTACAAGAAAAGTTTGGCAAGCTAGTGAGTGTGGTTTGGGTTCCTGATACTTTTGGTTTTTGTGCAACTTTGCCACAGTTTATGGAACAGGGAGGAATTGAGTATTTTGTCACGCAGAAGTTACGTTGGAATGATACGACAAAGTTTCCTTACGGTGCGTTTTGGTGGTGTTCTCCTGATGGCAGTAAAATATTGAGTTTAATGTCCGCGCCTGTGGGTGAAGGTATTGATCCAGTGAAAATGGCTGATTATGCCATTGAATGGCAAACTCAAACTGGATTTACAGACTCACTTTGGCTTCCTGGTGTCGGCGACCACGGCGGCGGTCCCACCCGTGATATGTTAGAAACTGCCCAACGCTGGCAAAAATCCCCCCTATTCCCAGAGTTAGAATTTACAACTGCTGAAAAGTATCTCCAACACCTGCAATCAATAATCAATTCTCACACCCCACCCTTACGGGAAGCCGCTACGCGTCTACACACTCTTCCCACCTCCCCACACTCCCCCCTCCCCACCTGGGATGACGAACTCTACCTCGAATTCCATCGCGGTTGCTATACTACCCACGGCGATCAAAAACGTTGGAATCGTCGCTGTGAGAATTTGTTGTATCAAGCGGAATTGTTTGCAGCGATCGCCACTCTAAAATGTGGGGTAAATTATCCAAGGGCGGAATTGGAAACTGCTTGGAAGCAAGTTTTATTTAACCAGTTTCACGATATTTTGCCTGGTTCCTCAATTACTGAAGTTTATGAGGATGCTTTATCACAATGGCAGGAAGTGGAAAAGGTTGGTACGGGGATATTGGAGCAGTCGTTGCGAGCGATCGCAGCTCGAATTTCTTTGCCAACACCGCCACAGCCGGATAGTTTACCTGTGGTTGTCTTTAATTCCTTGAACTGGCAGCGTTCTGAGGTTATCACTGTTCCCTTACCCTCTACGACTGCACCCAATCAGGTATGGCAGATTTACGACCATTCTGGCAACCAAATTGTTTCCCAGTTAGGTGAAGCTTCCACACTACTGTTTTTGGCTAGGGATATTCCGCCTGTTGGCTACCGTGTTTTTTGGCTGTGTCCTTCTCTGCCTAAAAATTCACATAACACAACCCAGTCTGATGATACCAATTTGAGTTTGCAAAAGCAAGAACAATTTTCGCCAGAAAGATTGACTTTGGAAAATGAATTTTTGCGAGTCATCATTGATGAACAAAATGGTAATTTATCTAGTGTTTTTGACAAGGTTAATAACAGAGAAGTTCTCAATCAAGCAGGCGGGAATCTATTACAAGCTTTTCAAGATAGTGGTCAATATTGGGATGCATGGAATATTGACCCTAATTATGCCCAGCACCCTCTACCACCAGCTACTCTTCAATCTATCCAATGGCTAGAACAAGGGCCAGTACAACACCGCTTGCGTGTGGTACAGCAACTTGGTGAATCAGAGTTTTGCTGTGACTACATTCTGTCAGCAAATTCACCTATGCTGAAAATCGCTATGAAGGTAGATTGGCAACAAGAACATGTATTGGTGAAAGCAGCTTTTCCTCTCAATCTTGAAGCAGACTTTGCTACTTACGAAATTCCCTGTGGTGCAATTCGTCGTCCAACCAAACCTCAAACCCCAGCAGAAAAGGCAAAATGGGAAGTCCCCGCCTTGCGTTGGGCAGATTTGACAGAAGAAGTAGAGGACATGGGGGACAAGGGAGAACTTTTTACCAATCCCCAATCCCTAATCCAAAATCCAAAATCCAAAATCCACAATCCTTACGGTGTTAGTTTACTAAATGATTGTAAGTACGGTTATGATGCTCAACCACATCAACTACGGCTAACACTTTTAAGAAGTCCTAACTGGCCTGACCCCAAAGCAGACAGAGGTGTACATGAATTCACCTATGCTTTGTATCCCCATGCTGGTGATTGGAAATCAGCCCACACAGTCCGACGCGGGTCTGAATTAAATGTACCTTTGCAAGTAATAGTGTGTCCTGCGAATCCTCCCCTTTCAGTGAATGGAGATGGATTAGAAGCAAGTTTCTTAGATTTATCAGCAGAAAATTTAATCTTAATGTCATTGAAACAGGCAGAAGATGACCCACACAAGTGGATTTTGCGTTTTTATGAATGTCACGGAGAAACAGCCGATTTGTCTTTGCAGAATAATCTGGGGCTGAGTTTGGAGGAATCTGTGGATTTGTTGGAGCGTCCTTTTTCTACTTCTGAATTTTCATCTACAGCTATTGACCAAAAATTAACTATCAAACCCTGGAAAATTATTAATTTGAAGTTGCAAGTGAGTGATTCTGCAACTGCTTGATTGCAACTCAACTCCTAAATTTAGATGAATGGATGGTGAATTAGAAACTGAGTACAAAATTGCATAAATTCATGGCGAAATTTTGGCACCAAGATTCTGTGCCCCTGGTGCGTTTACCTTTGCGTTTGAAATCGCTACGCTTTTACACAAAGCTGTACCAAGAAATAGGAAGTGACTAGTTATTGGTGAAATTTTTACTAGTTTGTTGCCAGTAGTCTCTAGTCACTCACCTCTAACCCCTAGTTTCTAGTTCCTAGTTCTTGTCTAATCTTCATGGTCTTCAAAAGGATCGCTCAATTGCTTAGAAGGAGGGCCAAAAGCAGTATAAATAGATAGCGCTGTGATGACGATCACAATCGCGCCAACGGAAATGCTAAGAACTGTTGCGGGTTCCATCATAAAAGGATAGATTATGAGTGCTATTCTTATAGAATATTACAGAAGATTAAAAAATGCTTTGGCAACTATCTTAAGGTGAGATATGGCACAACGGACGCGGTTAGGAGATATTCTCAGACCCCTGAACTCTGAATATGGTAAAGTTGCCCCAGGTTGGGGTACTACTCCCCTGATGGCTGTTTTTATGGGCCTATTTTTCGTGTTTCTGCTGATTATTCTGCAACTCTATAACAAGTCAATAATTATCCAGGACGTCAGTGTGGATTGGCGGAGTTTAGGACGTTAATTGAGAAAGAACCTTTACACTTGTATTAAAAAGCTTCCCCACCCGGTCACTCCGGGTTTTTTTGTTAAGTTTGTTGTTGATTCTTTCCACAACCATGAACAACCAACCAGAACTAATGTCTAAACTAAATTTATGGGTTTCTGTAGCAGTTTTTAAGTTGACAGGAGAAAGCAAAAATGAATGTATTTGGTATTGGTCTGCCGGAAATGGCTTTAATTATGATGGTGGCACTTTTAATATTTGGTCCGAAGAAATTGCCGGAAATTGGTCGTAGCTTAGGAAAAGCAATTCGCGGTTTTCAAGACGCTTCTAAGGAATTTCAAAATGAATTTCAAAAAGAAGCAGCTCAAATAGAAGCAGCTGTCAAAACTACTGCTGAACTGGAACCAAAACAATTAGAAGCACCTCAAAAGGAAGAAGTGTGAACAAAAGGCAGGAGGCTCAGTTGGCAGGAGGATAAGATATTAAAGACTTCATTTTCATAATTCATACTTCAAATGACAGAAGCTACTGCCAAAACAACTTTGGTGATTCCCCAATTAATTGTTGGGTTGGGGAATCCAGAGCCAAAGTATGACCAAACACGCCATAATATTGGTTTTGCTGCTTTGGATGTTCTATCCCGTTCTTGGCAGATTCCTTTGGCAGAAAATCGCAAATTTCAAGGTGAGTACGGTGAAGGTATTGCACCTACCAACGACAAAATTCGTCTGCTGAAACCACTCACTTATATGAATCGCTCTGGACAAGCTATACAAGCTGTCACTAATTGGTATAAATTACCGCCCGAATCTGTGTTAGTCATTTATGATGACATGGATTTACCTCTTGGGAAAACTCGTCTGCGCTTGTCGGGTTCAGCTGGCGGACACAATGGGATGAAAAGTGCGATCGCACATTTGGGAACACAAAATTTCCCTCGCCTACGTATTGGTATTGGTAGACCCAAAGGTGCTACTAATGGTGATGAAAATACTGTGTCTTATGTGTTGGGAAAATTTTCGACAACTGAAACGAAGTTTGTTTCTGAGGTATTAAACTTTGTCTGTGAATGCGTAGAATTATGCCTCAAACAAGGAGTGGAAAAAGCAATGAATCGTTGTAACAGCAACGGTCTTGTCTATCCTGAACCTGGAACTATCAAATAATAAATACGTAAAAAGTATGACTTGTATTTTACGTATATTTCCAGAATAAAACCAAAGAATTTTATTAATTAGTTTGAAAAATATTAGACTGTGTGTAGCACAGTCTTTGTTTGTCTTTTTTGTATAGTTAGGTTGATGGGCAGCAATTTAGCTTGCTCCATCTAACCATAATCGGACACTCGGCGCGCTCCGTAACTTGGCAAGGCTATTAATTTACACCCCTATTTGAGGAGTGGTTCTTCTTGCTTATTTTTTTCAAAATGATAACGGAGGCTCTGTAGCTGTTTTAACATTAATCTTGTCAAGCAACGTCAGTGCCGATGTTTTTATTTAAAACGCCGTTTACGTCTAGCAGCTACTGCTTTGCGTTTGCGCTTTTCTAATGGTGTTTCAAAATGCCGATGATACTTAACATCAGCTAAGATGCCAGCTTTAGAAACCTGACGCTTAAAGCGCCGCAGAGCTGACTCTATTCCTTCATTCTCTCCTAAAACCACCTGGGTCATTCTTTGTCCTCATTATCAATCATGATCCATTGTAATGGGTATTGGGAATTGGGTATCAGGGATAGAGTGTTGGGCGATTGTTAATTATCATTTGGTTATTTGTTAGTAGTTAGTAGTTGGTAGTTAGTAGTTATTTAATACTTACTCCTCATACTCCCCCCATCACCCCACCTCCCTTGTCTTTCTTCTAATCTCCAATTTCTATACTAAGAGCCAGTTGATAAAGTTGGCGGCGGGATAGGGAAGTTACTTTTGCTAACTCTCTGCTGGCTTGCGATCGCGACATTCCCTGAGTAATGAGTTTTGTTAACTCAGCTTTTAATTCTACTTCTGACAGCACCAGTTCGCTGGATGGACTTCCTGCCACAACTAAAGTATATTCTCCTTGAGGTTCCTTATCACTACAATAAGCAAGCGCCTGTGCTAGGGTTCCCCGCCAGAATTCTTCATACAATTTAGTTAATTCCCGTGCCAACACAATTTGGCGATCGCTGCCAAAAATATCTGCTAAATCTTGTAAAGTCTCTGGCAAACGGTGGGGAGATTCGTAGAAAATTAGAGTACGGGATTCTATCTTCAAAAATTCTAAATGTTCTCGTCGCCCTTGAGCTTTCGCTGGTAAAAATCCTTCAAACACAAACCGATCCGTTGGTAATCCGGCTGCACTCAATGCCGTAATTGCAGCGTTTGCACCAGGAATTGGCACTACAGAAATTTCTGCTGCAACACACGCTTTCACTAATTCATAACCAGGATCGGAAATACCTGGCATACCTGCATCTGTCACTAAAGCGATCGCTTTACCCTCACCCAACTGCTTTAATAATTCTGGGATACGACTGTTACGATTATGTTCGTGGTAGCTAATTTGTGGAGTCTTGATTTGAAAATGGTGTAGCAACTTCCCCGTATGACGTGTGTCTTCCGCCGCAATCAGATCCACCGTTTGTAAAATTCGCACTCCCCGGAAAGTCATATCTTCCAGATTCCCAATGGGGGTGGCGACGATGTAAAGTGTTCCTGGTTTTGGATCAGTTTGCATGAAAGTATTTTGTTCGTGGTTGATTGTTGGTGGTTGGTGGTTGATGGTTGATGGTTGATGGTTGATTGGAACAAACAACAAACAACAAACACCTAACAACTAACAACCAACAACTAACAACTAATGAAAGGCTTATTTGTCGGTTTAGTAACCCTCGATCTAATTTACCTCGCCCAATCTCCCCCGAGAAACAATCAAAAAATAGTTGCTGCTGACTATACTGTTACCGCAGGTGGTCCTGCAACTAATGCTGCTGTTACTTTTAGCCATTTGGGTAATCAATCTGAATTGTTGGGTGTAGTAGGTTCTCATCCGATGACACAGTTAATTCGTGGAGACTTAGAAAAATATCAAGTAGAAATAATTGACCTTGATCCTGCTACAACCAATCCACCACCAGTTTCTTCTATTATTGTTACCCAAGCCAGTGGCGAACGGGCAGTAATTTCCATCAATGCTGTCAAAACTCAAGCCAATAGCCAGGCTATCCCACCAGACATTTTACAAAATGTTGATATTGTTTTAATTGACGGACACCAAATGACAGTAGGAATAGAAATAGCCCAAACGGCAAAAGCAAATAATATCCCGGTAGTCATAGATGGTGGTAGCTGGAAACCTGGCTTTGATAAACTTTTACCTTTTGTAGATTACGCCATTTGCTCTGCCAATTTCCATCCTCCCAATTGCCAGACTCAGGAACAAGTCTTTACCTATCTCAGTGAATTTGGTATTCCTCACATTGCTATTACCCACGGTGAACAACCAATTAAGTATCTCATACAGGAAACGGGCACAACTGGCTTTGTAAACGTGTCAAAAACTACTGCTGTTGATACACTGGGGGCTGGGGATATTTTTCACGGTGCTTTTTGTCATTACGTATTACGGGAAAATTTCCTTGATGCACTAGCATCAGCAGCAAAAATAGCTGCTTTTTCCTGTCAATTTTTTGGCACACGCCGTTGGATGAGAAGTCTAGCAAAAGGTTAAAGAAAACGAACACAGATGAACACCGTGCAAGGCGATGGATTATGGGTTGGCTGTTAAGTTAATCCCCAATTTTTATTTTCAAGACAGTCAATCATGGGAAAATCCCATGAACCTGGCTATGAAAATATCAATCTTCCTACACCCCTACACCCTTAAACCCCCACACTCATTTTCAAGCTAGCTATTCATGAACGTTGGTACACAACCTTGCCATGAAAATTATTACCCCTTCTGCCATCTGCCATCTGCCACGCCACGTGCTTTATGCCGGGAAACCCGTCCACCGCAGTGGCTCCTCTGCCTTCTTTTCAAACTAGTAGAATACAGGACAAAATTAATGCCAGACTTACAAAACATACTCGAAATTACTCGTTCTGTTGGTTGGGGTGCAGCAGAGATACTGCGGTCTTATTACAATGGAACTCAAAAAAATCTCGATGTCCAGTATAAAGACAATGACCCTGTTACAGCTGCTGATTTAGCTGTCAATCACTTTATTTTGGAGAAATTGCAAGCAGCTTTGGGTCATGAAGACTTTGCCTACATTAGTGAAGAAACTTATAAAGAAGAACAAGCCAAGCATCCAAGTTGTCAATGGTCATGGATCATTGATCCCTTGGATGGTACACGGGATTTTATCGAAAAAACAGGTGAGTATGCCATTCACCTTGCCCTAGTACAGGAACATCGTCCAGTGTTAGCCGTGGTCGCAGTTCCTGAAGCAGATAAATTATATTATGCGACTAAAGGTGGTGGGGCATTTGTAGAAACTCGCGATCGCCAAACTACGCCTTTAAAAGTATCATCACGAGAACGCATCGAAGATTTAACCCTCGTTGTCAGTCGTTCCCACCGCAACGACAGACTCGAATATTTGCTGCAACATCTACCTTGCCAAAATCAAAAAGCTGTTGGCAGTGTCGGCTGTAAAATTTCTACTATTGTTGAACAACAAGCAGATATTTATATTTCTCTTTCTGGGAAATCTGCGCCTAAAGATTGGGATATGGCTGCGCCTGAATTAATCCTCACAGAAGCTGGTGGTCAATTCACCCACTTCGATGGCAGACCATTACAATACAACACCGGAGATATTAACCAGTGGGGTGGTTTATTAGCTAGTAACGGTCAATTTCATGAAATACTTTGTCGGGAAGGAGAAAAGATTTTAGCAGAGTGGGATAGAGTTAAGAGTTAAGGTAATGGGGAGGTGGGGTGTGGGGGTGTGAGGAGTGTGGGGGTGTGAGGAGTGTGGGGGGTGTGAGGAGTGTGGGGGGTGTGAGGAGTGTGGGGGGTGTGGGGAGTAAATATTAAACAACAACCAACAACTAACAACCAACAATCAATAACCAATCAACCACCAACAACCAACCAACAACCAACTAAATTAATTGAGTGGCTACTTTCATAATGTGGGCATGATATTTAAAAGGTAAATTATCAACAGAAAGACTTGGCACACCTTTAATCCCGTCAATTGCAGGGCCATGCTTGACAATTGATTCCAAAATATAAAACTCTGTTTCTGAATTTAAGCCAGAAAGAATTGCTAATTTCCAATCAGGACGCAGTAAAGATAAAGCTGTTAATAAACCAGTAGCCCCCCAATTAGAAACACCACATACTATTAAATAATCACAACTAACAATACAAGCAATTTTTTCGCCATGCCGAATATGTTGACGAATTATATCTTGAGGAATGTTGCCCATACCTAATTCATTTCCACCATCACCAATCCCCACTGTGATGATATTTTTAGATGCAAATAAAAGATGTAAAGGTGCAGTATAGGCTGTAATGTCTTGTCCTCGCATATTACGGACAATACCATCATGACTAGGACCTGGTCTTTCTATGGAAATCAGATGAGAAATAGGTGTTTCTAAAGATTCCCATAAGCTCAGGAGTGAAGAAACCGCTTGCTGATTTTTTGTTGTCTCTACTGGCACAATATCAAAGGGAATTTCGGCTGTTATTCCTGCTGCTTGCACTGCTACTTTGACTGTACGAAAGCAAAGAGAATCTGTAACAATTCTTACAGGAATTCCCGCCCTCAGCAAACCTGCCGCTAACAGCGCACAACCAATCGGACCATCGGTTTCCGGTGCAGGAGGATTACCGTAGGGTAAAAAAAAGCCTGTCATAATCGCCACATGAGGAGCAGGATGTTGGGCGATCGAACGAGCAGTTTTGAGTAGTCCTCCCCTTGTTGCTTCTACTAGGGGTTGAATTCCTCTGCCAACATCTTGCCCACAAATTAATTCTAGTTGAGTGATTTTGTCAATGATTTCTTGCCCTTTACCCTTTAGCCTTTCCCCGATTTTGACAGAAGGTTTATTCATCTTTAATATCCGTGATGAACATGTGTCCAGGAGCATGAGTAATCGCTATCTCTGGTTTCGCCTGAACTATTGCAGTTTGCGTTGTCACACCACAAGCCCAGAATACAGGAATTTCTCCTTCATGAATAGTAACTGGATCACCGAAATCAGGAGCATTGATATCTGCGATCGCGATCGCATTTGGATCACCCAGATGTACTGGCGCACCATGGGATTTGGGAAAACGACTGGTAATTTGTACAGCACGAATAGCGTCAAGGGGCGATAAAGGACGCATGGAAACCACTAAAGGCCCAGAAAAGACCCCAGCTGGCATACAATTCAAGCTTGTTTTATACATCGGTACATTTTTGTTTTCTTCGATATGTCTCACAGGGATTCCCTTATTCAGCAGCGCCCCTTCAAAGGAAAATGAACAACCAATCAAAAAGCCAACAAAATCATCACGCCACAATTGTTTGATATCCGTAACTTCTTCTACCAGTTCACCATAGCGAAACACATGGTAACGAGGTAAGTCTGACCTCAGATCAGCACCTGGTGCAACCATACGAGGTTCGGGATCGCCGACTTCAGTTACATCCAATAATGGACAAGGTTTGGGGTTGCGATGACAAAACAACATAAAATCAAAGGCAACAGACTCAGGCAAGACGACTAAATTAGCCTGTACATATCCAGATGCAACTCCTGGAGTTGGGGCTTGATATTTTCCCTGGCGACACAGTTGCCGAACTTCGCTAGCAGTTAGTAGTTTGTTCATCACTATCTTAGTGGCTGGGCTTTGTTTTTCAAAGAAAGTTAAGTAGTTGGAGATTCTTAAACTTAAAATACTAACCAGTAAAATTAGTTTGAATTTTCCTATGTTCTCAGATATGGTTGTAACTTTATTTGGTTGATAAAGGCAGATGATATGAAAACGAAAAGCTTATTTATATTTGCGATGGGGGCTGTAATTTTAGGACTTTTTAGCTGTGCTATTAATACTAATGCGACTAGATCCAATTCTGCCATAAACACTCAAGCAGAGCAAGAAATTAAAATTGCTGGTTCTAATAGTGTTTATCCAGCTTTGGAGGTGTTAGCTAGTGCTTACGAGGTGAAAAATCCCACTACCAAAGTTTCAATACTCACACCTTCTTCATCAAAAGCAGGTATTGCTGGAGTTAAAGATGAATTGTTAGACATTGGAACTCTCAGTCGAGAATTGCAGCAAGAGGAAAAAGCATACAAACTAGAATATTACTTACTTGCTAAAGATGGCTTTTTAGTTGCTACCCATCCCAGTGTTAAAAATATAATTAATGTGACTACTGAGCAACTGAAAGGAATATATAGTGGTAGTATCAAGAACTGGCAAGAATTAGGTGGGCCTGATGCTAAGATTGTTGTCTTAGATATACCAAAAGAAGTTGCTGAAAATTTATTGCGGAAATACTATCTTGGTCAAGACCTTAAAATCTCATCAGAAGCTGTTGTTCTGCGTAGAGAAAGTGAATTGATTGCAGCCATTCAAAATACACCTTATAGTATTGGTGCTTTTTCTTTAGCATATGCTATTTCTCACAAATTACCAGTGAACCACCTTAGCCTTAATGGTGTGGAACCTAGCCTTGAAAATATTAAAAATAATAAGTATCCAATGGTTATACCGATTGGAATTACTATTAAAAAAACACCAGCAAAGTCTGTAAAAGAATTTGTGAATTATGCCATGAGTCAAGCCGGGAAAGAAGAATTAGCCAAACATAACTTTGTTGTCTTTACACAGAAAAAGTAGGGCAGAAGCTAGCATTGATTATTGGTAGTTTTTGTCTGTTACGGGAAAGTATATCCGCTGTCGTAGGTTTTTGGTGAATCCGCTTGTATTATCTGTCTTTATAACCTTGAAGACACATTCATTTATTCAGCGATGTAGTCAAAGAATTTTTTTGCTATACTCCCAGTAACAGGATTTATTTTCGGTTGAGAATTTCGTTTTGATTTTCACAAGCGTCTCTCCGAATCTAACTCTCTACAGCAATTGATTTGGGAGATGCCCTATGTCTATTTACGTCGGTAACTTATCCTACCAGGTTAGAGAAGAAGACCTGAGGGAGGTTTTTGCTGAATATGGTACAGTTAAGAAAGTTCAGCTACCTACAGACCGTGATACTGGACGGGTACGTGGTTTTGCTTTTGTAGAAATGCAGTCAGACGAAGAAGAAGAGCGTGCTATTGAAGCGCTAGATGGTGCTGAATGGATGGGAAGAGATTTAAAAGTTAACAAAGCAAGACCTCGTCCCGAAAGAAACAGTCAAAGAAGTTACTCTTCTGGTGGCGGAAATTGGGGTAACAGTGGTCGCAATAATCGCCGTTACTAAATTTTTTATATAAAAAATTTTAAATCTTAGGTCTCCAGCAGATTTAATCAATAACTCAACTCTGCTGGAATATTTTTTCCTTTAGTTGATGCAAAGTATCCACCCATACCAGGAGTAATAAAAATGGCGCAAGTAGTATTAGGAGAAAACGAAGGGATTGAATCAGCCTTACGACGATTCAAGCGCCAAGTCTCCAGAGCTGGTATATTCCAAGATATGAGGAAAAAGCGTCACTTTGAGACTCCATTAGAAAAAGAAAAGCGTAAAGCCGTTGCTAGACACAAACAGCGCCGTAACAGCGGTTCTCGTTCCAGGTAAAATTTTTCAACTCTATATTCAGAAAAACCAAAAAGCCTGCTGATGCAGGCTTTTATTGGATAATAGGATTTTTTTAAGAAACAAATAAGCCAGAACTAGTCACTGCGAAAGCACCAGCAATCGCAGAAGCAACCAGGGAAGCAAAAGCAGTATTAAACAACCACCAAGCAGCATCCGCAACTGCTTTTCTTGTTTCTACTGCTTGCTTTTGAGTTTGTTGTTTGAGAGTAGCAAGACGTTTGTTAACTTCCTCTTGGATACGTTCGACACGCTGAAGCGCATCATCTCTTGCTGCTTCCATTCGATCAATTATCCTATTAGCTTGCTCTTGGGAAATATCCTCACAAGAGCTGAGGATATATAGATCCAATTCAATATTTCCTGTCCTCGTTGTGTGATTTACCACATAACCGTTTAGCTTCTTAGTGCCTTTGTGCCTTGGTGGTGAAAAAACACCAACCACTAAGACTCCAAGACACAAAGAATTTTCATCCTTTCTAAATGTTAAATTTCTACTGGTTTGCTGTCAGCAAAAGCGAATTGTAAAGGAAACTAGGGGCTAAAAGAAGATGAACAAAGTTAGCAAGACTAGCAAGAAATATATTGTCTCTGCCATATTTTTGACCATAGCTGCCAGTCTTAGCAGTTGTAGTTTTAACCCTACTTATGAAGGTAAATTTAATATCACAACATCACCAACGCCAAACAGTGAAACTCCTGCATTGACTACCCAATCACCAACTCAAAGTACGGCCAGGCTCAATGTTCAACCCAGGAGTGAATCACTTATCACAGATAAAACTGTGAATGTGATTTTATACACAAGTGATACACAATGTCAAGAACTAGTTCCGCAAACAATCACGGTAGCAGCACAACAACCCGTGACAGCTGCGGTGGGTAAAATTTTGGAACAACGGGATAACGGTGACTTTAGCTTTTCTGGATATCGAGTTAATATCAAAGACGGTGTTGCAACAGTAGATTTACGCCTAGATCCTAAGTCTCGACGGCAAATCACTTCCCTATCAAGTTGTGAACAGTTTGCTTTATTTGGTAGTCTCCGCAAAACTCTCACAAGTAATCCGCAATGGGGAATTAAAGATGTTCGCTTCACTGAACGAGGTGAACAGATAGTTTTATAGAAGAATTTGAGATTCACCATGCAACTACAATCGGCTGTGTCTAGGCAAAACTATGTGCCTTACCTTCCTGCCATGATCAAATTCTAGTTCTAGTTGGTAGCAATCACTATGGGAAACTCGGAGCCCCTGGTGGGGATTAGGGGCTGTGGGGAGATGGGGGGTGTATAGAAGAATCACTAACTACTAACCATCAACAACCAACCAACAATCAACATTGGATCGGTTTTCCTCCCATCACCTTTCCCCTAATTTGAAAATAATTTCGCCAGAATTTAAGTAGGCTTTGATTTGGAAAGGTAGTTATGTTTCCCTTTAATTTCTGGTATAACTCTTGCTACGATATGGAGCCTGTTTCTCGGAAAAATCGTTTGGAGCGCAAGCTAAGATTTCTCAAAGCAATGCGTGATGACCTAGAAACAAAGCTTGCTGGTTTAAATGGTGCGATCGCTAATCTTGAACAGCAAATCAATCAGGAAGATGCTACTCAAGTTTAACTAGGTTGATTGAAATCAATTTTATGTTGATAGAAATTTACTAAACTGTGTAACTATACGGGTGAAATATTGTGTTAAACAATACATAATCACCCGTTTTTTGATTTGACCCAAACCAAGAAAATTGATCATAAAATACTAAAAAAATGGTTTGTTTCCGGATCGGGATACAACAGAGTTGGTGTTATTTTTCAGTACTACAGTTTTTTAAATTTACATTTATGCGTCGATTTTTAAGTGTTCTTACCTTAGTGACATTAATACAATCCTTTCCAATTGTTGTTTCTGCCCAAGTTCAACCACAAGCCAAGCAATCATCCGATCCAATTCAGATGGTGTTAGCTGCGAACTGGATGACTAACTATCCAGATAACAAATTTTATCCAGAAAGGATAATCAGTCGAGCAGATTTAGCCTCCATCATGGTGAAAGCATTTCGACTAGATAAAAGACAAGCAACAAGCAAAGAAAATTTTGTAGTTCCAGATGTACCACCCTCTCATCCGGCTTATAAAGATATTCAAACTGTCTTAAAAACAGATATCATGAGAGGCTATCGGGGTAACTTATTTTTCCCCAACCAAAGAGTGACAAGAGCAGAAGCTTTAGCAATTTTTGCGCAAGCCTATGGTGTTTTTCAGTTTCCCGATGAGACAGTCAATGAAATTCTGGCTCCCCATCCAGATGCAGCATCCATTCCTCCTTGGGCCAGAAAAGCGATCGCTACAGTAGTAGCCGAAGCATTTGTCAATACAGACACTCAAGGAAATATTTACCCATTAAAACCCATGACTCGTGGCGATATGGCTTATGTATTAAGTAAATATCTCCAAAGACAAGGACAAGATGCAGAAATCCCAGATGCACCCCCTGCACCTCCTCAGCCTTAATTAGTAGGGTCGGTAATGGGTAATTGGTAATTGGTAATTGGTAATTAAGATATTGATGATTTTCCCATGCCCAATAGCCAATGCCCAAGCTTTGTATCATCAGCAATTAGTCGGACATGATATTACACATACGTCAATATGATTTAGCCAACAGTAGTTAGATTTTTTTTGCAAATCTAAGGTTGAAAACGCTGGATTTTTTATCTTTGCATCCTAGCTATGTTTATCCAAGATAACTTCTAAACCTAGTAAGTTGATCAATTGCAAACTGAGTTTGATTGCTAAACAAGAAGTTTTATTAGCTCAAATTAGGCAAATCTAAATTTCATACTCATCTGTTGCAAAATAAGTTAGGTGCAATGATGAGCAAAAATAGATATATAAGAAGTAAAAATTTATATGTTTCGAGAGAAAAATTAATAATGTTAAAATATAACAAATTTAGATACAGTAAATTACACTCTTTATTTAGTTAGCATAATTTAATAATCAAAGTGTGAGGAGGATTGAGACTTTATGCGAGTTTTACTAGTCTATCCGATATTTCCCAAAACCTTTTGGTCATACGAAAAGATATTAGCATTAGTAAATCGGAAAGTTTTGCTACCACCCTTGGGCTTGGTAACTGTAGCAGCAATTTTGCCTCAGGAATGGGAATTTAAATTAGTAGATCGTAACATTCGTCCTGTTACAGAAGCAGAATGGGCTTGGGCAGATTTAGTCATCTTCTCGGCGATGATTGTGCAAAAACAAGATTTGCTCGAACAAATTCGGGAAGCAAAAAAACGTGGTAAGTTAGTTGCTGTCGGTGGCCCTTATCCCACTTCTACACCTAGCGAACCAAAGGCAGCTGGTGCAGATTTTCTCATTCTGGATGAAGGAGAAATCACCCTACCGATGTTTGTTGAAGCAATTCAACGGGGAGAAACATCTGGTACTTTGCGCGCTACAGAAAAACCAGATGTCACCTCAACCCCCATACCCCGCTTTGATTTACTGGATTTTGATGCCTACGACATGATGTCAATTCAATTTTCGCGCGGTTGTCCCTTCCAGTGCGAATTTTGTGACATTATTGTTCTTTATGGTCGCAAACCTCGTACCAAAACTCCAGCCCAATTATTAGCAGAATTAGACTACCTCTATGAATTAGGTTGGCGGCGGGGTGTTTTCATGGTGGATGATAACTTTATTGGCAACAAACGCAATGTCAAGCTGTTGCTCAAAGAGTTAAAAGTTTGGATGCAGCAACATAATTATCCCTTCCGCTTTGACACCGAAGCATCCGTTGATTTAGCCCAAGATCCAGAATTGATGGAATTGATGGTTGATTGTGGTTTTGCGGCGGTGTTCTTGGGAATCGAAACACCAGATGAAGAAAGTCTACAACTAACGAAAAAATTTCAAAATACCCGCAGTTCCCTAGTTGAATCTGTGCAATCCATCATCAAAGCCGGGTTGCGGCCAATGGCTGGATTTATTATTGGTTTTGATGGTGAAAAAGCAGGTGCAGGCGATCGCATTGTCCGTTTTGCCGAACAAGCTGCAATTCCTTCCACCACCTTTGCCATGTTACAAGCGCTACCAGATACTGCTTTGTGGCATCGCCTCAAAAAAGAAGGACGATTACGGGAAAACAAAGACGGTAACATTAACCAAACCACTTTGATGAACTTTATTCCTACCCGTCCCCTGGAAGAAATTGCTAGAGAATATGTTGAGGCATTTTGTACTTTATATGACCCAGTGAAATATTTAGACCGCACCTATCGTTGTTTTATGATGATGGGTACACCAAAATGGAAAGCACCCTTCAAAATGCCAGAGTGGGTAGTTGTCAAAGCATTGTTGATTGTGATTTGGCGACAAGGAATCAAACGCGAAACCCGTTGGAAATTTTGGCATCACCTCTTTAGCATTATTAAGCATAACCCTAGTGTTGCCGAACATTACCTGGCTACCTGCGCCCACAACGAACATTTCCTAGAGTATCGCCAAATTGTTCGTGATCAAATTGAATCCCAATTGGCGGAATATCTCGCCCAAGGTGCAGAAAAGCCCTATGTACCAGAGAAGGAAAAAACAGAAGCGTTAGCTGGTTAAGTACGGAGTCTTTCTTCGCGAGCTTTGCATCTACCCTGCGGGAAGACGCTGACGCGTCTACGTGGTTCAAAAAGAAATCTTATTAACCACCAAGACGCTAAGACACCAAGTTATGGCGGTTTGCAATTAGGTGTGGGAAAAACGAACACCGATGCACGCTGATGTACACTGATGAAGGTGTGTTTTGTTTACGCTTTCTTTCTTAAAAATTTCTCTATTGTTTTGGAGGTAGATGAAGTGGTGCGATCGCTTGTTGGTGATTCTCTAGATTTGGGCGATCATGTTTAAAACGAGAAATTCCAAGGTTGAAACAAGAAAATTCAGGGTTGAAACGAAAAATTCCAAGTTTGAAACATGAAACTTCTAGGTTGAAACGAGAAATTCCAAGAATGAAATCAGAAACTTCGAGTTGAGAACTTGAAACTTTAAACAAGCTCCCCGACTTTTATCAAAAGTGGGATATCTGGGTGCGATCGCACTGATACACTTATGATTTTTGTACAAGCGGGAGTGTCACCGTAACAGTAGTTCCTTCGCCAAGTAAAGAATTGACTTCAATCTTACCCTGATGTTTTTGGATAATCTGATAGCAAATCCACAATCCTAATCCAGTACCTTTACCCACTTCTTTAGTTGTAAAGAAAGGGTCGAAAATTTTATCTTGGTTTTGTGGTTCAATTCCGCAACCATTATCTGTAATTCGTACATAAATGCGATTTCCTGCTGCTTTGTTTGTATGAATTAGTATTTGGGGATTGACTTTATTATCTTCCGATGACAAATTACTCAAAAATGACTCTTCTAAAGCATCAATTGCATTACTCAAGAGATTCAAAAATACTTGATTTAATTGTGCTGGGTAACACTCAATTAATGGTAGTGTTTCTTCGTATTCTTTAATTACTTGAATTCCTTCTTTTAAGCGATGATTGAGAATCAACAAAGTACTGTCAATTCCCTCGTGGATATTCACAGCTTTTTTCTCAGATTCGTCCAGTCGTGAGAAATTTCGTAAAGACAACACAATTTCCCTGATTCGCTGCGCTCCCATTTTCATTGAGGAGAAAATTTTGGGCAAATCTTCGCTGATATAATCTAGCTCGGTCTTTTCTAGACAAGTTTGAATCGCAGCAGTTGGTTGAGGATATTCTTTTTTGTATAAATGAAGTAATTCTAATAATTGTTCAATATATTCTTTGGCATAGCTAATATTGCCGTAGATAAAACTAATAGGATTATTTATTT
The DNA here is from genome assembly GCF_000317225.1 of Fischerella thermalis PCC 7521. Classification (GTDB taxonomy): domain Bacteria; phylum Cyanobacteriota; class Cyanobacteriia; order Cyanobacteriales; family Nostocaceae; genus Fischerella; species Fischerella thermalis. The sequence continues at coordinate 99,464 of NZ_AJLL01000081.1, forward strand.
CATGAGCAACTCCCGCTACCATATTACCCAGTGAAGACATTTTTTCGGTTTGAATTAACTGTGCTTGAGTTTGCTGAAGTTCTTGAATAGCATAGCTAAGTTGATCGTAAGCTAAATTTAATTCCTGATTTTTTTGTAAAAGTTGGTGAGTGCGTTCTTCAACTCGCTTTTCTAAAGTTGTACGAGCTTGTTCTAATTCTTGAGTGTATTCTGCAACTCGCCGAATTAAGCTATTAAGAGAAGTAGCTAAAATTCCCACTTCATCATTTCTTGTTACAGGAGCTTGCAAATCAAAATTCCCTTCCTGAGTAGCTTTTTGAGCAACTCTCGCCACAGTCAATAAAGGTCCAGAAATATTTCGCGCTATATTCTTACCCACCAAGGTACAAATCAAACACCCCACTAGGAAAAAACCCCACAATCTTAACCATAAATACTGTACTGTATGGTTAAGATCAGCAAGCGATTTTAGCAATACCACTGTTAAAGAGGTGTTGCTTAGTCCAGGTAGAAAAATACTTTTGGCTACATAGTGCTTATTTGTAAGTAAGATGCGCATTGGTGGAACAGAAGTAGGTGGTAACTGCCAATTTCTATGAGTGACTGATGTTAATGTAGAAACAACAACTGTTTTATCTTTGTTGAATACAATCAAGTACTCATCTTTGGCTGCTATTAGACTTTTGAGGAATTCGTTATTGATGAGAATACCAATTTCAACTGCACCAATCACTTCTTCTTCGTTAGACTTAATTGGAGCTGTACCTACTAAAACTAACTGTGTTTGTCCTCGTTGTTTTTCAACACTGACTACATCTAAAGGGTACATCCCACCCAATGCTTGAGAAATAGTTGTTCTATCTTCTAATCTCTCAGATCTAGCACTACTCCACCATTTTGATTGACAACCTTGATCAGGTCTAATCCCAAATTAGTCTTATGTGAAACTAATATTTTCAGCAGTGCTTGAGTATCTTTCTGTTGCAGTATGGTACGCACATCATTTCGTTCTGCTATTAGCTGCACCCAAGAACCCAAGTCTTGTTTTTCTGTTTGCAACTCTTGCAAAATCACCGCTGCGCCTGATGCAACAGAATTTTTGATCTGGTGTTCCATTCGGCTGGTAAACCAAAAAGCAAAGCTAATCACAGCTACCACCATAATGCTAAAGAATACCAGCATAAAGGGCATGATAATTCTTTGGCTTAAAGGTAGTTTTGAGTAACTAGCTTGCAACCTCACACCCCGTCCCACTATTTGCGGGTTAGATTGTTGCTCAGTACTTTGATTGAAAAAGCTGAAGAGTGGCATTTGAGTATTAGTATCATTCAGCACCAGAACAATTGGTAGCTAGAAGTTATAGAGCCGCAACTCCAACTCCCTAAATTGTTACTTGTTTATTTTGAGTAAATAAATTTTTGATTCCAAAATTAATTTTTATACTTAAATCAATTAAGCTTTAAATAATATTGTAAAAATGTCTTCGCTGTCAAACTTACGTTGAGAAAAGTAAGTTTTAACACCTCGCTATCATTGCACACCAACTTTATTGTGGGGTGGTGGGGTGATGGGGAGTGTGGGGAGTATGAGGGGTGTGGGGAGTATGAGGGGTGTGGGGAGTATGAGGGGTGTGAGGAGTATGAGGGGTGTGAGGGGTTAATAATAAATTAATTACTAACTAAATAACTGCTAACCACTAACAACCAACAACCAAGCATTTACTATAATTTACATAATCTTTGTAAAAACCGTTAAACTTCATTGCAAACCTAACAAGCCAGGTAAAATGACATGATAAGTTTTGATAGTGTGAATTCAGTAACTTAGGGATTAACAAACAAAGGAGAAAACAGTGGCGATGGAATCACAGTTCCTCAAGGGTACAAATGTAATCGTTGAAGAAGACTTTAGTGAATATGTTGCCCACCTCCAAATGCACATGGCTCTGCAAGCTCGTAATTTGGTTCCATCCCTGAAGCAAACACAGGTAGACAGCCGAGAGCAATTACTCCATCAAACCCAAGCTAATTTTGAAAAACTAATTTCTCGTTCTCGCCGAGCTATCTAGCTCATAATCTATACAAATCTTCAATAAAATTTAAATAAAATCAAAGCAGAACTTGTTGAGCCTAGGCTAATGTAGTCATCAACTAGTCTGCTTTTTAGTATTGAGTTGTGAAAATCACTCTTTTGGAGCAATAGAAAGGGGTGGAAAGCCGTTAATATTAATGCAGCAGTACCTCTGTTTCTGTTATTTAAGGCGCAATGGCGGCTCGAATGAAAATGAATTCATTACTTCAGAAAAATCTTAGCGTTGTGATCCGACCAATCCAATATCGAGATTTGGATAGTATTGGACGTCTAGCTCTAGATTCATTCGCAGCTAAAACCAGAAAAGGAGCCGATTTTGCTATGCGGCAAATGCAATGGCTGCGCCGCTGGTATGGATTGTTGAAATTTTTAAGTTGGTTTCCCAACCCATTACAGTACATTTTCTGTGGTTATGTAGCAGAACAGGGGCGATCGCTTTTAGGAATGATCCAAGTCTCGCCATTTAATCGTACGCGTAGCACTTGGCGCGTAGACCGTGTGATTCTAGAGCGTGCTGCCGATAAGCAAGGAATTGGCTCGCAGCTTTTGCGTTACTGCTTTGAGTCAATTTTAGAGGCTCGGACTTGGATATTAGAAGTAAACATCAACGATACAGAAGCACTGGCACTGTATCGACAAAACGGTTTTCAGCGTCTGGCTGAAATGACCTATTGGGAAATTAAACCAGAACTGCTAGCTGAATTGGCGCAGGTTAACCCAGACTTGCCTAATTTGCTGCCTATAAGTAACGCTGATGCTCAGCTGCTATATCAGCTAGATACAGCATCAATGCCGCCTTTGGTACGGCAGGTATTTGACCGCCAAACCGATGACTTTAAAACCAACTTATTTAGTGCCTTGGTTGATGCTGTCAAACAATGGGTGACTAAAACAGAAGTAGTAACTGGTTACGTGTTTGAACCCCAACGTAAAGCAGCGATCGGTTATTTTCAGATTATGCTAGACCGCAAAGGTGAAGAACCACATTGGGCGACGTTAACAGTCCACCCAGCATACACTTGGCTGTATCCAGAGTTGTTGACTCAACTTGCTCGTATTGCCCAGGATTTTCCTCAGCAACCATTGCAACTAGCTTCGGCAGACTATCAACCAGAAGGAGAAGAGTATTTAGAACAAATAGGAGCAAGTCGTATAGAACACACTCTAATTATGTCTCGCTCGGTGTGGCATAAAGTACGAGAATCTAAATTTGTCTCATTGGAAGGAATTCAGTTACCCGAAGTACTACAAGGTCTGCAACCAGCACGCAAACCCATACCAGGGGGAATGTCATGGTTACCACCACATCAGCAAACTTCTCCAGACAGACCAGCACAACCCAATCCATCAAAAGAAACTATTTCCTTTTCTTGCAAAAATTCTCACCTGGAACCATTTTGTCAGCCAGACTCAGCTGATGGACAACAGCAGGAGTAGTTGTGTGGATATTGAACAAGGACAAGGAAGTAATCTTTCTCCCCTGTCTCCTCCCTCTTGTGTGTCTTACCTTAACTCTAAATATGTTTCTGCTTTAGGGTTAGATGTCGGTCGTAAACGTATTGGTGTGGCGGGGTGCGATCGCTTAGGGTTAATAGCCACTGGCATTACGACTGTCGAGCGCACATCTTTTGGGCAAGTTGTGGAACAAATACAAAAACTAGTCAATGAAAGAGAAGTACAAGTTTTAGTCGTCGGTTTACCCTATTCCATGGACGGTTCTTTGGGGTTTCAAGCCAAACAAGTGCAAAAGTTTGCCACACGATTAGGCAAAGTTCTGAAGCTGCCTGTAGAGTATGTAGATGAGCGATTAACCTCTTTTCAAGCAGAGCAGTTGCTCATTGCTGAAAACCGCTCTCCATCACGCCATAAAGCTTTAATTGACCGTAAGGCAGCAGCTTTAATTTTGCAGCAATGGTTAGATACACGGCGAGCTGGCTTACAATCTACAGAATTATCTGCTGAGTAAGCATACCTTGTCGCATGATATTCTGAAATCTGTTAGCCAGCAAAGGTAGGAAACAATTGAAGGTTAAAGAGAAACAGGGAACGGAAAAAGGGTAATTAGGATATCGCTCATTTTTTCAACCCCTAATCCCTAATCCCTAATCCCTAATCCCCTTTCCCCCTCTATCAAGTAGCTGGTAGTCATACAGTTTATATCTCGGCTATGTCTTTTTCTTATTTTTCGGACGAACACGATCGCGAATCTGCTGGCACCATCACTTTGAGCGATGACAAAGGGCGATCGCTCGAATGTTACATTGAGCATTCACTAGAAGTAAATGGGCAAGGATACTTTTTGCTTCTTCCTGTTGACTCACCTGTAGAAATCTTTGCGTGGCAAGGTGAGGAAGAAGAAGAAGAGGCTGTTCTCGTAGAAGATGATGCCACGATCGAACAAATTTTTGGCACTGCCCAAGCTGTACTATCGGAGCAAAATCTAGTCCTCAAAAATACAGCTTATGCTTTAACTGTTGCAGGTGAACTACCGCCAGTTGAAGAATCAGAATTGTTCACTTTAGAAATCGAAGACGAACAATCAGATTTGGAACCAGAGCAATTACAATTGCTAGCTAGCTTTTACCATGAAGAGCAGGAGTATGCAATTTATACCCCTCTTGATCCACTGCTGTTTTTTGCACGGATATCTAAAACTGGTAAACCTGAATTGCTTTCGCCAGAAGAATTCCGTCAAGTGCAACCGCTCTTAGAAGAGCATTTGTTTAATGGAGTTGAATAAAATTAAAAATTCAAAACAAAAACGGCAATATTTAGTCTCTACATGAGGAATTTTTAATTATTATTAACTATGGGCATAAGCATTTGACAGTCTTTTTGCCAAATGTTTTAGCTATTGCATAGATTTCTGAGAAATTATGTCTATAGTCCAGTGTCCATAGTCAAGAGTTATTTACTAGTGACCATTGACCATTGACTTCTGCCTAAACTATGCGCTGGAACAACCTCCTACAGCCTGATTTAATTTTGGAAGGTTCAGTGTTGAATCTCACACCTGGTATTATCCAACAATATGGGCTGAAGGGGCTGGTGTTGGATGTAGATGAAACATTAGTACCAATTAGAGTAGTATCGGCTTCAGCAGAACTACGAAATTGGGTTCAGGAAATCCGTCAGGTAGCAACTCTGTATCTTGTAAGCAATAATTTAAGTGAAGCCCGCATCGGTAATATTGCTCAGTCATTGGATTTACCTTACTACTTGGGCGCTGCTAAACCCTCACGACGTAAGATCAGAGCAGCACTCAATGCCATGAGTTTGCCCGCGGAACAAGTCGCAATGGTGGGCGATCGCTTATTTACCGATGTGTTAGCTGGTAATCGACTGGGAATGTTTACGATTTTGGTTGAACCAATAGTCCATCCTGATGTTGCTTTGCGCTCCCACCCACTCCGTAACTTTGAAGTTTGGATATCTGAAATTATGGGAGCCTCCATCAGCCCAGCAAAACGCCGATTTACAAAGCTTCACAAATAGTCAGGAAAGTAAATCTAAAGAAAAAATTAAAAAATCTTTGTTTACTACAAAAATAGGGGATCATTTACCTATAGATAACATTGGGGTCAGCAAAATAAAGACCCTAAATATAACAAGTAAGCTAAAAACTGATAAAGTGTCAGCTCCTGTTTACATGAGTTGGCACTTTATGCTATTTAACAGTGATTAATAGATTTCTAAACATAACAATAAACGTGTTTGAGACGCAGATCTCAAATATTCAAAAAACCGCCTGCAATTTAAACCGCAGTCTCATAGCTTTCTGCTGTTTGATTTATTTGACTCGTCTTCAGACGACTTTAGCTATGAAGCTCAGGATTTAAACCCTCAGCCGTATATTGAAAAAAATAGGGATGCTCCCGTTTGAGATTCGTTGCATATCTTGGGCATGATTACAAGATTTACCAAATGATTATTTGGCTATATGCTTAGTAATATGCTCAAGTTGTTAGATTTGTAAAAGTACAACTAGACAACTAACTCGGTTAAGCTATTGTTGATGAGTATTTAGGGGAAAGTAGAGCTTTATGGAGTTGGAACAGTGTTTGAAGCTGAGGCGTGATACACGGCATTTCCTAAAAGACGATGTCCCTGAAACTGTATTGAAAAAAGCGCTAACTGCTGCTCACTGCGCTCCCTCAGTTGGTTTGAGTGAACCTTGGCGATTTGTGGTAGTCCGTAATCAACAGACTAAGGCAATACTCAAGCAATCTTTTTTGAAAATCAGGGCAAAAGCAGAAGCAAATCTGGCAAATGAGCAAGACAAGCTCAAGCTTCATAAAAGTCTGAAGCTAGAAGCGATTGAAGATGCTCCGATCGGTTTAGCAGTATTTTGCGAGTACCCTAAAGAAAACTACACAATAGGCACTGTTTGGACTGATGAAACGTTGAAATGGAGCTGTGTGTGCGCGATCCAAAATCTTTGGCTGTCCCTAACAGAGCAAGGATACAGTGCGGGTTGGGTTTCCATTCTCGATTATGACCAACTCAAACAAGTACTTAGTGTTCCTGATGATTGGGAACCACTAGGTTATCTTTGTATAGGAAAACCTGCTACCGACTATGATGGACAACCAATGCTGGAACAAGTTGGTTGGAAACAACGTTGTTCAGAGCCTGTGGTGATTTACAGATAATCAGTTATCAGTTAATATCAAGTCTATTGCCTATTGCCTAGTATCGGTTATTGGGCATCGGGCATAGGAAAATGAATAGTTAGTATCTTTATTACCCATTACCCACTACCAATTACCAGCCCACGCGACAATAAAATTATGGCGTTGCTGAATTTGGTCATGAATTGTGTTTGTCTACATTTTGTAGAGACGTAGCAATGCTACGTTTCTACACACCTTAATTCCCGGCCTTTAACTTGGGATATGCAATACGTTTGTGATGAAATTGTTGCCAAACTTCTACAAAAATTTCGGCAATTCTGCTCATCTCTTCTCGTGTTAGTCCTGAGTCTACTAATTGGTTGTCTTGCCATCTGGCACGGAGAATATTGTTAACCATCACCAAAGCTTGTTCACAACTAGCATCTTTGAGCGATCGCAATGCTGCTTCGCAGGAATCGGCTAACATCACAATTCCTGTTTCCCGTGATTGGGGAATCGGCCCATCGTAGCGAAAGTCTGCTTCATCTACTGTCAAATTGGGATCTTCTTTAGCGATCTGTTGAGCTTGGTGATAGAAGTAAGCAATTTGCATTGTACCTTGATGCTCTGGAATAAAAGCTTGAATAGAAGAAGGCAAACTGTGTTTTTTTGCCATCACTAACCCTTCGCTGACATGCTTTTTAATGATGTCGGCACTATGCCAAGGGTCTTTGATTTCTGTATCATGCTTATTTGGCCCCCCCATTTGATTTTCAATAAAGGCTTGAGGGTCGTGCATTTTGCCAATATCGTGATATAATGTACCAGCTCTCACTAATTCAATATTGCATCCTAATTCTTTGGCAGCAGCCTCAGCCAGAGTAGCGACAAATAGCGTATGCTGAAAAGTCCCAGGGGCAACTGTTGCCAGTTTTTTTAATAAAGGACGGTTGGGATTTGCCAATTCTGCCAAGCGAATCGGAGTAACTAAATCAAATAATTTTTCTAAATAAGGGCTTAACCCCAAGGCTACAATACTCCAAGCTAAAGCAGATAAAGCAAAAATCCCTGCTTCTTTGAGGACAACGTAAAAATAGGGGCCAAATGCTGCACCCAAAAAGATTTGAATGATTAGGTAAACACCACCTTCAGTTAAAGCGATCGCTACACTTAATAGTGCTAATTCCTCGCGCGATCGCAATCTATGGGCCATACAACTGCCTAATATTCCCCCAGCTGCACCTGCCAACAGGGAAATTTTGCTGATTTCTAGGCTCATACCTAATAATGCTACCAGCAGCCCTACCACTGTCACACCCGCGGTTGCTCCGTAAAAGCTACCCAGCAATAAACCCACGCCACTCCAGGTAGTATAAGGCGTACCCATCGTCACTACCAAAGGGGTACTCAAAGTCAGCAATAATACTAACAGGCGATCGCTGTGTCGCCATCGATACTTAATACTCCGTTCAACAAAAGTAAAAATTCCTATAGAAAAGCTGACAGTTCCAGCCAAATACATTAATCCCAACCAGTTAATTTCTCGGCGTAGCAGGTGGTAGTGTTCCAATACATCTAAATGCCAAGATGTAATGCGATCGCCCTTGCGGACAACTATCTCACCTTGCTCCACAGCCACGATTACAGGCTTAACTTCTGCTGCTGCTATTGCTGCTTGTATTTTGGTTTGTTCTTCATCTTGCTTAAGATTCGGTTCCAAAACCTCCAACAGCAGTTTCTTAGCAAAAGATTCTGTTGGTTGTGGTACTAATTTATGCACATGCAAATTGACTGCATTTTGTAAAACACTGGGGGGTAGTCCTTGAGGAATACCTTGAGCTAAAATCCGCTCAGCACTCAGTTGTACCCCTATTTGGGTTTTTGCCCAGTCTTCATCAGAGAAATTCAGGAAAGAAGTAGTTTCATAAGCAGTTTGGGGGTTTTCACTCAGCAGTTGTGACAACTTGACGGTGGCTTGGGTATAGCCTTGGCGTGCTTGAGCAACTTTACTCAATAGTGAAACCAAGTTTTGCGTAGAAGTCTTGAGGCGATAAGCTTCTAATTCTGCCATTGCTTGGGCAAATTCTGCACTTTGGAACGAATCATTGGGTTTTACTTCTGGAGTGGAGGAAACGCTGAGCAAGGAAGTCTCTGACTTCGATGAAGAGGATATAGGGATACCCAAACGCGATGGTACGGAAACATTCTCCGTATCTCCAACTCTTTGCTTATTTGCGTTTTGATTTTGTTCTCTAGTTTTAATGAAAATGCTTCTCAGGTTTTGAGTTAACACTCCTGATTTTTGCTGATTGTTATGTTCGAGAGCTACCAACAAGTCTTCCCATTCTGAGTCAGCACAGGAGCGCAGATAACCCTGACTAGAAACTGACAAGACAAAAGTATCAAAAAAAGGAAAAGAACCGGCAGCAGATCGAATTTCATTACCCTGAGCTAGAAGTGTTTGTAAATTTTTCTTGATTTTTTTATTAATATTTTCATCAACCATTAACACAGGCACAAATTTTTTGCTGACATTTCTGCGCTGTGCTTCTGTTTTTTTTGTATCCTCGATTAAGCTACTATAGGGCGCTCTAATTGTTTCTGGTGCGGTGGTTCCTATTTTCAACTGAGGCTGGTTGTAGAAATTTTGCCCAATGATTCCAGTCAGAGACACTACTGCAATTACGAAAACAACAGGAGAAGGTTTTCCAGGTAAACTACCACTAGTTACCTTTGGTTTTGGCGCTCTTTGTTTTTTATCTTTGCCTTTCACAGTTGGTTTCGATAAATGTAAACGGCGTAGGGCTTTGGTAAAGTTGCTTCCAGTGAATAAATCGCTTAAGTCAAAGATGAAAAAATGGCTGCGCTTTCATTGTCTATGATCGCAGTTTTTTGCTTGATTGCTTTGAGTCAAAACACTTGAAGCCTGCTTGCCACAATTGCTACCTACAGAACCCGATTGAATTTTAATGTTTTCCCAAACTATAGTATATTTTTTTACTAAAATTTAATTTATTGTAATAGAAAATTTCTATGTTTTATACTTTGTATCATTAGTAAGGTAGAAGTGAGATTAACGTAGCCGGATTACGCGGGGAGCTGCGATCGCCTCTAGAGGCACATCGCTCAGAGTTATCGGCCATTCTGCTCTCACTTCGCCTTGATGCAAAGTAGAATCATACACTCCTGACCAGGTAGCCACAAGTGTGTCTGCTAATTTTAGCATCTCAGAGAAATCCTTTGGTTGCCATTGTGCCCTCCTATTGTTGATCAGTAAAAACCGCCAACTTACAGGAATGCCTGCTGTAGCGTTATAGGCTCCTGATAAAGCAGCAGTAATTGTACTGATATAAATCGAACGCGAGGTAAATTGAGTAGCCCGTAAAACTGAAAGGCGAAAGTCTTCTAAACTACTAACAAAGCAATAAAAAGCAATTGCTAAGGCATGATTCAGCTTTTCTTCTGTACACAATTCAGCTTGCGTTATTTCTAACCCCGCCTGTTTTTCTAACAAATTGTGTAATTTCAATAAAGTTTGTGGCACAGATGTGGTTGTTTCTCCCAAAAAGCTAATTATTTGGGGGATGAGAGTAGCAGGAGTAAGTTTTTCTGTTAGAGACTGGGCGATCGCATAGCCTACTGCTAGCGCCCAATCCTCTACAGCTTGGTTATTTTGCCAAAATTTAACTACATCTAGCAAGTTTTGTCGCAGTTTGATAGGATGTTCATGGAAAAACAATGCTACTGGTAGTGTAGCTAAAATTACTTGTAACGAAGTGTCTGGATGATTCTCTAAAATAATTCCTGATTGTTGCTGACGCCTACTCCAGTCGCCTAAGTCAAATCTACCCAGTTCGATTAAACTTTCTGCACTCAGAATTGCGATTTTTTGCCAATAGCTAGATGCCAACTTTTGCCCTTGTCCGCCTTGAAAGGCCAAATTTTCCCCAATTAAAGCCCCTAATATGGTTCCTCTAGTACGGCTGACAAGAGAATAATGCATAATTTAATAGGACATGGGGATCGGTAATCGGAGATTGGGGAAGTGTGAAAAGTGGGCATTTGGCATTGGTACTAACCACTAACTAATCTTATATATTTTTTCTTAAATAAAACGTTAACGCTTGTAATCCTAAAATATAACTTTGTGCGCCAAAACCGCTGATTTGGCCAATGGCAATGGGGGCTATGTAGGAGTGATGACGGAACTCTTCTCGCTTGTAAATGTTACTTAGATGTACCTCTACTGTGGGTAAATTTACAGCAGCGATCGCATCTCGCAATGCTATACTGGTGTGGGTGTAAGCCCCAGCATTAATTAAGATGCCTTGGTGTTTTCCCAAGGCATCATGAATTGCATCTACCAATACCCCTTCATGATTTGACTGCATGGTGAATACTTCCACTGCCAGTTTTTGTGCTTCTGTTTCTAACTGGCGGTTGATTTCGACCAGAGTCAGGGAGCCATAAATACCAGGCTCTCGCTGTCCTAGCAGATTCAGGTTTGGCCCATGCAGCACCAGAACGCTTAAGGGATCTAATTTTAACTCCTGCACTTTTGCTCTCTTAGCGACGGCGCGAGCGATCATCTACAGGAATTGGAATTAGCTCCGGTTCTGGCTCAGCTTCTGGCCCTAAAAGGGCTTCAATCAGCTTGCGTGCCAATTCCTTAAGCTTTTCTAGCACCTTTTCAATATAGTCCATTGGACTGACCGCTCCTGAAATACTAACTCGATTTTTCGGTTATCAGCTACGGAGAAACTAGCTTTTTTGCACTCTGGCTTTTGATCGGCTAACTTTTGTTCCCGTATTTCGGGTTTGAGCCATTTCTTAAAATTATAGTGTTATTTTCTCCCTTATTTTTTAGATTATCACATCCCTTACCTAGACGACTCATCTTACTAAAGATAGCTTTTTGAAAAAAGGGACTAGGGATTAGAGAATAATAGCGTCTCATTGTCAGTCTAATAAATTTGGCGACTAGACTCAGGAGGAAAAGGAAGATAAGGGAAGCGACTGTGGTAGACTCTTTACCCGCCATAAAGCACCTGGCGTAAAAGATTTTTTATCAGTAAGTATTATGAAAACAAAGTAAGAATAAAAAGGGGAAAAAACTTTATTTTTGGCAAAAAAAACATAATTTTGTCATCCAGACTATTTTGTAAGTAAGTACTTACTATATAATTTTTTTCAATAGATTTATGATTACCGATAATTATTCGTATGAGCGCACGATGGGTAACGCCAGTTGCTCATGGATAGAACCCCCTTAGCTGTGAGCTACCTCATCTACAAACTTTTTACAAAATCCAAAATCATTTAAGTTTATGGAAGTTTTGTTTATATTATTGATAGCAATAGTCATTAGGGGCGAAGCATTTGATAAGTAATAAATATTTTCACTCAGTTAATAAAATATTACCTAAAAGCTTCGCCCATACATATAGATAGCCAATAGTCAGACTGTGGACTATGCCCTATTCGCAGTTATCAGTTAGCAGTTTCATTGCTAGCGAAACACCATGGGTTTGATAACTGTTCACTGATTTAACTGTTGTCTTTAGCTAGTTTTTTTGGCAGCAGTCGTTGATGATTTGGCTTTCGTTGATTTGCTACGCGAACTATTTGTAGATTTAGTGGTTTTGCGAGTGGATTTACCGCTTGATGTTTTGCTTGCTAGCAACTCCAATGCTGTATCCAGCGCTATATTTTCTGGTGATGTACCTTCTGGAAGACTGACATTGGTTTTGCCGTGCTTGATGTAAGGCCCGTATGGTCCATCATAGATGTTTACAGGTTCTCCATCCTCTGGGTGAGTTCCCAATTCCCGTAAAGCCGCTTTAGATTTACTACTTGTACTGCGTCCTTTTTTTGGTTCAGACAATAATTCTAATGCACGTTCCAAGGAAATTGTCAATACATCGTCACCTGCTTTGAGGGAACGATAGTCTTTGCCCTCCTTGGCGTTATGGACGATATAGGGGCCAAAGCGTCCCAAATTAGCTTGAATGGTTGCGCCTGTTTCTGGATGGGTGCCTAGTGTCCGGGGTAGGGATAAAAGACCAACAGCCATGTCTAAGGTGACATCTTCTGGCTTGACACCCTTAGGTAGAGAAGCTTGTTTCGGTTTAGGATTTTCATCAGATTTGTCACCCAATTGCACGTAAGGGCCGTAGGGACCTATGAGTACGTAAATTGGTTCGCCTGTTTCGGGGTGACGTCCTACCTCGTCCGGGCCAGAGGTTTTTTGCCTGAGCAAGGTTTCTACCTTTTGGGGATCGAGGTCAGCAGGAGTCAAATCTCGAGGAATCGATGCTGTAACGACACCATCACCATTTTCAACTTCAATGTAGGGGCCAAATTTACCGATGCGGATTTTGGCGTTTAAGTTTTCTAGTTCTACAGTTCTAGCTTGGTTGGCATCAATCTGGTCTTCTTTTTGTTTGACCAGGGTTTCTAGACCATTATCTCCTAGATAAAATTGCCGCAAATATGGTAGCCACTCAGCTTCACCAGCAGCGATATCATCGAGAGTTTGCTCCATTTTGGAGGTAAAACTGGGATCAACGACATCGTGGAAGTATTTTTCGAGCAGTTCAGTGACAGCAAAAGCAGTGAAACTGGGAATGAGGGCATTATTAGTCAGTTGGGCGTAACCTTTGTCAATAATTGTGCCAATAATGCTGGCGTAGGTACTAGGACGTCCAATACCTTCACTTTCTAAGGTTTTTACTAAAGTAGCTTCAGTATACCTGGCTGGGGGTTGAGTTTCGTGCTTGACTGTTTCTAAGTCTTGACAGTCTGGGTGGTCCCCGACTTTGAGATCAGGCAAAATGATTTCTTGGTCTTCTAGTGCAGCTTCGGGATCGTCAGATCCTTCGACATACGCCCTTAGGTAGCCAGGAAAATCGATGCGTTTGCCAGAAGAACGGAAACCAGCGTCTTCCACTTGCAGTTGCACGGTGATTTGGGTTTGGCGAGAGTCAGCCATTTGACAGGCGACGGTACGCTTCCAAATTAAATCGTAGAGTTTGAGTTCGCGATCGCTCAAGCCTGTTTCTTGGGGAGTACGGAAGCTGCTACCCGCCGGACGAATCGCTTCGTGAGCTTCTTGTGCGCCTTTAGATTTGGTGGTGTACTGTCGGGGTTGGGGGCTAAGGTACTGCTTACCGTAAAGCTGTTCTACACAGCTACGGGCTGCTGCTATGGCCTGTTCCGACAAATGCACCGAGTCTGTACGCATGTAGGTAATATATCCCTGTTCATACAAACTTTGGGCAATCCGCATTGTATCCCGTGCTGAAAGCCGCAATTTGCGGTTAGCTTCCTGTTGCAGGGTGGAAGTAGTAAACGGCGGTGCTGGTTTGCGCGTTACTGGACGTTCTTCAATATCCGTAACTTTCCAGGTCTTATCACTTAGGCGTTGTTTGAGGGCTTCTGCTTCGGCTTGATTGAGCAGCACGACTTTGCGATCAGCGATTATCTTCCCTGTGGAAGGGTCAAAATCGCTGCCAGTTGCTAGTCTAGTTCCTGCTAAGGTGACAAGTACAGCAGTAAAGGACTGCTCTTTGCTTTTTCCAGTTTGTGGTGGGGTCAAAGTAGCTTTCAAATCCCAGTAGGTCGCTTGTTTGAAAGCACGGCGTTCCCGTTCTCGGTTCACCAGCAACCGCACTGCTACCGACTGTACACGACCCGCAGATAATCCCCAAGCGATTTTTTTCCACAGCAGAGGAGACAGGGTATAACCCACAAGTCGATCCAAAATTCGCCGTGTTTCTTGGGCGCGAACTAATTGCTCGTCGATACTGCGGCAGTTTTGCAGAGCTTTTTTGATGGCTTCTTGAGTAATTTCGTGAAACACCATCCGCTTAGTTGGTACTTTGGGCTTGAGCAACTGGTACAAATGCCAACTAATGCTTTCACCTTCTCGGTCTTCGTCTGTTGCCAAAATCAGTTCGGAAGCGTCTTTGAGAGCTTCTTTTAGCTGAGTGACAACTTTCTTTTTGTCCTTGGGAACGACATACAGTGGTTCAAAGTCGGCGTCTACATTTACCCCAAGCTGCGCCCATTTTTCCCCTTTGACATTGGCGGGAATTTCGCTAGCCGACTGGGGTAGGTCACGCACATGACCCATAGATGCTTCTACCCGATAGTTTTTTGGCAGGTAGTTGCGAATGGTACGAGCTTTGGTCGGAGATTCGACGATGACAAGAGTTGACATGGAAATTTCAAAAAAAGAATAGCTGCTAAGCTAAACAGTCACTAAACAGTCAAATTGAAATAATTGGCAGGTAAATGTCAAGATTATTAGTCACTAGAGGTATGTGATTTCATCCTCACACAAACTACTCGCAAAGTAATCCCCTTAAATTCCAGCGTTAGGCATTTGCCATATCCGCAGGTAGTATTTCCCAAAGGGTGGGGTAGAACTGCGAATTTCCAGTTATTTCAATCTTTAACTTATCTGAGGCATAATTGGCGACTATTATTTGAAAAATTGCACTTTTTAGGCATTGGGTCGGTAGTAGGGGTCTTCTTAGCTTGAAGCCCGCAGTGTGCGTCTATACGCACGTCTCCCGTTACGGGATAGCATTTGAACGTGCATCTTGACATCAAACCGAAGTATTTTCATACAAATACTACCCCGCCCTCAGTCGTAAGAAAGGACATCTATAACCTAACAGTGGTTATTTATTCCCCATACTCCTCATACTACCTCCACCTCTCCAGCTCACCCATCTCCCGATTTTTCCTACTTGATTTCTTCAGGTTGTGGCAAAATTGAATCAAATTTTGTGAGAGTCCTTAAATTCAGTGAACAGTAAACAGCTATCAGATGTATGTTGGGGATCACAGTCCGTTCCACCAACCCATTCTCGTCCAATTGCTGAGAGTTATACCCACTAATGAAACTGATAACTGTCAATGGGGCTGTGTACCATTTCCTGGGAGAACAAAAGACATGCAACCAATTCGTCAAGGCGATGTGATTTTGCTGCCTGTACAGCAAACAATACAGCAAATCAAGGGACAAAAGCTACTGCACTTGATTTTAGCGGCAGGTGAAGTCACCGGACACACACATCGCATCATTGATGGACAAGCGGAATTATACGAAAAAGATGGTACTTTGTACCTGCGTGTCGTTTCAAAAGAGGCAACACTTGCTCACGAAGAGCATAAAGCTATTTCTATCCCTCAAGGTACGTGGATGGTACGAATTCAGCGCGAGTATCAGCCTCAAGGTTGGCGGTACGTGGCAGATTGAAAAGCATTGATTCTATGGTGCGCGATCGCTGTTTGATTTTTGATGATTGCGCATCTTGTATGTGCATGTATGTTGCATTGTCTGCACCGTAAATTTTATCCTCTGACACTGTATTCTTCCATGCACTCTCATCAATTATGGTTTAAATCTAGGTAAAAATGTTAACAATTGTTTTGTATTTTCAGTTGAGTGAACATAGGGAATCTTCAGTATCCATGAACAAAAACTTATTTTTAGGTCAATACTAAATAATAGGTGTTTTGTTTTAGATGTTTCAAAGTCCAAGTTGAAAATATAAAACTTTGATTTTCATCAAAGTTAAATCAATTAATAAACTCATACAATTAGGTATTTCACATCTTGCCTAAGACATAATTTGATATTTTCACTCTGGTATATTCAGCTTAGCGATCGCTCGAAAACTTTCTATAAACAATCAAACTAATAATAATTATAAAATCTAATATTTACTATTTATTAAGACCTAGTATGGTGACAAATTATTGTGTCAGCTGAAGCATAAGCAATAATAATAGGATTAACCGTTAAAAATAATACATTTTGCTCAAAGATATGCCATAAAAGGGTAAATATAGCCTTGCTAGAATAAGATTTATGTTAAAATAAGGTTGGAGAATAAAGTTCGGCGGTGGTGTTCTTGTTTTTGTTGAAAACTGCAAGTGGCTCTCCGGATGAACGGCTCTGCATATGCATAACTGAATTCTGGAGAGATTAATGTCAATTTACGTAGGCAACCTATCCTACAGTGTTAGCCAAGAAGAGCTAAGCGACGTATTTTCAGAGTATGGCACTGTGACGCGAGTTCAACTTCCCACAGATCGGGAAACGGGTCGCTCACGAGGCTTTGGTTTCGTAGAAATGGAATCAGAAGCAGCAGAAACGGCTGCCATTAATGCTTTGGATGGCGCCGAATGGAAAGGTCGCGTAATGAAAGTTAATAAAGCAAGACCTCGGGAGGAAAAAAGTGGACGCTCCGGCGGTGGTAGCTGGGGAAAAAGTAACAGCGGTGGATACTCTCGACGTTATTAAGGCTTGAATGAACTTATAGAGTTCAACACCTAAAGAGCAATTGCTAGAAGGCATAAATAATAACCATTTGCCAAGCGCAATATAATACTTAAGAACAGCAGATTCAGTATGTCACTGAATCTGCTTATTGTTTGGAAATGTGTTAGTGGTTCGTGGTTGATTGTTGGTAGGTAGTTTTTCCAACCAACAATCAACTATCTACAAATAACAAATTGAAGCATAAATTAATTTGATGCTATTGATCCCGTAATACAAACAGATTTAGGAAACTTTAGTTAAAAAAACAATAGAATTAACACAGTTGGTTCCTTAAATGTCTAATCGCCAAAACCTATACAGCTCATGGATTTTGCTAATGTTGCATCCCAGTTGAATGCTGGAACTATATTACCAGAGGGAATTGTAGTCTTAACCTTCTTGGGGGTTTTGATAGTGGACTTGATTTTGGGGCGCAATTCTTCACGCTGGATTGGATATCTGGCGATCGCAGGTTTGTTAGCCTCCATAGTCGCCCTCTATTTTGAATGGGATAATGCCAATCCCCTGTTTTTTGCCGGTGCTTTTAACGGTGACAACCTCAGTATTGTCTTTCGCGGTATTGTGGCTTTGTCCGCAGCGGTGACAATTTTGATGTCAATACGCTACGTTGAACAAAGTGGCACCGCTTTAGCAGAATTCATAGCGATTTTGCTGACAGCGACCTTGGGAGGAATGTTTTTATCAGGCGCTAGTGAGTTGGTGATGATTTTCGTCTCGCTAGAAACCTTGAGTATTTCCTCTTATTTGCTGACCGGTTATACCAAACGCGATCCCCGTTCTAATGAAGCAGCACTGAAGTACCTGTTAATTGGTGCTGCAAGTACAGCGGTATTTTTGTATGGCGTTTCTCTGCTGTACGGTTTGTCTGGTGGACAAACGGAACTCAATGCGATCGCTAATGGTATTGCTAGTGCAAACCTATCTCAATCATTAGGTATAGTGATTGCTCTGGTATTTGCCATTGCAGGTATTGGCTTCAAAATCTCCGCAGCACCCTTCCACCAATGGACACCAGACGTTTACGAAGGCGCACCTACCCCAGTCATTGCCTTTTTATCTGTTGGTTCCAAAGCTGCTGGATTTGCCCTTGCTATTCGTTTGCTGACAACTGTTTTTCCTCTTGTCGCCGAGGAGTGGAAATTCGTCTTTACCGCCTTAGCTGTGCTGAGTATGGTGTTGGGTAACGTCGTCGCCCTAGCACAAACCAGCATGAAACGGATGTTAGCTTATTCATCCATCGCCCAAGCTGGATTTGTGATGATTGGCTTGATTGCTGACACCCAAGCCGGATATGCCAGCATGATATTTTATTTGTTGGTGTATCTATTTATGAACCTGTGCGGCTTTACCTGCGTGATTCTCTTCTCTCTGCGGACGGGAACTGACCAAATTGCCGAGTATTCTGGTTTATATCAGAAAGATCCCCTGTTGACTTTGGGATTAAGTATTTCCCTGTTGTCGTTAGGTGGTATTCCGCCCTTAGCTGGGTTCTTTGGAAAGATTTACCTATTCTGGGCTGGTTGGCAAGCAGGTCTTTACTGGTTAGTTTTATTGGGGTTAATTACTAGTGTTGTCTCCATCTACTACTACATTCGGGTAGTGAAAATGATGGTAGTTAAAGAACCCCAAGAAATGTCCAATTCTGTGAAGAATTATCCTGCAATCAGTTGGAATTTACCTGGGTTTAGACCTTTACAAGTGGGCTTGATAACTACTTTGATCGCCACTTCCATTGCCGGAATTTTGTCGAATCCATTATTTACCCTGGCTAACAATTCCGTTACCGATATCCCTACTTTGCAAGCTAAAACAGTTGATAGCACGCAAGTAAGTGCTATTTCTACTGAGCAAGCCGAGGGGCTGTAAATTTAATTGCAAATACTTGTTCTGTTTACAATTTTGCAACAAGACGCCTGGCATTTTTGTCAGGCGTTTTTGCGTGTTTTGACCCTGGAGTTCTATGGGGTTTTATTGTTATGATAATTTATAGACATTTTTAACTCAATAAATTTATTGGCTAATAGCCAAAGTCAGATAAATTTGACTAACACGGACTTGTGCTATTAGCCTTGGAATTTATTCATCGGCGGGATATGGCGTAGGTGCAAAATATCAGAAAACCTCACCCCATCCCCTCTGTGCGGGTTCACCACAGGGGTGCCAAAGGCGGGGTGATGTAATGTCTATGAATGGAACTTGGTATTAGTTTTAACAAGGCAAAGTGAGTTAAAAATTTTGCCAAGTAACAAATATTGTGTTACTTGGCATTTATTTATTAGACCTCTGTATTGTTTATTAACTATCGACTCGTTTAATTAGAAAGCTCCTACTCTAGCCATTAGAATATAGAAAGTTTTAGCAATCAATAGCAAGTCATATAAGGGATGCCATTTCTTTTGGTATTGCAAGTCTAAATCTACAATTTGTTCAAAGTCTTTCACATGGGAGCGACCGCTAGTTTGCCACTCACCAGTTAGACCTGGTTTAACATTTAAACGTTGCCAGTGACGTTGATTGTAATGTGCTACTTCGTCAGCGGTGGGCGGGCGTGTTCCTACTAAACTCATTTCCCCAATCAGGACATTCCAAAATTGCGGAAGTTCGTCTAAGCTAGTGCTTCGTAAAAAACGTCCTACTCTGGTTACTCGGAAGTCATTCTTATTTTTAAATATAAGCCCGTTAGCTTCATTTCTAACTAAGTATTTTAGCTGTTCAGCCTCAGGAACCATTGAGCGGAATTTACGAATATAAAATGGTCGTCCTTGTAATCCGTAACGTTCTTGTACAAAAAAAATGGGACCAGGACTGTCTAGTTTGATCGCGATCGCGATCGGGATAAATACAATAGCTAGTATAAATAGCCCAATGATGCCACCCAGAATATCTAAACAACGTTTAAATTTAGACGTTACTGAGGGGTGAGGATGAAATGATAGGTTCCATGTGTTAGAAGTTGCACCTTCAACAACGGTTGTAAATGGTATTTCGTACATTGTCAAGCCGAGTGTTGAGCGAAAAAGTTATTTTACGTACCTTTATTTCGACTATAGACTCACCTTTATTATTAAGATTCAAATACAACCGTATATTCACTGAATCTTCATCTAGTAGATAGGGATCATCACTTTTTATAAATTTCACATAAAGCGTATTTAATATATCTTATGGTGGATGAAAAAACGTTTTTCATCTGGATATCACAACTAATTGTGTTAAAATTTGCTATCAACTGAGTGTTAACATTGAAACACTAAAGTCAGTTATGTTACTTAAGAATATCAGCTTGTAATCCCCACTCAAACATTGATATCTATCAAGGTTGGAGAAAAGCGATTTTGCTTTGTATAAAAAGCAAAATCATTGCAAAAACATACAGTAACTCTAGTATTTATTTTCTCCCTAAAAGTCAAAAATCGTATATGGTGGTGGCTAGAAATAACACTTTGTTTTTGTAGAGTGTTTTCCTGCTGAGATAGATGATGTTTGAGTTGAAACTTTTTGCTCTTAGAGCGTAACTTATCTTAATTGAAGTCTGGAAAAATCACAGACTAATATATAAAGTGGCAACAGCTGCTTGTATTCAACTTATTAAAAAATTAAGCAACAAAAAATTTACTGTGATGCGATCTCAAAATTAAGGAGTTGGATAAATGGTTATAGCAGGGGCGGAAATTAAAGTAGGTCGCTTAGAATCTATTGTTGAGCAAATTGGAGAAGCTGTACTAGCCACTACAGAAACTATTGAACGTTTAGCTCAAAGAGTGGATAATCTTAGCACCCAAGTTGAAGAACAAGGAAAACAGTTGCAACAGCAGGGCTATCAAATCTTAGCCTTGTGTGACGCAGTACAAACTCTGGCTGAAACACAGGATCATTCACTGCAAAGAATATCGCAGCTGACAAAAACTTTAGATAGTCTGATGAAACTCATTGAAGCATCAGAAGAAAGATGAAGGCTAAATAAGTAGACATCTTGCAAAATCGTATCTTATGTATTTCAGACAATTAACGTAGAGGGACATAGCCTGCTTTTTCAACGAGCTTTTGACCTTCTTTGGATAGTAACATATTAACGTAGGCAATCCCAGCAGTTTCGTCAGGTGTACCATCCCGACAAATTGCGATGAATAAACGCCTAGTAAAAGGATAAGTGCCATCTTCTACAAAAGGTGACACGTCATTCAAACGACAACGAAAACCTTTCATTAAGTTTATTGTTGCACCTTTCCCTGATAAACAACAACGAACCTCTTTCAGGCTCTCAACCTGCTTAGTAAATCATTCAGTGAATAAACTCATAATCCTCCGTTCTTCGCAGACTTTAATGTTAGCAGTGATAGACATTCCTGACTGTAGAGAAATACTTTTACCCTTGATATCTAGCGATTGTTTCTCTAAACGAATTTTTGCTGGAAAACGATAATAAGGATGTGTTTGATCTAGTGGCATTGAAGTTGAGCGATCGCACCTTCTTCTGCTCAAGTTTTAATTTTATTTAAAATCTGTTCCTCGATAGCTAAATTTGCCTTGACATCTTGAAGCTTAATTTTATTTTGTGCAAATTTTTTCTTAGTTTGTTAAATTTTACTAATTCTCTCAGCACAAATTGAATCTAAGTGCTAAGGTTCGTCATTTTTGATTGGTAAAGTCTGAATAATGTTAACCTTCTTTTAACCTAGTTCTCATTATTGGCTAGCATCAAAGTCTCATAGCAATTGTTGGCAAAAATCAGCAGATAAGATAGAGAGTAAAAATACTCTGCTTAGAGAATTAAATGTTAGGGTATATTATGCGATTTTATTTTTAGTATTTCGCTAAAATCGTACTAAGACAAATGATTGGTTAAAGCCCACAGTCTAAGAATCGAGTATTATCTTACACTAGATTATGGCTACACAATCTGACCGTCAAAAGCGAATCATGGAGCATCTAGCTCGGAGTACAAACGACTTTATAAAGCCTACGCTGAACTCCAGCTCAAATGACCGCAAACAGCGAATTCTAGAACATGTCCGTTTAACAAGAGGGTAACTACCTTCTACTATCACCTTGTGGTCGCGATTCACCTTTTTTAGTACAATAGTACTGTCAATGGTGAAATCGCCAAAGTCAAAACACTAATATTGGATGCTTCTTGTCTTTATTGACTCGAAGCATCTTTTTGTTTAAGTGAGATGATGTATAGCGAGAGCGGGAAGGGTGCTGTTAGGTGGGTGGAGTTATCTATTGCAAACATTTTTGGAATTGGTATGAGATGATATTTTATCAACTATGAGAATCAGTTTTTTTACCAACAATTGCTTGCAATACACTCCATAGTAAAAAGAAGAATGCTGCAACTAATAACACGAGCATTAAATTAGCAAGAGCAGCAAAGGGAGAGATGATAAACAAAATTAAGAATATAAAAATTAAAGTCGTGATCAGTGTTCTATGCATATTTTGTCACCTTGAATAATTGCTAGTCTTAAGCTAATCATAATGATTTATAACTTGTTCACATTCAACAGAAGTAAATAGTCTTAATTCCTAAGTATGATTTTAAAGTTATGTGTATTGAAAATAGAGAACAGAGATTAACTCAACAGTAAACCTATAATCCATTGCTGCTAATCGCTTACGCAATTGACCCTACGGAAAGCCGTTATTGGGCGTATCTATAACTTTTCATACTCTATGGAGGTAACAGAGAGATCGCAGTTAGTTTTTGTACTCTCTACGGTAAACTGCAATATATTAAGAATGTTCACAGACTTGATTGTGCGATCGCCTTGTTGTAGCAGAATAAAAAACATAATCAAATAACATTGATCATCTTTTAAGTAGAAAAAGCTTAATAAAAGTAAGCATCCGCTAATTACACATGTAGTGATTGCAATATCACAATCAAAAATTGGAGGTTAGGAATTATGGCAACTCGCAATAATTCAGAAAATAGTTTGTGGCACAAAATTCAACAAGATTCTGTTAGCTGGGGGTCTTTAATACTTTGGGTTTGTGGTTTGGCTGTAATGTTAATTTTGGTGACAATGTTTGCTTCTGTTTGAATTAAGCAAAACTCCAAGCAATCTGTAAACTTAGGAAGCTCCGATGAAAGTGTTTTTCAACTTTTGAACAGGAGAAAATTAATATGCATCCAGAAAAACTTCCTAGATGGTTACTTGGAGCTTATCATCATCTAAAAAAAATTAAAATAGAAACAGTGAACTGCCTAAAATGCATGAATACTAAACTTTTAGCAACAGTTATTGTATTAGCTTCTAGTAGTTTAGCTGTTTCTGTAAAAGCCCAACAGCCTGAGACTCAAGTACCAACCAAATTATCCAGTCAAGTTCTCAATGCTTGTGTTCAAAAACTAGGATTGTGTTCATAATCCCAACAATGACCTTCACGCCAGACTCGACTAAGATTATGTTCACAATCAGCTTTATTAGTTAGCCAAGGAATAGATGTGGGGTGAAATGATTGAGATGAACGACTCAAATTAGAAGTAATTAAAGTGAATTTCAAGGAATAAATCCCATAGATGCAAGTGGATATAACAGCAAAAAACACGCTCACAAAGACTATATTTCGATAATACCAAGACACTTTATTTGCCGGAGATTGAAAAGATTGTTTTGAACTCTTTTTTTGATCTAATGAAAACATAAAAATGAAAACCAGATACTACTTAAGTGTGTACTTAAGCAGCTTTGACTGATATGCTGTAACAGCATATCAAACTATTGATTCGGGATCAGTATATTTAGTAATGCGTTCTTCAAAAATTTACGAAATTGTGTAGTTTTTAAATGACAATGTAAATAATACTGGATTCTAATTGTAAAAAAGTTCATACAACAAAGATCCCCGACATTTCTAAAAATTTGGGGATCTAGGCTTTGCGATTCTCATAAATCATATATAGTTCCCTCCCCTTTACAAGGGGAGGGTTAGGGTGGGGTAAAAAATATTTGTGTAAGAGATCTGCATTCCCCTGTGCAATTATTAAGCGACAATTAGTTCAGAGTCACTTTCCGAAGCAGCACCATCTTGTACTAAAGAACGAGTTTGTCCTTTAACTTGCAAAATATTAGCTGCAAACGCCAACAAAGCATTTACTTTACGAGTACGCCACTCATCTACTAGTTTTTGCACCTCAACAGCAGACATCCGTCGCATCATTGCTTCATAGAGATATCCAGCATGGCCAGTTTCATCCTTGGCAACACTTAACATCCCTAACTTGAGATTACGACTTTTTGGATCATCATCAGGCAACACCTTTGCCATGCGTGCGAAATCTTTACTGGCGTCTAGTTCTAGGATGTAGGTGCTACCCATAAAAACACCCCAGTCAATCACATCTGGTTTTAACTGTTCTTGAGTGTAGCCCTCAAAGTAAGCAGCAAAAAATGGGCTACGTCTTTGTTGTGATTTGTTTTCCTCAGTTCCCTGCGGTAAACTCTTAAAATCAATCACTTGTTTATTCAGCTGCTTTAAAGCATGGGCAAAAATTTGACCATGTCTGGTTTCATCTGCTGCATGTTTTGTCAATTTTTCTGCCAACCATGTATCACCTTCTACGGCGGCGCGATCGCTAAGTTTTGTCAAAAAAGGTACAGAACCAGATTCTGCTAACTGAAAACCTGCGAGAACATTAGGACGGGTTTTAGAGTCACGGATTTGTGCGGCGCTGTAGTATGCAACTGCACCCGAACCCACAAGATGCATGACGTAAGTCAAAAAGTTCATGAGAAACTTATACTTACTGTTGGGAGTTTACATTTCTTATACTAACGCTTAATATCTATTGAACTTCTGTCTACGTGATGATGCGCCCTAATCCTGATACATTTGGCAAGCAACTAGACAAAGAGGAATATGAATTTTAGCGTTGTGAAAACAAGTAAACAAACTTTACTTTGGCTTTGTACGGCTATCCTAATTTTTGGTTTGATGGGATGCGATCGCCTGTTTCCTTCAGGCGACATCGTAGAACGAGTCAGCGATGGTGATACTATCAGAATCAAAGATACAAAAGGTAATGAATTCACCGTCCGCTTTGCTTGTGTGGATGCACCAGAAATACCTCATTCCACAAAAGAAAGACAAAGTAAAGCCGCCAGCGATCGCAACCAATTTACTTGGGGAACAAAAGCGCAAGCAAGAGTGCAAGAACTAATCAACCAAGCAGGCGATCGCGTTAATCTTACAGTTACAGACAGCGATCGCTATGGGCGCAAAGTTGCAGAAGTTAGATTACGTAATGGTACTTTTATTCAAGAATTGTTAGTACGTGAAGGGTTAGCACTAGTTTATCGTCCTTACTTAAATAAATGTCCTAGTAAAGAAATCATTGAAGCAGCCGAAACCGAAGCCAAAGCAAATCAAAGAGGCGTTTGGAGTGATACCAAATTCGTGAAACCTTGGGAATATAGAAGTTTGTATAAGTTAAAAGCTAAAAACTAAAAGGCAAAAAATATAAAATGATTACGAACACAGATAAACCATCAGTGTACCCTGCACCGAAGCCGCCCTTAGGGGCGTCTACATCGGTGTGTATCGGTGTTCGCCTTCCCAAAAAATATCGGACTCAGCAGATAACTTACAGCCACAATCAAATCGATGAATAACGAGCACAGATGAACACAGATGCACACAGATAAACCATCAGTGTAGCCTGCGGGAAGCCGCCCTTAGGGGCGTCTACATCGGTGTGTATCGGTGTTCGCCTTCCCAAAAAATATCGGACTCAGCAGATAACTTACAGCCACAATCAAAATCGATGAATAACGAACACAGATGAACACAGATGCACACAGATGGTTTATCGATGTGTGTCTATTATTTTTTCATAATTCATAATTCATAATTCATAATTTCTTAGCTGGACTCATCCAAATTTCCAACTTACTAAAAGCTTGCGAAGAAAGCAGCGTTAAACATAAATATATTACTGCTACAGCCGCATAAATTTCAAAGGGGCGGTAATTGTCTGCAACTATTAATTGTCCTTTGCGGAATAATTCTTCAGAACCAATTACAGCCACTAAACTCGTATCTTTCAACAAACTAATAAATTCATTACCCAAAGGTGGTATCATCCGCCGAAAAGCTTGGGGGAAAATAATATAGCGCATCGTTTGTACAGAACTTAAACCTAATGATTGCGCTGCTTCTGATTGTCCTACTTCTATTGATTGAATCCCAGCACGAACAATTTCTGCAATGTAAGCAGCACAATTCAAACTCAATGCAATAACTGCTGCTGCAAAGCGATTAAAATTAAACGTCAAACCAAGCTCCTGTATAATTGCAGGTATGCCAAAATAAATCATGAAAATTTGTACCAATAATGGTGTACCCCGGAAAAAATCAATATACGCTCGTGCTACCCAACGTATAGGCTTGATATGAGAAAGACGAATAATTCCAATTAAAGAACCCCCAACCAAACCCAAAACAATAGAAAATATTGTTAGTTGCAGCGTTACCACAGCGCCTTGTAATAAAATTGGCAGAGACCGCAAAACCACACCAACAGAATTATTTAGTCCAGATTCCCCAGAACCAGTATCAGTAGTAAATGGTAATTTTGCTGGTAAATCAGGCGGTGTTGCTTTAAACCATTTTTGATAAATTTGGGCATATTCACCACTTTTCAAGACACTTGTCAAACCTCGATTAATTAATGCCAAATTAGGTGAATTTCTCCCCGTAGCAATACCGTAATACTCCTGGGTCAACAACTCCTGCACCACCTTAATTCCCTGAAGATTACCAGTATTAATTGCATATAAAGTCACTGGTGCATCATTAATAACCGCATCTACATTACCATTTGCCAACTCTTGTAATGCCAAAGGTGCAGAATCAAAACTGCGAATTTGCGCCCCCGGAACACTTTGAGCTTTCTTTGCACCAGTAGTACCAATTTGCACAGCAACTCTCTTATTCCGCAAACTTGCAAAATTAGTAATATCTTGATTGTCAGCACGAATAGCGATCGCTAACCCCGCCTTAAAATAAGGACGCGAAAAAGAAACAGCTTTCGCCCTCTCCTCCGTAATAGTGATCGAACTAATCGCCGCATCCACTGTTTTTGCTTGTAAAGCTGGGATAATCCCATCAAACGGTATACTCTGGAAATTAACATTAAAATTAGCCGCCTTAGCGATCGCCCTCATCAAATCGTAAGAAAAACCTTGGGGTTGACCACCCTCCCCTATAAACTCAAAAGGAGGAAAAGCAGGTTCCGTCGCCACCTTCAAAGTTTTAACTGCACCACTTACACTATCGTTAAAACCATAACCACCAAGTAACAACAAACAACAAAATCCCATAACCAACACAAACCGTAACCAGCTTAAAACCCTCATCCTCTCTTCCCTCTTGGCGTCTTGGCGTCTTGGTGGTTCATTAATACACCATTACCCAAATGAATAGATAACTAATTCTCCTACACCCCCATGAACTCCTCCACCCCCGTGATCACATTTCATAACATTGAAAAAAACTTCGGTTCCCTCAAAGTCCTCAAAGGAATTAGCGGTGAAATTAACCGAGGAGAAGTAGTCGCCGTTATCGGTTCCTCTGGTTGCGGAAAAAGTACCCTACTGCGCTGCTTCAACCGCTTAGAAAAAATTGATAGCGGACATTTAACAGTCAACGGTATTAATTTATCCCATCCCCAATTCAATCAAAAGCAACTGCGACAATTACGGACTCAAGTTGGCATGGTTTTTCAACAATTCAACTTGTTTCCTCACCTCACAGTTTTGGAAAATTTAATACTAGCGCCTTGCAAAGTCTTAGGTAAAACCCGCAAAGAAAGTACACAACAAGCAGGGTTTTATCTAGAAAAAGTGGGACTATTTGACAAAGCATCAGCTTACCCCCAACAGCTTTCTGGTGGACAAAAACAACGGGTAGCTATTGCTCGCAGTTTATGCATGAATCCCCAAATAATGCTATTTGATGAACCCACCAGCGCCCTAGATCCAGAACTAGTCGGAGAAGTTTTGCAAGTAATGCAGGAATTAGCAACTGAGGGCATGACAATGGTAGTTGTTACCCATGAAATGCAATTTGCTCGTGAAGTTGCACATCGCGTTATCTTTATGGATAAAGGCATTGTGGCAGAACAAGGGCCGGCTAGTGAAGTGATCTCAAATCCCCGAAGCGATCGCCTGCGTACTTTTCTGAGTCGCCTGAATGGAGTGGTGGGGAGGTGGGGGGAGTAAGTAGTTTAAAGAATAAGTAACTACTAACCACTAACTACTAACCACTAACTACTAACCACTGTACAGAGGTGCCACGACACGTCTGGTACAACAACCAACCACCAACCACCAACTAACCACTAACCACCAACAAATCATTTAAAGATATTCGCGCAAGAAATCAAAGGGTTCATCTTCCCAACATGGTTCTGGAACCATCAAACACAATTTACTGTTGATATCTGCTTCAATTTCATCACCATCTTTCCTGTCAAAAAGTTCTTTCAATGCCTTCCAGTCACGCTCTTTCAGGGCCGATAATGGCGGAGCATGCACTTCTTCTTGGTGTGTTTGGGAATTGAAGTGAAGAATTTTAATTAACTCCCAGGAAAGATTGTTCTTCACGATCTATAAATAAAAATTATTTTAGCTTTAACAATGGTAGTGTAACTGCACAGGCAGCATTTAGCAGCACTTACTAGATCATTACACGTTTCACACAAATAGACCGGAAATAAGTAGAAGCCAGTCCCAATAAAAAAATTTTACTCACCACCAAGCATGGACTTATACAGCAAGCACTTTAGCTAGCTTGTCGTCCCTTCTACCTTTACCCTATTTCAAATATTAGGTTTCACTAAAATCAGGCAGTGATATGGTTGTAAAAAGTAAAAGCTGCTTATTTTCTACAGGAATAACAAATTGAACTCCCTCGCCCCTACACCCTTACACCCCCACGCCCACACATGGGTACAAACGCAAGCTAACTGGATAAATAAACAGCTTTTAATTTATATTGACTCAAGCTTATAAGTGTTAGCTGTGAAAGAAAATCGCATAGTAAAGTGATGGGTCGATGCGATCTGTGAAGGGACGGTATAAATATCGCTCTTGGGTAGAATCTGGTCTGTCTTCTTCAAATTGATTTTCTTGCTGTACTTCTGCTGTGCGGCTGTGGATAGATTGTGTTAAGGCAGACAATTTTGACCATGCAATAGAAAAGGGATTTTGTAGATATCTTTGAACTACTGATTTGTGATTAGTCTCTACAACATCTACAAATACATGCTCGGTATTCTTCGACATATAAATTCTCCTTTATAGAGTAGAGTTTATGTCAAGCTTTTTCATCACCCACACTAATGCTTGGGAACACTTCAAAATTTCTCAAAAATTTCCTGATTTAACTATATGATGCAGTTAAATCAATTTATGCACTTTTAAGGCAAGACCCAAACAATTCTCAAAAAAACTTAAGCTTAGATAGAACTACTAGATAGCTAAATAAAATTCCAGAAATCAATATGATATGTAAATAAATATAAATTATGTCCGATGTGAATTAAGGCGGTAAGAAAATTTCTGTTTTAGAAAGCGAACACCGATAAACACCGATAAACACAGATTACAGATAGATTATGCGTTGATGGTTGAGTGGTAATTGTTGATTGTTAATTATGCATTACTATTGAAATATTATTACTCTTAGTAAATTGATGTTATATATCAAAATTGCACTTCTCTATACAACAAATAACTAATGACTAACTAATGAAGGGATTATTATGGCGAAGGAAATAGAGCGTAAATTTTTAGTTAAAGGAGATGAGTGGAGAAAACTGGCTGAAGGTAGTGTATACCGTCAGGGATACATTGCTACACAAAAACAAGCTACTGTACGTGTCCGCATAGTAGGCAGCCAAGGTTATTTAACAATAAAAGGCCCCAGTATTCACTACTCTAGATCTGAATTTGAATATTCTATTCCGATTGAAGATGCTCAAGAAATGCTGGATAAGTTGTGCGATCGCCCTTTAATAGAAAAGACTAGATATAAGATAGACTGGGGTGGTTTAGTTTGGGAAATAGACGAATTTGAAGGTGTTAATAAAGGGCTAATATTAGCAGAAGTCGAACTCAATCAAGAAACACAAAAAATTGAATTACCTCCTTGGATTGGTGAAGAAGTTTCAGAAGACCCCAGATATTTCAACAGTAATTTAGTCAAAAACCCCTTTTCACAATGGGGTGGTTAGTGGTTGGTTGTTGGTTGTTGGTTGTTTACTCCCCACACTCCCCATCTCCTATTCCCTACTCCCTTCCTCAAGACGCTTGTGCCATTCTGCGTCAATTTGATCACTACGCTCAACTTCCTGTTCTAGCAAGTCGGCTTCAGTGGAATACACTAAATCTTCTTTACCAACTATTTTTTCAGCCGCAAATTGTCCTGCATAGGCTATTTTTTGTTGCAATTGAGTATCTGCACTTGCTAATACTCTGGCTCGTGCTTGTCTAGTACGGTTGCGTTCAGTTATTTTACGATTACGCCATTGAATCCAAAAATAACGTACTAAGGGTATACCCAAAAAACCAATACCATAAGCCAACAGCAGCCAATAAATTCCTTGGGCAAAAGCTACTAATCCGCCTAAAACAGCTGCTGCTGTACCATCTCTTAACAAGCTTCCCAGAATTAAAGCACCGACAATATTGACGACACCCAACCCAGCACTGAGGAGAATTTGTCCGGAAGAAGCTGCACTAAAACGCCAGGGTAATTCTTCTAGATAGGGTGATATTGAGCGATCGCGTTTTTTGGCAGCACTTACTTGTAAATCTGGGAAATAATAGACAATTTGCCCTTCTGGACTTACTTTTGGCTGACCATTAAATCGCGTCAAAACTGGCAGCATATAATCTTCATACTCTTGTTGATACGTTTCACCAATATCATCAAGGTAGGGAGCTATTTGTTCAGCTACCACTGCGCCTTTATTATTGCGAATTACTGCTGCAATTGTCCGCCAACGACGTTTTTCTAAGTTGGCGTTGGGGTTCCCATCACCAAACAAAAATGAAAATACTGCTTCCAGAAAGTTCAGATCGCTTTGTCTTCGTTCCTGTTGTCTTTCTGGGTAGTATGTGTCGTAGTTGGGACTGAAATACCAAAATAAATTGGGAAAATAGAAAAAGCCTCCGCCAAAATCACTACCGCGATCGCCACTATCGCGATCGGAGTTAGCAGACATAATAATCACGAGGATAGTGATGTAAATTAAGGCGATAGAAGCTATGAGTAAAATACCAAAAGAAATCCGGATTATATAAAATAGGACGCTCCAGATTTTTCTCCACCACTCCTGCAACTGCAACCGCAAGTATTTGCTGCGCAAAATATCTCGAAAATTGCGCGGAAACAGGTAAACAATATCGCCTGATTCTGCTACCTGCATATGTCCACCAGCGTCTGATGCGAGTGCCAATAGTCCAGCACTTGCGAGTTCGACATTTAATCCTGCCTGGGATGCCACATCGCCCACTGTGACACGATAACCCAACCGTTCTACAGCTTGCATGATGGCGGGATTGGGAGCCATTGCTCTCCCCTCCTATTGAAAACTACTCTTTCTTCTTCAAGTATAAAGTTTTATTTTTCGCGGCTTGGCAGTAGGGGAAAAGGTTAAAGATCAAGGGGGAAAGGAAATTAATCAAACTCACTTTAACCTCAGACTCTTTGCTTTTGACATAGTTTGATCACAATGTACCTTTGGATAGTTATGTCAATGATTTAAAATATTTATTAATATAGTTATACAGAAATTAATAGTAATCAAGGGCAAAAAGTGCTTGTAGTGAATATCACATGGGTATTTCACTGGTAGCCAAGACAGCTACTGGTGGTTTTTCGTCATATCTAGGTTCTTTGCGTATTTTTTAACTAACGGAGACAAAAAAGCATGAATAAGCAGCAACCTTCTGAAACCAAGGAATTTGTCGGCTATCTGAAGAATGGAATTTGGCTGTTTGGCATCTCTTCTTGGTTATTTGGCATTACAGATAGAAGTATTGCTTCGTTTGCAGATGGATATCTATCTGCATTGGATTTAACGCAATTGTTGACAGCAGCCACATTTTTTGTCGCATGGCTATTTCTAAAGCCTACAACTAATCCATAAAAACAGCTAGGCTAAAGCAATTTCTCAAGCAACGGGGGGTATGCCAAAATGTGTAATTACTTTTATTGCATTGGCAATTAAATACGCATTACCCATAACTGTGTGTAGCTCTGAAAACCATCACAAGCTTTTATGTTCTTCTATTAACCAAAAGCCATGATGGAAAAAAGACCTACATGGGAATTAAAGCATTATGTATCTTAACTTTTTTCTCAGTTCTAGTATTGGAATTGTAGTTTCCGTATTGCTAATTTTTAGTATATTTCAATGGTTTCATTTACCCTCTGGTAACTTTTTGGATTGGGTGATTGGTGGTGCAAGTTTTTGGTGGTTGTTAGTGATTGTGACAGTGCCTTGGAATGTCTATTTTAAAGCCAAAGAAGTATTAGCAGAGGCAGAACAATCAACAGAAAAAGAAATCCCTGTTGATGATAAACAATTGGATTATGTGAAGATTTTAGCCAAGCGATCGCTCCTAATTGCCATTACTTTACACTTAATCTCAGCAGTTGGTCTTTATATTCTCGCTCTTAAAGGTATTAGTGCTGTCGGATACTTCGGTTCTGGTGCAGCTTTACTCTTAACAGGTTTACGTCCAGCGATCAGTGCTTATGAATATTTATATACACGCTTAACTGCGATTGGGAATGAATGGAAATATCCCCGCCAAGACATTGTCGAACTCCGTAACCGCTTGGATGTCAACGAAGACAGGATTAAACGCATAGAAGAACAACTAGACCCCGAAAATTCCTACTCGCTAGTAGCAAATCAGCAACGTTACACAGAAGACACACGCAAAGAATTGGCTCGTCTTTGTGCTAATTTAGAAGAATTACGGGCGACAAATCAAACAGAACACGAACGCCTAGCAAGAGAAGCAAGGGCTGCGATCGCTCAACTTTCCACCGACGGGCAATTTCTCGACCATGTTCGTGAGATTATTAGATTTTTTAAAACAGCCTAGAATCGGGAGCATGGGGAGTGTGTAGACGCGTAGCGGCTTTCCGTAAGGGTGGAGTGAGGGAAGGGAAGTGTGAGGAGTGGGGGAAGTGTGGGGAGTGTGAAGAGTATAAAGAAATATTTTATCCTTGTACTTCTCATACCCCTCACACCCCTCACACCCCTCACACCCCTCACACCCCTCACACCCCTCATACCCCTCATACCCCTGTCATCACCCCATCTCCCCAAAACCCTAATCTCCTTTTTCCTGATCAGCCGATCGCATCTGTTTTGGTATAACCAGGACTTTATCCACGCGATTACCATCCATATCCATGACTTCAAAACGCATACCTTGCCATTCAAAGTGATCAGCGGCTGCGGGAATTCGACCGAGATGGGTAATCACAAAACCACCCAATGTTTGGTAATTACCTTGATGAATTCGTAGATATTCCTCAAGGTCGAACATTTCAAAAAATTCTTCTACAGATAACATTCCATCTAATAACCAAGATCCATCTTCCCGTTGTACAGCTTGGGGATTCTCCAGTTCATCGGCTGTGGGAACATCACCCACAATTTCAATCATCACGTCGTTGAGAGTGACTAATCCCTGAATCACACCGTATTCATCTACTACCAAAGCCATGTGAGTGACAGTTTGTTTGAACAACTCCAAAACTTTCAAGCCACGGGTGCTTTCTGGGACAAATTCAGCCTTTCGCAATGCTACAGTTAAATCTAGCTGTTCTCCACACAAACTCCGAGCCAACAAGTCAGTCACAGCAATTATACCAAGGACATTATCTAGTCCTCCTTGACAAACCGGATACCGAGAATAACCATTTTCAATTATCTTTTGACGATTTTCTGTGGGAGAATCATCCAAGTCTAGCCAGACAATATCCGGACGCGGTGTCATAAAAGAACTGACAGGGCGATCACCTAAGCGAAATACTCGCTCTACCATATCTTGTTCCGCTTCCTCAAAAGTCCCCTCTTCAGTACCTTGCTCGATTAAAACCCGGATTTCTTCTTCTGTGATTTGTGGTTCTGTGGATGGTCTAATGCCTAATATACGCAGCACTGCATCAGTAGAAATACTTAGTAAAGAAACAACTGGTGAGCCAATTGTTGACAACATCCGCATCGGAATAGCAACTATAGAGGCAATTGGTTCTGGGTGGTTCAATGCCAATCGCTTGGGAACCAATTCGCCAAGAATCAACGTCAGGTAAGTGATAATCAAAACAGCAATGACAGTGGCGATCGCATCAGCATAGCGTTGCAACCAAGGGACAAAACCTAAAAAAGGCTCTAGTCTTCTGGCTATGGTCGATTCAGCAAAAGCACCGGATAAAATACCAAGCAGAGTAATACCTACCTGAACAGTAGCCAAAAATTTGTTGGGGGAGGAAGCCAGTTCCAAAGCAACACGAGCCTTGTGATCCCCGCGTTCGGCAAGCTGTTGCAGACGCACTTTTCGAGCTGAGACGATCGCCAACTCAGACATGACAAATAGGCTGTTGGCGAAGATTAGTAGAAGAATAATTAGAATTTCGATAGTTGGTGACATTCTTTAAAATTACCGATGCTATCGGCAACCACATTTTAAACTTTAATCTGAATTAGTATCCGGTATCTAACACTTACTTAGCTATCCTGTCGGAAGCCGAAGAAGGCGCGTCTGTGTTCAGTCAGGTCAAAAATCAATCGTCAATCGTAAAATAAATCTTTACTATGGACAATTGACCCTGGATACCTGACTATAGACACCTCAAAGAGTTATGTAGACAAACCCAGCCATTAGTCATTATTCATTAAGTGATTAATCAGTCAAGAAAGACTGTTAAAGACTGTTTCGGTATATTAGCTATTGTCCAGTCGTAATTGTACTAGGGACTAACATATTTTCAAGTAAGCCATTCATGAATGTTGGTACACAACCAAACATGAAAATTCTTACCCCATCTACCCTCTGCCATCTGCTCTCTGCCTTATTTGAAAATAAGGGTTGATTATCGTTGACATTTTTAAAATAGTTAAAGTAAACGCTATGATTGTGCATTGCTGGTCAGAACGACTCCCACCTATTTAAAAAGTTATGGCATTTTCTTCCATTGTGCGCGCTCTAGGGCGATCGCCGCTCACCACAGAATTTATCTCCAAGCTGGATCGGCACCAAGATTTACATTTAAATGGCATTCCTCGCCTGCCAAAAGGCTTGCTAGCTTCGGCACTAGCTCAAACTATGGGACAGAATTTATTTGTGGTCTGTGCCACTTTGGAGGAAGCTGGACGCTGGACAGCACAACTGGAGGCGATGGGATGGCAAACTATACATTTTTATCCCACATCCGAAGCATCCCCCTACGAACCTTTTGACCCTGAAACCGAAATGACTTGGGGACAGATGCAGGTATTGGCAGATTTGGTAAAATTTAGAACCCAGGAAGATGGGGAGGTGGGGAAGTTGGGAGATGGGGAGACAGTTTCACCTCATCACTCCATCACTACCAGCCGAATGGCCATCGTCGCCACCCACGCCGCCTTACAACCCCACCTACCACCGCCAACAAGCTTTGCTCCTTTCTGTTTTACCCTCAAACAAGGAATGGAATTGGATTTAAATAGTTTCAGTGAAAAATTAGCGAGTCTGGGGTACGAACGGGTTGCATTAGTAGAAACAGAAGGGCAGTGGAGTCGCCGGGGTGATATTGTTGATGTGTTTCCTGTGTCCTCTGAACTGCCAGTCCGCTTAGAGTGGTTTGGTGACGAAATTGAGCAAATCCGAGAATTTGATCCGGCAACTCAACGTTCAGCTTTAGATAAAATCGACCAATTAATTCTCACTCCCACTAGCTTTGCGCCTGTGGTAATGGCAGCTTTGAGTGGGGAAAGGCTAGAAAATGTCAAAACCTATCTTTCCGCCGTCGAAAAAGAACAATTTGAAGCAGGTACATCTTTAGAAGGTAGCCGTCGCTTTTTAGGCTTGGCTTTCACAAAACCAGCTTCATTATTAGATTATTTACCAGCAAATACTTTAATTGCTATTGATGAACCAGAACAGTGTCATGCTCATAGCGATCGCTGGGTAGAAAATGCCGAGGAACAGTGGGCAAGCGAGAATCGGGAAGAATCCAACCAATTACCAATTACCAATTACCAATTACCAAAAATTCATTGTTGGTTTGATGATTGTTTGGCTGCTTCCCAAGCATTTAAGAAAGTATATCTATCAGAAATTGCCGAAGAAAATCAAGGTATAAATCTTGCTTGTCGTGGACTACCAACGACGCCCCACGCTTATGCCAAAATTGCTGAAACCCTTAGACAAGAGCGCGATCGCCATTTCTCGATTTGGTTAATTTCGGCACAACCTAGCCGTTCCGTCTCGCTGTTGCAAGAACACGATTGTCCTGCCCAGTTTATCCCGAATCCCCGCGACTACCAGGCGATCGACAAGTTACAAATTAATCACGTACCAGTTGCTCTGAAATATTCCGGTTTGGCAGAGTTGGAAGGTTTTATCCTGCCGACTTTTCGCACAGTGATTGTCACTGACCGGGAATTTTACGGGCAGCATACTCTGGCAACTTTCGGTTATATCCGTAAGCGTCGTAAAGCTGCTTCTAAGCAAGTAGACCCCAACAAACTCCGTCCCGGTGATTATGTAGTTCACAGAAATCACGGTATCGGGAAATTCCTCAAGCTGGAAAGTCTCACGGTTAACAATGAAACCCGTGATTATTTGGTCGTGCAATACGCAGATGGTTTGTTACGGGTAGCAGCCGATCAAGTCAATGCTTTATCACGCTTTCGTACCACCAGCGATAAGCCACCAGAACTAAATAAAATGACTGGTAAGGCTTGGGAAAATACCAAGAACAAAGTCCGCAAAGCCATAAAGAAACTGGCGGTGGACTTGCTGAAATTATATGCAGCGCGATCGCAACAAAAAGGTTTTGCCTTTCCGGCAGATATGCCTTGGCAGCAAGAACTGGAGGACTCGTTCCCTTACCAACCCACAACCGATCAGCTCAAAGCTGTACAAGATGTGAAACGGGACATGGAAAGCGATCGCCCAATGGATCGCTTAGTGTGTGGCGATGTCGGTTTCGGTAAAACTGAGGTGGCTATCCGCGCTATCTTTAAAGCAGTCACCGCCGGCAAACAAGTGGCACTCCTTGCACCTACTACTATCCTAACGCAGCAACACTATCACACTCTCAAAGAACGCTTTGCCCCTTACCCGATTAACATTGGTTTACTTAACCGCTTCCGCAGTCCCCAAGAACGCCGCGATATTCAAAAACGCTTGACAACGGGTGAATTAGATGTAGTGGTGGGTACACACCAACTATTGAGCAAAGATGTAAATTTCAAAGATTTGGGAATGTTGGTGGTAGATGAAGAACAGCGGTTTGGAGTGAACCAAAAAGAAAAATTAAAACTTTGAAAACTCAGGTGGATGTACTGACTCTCTCAGCCACACCCATCCCCCGTACCTTATATATGTCTTTATCGGGTATCCGGGAAATGAGTTTGATTACTACACCCCCACCATCCCGCCGTCCGATCAAAACTCATCTTGCACCAATGAACCCAGAAACAGTCCGCAGTGCCATTCGGCAAGAACTCGACAGAGGCGGACAGGTGTTCTATGTCGTACCCCGTGTCGAAGGTATCGAAAAAAGAACAGAGGAGTTGCGGCAAATGATCCCAGGGGCAAGAATAGCGATCGCTCACGGACAAATGGAAGCAGGCGAATTAGAATCGATCATGCTTTCCTTCAGTAGTGCGGAAGCAGATATCTTGGTTTGTACCACAATTATTGAATCTGGTTTAGATATCCCCCGCGTCAATACAATTTTGATAGAAGATGCCCATCGTTTTGGTTTAGCACAGTTGTATCAGTTGCGGGGAAGGGTAGGACGTGCAGGGATTCAGGCTCACGCTTGGCTATTTTACCCGAAACAACGCACATTATCTGATGCTGCCCGCCAACGCCTACGAGCCATCCAGGAATTTACACAGTTGGGTTCCGGGTATCAATTAGCCGTGCGGGATATGGAAATTCGCGGTGTTGGTAACTTATTGGGTGCAGAACAATCAGGGCAAATGGAAGCAATTGGTTTCGATTTATACATGGAAATGTTGGAAGAAGCCATTCGGGAAATCCGGGGACAAGAAATACCCAAAGTTGAGGACACTCAAATTGATCTCAACCTCACAGCCTTTGTTCCTGCTGATTACATCCCCGATATCGATCAAAAGATGAGCGCCTACCGTGCGGTAGCTGCTGCCAAATCTAAAGAAGAACTAACACAAATTGCTGCTGAGTGGAGCGATCGCTACGGTACAATTCCCAAACCTGCTAGTCAACTATTGCGGGTGATGGAATTGAAACAATTAGCTAAAAAACTAGGCTTTAGTCGCATTAAACCAGAAGCAAAACAACACGTCGTTTTAGAAACACCAATGGAAGAACCTGCTTGGAATTTGTTAGCAGGAAATTTACCAGAAAATCTCAAATCTCGTTTTGTTTATTCACCAGGAAAAGTCACAGTGCGCGGTTTGGGAGTGTTCAAGGCAGATCAGCAATTGCAAACCCTCATAGATGCGTTTGAGAAAATGCAGGGTGCGGTTGTGGAAGCGGCGGTTATTTAACTCAAATCTTGATTTACAAGGCTGGTAATCGGTAATGACGCAGATGATCGCTCATTACCAATTACCAACAGTATGATATTAAGTGATAATACCCACACTACCCGTATCTAAATCATAACGACCACCGACGATTTTCAATTTTCCAGATTGTAAACGTTCAGATAAAAGGGGCGATCGCTTTAACCGTTGAATTTGATAATGCACATTAGCAATTACAGCATTATCAACTGTATTGCCTGGCTGATATTTGACCTTGGCTACGACTGGTTTAATTGCCTTGACAAAAGTGCTGATATCACCGGGTAATGGTTCGTTCTGCACTGCGGCGGTGACTGCTCCACATCGCTCATGACCTAATACCATCAGCAAAGGAGTATTCAACAACGCAACTGCATATTCAATACTACCGATCACTTCTGGGGTAGCAATATTTCCGGCAATGCGAACATCAAAAATATCACCGATGCCTTGGTCAAAAATAATTTCCGCAGGCACTCGCGAATCTGCACAACTTAAAATAGTGGCAAATGGATGTTGAGCTTGAGCTACTTCCTGCAATCGAGCCTGAGATTGATCGGGATATTGGGGTTGATGCTGAACAAAACGCTGATTTCCCTCCATCAGTCTTTGTAGTGCAGTATCTGGACTAAGAGAAAGACTAGCCGTCACGGGTAATTCAGCGGCTTGAACTTGTTCAACCTGCCAGAGTAAATTGCTAGCAGTTACCACCAAACCCATTCCCCCAAAGGCTCCCCACTTTAAAAAGTCACGACGTTCCATGAAAAACTTCCTTGCATGTAAGGTTTTTACCCAATAAAGGCAGAGGACAGGAGGCAAAAGGCAGTTATGTTGAAAATATACTTATCAAAAGGGTAAAAGGATCTTTTAATCTTCCTTGAAGCCTCTTTCCATCTACGAGACTTCCAAAGTGGAGACAAAAGGTGTCCTTGCTTGAAATCCCTCAATTTATTAATGGAATTATCTTCTGCTTTCTGCCTTCTCATAGTGACGCGACACATTTTAAGGAACGGATTTCCATCACATCAGAGACGTAACAGGTTCCACCGAATTTATTGAGTACGGGTCTGATATTTTCCACCGCTGACTTGAGTTGTTCTGGCATACAGAAAGCAATGATGTAAACATTATCAAGCATCGTCATGTCCAAATCTTCAGCCGTTCCTCGTAATCCTTTACCAGCGACATTACGAATGACAATATGGCCATGTACACCTGATTTGTCTAAACTCTCCAAAATTTTAGCCAGTTCAAAAGAGTTGGCAATAATTTCTATTTTTTTAACTAGGTGCATAACATTACCTCCAAAATAGGTTAATCCCGTACAGATATAGCGGAATTCCCACAATAATGTTGAACGGAAACGTAACTGCCAGAGCAGTAGAAACATAGAGGCTGGGATTTGCTTCTGGAACGGTTAATCGCATGGCTGCTGGCACAGCTATGTAAGAGGCACTAGCACACAGCACAGCAAATAAAAGTGCATCTCCTTGAGGCATACCAATTACTTTGGCGATCGCTAACCCAATGACTGCATTGACTATTGGGATCAGTATGGCAAAAGAGATCAGAAAAACCCCAGTTTTTTGCAAGTCTTTAATTCTTCTAGCTGCAACCAACCCCATATCTAGTAAAAAGAAGGTGAGAACGCCATAAAACATTCCCTGAGTAAAGGGTTCTAAAACCTGCCAACCGTGTTCTCCTGTTAAGAATCCAATCAGCAGACTACCGACTAAAAGAAAGACTGAACTGTTCAGAAATGCGTCTCGTAAAACTTCCGGCCAAGAAAAGTCCCGCTTGCCATCAGTAGTGAATAGATTCACCAGAATCAAACCAACAATAATGGCTGGGGATTCCATCAAAGCCAAAGCTGCTACCATGTAACCATCAAAATTAATGCCCAGCTCATTTAAAAAGGCACTCGCCGTAATGAAAGTAACAGCACTGATAGAACCATAAGTCGCAGCGATCGCAGCAGCATCGTAAGTATCTAACTTCAGCTTCAGAATAAAAAAAGTGTAAATCGGCACAACACAAGCCATCAGCACTGCTGCTACAAGTGTCAGTACGACTTCCTGAGTCACGCCGCTTTTCATCAGTTCTACCCCTCCCTTAAACCCAATGGCAAATAACAAATACAGTGATAAAAGCTTGGGTACAGGTGCAGGAATTTCTAAATCAGACTTGACAAAAACAGCAGTCATCCCCAAGAAAAAAAACAAGACTGGGGGATTGAGGATGTTGGATACGATCAAATTGGCATCCATGTCCATCCCTCCTTATGCTGATCAAACCGAAAGTTTAAAAAACTTTGCATTGAAAAAAACTTACACAACCATAAGCCTTGGTTTATCGTGTATCGTTACCTAATGTCAATTGAATGTGAAGTATCTCAAAACTTAGTCAAAAGAGGCAATAGGCAAAAAATGTGTGTATTTCGTTTAGGTACTTAAAATATTAGATATTAGTCTGGAAGGGAAGGAAGACAAAACAGACAAAGAGGTATTTTTCTCTTTATATTCCTTTATATTCCCCCATTCCTCGATCCCCAATCTCCAATTCGTAAAATGGGCAATTCTCTCAATCATTTCCCCAACGGAAATCCTTTGATACAGGCGCTACATACTGCTGTCAAAGGCAGAGCCAGATATAAAGTCAACGGACTGTATTATTCAGAAAGTCTCAAAAAATACCTAGAATCCAGATTGTCACAAGAAAAAATAATTACACAAGTTCGTGCTAACACTCTCACAGGAAACGTCTTGGTTCTTTTCCATTCGGAGATTAACCCAAATGCGATCGCTTGGCTTCTGCAAGAAATAGTCGTAGATTACACAAAACTAATTAATAAATTACCTCTACAAACAACTAAAACCAACACAGCACCAAAAAAAGTTAAGAATTCACCAATTCCAGACCAGCCTGTGCAAAAACAACTAAACAAAGCCAATAGTAAACTTATTCTATTATCTGGATCTATTTCCACCTTTATTTTATGCGCCACATTGTTGCGTAAATCTGGATTAGACGAAGTAACTTTACTAACAATTCAAAAGTTGCACACACCACTCTTAGACCAGATCATGCTTGGGATCACCTTTTTAGGAGAGCCACTAGTTCTGTTTTTGATTTGTTTGGGATTCGCAACCAGATCAGCATACAATCAGCGTCCTTGGGAAGCAAATAACCTAGGTCTAGCCGCAGTTGGTGCGATCAGCTTGAATATATTGCTTAAAGAACTATTTCGTCGGGCACGTCCAGTACTGTGGGATCATCTTGTCAAAGTTCGTCATTATAGCTTTCCTAGCGGTCATGCTATGGCATCAATGGTAATTTATGGTTTCATCGGATACACATTAACCAAGAAATTCCCTCAACATCGGCGACTAATTTTTGCTGGAACCACCGCTTTAATCTTGGCGATCGGTTTAACTCGGCTGTATCTAGGTGTACACTGGCCTACTGATGTAATAGCTGGCTATGCCGTAGGTTTAGTGTGGTTGACTGCATGTATTCAAACAATGGAGATAGGGGAAAAGTTCTCGCTTGTCAGCTACAGATAACTGCCAACAGAAACGCTTTTAACCGCACAGCAAACCCATAATCCATCGATATCCATCGCCTTGCACGGTGTACCTTACGGAAGCCGCTTGCGGGTCTACGTTTAATTGTTACCCATGGGCATCTAGCTTAAAAATAGGTGTGGGGGTGTAGGAAGATTGTTATTTTCATTGCAAGGTTCGTGGGATTTTCCTATGATTAACTGTCTTGGTGCCTTTGTGTCTTTGTGGTTCAAAAAAAGATTTTTGAAACACAAAGACACTAAGACACAAAGAAATTATTCAACTCTGGCACGGAGTGCAGGATTGGCAAACAGAGTCTTAAATGCAGCCTGGCGCTTGTCGGGTGGTTCTGGAGCATATTCCCACAAGCTTTCGTAATAGAAGAAAGCCACACCTAAACCACGTTCTTGAGCAGCGCGCACCTGTGACTTGATTTGTTGTATTGGCACAGGGTTATTTCGCAATCCTGTCATGATACCGATGGCTGTTGGTATTTTTTGTTGTGATATCTGAATTTCAGGTCGGGAAATTTTAGCGACGAAACTTTGCAAATCGGAACGATAAACTTGCATGATTAGCTCATCTATGATGTTTTTATCGAGCCAAGCCAGCCAATCTTGCAACTGGAATTTATAAGCAAAGTCGTGGTAATTAGGGGAAACGGAGAAAATGGCATTGGGTTTTCTGGCTTTTACAGCTTGATTGAGTTGTACCATAAACGCCGTAATCTTATCTGCCCGCCAGCGCATCCATGCTGGATCTTCAGGATTGCTAGGTGGATTGTTTTGAGTTTCCTGGGTATATAAGGCAGTTGTGTATTTGTCGTAGCCAAATTCTCGGGGTAAACTCATGTGATCATCAAACTGAATACCATCGACATCGTATTGGGTGACGATTTCGACGATGAGATTAGTGATGAACTCTTGTACTTTTGGATGAAAGGGATTGAGCCACATCACCTCACCCGCAGCACTGATGGAAGTTTGGCTACCATCCCGTTTTTGGGTAAACCAAT
The DNA here is from genome assembly GCF_000317225.1 of Fischerella thermalis PCC 7521. Lineage (GTDB taxonomy): Bacteria > Cyanobacteriota > Cyanobacteriia > Cyanobacteriales > Nostocaceae > Fischerella > Fischerella thermalis. The sequence continues at coordinate 142,902 of NZ_AJLL01000081.1, forward strand.
CTGGATGGTTCAATGCCAATTCCGACATCTGGGGAGCCATAAAACCAAACTCAAACCAGGGAATCACAAGTAGTCCCTGACGATGGGCTTGGTTAATTAAGTCTGCTAAGATATCATGCCCGTCTGAGCCTCGCAATACAAAGGGTTGGATACCTTCGCGTTTGGCTACAGCACTGGGATACATGACATAACCAGAGTTCCACACTACGGGATAGATTGTGTTGAAGTTCAATTCCCGTAATTGCCTAACGGCATTTTGGACTTTGGTACGATCCCTGAGGGTGTTAAAGTCATTGCTGGTCATCCACACACCACGAATTTCCTGACGAGAAACCTGTGCTGTTGCAGAGTAAAGGTTATTAACCAAAAATGTCGTCAAGAATGACATTACAAAAAGTAGTGGGAGAAGATACTTGAGCCATCGCCTGCTAAGAGGGCACGAACTTTGAGGTTTGTATGATTTTTTATCTACCCACATGTGCGATCGTCTGCTTTGTTTATGAAATTTACTAGCCATCGTGTCTATGAACTGGTTGATCAGTGGTTGTTCATTCCGTGCGAATTGATTTATTGCCTGCCCAAAAACTGAAGCAGATTTAGCACAGTGAAATGATTGACGCAGATAATGGCTTGGTAGTGCCCACTATTACTTTTGCACAAAGGGTAAATACTTATTCCAAGAATAAGTTTATTGAATGTATTGAATTGTTTGATAATGAATTTTGGGAAAGCTTTTTATTTAATCACGCCGTGAATTAAAACTATGGCAACAGTCTGTTTTTATAATCGAACACAGATGTAGACGCCCGTAAGGGCGGCTTCCCGCAGGGTACACTCATGGAACACAGATAAATTACTCAGTGTGCATCGGTGTAACCTCCGGAAAGCTATCCTATGGGGCGTCTAATTTAATCAAAATCAAACTTTGGAAATTTACCAAAAACCAATTGGCAATTAAGTAAACAGGCTGATGATGGAGGGATTTTAAGGCTGTGACTCGGCTAACTGATAACTGATAATTGATGACTGATAAGTGTAACATGCATAGTCAAAAACTTTTTCTGCCAACAATGGGCTGTGGAACTTGGGCATGGGGTAATCGGCTGCTGTGGGGATACGATGAAAGCATAGATAACCAATTGCAAGCAGTCTTTGACCTTTGCGTAAGTCGTGGTGTGACTTTATTTGATACGGGTGACTCTTACGGAACGGGAAAATTGAATGGTCGCAGTGAGTTACTTTTAGGAAGATTTACCAGAGAATATCAAGGTATAGGTAAAGAAAATATTTTCATTGCCACTAAACTTGCTGCCTATCCTTGGAGATTGACACGCCAGTCGATGGTACGGGCTTGTAAAGCTTCTGCTGAGCGTTTGGGAAGAAATGTGGATTTGGTACAAATGCACTGGTCTACAGCTAACTATGCTCCTTGGCAAGAGGGATGGCTGTTGGATGGTTTAGGGGATCTCTACGAACAAGGTTTGGTGAAAGGAGTAGGCTTATCTAATTACGGCTCTAAACGGCTTAAACAAGTGCATAAAAAGTTTGCAGAACGAGGAATACCAATTGCGACTCTGCAAGTACAATACTCTTTACTGTCTACTTATCCTGTTACCCAATTGGGGATTAAAGAGGTTTGTGACGAACTGGGGATTAAACTAATTGCCTATAGTCCTTTGGCATTGGGAATATTAACAGGAAAATATTCTGAGCAAGGCCCGTTTCCTAAAGGTATTCGGGGACTATTATTTAGGCAGTTATTACCAGGGGTGCGATCGCTTTTAGCGTGTTTGCGAGAGATTGCTCAGTTCAGAAATAAAAGCATGTCCCAAGTAGCTCTCAACTGGTGCATCTGCAAGGGAACTATTCCTATCCCTGGAGCCAAGAGTGTAGAACAGGCACAAGATAATATTGGTGCTTTAGGTTGGCAACTAGACTCTAGCGAAATTGCAGAATTGGACAAAACAGCGGCAAGTACAGATAAAAAAATGGTGCAAAATATTTTTCAGACAAAATAGGGACCGGGGACAAGGGTGATGGGGTGATGGTGAGATAACCAACAACTAACCACTAACCACTAACTAGATATAGCTAGTATTAGCAACTTTTTCAATTTCTTTTTTAATGCTATCGAGATCAATAAAACAGTCAGCATAGTTAATTAGACTCTCGCTAGTCATTGAGTGCAGACTGACAATTTCTACCCTCACTCCTTTGTAGGAAACTGCATTTACAGCGTAAGCTAAGTCTCCATCCCCACTGACTAAAACCACTGTGTCACAGTGGGAAGCCAAAGTCATCATATCTACTGCAATTTCTACTTCTAAATTGGCTTTTTTAGAGCCATCAGGAAACTGAACCACGTCTTTGGTGACTACGCGGTAGCCATTACGACGCATCCATAACAAAAAACCCTGTTGTTTATCGTTGGTGCGGTCAACTCCACTATAAAAGAAAGCACGCAGCAGTCTGCCGTCTTTTACTAAATAAGACAGTAGCTTGGAGTAATCAATTTCAATCCCTAATTGTAAAGCTGCATAGAATAGGTTAGAACCATCAATCAAAATTACTACACGACCGCGATTTGAGATGTTACAAATAGTACTTTCTTCGGAAAATTCTGGTATTTCATCAATGTTTGCGTCTTGAGTATCCCCTTCAAGGATATTTTGTTCTTGATATAGGGATTGGTGTCGCGATGCTTGATTTTGAGTGTTTTTTTTATTAAAATTGGCTGTGTTAGACATTATTGCCTCAATATAAAAATTCAAAAAAATTATTGAAATTACAGTTGTTCATTAGCTAACTTTATCATTGTTCAAGTAATATTAAGAATTCTGTAAACAGTTTAATTTCTCGCTGCATGATTTTTACAAGTGGTTAAGCCATGACCAAATATTTGGTCATAATATTACTTCACAGTGAAAAATGATAGCTCATCATTAAAGAAATGATTCAGTATCGAAATTAAAGCCGACAGAAAAGTTTTCCAATTGTCTAACTAGTCATTAAATCATCTTTCTAACATATGTGTATAAATTCAACAGAATTATGTTAGATTTCTGTTCGCCTTAAAAAAAGGGTGTATGAGTGTAAGGGAAATCATTTTTATCCCATTGCCTTTGTCCATGCACCCTAACAAACTTAATATTACTGCTATTGTTGAATCCTCCCTGGCAATAATGGGTCAAATTGTTGCTCTGGTTCAGGATTTAGAAAATTACGCCAAACACGAATTTGTTCTTGAGCAGCGTTGTAAGCAGCGGCATAACGTGGAATTAGCCTAGCTGTTTCGATCGCTCTGGGAATATCAGACTCGCCTTGGGAGCGTGCTATGTCCAATAATTGCTGGCTCCATTGGTCGATGGCAATGCTTGCATCACTGCTTAAAATACTACTGCGAGGCACTCGACTTGCGAGTCTAATTGCTTCTACGAGAGCTTGAGGAGTACCTGCCAATGCCACTTCTTTTGCTTTGCTCCAGTTTTCTCGAGCGCGAATTTGGGCGCGCCAGTCATCTATGGCGGCTTGTGCTTCACCAGATAAGGCTCTGCCTGAGGGTATTTGTTGGGCAACGTTAATAGCGGCGGGAAGGTTACCGCTACTAGCTAAATCTCGTGCTTGATCCAATAATGGTTGGTCTTCTATCCGTTGTATCTTGGCTGTCCAAAGGGCTATTTTTCTTTGTGCTTCTCTATATAATGCCCGTCCTCGCCGAATCTGCCTTGCTTCAGTAATTGCCGCTTGCAAAGAGTTGATATCTTCTAACAAGGCTATCTCTTCAGCACGTTCTAAATAAGGTCTATCTTCGATTGTTTGGACTTGAGCAACCCAACCATTTATTTCTTCCCTAGCTTCTTCTGCACGTGGGTTGCTATTGGGGATTTGTTGTGCTTGGGCGATCGCTGCTGTTAAATCGTTAATTGTTCCTTGACTTGCCAGTGTCCGTGCTTTTTCGAGTTTTGAGACATCTTCAATTTCTAGTTGCCAACGAGCGATCAACTGTTGGGCTTTGTCGTAGACTGCTCTGGATGGATCAATTTGTTGAGCTTGGGCAATTGCTGTCTCTAGAGCTGCTACAGTGCCAATCCAAGCATTTCTTTGGGCTTCTGCGATCGCAATAAAGTCCTCTGTTTCTGACTGTAGTCCTGTACTCAAAGGAATTTGCTGGGCTATGGATATAGCTTGGTCGGCATCACGACGGTCTAGGTTTTTCTGTGCCAAATCTAGCATCGCGCGTCCAAATTTGGGAATTGCTTCTTGAGCTTTCGGGTAAACGTAACTGTCCTTTTGGATCGACTCTGCAATTTTAATCGCTTTGAGTAAGTTATCTACATTTCCGCTTTCAGCTAGATTTTCAGCTTTCGCCAGTTTATCGCCATCTTCTCTGGCACTAGTAATCCGTCTATTTAGTTGGTCATATTTGATACTCGCCCAATACTTGTTATTGACTCGTAATAATTTAGCAGCAGCCATAAATGCGTCGTGCCAGTGTTGTTCACGCATTTCGTTTTCTGCTTGTTGGTAAATACCCTCTGCTTCTAACCAAATTTTTTCCCATGTGCTAATTTGCTCTTTTACCAGTTGATGAGCAGGCAGGTCTTCTGGGATTTGCTTGGCAGTGGCGATCGCTTCTTCTAATTTGCCTTGTTGAAAACTTTCATCTGCTAACTTTAAAATATCTCGTGACCATTGTTCCAGGTAGCGGTCTATTTCCCCTCGTAAGGGATGGCTTTCTGGTAATAGCTTCACTAGATCAATTGCTTGCAGCAGGTCTTTGACTGTTTGCTTAGAAGCCGCGAGTTGGGCACAATGTAAGCGTACCGACGCACTAGCCAGAGGCCAGAAAATAGATGGACAGTTGGGGGCAGATGGCAACTTGAGTAGCATTCCCATTGCCATAAATGCGATGCCGCCAGGGACTAGTGTGAACAAAAGCGCCCACAAAACCCAGCTTTTTAACCAGCGTGGCATTTTTCCAGAACCATGACCACTGGGGGGTAGTTGTTCAGAAGTGTTTGGTTTTGACTGCATCACAGACTTGGAGTTAGAGCCGGCAGGTGGTATACCAGACATTTTAGTCTCATTAGCGTGACCGGCTCGGGATAATCTTGTCATCATATCTGGCTCTCTAGCTCTGCCTAATGACCAACTTTCTGAAGTATCCCGCTCTGTCATCTCTCACACCAAAGTAGTTTAATGGCGATCTACGTTGAATCGCAACTATGTTGTTGTCATGGTAACTTTCTCATCGAGAAAAATCCACCTCTTGCACCATCATACCTCCATAGATATCATTACTATCCCAAACATAAAGTATCTTTTTATACTGCTATCTGGTAGCGGATGATTCTGCTTGCAAATCAACAATTAGCTGAGCTAAGTGATCGCTACTTGCCTGGTAAACTGTGCCACAAAAGTCACAAGTCGCTTCTGCGCCATTGTCTTTGATGATCATGTCTTGCAGTTCTGCTTCTCCCAACATTTTCAGCGCTCCTAAAACCCGATCAAAAGAGCAACCACAGTGGAAGCGTAGCATCTGAGTTTCGGGAAATATATTTACTCCCATATCTCCCAGTAAATCTTGAAAAATTTCTATCAGAGACTTACCAGCTTGAAGCAGAGGTGTAAAACCGCTTAAAGCAGCAACTCGTGATTCTAAAGTTTCTATTAAAGCTTCATCTCTGGCTGCTTTGGGCAAAACTTGTACCAAAAGACCGCCAGCAGCAGTTACCCCACCTGGTTCTACAAATACGCCTAGTACTAACGCTGAGGGAGTTTGTTCAGATGTTACCAGGTAATGGGCCACATCATCTCCTATTTCACCAGAAATAATTTCAACTGTACTGGAATATGGGTAGCCATAACCAATATCACGTACTACATAGAGAAATCCATCACCAACTGCACCACCGACATCTAACTTGCCTTTAGCATTGGGCGGTAGTTCTACTGCCGGATTGCCCACATAGCCACGTACTGTACCATCGAGACCAGCATCTATTAATATACCACCCAAAGGCCCATCACCTTTTACCCGGATGTTGACTCTAGAGCCAGTCCGCTTCATATTGGATGCCATCAACAAGCCAGCGGTCATAGTCCGTCCCAAGGCAGCTGTTGCTACATAAGACATCTGATGGCGCCGCCGTGCTTCTTCTGTGAGACGAGTTGTAATCGCACCCACCGCACGAATTCCACCATCGGCTGCTGTAGCGCGAATTAATTGATCCGCCATGAAAATCCTTACATTTCTTTACAAACTTACTTTCTCTATTTTAAGTTCACAGCTTAACTAAAATTAACCAAATATATTGCAATTAGGATGACAATACCCGTACCAACCACAAGCGGCTTTCCGTAGAGCAGAAGTATAGCTCATCCCAGTCTTTGTCATACTATAAAGAAAAAGCGATAAGAGCGATCGCGTCAACAATGCTAGGTAATTTTCAAAAAAGTCAACTCCGGATAGAAATGGAAGCATCAGCAACTGCCATTGGAGACAGTCTGCTGCGTCCTACGCAATTGGAAAAATGGCTACTTTCTGGTAGTCTTCCCCCCGGAATGCCAGAACAGTTACATCCAGGATTTCAATTTACAACTCGATTCGGGCCGATCACGATTCATCATCAAGTAGATGTAGCACGTCCTAATTGTCTGCGTTTAATTCTCAGTCAAGGAATTGATGGTTTCCATGAATGGTACTGGGGAGAAGGTTGGGTACAGTCTCGCCTAGAAGGAATTTCACTTTTGCCACTGGCTTTAGGACAAAGTTTAAATTTACTAAGTTTGCGTCAGTTTTTAGCACAAAAATAAATTAGTTGTTGTTTGTTGGTTGTTTGGAACAATCAACAATCAACAACTAACAACCAATCACTAACCAATTACGAAGTACTCTTCAATTCAGCTGTGCGTATTGATAATTGCTGCGTTTGATTTCCACGTTGGACTTTCACCTGTAACACCTGTCCTACGCGAGTGTCTTCCACAAGATTTTGCAACTGTTCAGCACTAGTAATTGCTTGTCCATCAACTTGGGTAATAACATCGCCACGTCGGATACCTGCTGTAGCTGCTGGAGAATTAGGTAAAACCCGTACTACCAAAACCCCATTCACTTCTGGAATGATGAACTGAGAATTGGGGTCGTTGTTGTTTTCTTTTGCTAGCTGGGGTGTGAGAGTGATCATTTGCACACCCAAATAAGGATGAGCTACTTTACCACCACGTTGCAATTGGGCTGTAATTTGTTTAGCTTTATCGATGGGAATAGCAAAGCCAATTCCCATAGCATCAGCACGAATAGCTGTATTAATACCAATGACTTCACCTCGGTCATTTAACAGTGGTCCACCAGAGTTACCGGGGTTGATTGCAGCATCTGTTTGAATAAAGTCTAAGCGTTTGTCAGGGATACCAACTTGAGCGCTAGAGCGTCTCAGGGTACTGACAATTCCTAAGGTAACGGTATTATCAAATCCTAAGGGATTGCCGACTGCGATCGCCCAGTCTCCTACCTGGACATTAGAAGAAGAACCCAAAGGTGCGACAGGCAAATCACCGCCAGCGTCAATTTTAACTATTGCCAAATCGGTGACTTCATCAACACCTCGGACTTTGCCGTCAAATTTACGCCCATCTTTAAGGCTGACTGTAACTCTATCAGCATTATCGACCACATGGGCATTAGTCATAACTAAGCCACTTTTGTCAATAATGAAACCAGAACCTAGACCCCGCAATTGTTCTGGGGGTAACTGTTGGGGAAAACTGTCCCCAAAGAACCTGCGGAAAAACGGGTCGTCATAAAAATCAGGTAGACGACGAGTAACTGTACGCTCAGTATCAATCCGAACTACAGCTGGGCCCACACGATTTACCGCCGCAGTCACAAAGCTGCTATTACCAATCGCTGCTGTCGTTGGTGATTGCCGTTGAGCAATAAGTTGTGGTGTGTCATTTGTAACTGGCTTCGGTGCTGGGTCAGCTTGGGAGGGTGACACTCGGATAGTGCCAACAGTGAGTACAACTCCTAAAATCATCGCTAATGCATGAGTGAAGAGTTGTTTGATATACCTGGGTAGTTGGGAAAATCGCATAACCACAACCTTATTTTTCAGTCTAGTTAGTTATGTATTTGTTCATTTTCTTTAGTGTAAGTAGTTTATAATGGCTACTTAACATACCTAAATATTAATTGTTGCAGATTTGATGTTAATTCCTAAGTGTTGACGCTAGTTCTCATGTCAGAGTTTCATACTTGCTTTAGTCTTGACACTTGGAGATTATTATGACCCATTTATAGATCAATTTATTTGAATTTGTAGGTGACAAGCCATTCTGGAAACTTACACTCGCAATATTCGGGAATTAGGATGATTCTTTCTTGGCAATTGCTGTTAATTCAAAGATATAATATACGCTTTACTTAAAATCACAAAGTACAATAGGACTCAAATGAACCCATTGCTTCCTTTGGAAGCATAAGACCTTTGTAAGACCCTTATTACAGACAAGACGGATAAAGTCCACTCCCCACACCCCTTACATTCCCAGACGCTTCAAACAGCGCGTCTGTACATTACTCCCCACTACTATCCCTATCTAAGTTAGGATCTTATGTATTCCTAAAACTCCAAACAGCAGCCAATGAATGGATCAAAGCGATTAGCTAAATCATCTTTGCCTAGTTTTGAGCAAGATGAGGATGTACTCTTGGAAGAAACAGACCACGTTCACACACACAAGACTCATAACCATGAACAGTCGCCTCATCCTCACATTCATAGCGAAGAGTCTTTGCGCCGATTGGTAAATCGATTATCACGTATAGAAGGACATATTCGCGGAATCAAGACAATGGTACAGCAAAATAGCCCTTGTCCTGATGTGTTGTTGCAAATTGCCGCAGTTAGAGGTGCGCTGGATAAAGTAGCACGCATTGTTTTGGATGAACATTTAACTGAGTGTATTGCCAGAGCAGCAGAAGAGGGCAATATTGATGTAGAAATTGAGCAACTCAAAGCAGCTTTAGATCGGTTTTTACCTTGAGGGGATAGGGGAAGTAGGGGGAGTGAGAGGAGTGTGAGGAGAATAAATAGTGACAAATTACCAATTACCCATTACCCATTACCAATTACCAATTACCCATTACCCATTACCAATTACCCATTACCAATTACCCATCTATTTGCCTAACTACTGTTAGTGCAGAATAACTCACGCCTGCTGTACCTTCGCCGGGGTGGGTAGAGTCACCAACTAACCAGAGATGATCTATGGGTGTACGATTGGCAAATCCAAAGGGACCAAATGTCGCTATCCTTTGACCAATTCCACCAACAATACCGCGATCGCGAGCGGTGTAATGAGCAAAGGTACGGGGTGTGGCAGCTTCTACATGAATAATGGTTTCTGGTTTTAAATAAAAATATTGTGCCAGACGAGCGATCGCATCTTCTGTATACTTTTGTTTTAACCCTTCGTAATCTTCTGTCTGCCACCAAGGTTCAGGATCTACGAAGGAAGAGGCAATAATTGTAGCTTTACCTGTAGTAGCACGACCATCACCGGGATGACTCACAGACACAAATAGAGAATTATTTTCGCCAATTGGGCCATTGGCATCGTACATAAATTGTAGGTGGGGGGGACAATCAAGGGGAATAGCACTTGCATCCACGCCTAGATACACTACAAATGCACCGGATGCAGGTGGCAATTTTGCCACACGTTTTTTATACCCAGAGGGAGCCTTTTCACCTAGCAATTTCACCAAATTTTGGACTGTAACATTAGCAATGATATGGTCAGCTGATTCTGTCCAGGTTTCCCCAGTTTTTTGATTGCGAATAACTACAGCCTTAGCTTTACCTTGGGCTACTTTGATTTGTTCAACAGTGTGGCGCATTAATAATTGACCACCATCTCGTTCTAAAGCAGAAACTAAGCGATCGCTCAACACCTGCATACTACCTTGGAGATGAAACAAGCCTTGTGGTTCCTGAGATACACTCAACGCTGTTGCGGCGTACAATAGCGCTGTTTCTTCTGCATCTACCTGAGAGTATAGCTTCAGTTGCAAATCTAAAAACGTTCGTAAACGCTGATCATCTGCCAACTTGTAGGCACGCAACGCATCCCCTACCGTAAACAACGTATAAGGTACAGTAATTAAAGTACTCGGACGCACCGCCTTGGTTAGCTGCCATAGATCCCAAAGGTTACGCGGCGGTAGTACCGGATCACGCCCTTGAAATTTCCAACTGGCTTTAAACAACTCTGCAATCAATTGCCAAAAAGGTTCGCTACCAGGGAACTGTCGCTGGCGTTCCTCTTGCCATTTCTGAGGATCACGCCAAACATTGATGGGTGTATTTTCTCCTGGCAAAAATACCGCACATGCAGGATCACAAGGCGTTGCAGGCGGTAAATCAATTTCTAATTCTGAAAAAATGCGGTAGTGAATTCCTCCTGGTTCCAAACCCGCGACTTGGGTTGCACCGACATCAAAAGTAAAACCTTTGCGTTTAAATGTAGAAGCACAACCACCAGGCACTAGGGCTTGATCTAGAATGAGGACACTATAACCTCTACGAGCCAATAATGCCCCAGCAGTAAGTCCACCAATTCCTGCACCAATAATGATGACACGAGATTTAGTTTTGCCACCACGATGATTTGGCATTGATATTTATCAGATAATTCTTAATACTCTTAATTATATTTTACAAAATACTTAATATAAAGAAACAATGTAATTTTAGCCAATACTGAGCAAGCTTCTCACATCCATATACGGTGATTTTCAACTCGATTAAGTACAACACCTCTGTTAACAGGGTGAGGTGCATTTTAATATGTACCTTCGTGTCTTGGTGTCTTGGTGGTGAAAATAAACCACAAAGACACCAAGACACCAAGAAAAAAACCAATACGTGTCGCAGATACAGCAATCACTCAGTAAATTTCTTGTAATTAAGCGATCGCTGCAATTCTCATTGAAGTGCTATGTAAGATAGAGGTAACTGCTCACTTACAACTACCCATGACCTCAACCCTGGTAAAATTTCCTCGTCTGAATGCACCAAAGCTTCATCGATTACCGAATGGTTTAACGATCATAGCGGAGCAAATGCCGATAGATGCAGTTAACTTGAGTTTGTGGATTAACGTCGGCTCAGCTGTAGAAGCAGATGCGATTAATGGCATGGCTCACTTTTTAGAGCATATGATTTTTAAGGGAACTGAACAACTAATCAGCGGTGAGTTTGAACGTAGAATTGAAGAGCGGGGTGCTGTTACTAATGCCGCTACTAGCCAGGATTATACCCACTATTATATAACTACTGCTCCGAAGGATTTTGCTGATCTCGCGCCTCTGCAAATTGATGTAGTAGCGAATGCAAGTATTCCTGATGATGCCTTTGAACGAGAGAGGTTGGTAGTTTTAGAAGAAATAAGACGTTCCGAAGATAATCCCCGTCGCCGCACCTACAAAAGGGCGATGGAGATGGCTTTTGCACAACTTCCTTATCGACGTCCGGTATTGGGAGCAGAAGAGGTAATCTCTCACCTCAAACCCCAACAAATGCGAGATTTTCACGCTAGTTGGTATCAACCACCGTCGATAACTGCTGTCGCTGTTGGTAATTTAGCAGTAGAAGAATTAATTGAAATTATTGCAGAAGGCTTTAGCAAATCTCACAATCACCAATCAACAATCAACAAACAACCACCAAAATTTGTTTGTGAACTCCCATTTAGTGAAATTGTCCGACAAGAATTTACTGATGAAAGCTTACAGCAAGCACGACTGGTAATGGTTTGGCGAGTTCCAGGCTTAGACAAACTTGATGAAACCTATGCTTTGGATGTTTTAGCGGCAATTCTCGGACATGGACGTACATCCAGATTAGTCCGAGAGTTACGTGAAGAACGTGGACTTGCTTCCCATATTTCTGTGAGTAACATGACTCATAAGTTGCAGGGGACATTTTATATTTCTGCTCACTGTCCAGTAGAAAATTTGGGGTTAGTAGAAGAAGCGATCGCTCAACATATTAGAACCTTACAAACTGAGTTCGTGCAAGAATCAGAAATTGCCCGTGTGCGGAAGCGAGTAGCGAATAGATTTATTTTTGGCAATGAGACACCAAGCGATCGCGCAGGTTTATATGGTTATTATCAAACACTAATAGGCGATTTAGAACCAGCCTTTGACTACCCCAGCCATATCGAAGCACAGGACGCAACCAAGTTAATGCAAGCTGCCCAAAAGTATCTTACCCCCAACGCGTACGGTGTAGTAGTAATGAAACCAGTTTAGTTAGTAGTTAGTGGTTGTTTGTTGGTTGTTGGTTGTTGTAGAGACGTGCCATGGCAGGTCTGTACATTGGTTAGTGGTTAGTGGTTAGTGGTTATTTCTCCACTCCTCACACTCCACCCTTACGGGAAGCCGCGCAAAGCGCGTCTACACACTCCTCACACTCCCCATCTCCCCACACTCCCCCACCTCCCCATCTCCCCATCAAAACCATGTGGACTGAAATCGACGCCCATATTACCCAAATCACTGGTGAAAAATTCCACTCTGCACAACGACGTTCAGTTGGTGGCGGGTGCATCAACCAAGGTTATGCCATATCGGATGGCAAGCTTACCTATTTTGTTAAGCTTAATCAAGCATCCCAAGTTACCATGTTTGAAGCGGAAGCCCTGGGTTTAGAACAAATACACAATACAGGCACTATCCGTGTTCCCAAACCAATCTGTAGTGGAATAGTTGGTAGTTTTTGCTACTTAGTTTTGGAATGGTTGGAAATGGGTTCAGGTAATGCCAAAACTTGGGAAGAAATGGGGCGTAAGTTAGCGGCGATGCACAAAGCCACTACAGTGAATGGTTTTGGCTGGGACATGAATAATACTATTGGTTCTACGCCCCAAATTAATACTTGGACATCTAATTGGGCAGATTTTTTTAGTAAGCATCGCCTGGGTTATCAGTTTCAATTAGCAAGGCGACGAGGTGGTAGATTTTCGCAAGCTGAAGATTTACTAGCAGCTATTTCCGAAATATTAGCAGACCACAATCCGCAACCTTCCCTAGTACACGGTGATTTGTGGGGGGGTAACGCTGGATGTACTGTTAAAGGAGAACCAGTTATTTTCGATCCAGCAACATATTTTGGGGATAGAGAAGTAGATATTGCCATGACCGAACTTTTTGGCGGTTTTCCGGCGGCATTTTATCGTGGTTATAACCAAGTATTTCCGCTAGAGTCAGGATACGAGCGCAGAAAGACTTTGTATAATTTGTATCACATCCTCAATCACTTTAATTTGTTTGGGGGCGGATATGAGTCGCAAGCAAATAGTATGATTGCAAGGGTTTTACATTCATGAAGGCAGGAGGCTCATTTGGCAGAAGGGAAGCCACGCGCAAATAGTGGGACAAAAGCAAGGATACTTTATTGTCTGGTCGCACTCTCTGCTTGACACAAATTTTTTATACGAGTGGGCTTTATATCCACAACTAAAGTTTCTATTAATACTTCCAGCCTTCTGCCCTCTGCCTTTTTTCAGGTTAGAAAGCAGGCATAACTAATACCATTTCTCTGTGAAAATGAAGAGCATCTGGAAATGATTCAGATAGTCACAGAGTGATCGCAAATTCTTGTCTTGTTTGGCGATTGTGCTGTTACTGGTAATGTCACCGCTTGACGGCGATCGCATTCAAACTTCTTTGATATTACGGCAAAGAATGGAAAAAAGTACCGTATTGCAAACCAGGAAATAGATAATTCAATACGATCAAAATCACAGAAATAATAATCAATGCCAATGTAGCAACTACAGGAGCACTGGAAAGATATCTGAATAAATAACGTGCTTCCATCGTGGTTTCTCCAACATCAATTAAATTGAATTTGTATTTTTATTCTGACTATTGAGAGAATATCTCTTGAAGTATAAATTATCTTGCCTCAATTACTTGATGTAATGTTACAAACTTTTCAGATATCCTCTCAACATTATTTCAGCGAACTGAAATAGGAATTTCTTCATCCTTGGCAACTAATTCACCAGCTAGTAATTCTTTAATTACTGCCATCGGCCAAAATAAAGCCATCACCATACAACTAATGAACAACGGTACATCAATAAACACTTCTTTTTCTTCTGCTTTATCTTGTTTTTTAATTGCCTGTAGGTAAGACCGACCACTCCAGCCAATAAAACCAGCAGTATACAGAAATATGGCGATCGGAATTGCTACGTCAACAGCAAGACTAAGGCGGTCAAGAGCAATCCTAGGTAGACCATCCTCACCACAAAGCAACTGCGAATAAGCTTTTAATGGCTTTGTAGTGTAATAACTGTCAGGAGCATTTTTCATCCTTTCTACAAATGCAGGTGATTTGTAACAAGGAACCAATGTGGTATTTTCTGCCAATGCAGTAGAAACAGCGCTAAACCAAATAAAAATTGCGAGAATCAGAGCAAATATTCTTTTCATAATTTTGTTGATTGTTGGTTGTTATTAGTTAGTGGTTAGTAGTAGTTGTTTTTTTGACATTTAGACATTACCTTCGATCTGCTGGATAAGTGTTGGCTGCATAAATTATCAAGAGAGCGCAAAAAGATACAGCTGTTATCAAACCAAAGAAAACTCCGGTTGCAGTTGAGGCAAATTGTCCCTCACCATACGCTAAATAAATGTGTTGCATTTAAATACCTCAGTTTATTGGTTAGTAGTTGTTTGTTGGGTGTTGGTTGTTAACTCCTAACTCCTAATTCCTAATTTCCTTATTGCTCAACCTCCCCACCTATAGATTAGTTTCCCAAGCTTGTTCAACTCATATTGATTCCTTCAAGCAAAATTGAGGAATTGACAATCTCTAAAATCATTAATAAGAAAATAAACAACAACAGCATCAAGGCAGCCATTAGTGGTGTAGTACCCCAACCAGGGGTAACTTTACCTGCCTCAGTATTTAATTGTTTGAGTAGATATTGTACAGGTGCGACTTTTTTGGGTTGAAAATTTTGTGATTGCATGGATTCCTCCGACTATTGTTGATGGTATTTGGTAATTTGTAGAGACGCGCCATGGCGCGTCTTTACTGGTGTTTTAGATAACTGGTTGCTTCTTACGTGTGGTTGTATCTCCCACTTTCTGGAAAACACCAAACTCTACCTGTTCATCAAGTTCTGGGTCAATGCCAGCAAATACATCCCGGTAGATGGTACGAGAACCATGCCAGATGTGTCCGAAAAACCACACCAAAGCAAAGCAAGTGTGGAAAAAGGCAAAAAAGCCCCGGTTACTAGTTCGGAAAACTCCATCGGAATTGTGGATTGTGCGGTCAAATTTAAAAGGTTCACCCAGTTGAGCCTGACGTGCGTACTTCTTCACCGTCATAGGGTCTGTAAACGTTTGACCATCAAGTATCCCGCCAAAGAAGCTGACATTAACACCAGTTTGCTCAAAGCTATATTTTGCCTCTGCTCGCTGAAAGGGAATATCTGCACGCACTACACCATCTTTGTCAGTCAGAACTACTGGGAAGGTTTCAAAGAAAGTAGGCATTCGACGAACTGTCAATTCCCGTCCTTCACGGTCTTTGAATACTGGATGACCAAGCCAGCTTTGAGCAACTCCATCTCCATCGACCATTCGACCCACTCGGAATAAACCACCCTTGGCAGGATTATTGCCAATATAGTCATAGAAAGCCAGTTTCTCTGGGATAGCTGACCAAGATTGTGAGAGAGTTTTACCCTCGTCTAAACCAGCTTGCACTCGCCTATCAATCTCTTGTTTGAAGTAGTTTTGATCCCACTGATAACGAGTTGGTCCCCACAGTTCAATTGGTGTGGTAGCAGTTCCATACCACATACTGCCAGCAGCCACAAAACCTGCAAAAAAGAAAGTGGCCAGCGCACTGGCAAGGACAGTTTCAATATTTCCCATCCTTAGCCCCCTGTAGAGTACCTCGGGGGGTCGAACAACTATATGGAAAAGTCCGCCAATAATTCCCACAATACCCGCTGCAATATGGTGAGCAACAACTCCACCAGGATTTTGGGGATTAAAACCCTCTGGGCCCCATACTGGTGCAACTCCTTGAACATGACCAGTTAGCCCATATGGGTCAGAAACCCACATACCCGGGCCAAAAATACCGGTGAGATGAAAAGCACCAAAACCAAAGCAGAGTAAACCAGCTAAGAATAGGTGAATGCCAAAAATTTTGGGCAAATCTAAAGTTGGTTCGCCCGTTTTGGAGTCGAAGAATGTGGCGAGATCCCAGTAAAACCAGTGCCAGCAAGCAGCCAAGAACTCAAGACCCGAAAAGACAATGTGAGCTATGGCTACAGTTTCAAACGTCCAAAAACCAGGATCTGCGAAGGTTTCACCTGTAACGCTCCAGCCTTGCCAAGAATTCGTCACTCCCAAGCGCGCCACAAACGGCATTAAAAAACATCCCTGTCGCCACATGGGATTGAGTACTGGATCGCTAGGATCGTACAAAGCTAGTTCAAACAAAAGCATCGAACCAGCAAAGCCTGCACAAAGGGCATTGTGCATCAGGTGTACAGCAATAAGTCGTCCTGGGTCATTTAAGACCACTGTGTGAACTCTATACCAAGGTAATCCCATTGATTGTGCTTCCTTAGTCAAAAGTCAAGAGTTAAGAGAATTCAATCTCTTATTTAGAACAAAAGTCGTAGGTATGTACCTGATGCTGAATCAGGGAAAAAATTTTTCAAAAAAGACAAAATTACACAAAAAAACATCAACAAAGTTATGTGAACCACGGAGTCAATGATTTGATTTTTGAGCAAATACTGCATAGTCCTAATGGGGAGTGGGGAGATTGGGGATTAGTGATAGGGGATTGGGAAATGGGAAGAGAAGGGAGAGTTTAAGGATTAAGTAATTCCCTATTCCCGATCCCCGATCGCCAACTAATCTAATGGAGGCATGGATAGAACTGGCTCATCTTCTCGGTCTATACCCCTTTCAAAGCCTGCTGCGGCTGCTCTGGCGCGACCGGCATGCCAGAGATGACCAACTAAGAAAAGGAGAGCAAAGACAAAATGTGCAGAAGCTAGCCAGGCACGGGGCCCAACAAAGTTAAAGGAGTTGAGTTCAGTTGCTAAGCCGCCGACAGAATTCAGGGAACCAATGGGCGCATGGGTCATGTATTCAGAAGCACGGCGAATTTGCCAAGGCTGGACATCATGCTGAAGTTTGTCAATATCTAGACCATTTGGGCCACGCAGAGGTTCTAGCCAGGGGGCTTTGACATCCCAAAAGCGCATGGTTTCCCCACCAAAGATAATTTCTCCGGTTGGCGATCGCATCAAATATTTCCCCAGACCTGTTGGTCCTTGCGCTGAAGCGACATTTGCTCCTAAATTTTGGTCACGCACGAGAAAGACTAGCGCCTGAGCATTGGAAGATTCAGCAACTGTCGGCCCGTAAAATTCGCTGGGATAGGCAGTATTGTTAAACCAGATGAACATCGTGGCAATAAATGCTTGTCCGGCTACATTGCCCAAACTTTGCGAAAGGTAAGCTTCACCCGACCAAATAAAGGCTTTGTGAGTCCACTTAAAAGGCTTGGTAACAATGTGCCAAATACCACCAAGTATCAGCAGCGAACCGATCCAAATATGACCGCCGACTAAATCCTCTAGGTTGTCAACACTTGCAATATTACCTGCTCCACCTGTAAAACCTTTGAACAGATAACCAAAAATGACTCTGGGGTCAAGGGTAGGATTAGTAACAAGGCGTACACCACCACCTCCAGGTGCCCAGGTGTCATACAACCCACCCCACAACATCGCCTTACCGACAAGTAAGAAGGCGGCAACACCCAAAGCAATCAGGTGATATCCCAAAATGCTAGTGACTTTATCTTTATCGCTCCAATCAAAGTTAAAGAAACCAGGAAGTTTTTGCGGGCCTTTGAGGGAGTGATAGATGCCACCAAAACCCAAAACAGCAGAGCCAATGAGGTGAGCTACAGCGATCGCAAAAAATGGAAAGATATCTACTACCTGACCTCCTGGCCCCACACCAAAACCAAGGGCGGCAATGTGAGGCATTAAGATCAGACCTTGGTCATACATCGGTTTTTCCGGGACATAGTGAGCGACTTCAAACAGCAGCATCGCCCCTGCCCAAAAGGCAATCAGCCCTGCATGGGCAACATGAGCACCTAAAAACCGACCAGATTGGTTAATAAAACGAGCGTTACCAGCCCACCAAGCATATCCAGTTGAGGCTTCATCACGACCTTCGCTTGGTGAATTGACGATATAAGCAGGTTTCTGGACTTCGTCTTTTGGTTTTGAAACTTTAGAATCAAAGGGCGTTTCCACAGAACATTACCTCTTCAGGGAATTCAAACTTTTCATGGGGCTAGTCTTGAGTCGCCATCCAGGCTCTGGCTCCCTCATTCAGCATTTCCACGAGGCATTACCTCTTCAGGGAATTGAAACTTTTCATGGGGCTGGTCTTGAGCCGCCATCCACGCTCTAGCTCCCTCATTCAACAGGATATTCTTGGTATAAAAAGTTTCAAATTCTGGATCTTCGGCTGCGCGGATTTCCTGAGATACAAAGTCATAAGCCCGCAGGTTAAAAGCTAAACCCACCATGCCAATAGAACTCATCCACAAGCCCGTAACTGGCACAAACAACATAAAGAAATGCAACCATCGCTTGTTAGAAAAGGCAATCCCAAAAATCTGTGACCAGTAGCGGTTTGCAGTCACAAACGAATAGGTTTCTTCTGCTTGAGTAGGAGAAAACCCTCCGAAAGTATTAAAGCTTTTGGTGTCTCTAAACAAAGTGTTTTCCACTGTCGCACCGTGAATAGCACACAACAGCGCACCTCCCAATACACCAGCGACTCCCATCATGTGAAACGGGTTCAGCGTATAGTTGTGGAAAGCTTGGAAAAATAGTAAGAAACGGAAAATTGCAGCGACCCCAAACGAAGGCGCAAAAAACCAGGAAGATTGTCCTAATGGATAAATAAGGAAGACAGAAACAAATACGGAAATAGGAGCAGAAAAAGCGATCGCATTGTAGGGTCGAACGCCAACTGCACGAGCAATCTCAAATTGGCGCAGCATGAAGCCAATTAAACCAAAGACACCATGCAAAGCAACAAAATTCCACAAACCACCAATTTGACACCAACGGGTAAAATCTCCCTGCGCCTCTGGTCCCCACAAAAACAGCAAGGAATGTCCCATGCTATCAGCAGGAGTGGAAACAGCCGCAGTCAGGAAATTACAGCCTTCCAAATAAGAACTCACAATCCCGTGAGTATACCAAGAAGTAACAAAAGTCGTACCAGTAAACCAACCCCCAATCGCCAGGTAAGCACAGGGAAAGAGTAACAAACCCGACCAACCAATAAACACAAAGCGATCGCGTTTCAGCCAGTCATCGAGGACATAAAACCATTCAAACCCCCTTGTCCGTGAGGGTCTAATTGCAATGGTCATAATCACTTATCCTTTTGCTAAAAAACTTTGTTCACCAATCCGACCGACCATCATTCATAAAATAAGGAGCACCTGGAAAGGAAAGAGCTTGAATAATGTAGTCAAAATAAGGAGTGACTTCCGCAGCATCTTCATCACCAAGCAGTGCTTGAGCTTCTTCTTTAATACAACGCACCGCCTCAACCCAATTAGAGAGCGGAATTCCTAAAGATTGATACATTTGTTGCATTCCTACTGTGCCAATTTCCGTCAACGGCTGCTCATTTCCTGCCAAAACACAATAGGCAACTAAACGGATATACCAACCTTGATCGCGTTGACAGGAAGCTGTTTTCCTCATATTGCCGCTATTACTGGGTGTCACTGGACACCGCTTCCAGAACTTCTGGCTAGCTCTTTCTACAAGCCGATTTTGGTTACTCGCCAAAGTTGTAGCAATGCGAATCCGTTTGTCCCCCGAATGGCAAAAATTTTGAATCATGCGGATTTCTCCGGGGCTAGGATAGCGCATCTGTTCATCAGCGTTCTCAATTACCTGCTTTACAAGACTCATATCAATTTTGGATTTTGGATTTGGTAATTAGGATTAGCTCTTTGTGTCTTTGTGTCTTTGTGTTTCAAAAAAAGATTTTTCACCACCAAGACACAAAGACACCAAGAAAACCAAATTTTTTGCAATCAGACTGGATTGATATAGCTTTCTTGGCTTTCAGACTCAATTACTGGAGTTAATTCTGCTTCCAGCTTTTGTTCTTGGAGGTTAGTCTCACACCCATTTACCAACTCTGGCAAAGTTTGTGTTTGTCCGTTGCGGTGGTTGGGAACAAACCTGTCTAATTCTGATGGGGATGACAGCAAAGATTTTGCCGACAGATTTACGGCGTAAGATGATTTTGGCGATCGCATTGCAAAACCTCTGGGTGTAACATAGCGTTCATAGGGAACCGTATCTTCTCCAAAAGTTTGCATATATTCTGGGCTATCGATCATTTCATCAATTAGTGCGTAAAAGCCTTGATTTGCAGAGATGTCGTAGTAATGATTCATTTCTTGTCGCCCATAGGTAGGACGACCCAACAAGCGCCGATGGATATATTCAATCGCCTTAGTTATGTATAGTGGTTCCCAAAACATTCTCCGGAATAATTTAGATTTGGCTAATTGGCGGATAAACTCCCGCATGGTAATTGCACCACTTAGGAATGCTGATTCTGCGACTGTTATACGCTGACCTTCAAAGACATCACGTCCAAATACTTGTCGATAAGCCACTTGAATTACTATGGATGGGGAATTTTTCGCGAGGCTGATGTTGGGTGGTGCTTGTTTTCCATTTACTGGAGATGTTGTGTGTAACTTCTCTGGATGATCTAACTTGATTATCTTTCCCAAAGTGCCTGGAACTTGTCCCAAGCCATTGGAGCTAATCAGAATGCGGCGGTTATCTTTACCAAAGGGTGCAGGACTGTGGAGAGTGGTTGCGGGTAAAGTATCTACAGGGAAAATTGCACCAAATTGAATTTCGAGGGGGTCGTTACCAGAACCGTAAGGATGCTGATTGGGTAATGGTTTGGTGTATTTGCCAAACAGGGTGACAAACTGGGGTACTTTGTGAACAACAGTGCTGTATTTAAACAAATCTATTTGTGGCCCCCAATTACGGCACTCCTGAGCTTCTTGTCCCAAGCCACGCAGATATGGTACTGTTTCCTCGCCAAAGTAGTCAGCGTATTCTTGGGAATCTACCAAAGTGTCAACTAGCTTAGGTAAACCACCTTTGGTAACTACAGCAAAGTATTCTTGGAACTCTTCTAGAGAACTCAATCCCCGTCCCAAAAAGTGACGCATTGCCAATTCAATCACGCGACTGATGGTGTACGGCTCCCAGAAAAGTCTGCGGTAGAGGCGAGATTTACCTAAACGACGAACAAATTCCTTCATGGAAATTTGTCCACCCTTGACTTGGGACTCCAATTCATCTACAGGGAAACCATAGGTAGCAGCCACATCGCGCTCAAAGACTTGCCGATAGGCAGCTTTAATTACTGCTTGCTTTTCTGTTTCTGGTAAGACCGATTTCATCACATATTTGAGTCGCACGAGTGAGGCGATCGCATAACTTTGAGGCAATACTAAACCTTGTTGCTCGTCGGAAACCCCAATTCTAAGTTCAATTGGAGGTTTTTCCACAAGGTATTCGGATATTAATACTTGAAAATTATGTTTGATAATTTCCTGTGCCTCAGCATCATTTGCAAAGTAATTTAGGGATTGACGTTGCATTTCCTTAAGAGCAACAACAGTAGCATCTGTTACATCTTCTGGAATGATGCCGCGCAAGCCTCTGGCATTGGCTGACAAAATACTAGTATCACCAGCAACAATGGCATAAGTTATATAACGTAAAAACCACGCTAAGTCTCGCATAGACCGTTTCATTCTTGTTGGCCCATAGCGAGAAATATTGATAAAACGGAAACCTTCCGGGAGTGGATCTCTGTCAGTGAAGAGGGTACGCGCTTGTTCCCACCAACCCCTTAAAGGATTGAAAAATCTTGGCGTTGGTATTAAATTCACCCGTTCCTTATCCGGAACATAACCATTTCTTCGTGCTGCACTCAGGTAATCCTCACCTACATAATAACCAGAACCTGGCAATCCTAAAGGATCTTGGGGTTTTTCCAAGTAATCCATGGGAAAACCGCCAACAAAAATCCGATTTGCCCCCACAGATACAATTTCATCTGCATTTTTAGTTAGCGTTTCTACAATTTCTAAACGCTTATTACCAGAACTAAAAAATGAATTGAGTTCTTGAAGTTCAGTACGCTTTAAACAGCGGTCTTGTTGTTCTGCTTGTGAAATAACTGCAATAGGTACAGTTTGATATAGTTGTGGATGAGCAACTGAAATACTACTACTTGCTTTAGCACTCATTTTTTATTTGTTGGTTGTTGTTTGTTATTTGTTGTTTGTTGTTAGTATTAGCAACTAACCACTAACTACTAACTACTAACCAATTAAGGCATTAAACTCTGAATCAAATAGTCAAAATAAGGTGCTATTTCGGTGGCATCTTCTAAGGTAAATAAGTCTAAAGATACTTCTTTAAGGCAACGAATTGCTTCTACTAGATTGGGTAGGGGAATTTCTAGAGATTCGTACATTTCTTTCACTCCAATAGTACCAATTGCTGCTAAAGGCTCTACATCCCCCACTACCACAGCATAAGTAATCAAACGAATGTACCAACTTTGATCGCGCAAGCACGAATTTCGATACATTCTATTACCACTATTACTAGGTGTATTTGGACAGCGTTCCCAAAATTTGAGACTTGCTTTTTCTACAATTTTTTGTTCATTTTCCGTTAGAGTCATGGCAAGATTAAGCCGAGAAACTCCACTTTCATAAAACTCTTGAATTGCGCTTAACTCACCAGCGTTTAGATACCGAGCTTCGCGATCGGCATTTACAATTGATTTTATAATAATGCTCATTGGAAATAGGAAATTGTTAATTGCTAGTAAAAAAGTATGAATTGGAAATTGGGAATGGGAGTTGATGATTAATTGTTTTTCCCTATTCCCTATTTATTGGTCTTCAGCTCAAGCCAGAAGCAATGTAGTCGAAATAAACACCCATTTCTTTACCCGCATCAGCACCTATCATGCTATTAGTTACTTCCTTCATTGCTTGCACTGCTCGTATAGTTGCACCAATAGGAACGCCCAAAGAGTTATAAGTTTCCCTCAAACCATTCAGAATGCGCTCGTCTAAAATTGAGGGATCGCCAGCCAACATGGCGTAGGTAGCATAGCGCAAAAAGTAATCTAAGTCTCGAACACAAGCAGCATAACGACGACAAGTATACATATTGCCGCCAGGAGCCGTGATATCTGTATAAAGCAGAGATTTGGCTACTGTTTGAGTAACGATAGTTTTGGCATTAGCACTAATCGTAGTAGCAGCACGCGCTCGCATATCACCAGTATGGTAGTAGTGTTGTAGCTTCTCTAAAGAATTGTTATCCAGGTATTTTCCTTGAACGTCAGAAGAATTAATCAAAGAAGTAATTGCGTCTTGCATAATTCTGTATCCTTAATTTGAGTATTCGAGTAATAGATGTTTAAGAAAAGACGAAAAATGAAGTATAAATTTATTTTTTATTTTTCATACTTCATTATTCATCTGTTACTCCTTCCTATGACAACGCTCTAATGATGTAGTCAAAATATGGGCCTACCTCAACAGCATCTTCCTCACTCATCATGGATACAGCTTCTTCTTTAATGCAGCGCATTGCTTCCACTATATTTCTGAGTGGAATCTCTAAATTGTTGTACATCTCTTTAATGCCAACAGTACCTATTTCTTCCAAGGGTTTCTCACTGCCCGCCAAGACTGAGTAAGCAACTAAGCGAACATACCAACCTTGATCGCGCTGACAGGAAGCTGTTTTCCGCTCGTTGCCACTATTACTAGGAGTATTAGGACAGCGTTCCCAGAATTTTTGGCTACCACGTTGCACAATTAGTTGTTCATTTTCCGCTAAAATTTTTGCAATCCGAATGCGTTGGTCTCCTGTTCTCAAAAAGTCTTGAAAAATTCTTAACTCTTTGGGAGCAGGATAGCGAGATTCACTATCAGCATTCAGAATTAATTCGGTAACGACACTCATAAATTACTCCTGATTTTTTAGTTAGTGGTTAGTGGTTAGTAGTTAGTGGTTTAGTAGCTTACAAACAACAACCAACAACTAACAACAAATCGATTAGGAAATGGTTCAGTTGTCAGGGAGGAATCAAACTGACAACTGAAAACCGACTAGGCAGTGATGGAAGGCGCTGTGATTGCGACAGGAACAGCTTCACCACCAGCAAGATCCAGTGGGAAATTATGAGCATTCCGTTCGTGCATCACTTCAAAACCTAAGTTTGCTCGGTTCAACACATCAGCCCAACTGGGGAGTACACGTCCTTGAGAATCAAGAATGGAATTATTAAAGTTGAAGCCATTCAGGTTAAACGCCATTGTGCTGATGCCTATAGCAGTACCCCAAATACAAATCACCGGCCAAGCTGCAAGGAAAAAGTGCAATGAGCGGCTATTGTTAAAGCTGGCGTACTGGAAAATTAGGCGACCAAAGTAACCATGGGCTGCAACGATGTTATAAGTCTCTTGTTCTTGACCAAATTTATAACCGTAGTTCTGCGATTCTAATTCTGTGGTTTCACGGATGAGACTTGATGTCACTAGTGAACCGTGCATTGCGCAGAACAGCGAACCTCCCAAGACTCCAGCGACTCCAATCATGTGTAAGGGATGCATGAGAATGTTATGTTCGGCTTGGAACACAAACATAAAATTGAAAGTGCCGCTGATACCCATAGGCAGACCGTCAGAGAAGCTGCCTTGTCCAATTGGGTAAATTAAGAACACTGAAGTTGTGGCGGCAAGAGGAGCGCTGTAGGCAACTGCAATCCAAGGACGCATTCCCAGACGGTATGATAATTCCCACTCACGCCCCATGTAGCAAGCAAGGGCTGGAATGTAGTGGAAACCAATCATTTGATATGGCCCGCCGTTGTAGAGCCATTCGTCCATAGAAGCTGCTTCCCAAATGGGGTAAAAGTGCAGTCCAATCGCGTTGGACATAGGAACTACGGCGGCGGTAATGATATTGTTGCCGTAGAGTAGTGAACCAGATACTGGTTCGCGGATGCCGTCAATATCCACTGGGGGAGCGGCAATAAAGGCGATCGTAAAGACGCAGATAGAAACTCCTAACAAAGGAATCATCAAGACGCCGAACCAGCCAATATACAGACGATTTTCGGTACTTGTTACCCAATTGCAGAACCTATCCCAGGTTGGGAAACGGCTCGTTGGTCGTGTGGAAATAGTAGTCATAAAAAATTCCAAATTGAAAATTCAAGATGCCTACTTCCAAGGCACTACTTCACCTGCTGTTAAGTTTTCAGGGAAGTCATAAATATGGCGTTCATCTAAAATTTTTATCCCTAAAGAAGCCCAATCAATTGTGTCTGCCCAAGTGTGAATAATCTGCCCTTGGCTTTTGATCTCAGGCTGATGAAATTGCAAGTAGTCAAAGTCAAAGGCAGCGATGTCCACACCCAAAGCCGCAGACCAAATTCCTGCTACTGGTAAGGCTGCCAAGAAGAAGTGCAATTTGCGAGAGTTAGGAAAACTGACACGATGCCATATCAAGTGCCATAAATAAACTTGAGCAGACCTAAAATTATAGGTTGGGTGTTGTTGACCAAGTTTGTACCCTTTGTTAATTGATTCAGACTCGCTGTGATTATGACTGCGAATTAAGGTAGACGTGACTAAGGAACCGTGCATTGCAGCCGCAAAAGCACCACCTAAAACCCCAATCACTCCTAACTGATGCAAAGGACTCATCAAGATGTTGTGGTCTGCTTGAAACTGCAACATGAAGTGAAATGTGCCAGATATTCCTAAAGGCATTCCCGCAGATAAGCTACCCTGTCCAACTGGGTAGATTAACAACACTGAGACAGCTGCGGCGACGGGAGCAGTAAATGCTAGAGAAATCCAGGGACGCATTCCCAAGCGGTAACTTAGTTCCCATTCCCGGTCCTGATAGGCGATGATGCCAATCAAAAAATGCAGCACAATCATTTGATATGGCCCACCATTGTAAAGCCACTCATCAATGGAAACTGCTTCCCAAATTGGATAAAAATGCAGACCAATTGCAGCCGATGTTGGCACAACAGCAGCAGTGATAATGTTATTTCCAGAAAGTATTGAACCGGAAATGGGCGCACCTATTCCATCCATGTCTACAGGAGGAGCAGCGATGATGGCGATGATAAAAACAGTTGTTGCTGTTAAGATGCAAGGAATCATCAACACACCAAACCAGCCGACATATAGTCTGTTTTCTGTGCTGGTAACCCATGAACAAAATTTTTCCCAATGATTAACTTTTTTGCGTCTTTCTGAGAGTTTGTTTGCTGTTGGCTCAGAAGTGTAATTGCTACTATCTGAGGTTGCAATTACATGGTCTGACTCTAGCTTCATACTCAATACATCCTCATTGAATGGGCAGGAGTTTCCATCGCAGCACAATCTCACACCAGAGGCGATGGCAGGGCTATATATTTGCAGTCAAACCTTCATCAGCTACGACGAAAATATTATTCAAGATTGATGAAAAGCAGAATAGTGAAAAAACATGAAGAACTAATGAAGGAATTAATTTTCTTTACATAAACTTACAAAACCATAGTTGATAAGTAAATTTGAGCAGTTTTCAGATAATGGTTCGTAGAAGAGACGTAGCAATGCTACGTCTGGTCATCTGGTGGAATGACGGAAAATTTTTGATGGGGCGTGCAATCCCTGATTGGCCAGCTGCATCTTTGGATAATTCGGAGATGTGTAAAAAATTACTCTAGTTTTTATAAAAATAAGTAAAGAAATGAAAATTTTATTGAAGCTAAGTAATTAATTTTGTGAGAAATCTGTTAATAATGATTGTAATTGTCAACAGAATAATATATTTTAGTATGCCCAACTATCCTAGAAATGGGAAAATCTTAGTAACATTTTTGTGAACAATCAGTTATTTTTTATTAACCAAACTTTTGATATTCTTGATTTTGATTTTTTGGCGATTATTTCTGATTAATTCAGAACTTGCACATTTTTAAAAAAATACTTTCATTTTGTAGGCGGAGCCTTCCTAAAGGGTGCGGAGCGATCGCATGGAAATTCTAAAACGCAGCTTGTTAACATTCTGAAAGGTGAAAAGGCAAATATTCCCTGTTTATCTTTCTCTTGAATTCTTCCTTAGACATCACCAAAAGATCATCTAAAAAGTCAACTGATTAATCGCGAATGTCACGCTTGCTTAACCAATATGGTCAAGTGGGGAAATTTCTCCAAGCTGTCCAAGCTCAAAACCTAGGCGTGTAATTCGACATATTCCCAATCATAACAGGGTGATATTTCATGAGACTTTTATTAGTTGAAGATGACGAGTGTATTGCCAATACTCTAGAAAATATTCTTGGGAATCAACATTATGTTGTCGATGTTGCAAATGATGGGGAATTAGGCTGGGAGCTTGTGGAGGCTTTCAAGTATGACTTAATTTTGTTAGATGTCATGCTACCGAAGTTGGACGGTATTCAGCTTTGTCAAAGGTTACGTTCTCATAACTATCAAGCTCCCGTGCTGTTATTAACAGCGCAAAACTCTAGCACTCATAAAGTAATGGGATTGGATGCTGGAGCAGATGATTATCTTGTTAAACCTTTTGACATG
This sequence comes from Fischerella thermalis PCC 7521, assembly GCF_000317225.1. Lineage (GTDB taxonomy): Bacteria > Cyanobacteriota > Cyanobacteriia > Cyanobacteriales > Nostocaceae > Fischerella > Fischerella thermalis. Next base: position 170,759 of record NZ_AJLL01000081.1, read on the forward strand.
TCAGAATTATTAGCTCGAATTCGGGTTTTATTGCGGCGGCGAAATTCAACTCTACAAACGGTTTTGGAATGGGAAAACCTGCGTCTTGATCCTGGTAAATGTGAAGTTGTCTATAACAATCACCTTCTCAATTTAACTCCCAAAGAATATCGTTTGCTAGAGCTTTTTCTTCGCAACGGACATCAAGTTTTTAGCCGCGGCGACATTTTAGAACACTTGTGGTCAACGGAAGAAGCTCCCCAAGAAGATACAGTTACAGCTCACATTAAAGGTTTGCGACAAAAACTCAAACAAGCAGGAGCGGAGAATAATTTTATTGAAACGGTGTATGGTCTGGGTTATCGCCTGAAAGTACCTACATCTTCCAAAAAATTGCCACAAAAAACAAAAGAAAATCACAGATTAAATGGTGTAAAACCAAGTAAAAAACAACAGATAAAAGATTTATTTTATGAGGCTCAAGATTTACATGATAATATACAACAAACCAAAGCAGCGTTAACTAAATTGTGGGAGAAATTGAAAGTTAAGAATTGCGATCGCATCATCATCCTAGAGCAAGCCACAGAAGCATTACTAGAAAACAACCTGGGAGATGAATTAAGACAACAAGCACAACAAGCTGCACATAAACTGACAGGGGCTTTGGGCATCTTTGGTTTTACCAAAGGGTCGCGTTTGGCTTTTGAAGTTGAGCAGATGTTGCGATCGCATATGAACATTAATCAAAACCAAGTGTTGCATTTGTACAACTTGGTTATAGCCTTGAAGCAAGAAATACAGCAGCCTGCGTTTGCAGAACTAGAGAAAATACTTTGCCATGATGTTTTAGATGATGCCATCGAATAATCCCCATTCCAAGGCGTTAAATCAGACTAACACTGCTGGTGAAAAGCAAATCACTTCTTTAGAAGTATTGCTACATCGGATAATGAATCGCATTCGCCAATCTCTGGAATTACCAGCGATACTCTCAATAACTGTTGCCGAAATCCGTGGATTCTTGGAGACTGACCGCGTTAAAATCTATCGATTTGATACAGATGGTAGTGGTGAAGTTGTGGCAGAGTCGGTTGATAAAGAACGTCTACCATCCTTACTAGGGCAACACTTCCCTGCTCAGGATATTCCATCTGAAGCACGAGAATTATTTTTGTTGGCTCGTCAGCGTTCAATTGTGGATGTAGGAACACAACAAATTGGACTCAGCCCTGCTCCGGAAGCTGACGAATCCATCGAACTCAAAAATGACATTCGATTTCGCTCGGTAGACCCCTGCCATGTAGAATACCTCACCTCAATGGGAGTGCAATCTTCTTTAGTAGTGCCAATTTTGCATCGCGAGCAATTATGGGGCTTATTAGTTTCCCATCATAGTTTACCGCGCCAAATAACAGAGCAAGAATTACAGGTGGTACAGTTAGTCGCAGATCAATTATCAATTGCGATCGCTCAGTCTACTCTCCTCGAACAAAGCCGCCTCCAAGCCCAACAAGAAGCCACAATTAACCGCGTTGCCAAGCTGCTACACTCCATGACACAGATGCAGGTGCAACAAGCACTAGAGTTAACTGTATCAGCGCTACAAGGCGCAGGTGGCAGAATTTGCATTACCCCCCAGAACCCTGCTGAGGAAGCGCAGTTGTTTACTACTGGCAAACAGCCAGACACAAGACAAGGAAGACAAGGGGGAAAAAGGGGAAAAGAGGACAAGGGGGAGTAATAAATTCTTCATTTTCCCCCCTCGAAGAACATCCCAGCTGGCGAGAATGGCTAAGAATGGAAACAACTGTTGTTGAAGAAAGCCCAGTTTGGGTTGTTAATGATTTGTATCAAGCGGCACTACAGTCAGATTTAGCACAGGCGTTTTTGAAGTCTGGGATTCGTACTTTGTTAATTGTGCGCTTGCAATATCGGCAGCAGATTTTGGGTTATTTAAGTATTTTTCGTAACGAAATAGACGTAGAAACTATCTGGGCGCGACGACCAGACCGCGATGATGAGAGACATTTGTCTCCGATTAAATCCTTTGAGGTGTGGCGAGAGTTGAAGCGAGGTCAAGTCCAAGAATGGAAGACTACGGAAATTGAACTTGCCCAAGCTTTGGCTAGTCACTTTGCGATCGCAATTCATCAATACCAACTGTATCAGCAAGTCAATGCTCTCAACGCCAACTTGCAGTGCGATATCGAAGAGCGCAAGCAAGCTGAGAAAAAAATCTGTGCATTGAATGCCGAATTAGAGCAACGAGTTCAAGAGCGAACCGCAGAGTTACGACGAGCCAATAGACGATTGTTGGAAGAAATCAACGAACGAGAACGCGCACTTCGCGATCGCAAGCAAACACAAGCCTCACTAGAACGCCTGAGTCGGCAAAGCGAGTTAATTTTGAACTCAGCCGGCGAGGGAATTTATGGTTTAAATTGTCAGGGCAAAATTACTTTTGTAAATCCAGCAGCAGCAAGAATGCTGGGATATGGGGTGAAAGAACTAATCAATCAGTTTATGCACGAAGTCGTGAAGCATTCTAAACCCGACGGTGTCCGCTATTTTTTGGAAGATAACCCCATCTACGCTACCTTGCAAAATGGAACAGTACAACATGTTACTGACGACATATTCTACCGCCGCGATGGGTCAAAATTTCCAGTCGAATATGTCTCTACACCAATTCGAGAACAAAAAAAAATTGTTGGTGCTGTAGTTATCTTTAAGGATATTACCGAACGACAAATAATAGAACGGATGAAGGATGAATTTGTTTCTGTTGTCAGCCATGAGTTACGAACACCTTTAACCTCAATTCGCAGTGCTTTAGGCTTGTTGGCACGGGGTTCCTTAAACAATCAACCTGAAAAAAGTCAACGGATGTTAGAAATTGCCTTTGATAACACCAACCGTTTAGTGCGTTTGATTAATGACATCCTTGATATTGAGCGTATCAACTCAGGTAAAGTGACGATGCACAAACAGATATGTAACGTCACTGACTTGATGATTCAAGCTGTGGATGAAATGCGAGCAATGGCTGAGAAAGCAGAAATTCAGCTAGAACTGACACCAGCATCAGTGCAATTATGGGCAGATCCAGACCGTATCATCCAGACAATTACTAACTTACTCAGCAACGCTATTAAATTCTCGCCTCCAGGTAGCACAGTATGGCTAAGTGTTGAACTTCAACAAGAGGGGAAAGTGAGGAAAGCCGATTGTGTGGAGAAAAATAAATTTACTACTTCCCCTACTTCCTATCTCTTGTTCCAAATCAAAGATCAAGGGCGAGGTATTCCTGAAGATAAACTAGAGACAATTTTTGACCGCTTTCAGCAAGTCGATGCTTCTAATTCCCGTCATCAAGGGGGTACTGGCTTGGGATTAGCAATTTGTCGCAGCATAGTACAACAGCATGGAGGCAAAATCTGGGCAGAGAGTATTTTAGGGAAGGGTAGCACCTTCTATTTCATGTTACCTATTAGTCAGTAATTGGGGATTGGGGAAAATACCAATCACTAACTACTAACTACCAACAACCAACAACCAACAAATTACAAATGACAAAACGCATTTTGATTATTGATGATGAACAGGATATCCGAGAAACTACCCAGATGTGTCTAGAGATAGCTGGTGGATGGGAAGTTCTAACAGCAGTTTCTGGTAGAGAAGGTCTGGTCAAAGCTGCAACAGAAAAACCTGATGTTATTCTCTTGGATGTGATGATGCCAGATATGGATGGGTTGACGACCTTGCAAAACCTCCAAAAAAATCCTACTACTCAGAATATTCCAGTAGTTTTGCTCACAGCAAAAGCACAGGCTGCTGAACAACGTCAGTTTACTCAACTTAAGATCGCGGCGGTAATTACCAAGCCCTACGATCCTTTTACCTTATCTGATCAAGTGCTACAAGCATTAATCAGTGGGTCGGTGTGAATATATTTCGTGTAATAGCTGTTGGTTGTTGTTTTTGGCGTACATCAACTTTACCGTCTGTACTCTTAACAATGACTGCGATCGCTAAACCTTTTGATTTAATGACTCTGGCCAAACAAGTAGCTTAAGTGCTGAATTGGAATTAGTTTTTGTAATTTTTTATTAATAACTATCTTCTTTCATCAGTTCTTCATTTTTTTTTCTTATTCTCTAAGGAAAGGGTTATTCAGCTACTTGATGTCTCTTGAGCGAATAATTTATCTACAAATAATCCAGCGTTACTGTTAATCCAATCGCTGGCTTTTTCCGTTGGTTAGTGGCAATAGTTAATCCCCAAACTAACAACCAACAAAAAACTTAAATACAGCTACTTTGAGCAGAGTAAAGTTCTCATTTCTTTAATAGAAGAGGGAAAGTTCAATGACTCTTACGCCAGAGCGAGAGCAAGAGGTGAGGGTTGTAGTTGATAACGATCCGGTGCCTACTTCTTTTCAGAAGTGGTCGCAACCAGGACACTTTGACCGCACCCTTGCCAAAGGTGCCAAAACCACAACCTGGATTTGGAACTTACATGCTAACGCCCACGATTTTGACACTCATACTAGCGATTTAGAAGACATATCGCGCAAGATTTTTGCTGCCCATTTTGGGCATCTAGCGGTGGTGTTTATTTGGTTAAGCGGCATGTATTTTCATGGTGCTCGCTTTTCCAATTTTGAGGCTTGGATGGCAAATCCAACTGGTATTAAACCCAGTGCTCAAGTTGTTTGGCCGATATTTGGCCAAGAAATTTTGAATGGAGACATGGGTGGTGGTTTTCATGGCATTCAAATCACATCTGGGCTTTTCCAAATGTGGCGTGCTGCTGGTTTCACCAATACATTCCAGCTGTATTGCACTGCTATTGGCGGTTTGGTAATGGCAGCGTTGATGCTGTTCGCTGGTTGGTTCCACTATCACAAACGCGCTCCCAAACTGGAATGGTTCCAGAATACCCAGTCGATGTTAAATCATCACTTGGCTGGGCTTTTGGGTTTGGGTTCATTAGGTTGGACAGGACACCTAATCCATGTTTCCCTACCCACTAACAAGCTGTTGGATACTGGAGTAGCTCTGAAGGATATTCCTTTACCGCACGAGTTCATCTTGAATCCCAGTTTGATGAACAAGTTGTATCCCCATGCAGATTGGGGCTTTGTGAAAGGTGTAGTACCTTTCTTCACCTTGCAGTGGGGGCATTTTACTGACTTTCTCACCTTTAAGGGTGGGCTTAACCCTGTAACTGGTGGCTTGTGGTTGACAGATGTTGCACATCATCATTTAGCGATCGCGGTAATGTTCATCATTGCCGGTCACATGTATCGTACCAACTGGGGTATCGGTCACAGCATTAAAGAAATGCTGGATGATGCCAGAACTCCAAACATGCTGCCATTCTTGAGCTTTATTGGGCCTGTCGGTCACAAGGGTCTGTTTGAAGTCCTCACGACGTCCTGGCACGCTCAGCTATCAATCAATTTGGCAATGTTGGGTTCTCTGAGCATTATCATCGCCCATCACATGTATGCGATGCCGCCCTATCCCTATTTGGCAACAGACTATGGGACTGTGGTATCTCTATTCACTCACCATGTATGGATTGGAGGCTTCCTGATTGTTGGCGGGGCAGCCCACGCAGCGATTTACATGGTGCGGGACTACGATCCAGAACAAAATTTCAATAATGTGCTGGATCGGGTACTACGCCATCGGGATGCAATTATTTCTCATCTTGCTTGGGTGTGTCAGTTCCTTGGCTTCCATAGCTTTGCCATGTATTGTCATAACGACACCATGCGGGCTTTTGGTCGTCCTCAGGATATGTTCTCGGATACGGGAATTCAATTACAGCCAGTGTTTGCCCAGTGGCTGCAACATATCCATACGATGACCATAGGAAATCCATCTCTCCAAGTTGCTGCACCTTTGGGTCATGCTTTCGGTGGCTTGCGAAATCTGGAACTAACAGGATTGGGAACCGCAGCGCCTAATTTGCACGACCCTGTCAGCTATGCTTTCGGTGGTGGTGTAGTGGCTGTGGGTGGCAAAGTGGCGATGATGCCCATTACCTTGGGTACAGCAGATTTCTTAATTCACCACATTCACGCCTTCACAATTCACGTCACTGTTCTGGTACTGCTGAAAGGGGTTTTATTTGCCCGCAGTTCCCGTTTAATTCCAGATAAAGCTAATTTAGGCTTCCGCTTCCCCTGCGATGGGCCGGGGCGGGGTGGTACTTGCCAGGTGTCGGCTTGGGATCATGTATTCCTGGGTTTGTTCTGGATGTACAATTCTCTTAGTATGGTGATTTTCCACTTCTTCTGGAAGATGCAATCAGATGTCTGGGGGACGGTGGGAGCAGATGGGGTGGTCACTCACATCACTGGTGGAAACTTTGCGACTTCGTCAATAACGAATAACGGTTGGTTGCGTGATTTCCTTTGGGCGCAATCAACACAAGTGATTACATCCTACAATACATCACTTTCAGCCTACGGCTTAATGTTCCTGGGCGGACACTTCATCTTTGGCTTTAGTCTGATGTTCTTATTCAGTGGTCGTGGCTACTGGCAAGAACTGATTGAATCGATAGTTTGGGCACACAACAAATTGAAAGTTGCCCCAGCTATTCAACCTCGTGCTTTGAGCATCATTCACGGTCGGGCTGTAGGGGTTGCTCATTACCTTTTAGGAGGAATTGTCACTACTTGGGCTTTCTTCCTGGCAAGAATGACGGCATTTGGATGAAGGCAAAAGGAAAAAGAATTTAACTTGTGTACTTTTTCCTTTTTCCGGCTATATTGCTTCATTTTTGCCTTTTTACTTTTTACTTTTTACTTCTTTGGCTTATGGCTACTAAATTCCCAAAATTTAGCCAAGACCTTGCTAATGACCCGACAACGCGGCGCATTTTCTATGCGATCGCTACTGCTCACGATTTTGAAAGTCATGATGGGATGACGGAGGAAAATCTCTATCAAAGGATTTTTGCCTCTCACTTTGGTCATCTAGCAATTATTTTTCTGTGGGCGTCGGGGATTTTGTTCCACGTTGCTTGGCAAGGTAATTTTGAGGTATGGATTAAAGACCCTGTGCATGTGCGCCCCATCGCCCACGCGATCTGGGATGCTCAATTTGGGCCAGGAGCTATTAAAGCTTTCACCCAAGCAGGAGCGAGGAACCCCGTAGATATTTGCTATTCTGGTGTTTACCACTGGTGGTACACTATCGGACTCCGCACAAATACTGAGCTGTATGTTGGTGCATTGTTCCTAATTCTGCTAGCGGCAGTCTTCTTGTTTGCAGGCTGGTTACATTTACAACCTAGATATCGTCCTAATCTGGGTTGGTTCAAAAATTCGGAAGCTCGCTTAAACCACCACTTAGCAGGTTTGTTTGGTGTTAGCTCTTTAGCTTGGGCTGGTCATTTAGTACACGTTGCTATCCCCGAATCTCGCGGACAACATGTTGGCTGGGATAACTTCTTATCTACCCCACCCCATCCCGCTGGTTTGTGGGCATTTTTCACGGGTAATTGGGGAGCATACGCCCAAAACCCTGATACCGCCGAGCATGTATTTAGTACCTCTCAAGGTGCAGGCACAGCAATTCTCACGTTCTTAGGTGGTTTCCATCCCCAGACGCAATCACTGTGGCTGACGGATATGGCACACCATCATTTAGCGATCGCAGTCGTATTAATTATTGCGGGTCACATGTACCGCACTAACTGGCGTATCGGTCACAGTATCAAAGAGATGATGGACTCCAAGACTTTCTTTGGTAGAAAAGTTGAAGGGCCATTTAATCTACCTCACCAAGGGCTGTACGAAACAGTAAACAATTCTCTGCATTTCCAACTCTCTTTGGCACTAGCTTGTCTAGGTGTTGCCAGTTCTTTGACGGCACAGCACATGTATTCCATGCCGCCTTATGCTTTTATCGCCAAGGACTTTACCACAATGGCGGCATTATACACACATCATCAGTATATTGCCGGTTTTTTAATGGTAGGGGCATTTTCCCATGCTGCCATCTTCTGGATTAAAGATTACGACCCAGAACAGAATAAAGGTAATGTCCTAGAGCGAGTGTTGAAGCACAAAGAAGCCATTATTGCTCATCTAAGTTGGGTATCGCTATTCTTAGGCTTCCATACCTTGGGTCTATACGTCCACAACGATGTAGAAGTAGCCTTTGGCGCGGCTGATAAGCAAATCTTGATTGAGCCGGTGTTTGCTCAGTTTATCCAGTCAGCAAACGGTAAGATTTTGTATGGGTTTCATACACTGCTGTCAAACCCAGATAGTATTGCTTTCACAGCATGGCCCAATCATGCCAACGTCTGGCTACCAGGATGGTTGGATGCTATCAACAATGGTACTAACTCATTGTTCTTGACTATTGGCCCGGGTGACTTTTATGTTCATCATGCGATCGCTCTCGGTTTGCATGTCACCACCTTGATATTAGTAAAAGGTGCGTTGGATGCTCGTGGTTCCAAGCTAATGCCCGATAAAAAAGATTTTGGCTACGCCTTTCCTTGTGATGGCCCTGGTCGGGGTGGCACTTGTGATATCTCAGCTTGGGATGCATCTTACCTCGCTGTCTTCTGGATGCTTAACACTCTGGGTTGGGTAACGTTCTACTGGCATTGGAAGCATCTATCTATTTGGCAAGGGAATGTCGCCCAATTCAACGAATCTTCTACCTATCTCATGGGTTGGTTCCGAGACTACCTCTGGGCAAACTCCGCTCAGTTGATTAATGGCTATAACCCCTATGGGACTAATAACTTAGCTGTTTGGGCTTGGATGTTCCTGTTTGGACACTTAGCTTGGGCTGTTAGCTTCATGTTCCTAATTACATGGCGGGGTTACTGGCAAGAGTTAATCGAAACTCTGGCTTGGGCACACGAACAAACGCCCCTATCCTTTGGCTACTGGAGAGATAAACCCGTTGCTTTGTCAATTGTTCAGGCTCGTTTAGTCGGCTTAACTCATTTTACTGTTGGTTATATCGCTACCTACGGAGCCTTTTTAATTGCCTCAACAGCAAGTAAGTTTGGTCAATGAATCAATTGTTGACAGTTAATTTTTAACTGTCAACAGTTAACAAATAAATATAAGTTCTCAAGGTTATACTTTGTTATTTTACTTCAGAAATCAATTATTAAAAATATAAAGTTTCGACCTCCTCTCTTGCTTGACTGAGCAAGAGACTTTCCTATTTAGGGCTTGCATTATTGTTAATAATATTATTAAAATCATCTAAAAATATATTTTTAGAAATCGATAATTGATATATTTAAAATTAAGACAACATCAACCAATTCAATACAAAGGTTAATAACAATGTCTAATACAGTTGATACAGTAGATAACGATATAATTAAACCTTTCAAAGGCGATCCATGCCTTGGTAATCTATCCACTCCTATTAATGATTCTCCTTTAGCTAAAGCTTTCATCAATAATTTACCTGCTTATCGCAAAGGGTTAACTCCTTTCATGCGGGGACTGGAAATTGGTATGGCTCATGGCTATTTTCTTGTGGGACCAGAGGTTGTAATTGGGCCTTTACGGGAATCAGCACATGGAGCAAATCTGAGTGGATTAATCACTGCTATATATATAGCTGTATCCGCTTGTTTAGGAATTTCCATTTTTGCGATTACAACATTCCAAGGAAATCCGAAAGGTTCTTATAGTTCCTATTCCAAAGACTCATTAAGACCGTTGAGAACTCGTGAAGAATGGAGCCAATTAAATGGCGGAATTTTTCTTGGTGCAATGGGTGGTGCTATATTTGCATATTTGCTGCTCGAAAACTTTGACGCTTTGGATGCCATTCTTAGAGGAGCTGTTAATGCTAGCTAAACGTTACTTTCTTAACACAAATTTTGCATTGGATAAATTTGAGTTTTAAATTTTGAGTTTTAGAGGAATTGTATGATGGTAGATATGACACAACTAACAGGTGACTATGCTGCTTCATGGTTGCCCTGGATCATGATTCCCCTAGTTTTCTACATTTTGCCTTTTCCTGTGTTTGCCATATTATTTTTATGGATTCAAAAAGAAGCCTCTGAGGAAATCAAAGAAACAGATAATAATCTTGCAGAAATCGGGGAACTTGAAGTACCTAATTCGTAAAAGAGTATCCTGAAAAAGTAAAAACTAAAAATAAAACCCCCATAAGTTTAGGAGATTTGAAAGAGACGCATGAAAAAGAAAAAAACAAGTAAAAAGAAAGATGAATTTAATAGTTATTTTAACTTTTTACTTGTACAAGCACTGTGCGTCTCTCAAAAAATATTTTTACTTTTTTCAGAGATGAATAATGGGTATTACACAATGGGTGATTGACCGCATCAAGCTGATAAACCTTTTCTGTCACTCTCCGAACTGTTATCCATCAGGAAGATAAGATAACAACTCGTTCATAATCCTTATTAAAACTAAAAAATTTTTGACTAACTCAGGAATCTGGAAGACTTCAAGCTCTTGAGAAATTAAACGAAAAAATATCTTTGATTGTATGATGAGACGCTGACGGGGCGACAATAGGCGATGAAGAGCTTGCTGTATAAAGAGTGTAGCAATTCGTGTGAAGTGATGAAAACCGAACGCGAAAGAGAAGAACTATATCATGTTCGCTTAAATACTTATACTGTCGCGTGGGCTGGTAATAGGTAATGGGTAATCGGTGAGACTACTTCTTGCCGTCTTGGCTTCTGCCGAGATGGCAAAGTAGCGAACCCGAAGGGTAATCGGAAAAACCAATGACCAACACCGAAGCATAATATTGTAAGCAATTAACCGAACTTGATATTAATTAAAGCTATTAATGATCCCATCGCAGAAACCAAAAACGGTGGTCATGGATGTCACCAAAAGCCCCATAGAATGCCATTTAATTGTTGGGATTTATAACTATCTAGTTCAACCTGCCAATTAATTTTTCCCAATTTTCTCCAGTCTATTAATCTATCACAAAACTTTTCTGCAAGAGGTCTAATGAAGACAAAGTCGCTGGAATCCTGAATTAATTAATTCTCGAACCTCTACCCCAAAAATTGTTTATATTTTCTGAAAAGCTAACTCATGGTTAGTTTTTTGGGATGAGTGCATTTATTAATTAACAGTAATCAATATGTTTTTTGTGAATGGGATAATCTAAATAATTAATAAATGTGTCTAGGTAATCCCAAAACTTTTGTTTTGGGCTGAAAGCTTAAACCCGTTAAAACGGGTTATAAATTGTACGAATATATTTCGTTTTAAATTCAAGATACCCATACAAATGCTACAAACGCTATCTCCCTTTAGGGAGACGCTACGCGAACACCCCTAATAACCACTAACTACTAATTAACTTAACTTTTGGGGGTAGCTTGCAGGAGGAAATCATGCACACAACTTTTGCAACCATTGATGGGAATGAGGCTGTAGCCCGTGTTGCTTACCGTTTAAGTGAAGTTATAGCCATATATCCCATCACCCCCTCTTCCGCAATGGGTGAATGGGCTGATGTTTGGTCAGCATCACACCGTGCTAATTTGTGGGGTACGGTTCCGAGTGTAATCGAAATGCAGAGTGAAGGCGGAGCGGCTGCGGCTGTACATGGGGCGCTACAAACAGGTTCTCTGACAACTACATTCACTTCGTCACAGGGGTTATTGTTGATGATCCCTAACCTGTACAAAATTGCTGGAGAATTAACTAGTGCAGTTATTCATGTAGCAGCCCGTGCTTTAGCTACCCATGCTTTATCTATTTTTGGCGACCACAGCGATGTTATGGCAGCCCGTGGTACAGGATTTGCCTTGCTGTGTTCTGCGTCGGTGCAGGAAGCCCATGATTTTGCGCTGATTGCCCAAGCTGCAACTCTGGCGGCGCGAGTGCCATTTATGCACTTTTTTGATGGTTTTCGCACCTCCCATGAAATTCAGAAAGTCCAGTTGCTGGAAGATGAGGATTTGCGATCGCTCATTGATGAAGAATTAATTCTCGCCCATCGCACCCGCGCTTTAACTCCCGATCGCCCTGTATTGCGGGGAACTGCCCAAAACCCCGATGTTTATTTCCAAGCCCGTGAACGCGCTAACCCCTACTACAATGCTTGTGCAGAAATTGTCCAACACGTTATGGACAAACTTGGGGAACGCACGGGACGACACTATCAAATTTACGAGTATTATGGCGCAAGTGACGCCGATCGCGTGATTGTCCTCATGGGTTCTGGTTGTGAAACAGTCCATGAAACAGTAGATTACCTCAACGCCCGTGGTGAAAAAGTGGGTGTTGTCAAAGTAAGACTCTACCGCCCCTTTGATGTCCAAAGATTTGTTCAAGCCTTACCAAAAACCACAAAAGCGATCGCAGTTCTAGATCGCAGCAAAGAACCAGGTTCAGCCGGCGAACCGTTGTATCTTGATGTCGTCACCGCCATTCACGAAGCATGGGAATTGCAGGACGAGATAAGGAGACAAAGGGGACGACTTGGGGGACAAGGAGATAACGAAAATGTTTATACCCCTTACACCCCTCACACTTCCCCCACCTCTCCATCACCCCACCTCCCCACTCCTAAAATCATCGCTGGTCGCTATGGTCTTTCTTCTAAAGAATTTACCCCGGCGATGGTGCGGGCAATTTTCGACAATCTCGCCCGACCACAGCCGCAAAATCACTTTACTATTGGTATTAATGACGACATTACCAACACTTCCCTAAGTTTTGACCCTAATTTTTCAACTGAACCAGACCATGTTGTCAGAGCCATGTTTTACGGCTTGGGTTCTGATGGGACAGTGGGTGCAAACAAAAACTCGATCAAGATTATTGGTGAAGAAACCGACAACTACGCCCAAGGTTATTTTGTCTACGATTCTAAGAAATCTGGCTCGATGACAGTTTCTCACCTGCGTTTTGGTCCGAAGCCGATTCGCTCTACTTATCTGATTGGCAAAGCGAATTTCATCGGTTGCCATCAGTGGGTATTATTGGATCGAGTAGATGTACTGAAAAATGCTGTATCAGGGGCAACTTTTTTACTTAATAGTCCCTATGATGCAGATATGGTCTGGGAATATCTGCCAGAGAAAGTACAGCAGCAGATTATTAGCAAACAACTAAAATTTTATGTTATCAATGCTACTCAAGTCGCCCGTGAAAGTGGCATGGGTGGACGCATTAACACTATTATGCAAGTATGCTTCTTTGCCTTAGCAGGAGTTTTACCCCAAGCAGAAGCGATCGCCAAAATTAAGCAAGTGATTGAAAAAACATACGGCAAAAAAGGCGCAGAAGTCGTCCACATGAATCTGCAAGCGGTAAATCAGACGCTGGAAAACTTGCAGAAAGTCGATGTTCCAAGGTGGTGTGATGGGGAGAAATCCAACATCCAAAATCTTGAGGGTGCGCCTGAGTTCGTCCGCGAAGTCTTAGGCAAAATTATGAGGTGGGAAGGGGATGATTTACCTGTAAGTGCTTTACCTGCTGATGGAACTTTTCCCACAGGTACTTCTCAATGGGAAAAACGCAATGTGGCGCTAGATATTCCGGTTTGGGAACCTGATGTCTGCGTACAATGCAGCAAGTGTGTGATGGTTTGTCCCCATGCGTCAATTCGCAGCAAGGTTTATGCAGAGAGTCAATTAACAAATGCTCCGGTAACATTTAAGTCTATCAATGCCAAAGATAAGGACTTTGCGGGACAGAAATTTACGATTCAAATAGCACCGGAAGATTGTACAGGATGCGGAATCTGCGTTGAAATTTGCCCTGGGAAAAATAAATTGCAGCCAGAAACTAAAGCAATTAATCTCAAACCCCAGTTACCTTTACGGGAGCAAGAACGGGAAAATTGGAATTTCTTCTTGAATTTACCAAATCCTGACCGACGGCAACTAAAATTAAACCAAATTCGCCAACAACAACTGCAAGAACCATTATTTGAATTTTCTGGTGCTTGTGCGGGTTGTGGCGAGACACCTTATTTAAAACTACTGTCACAATTATTTGGCGATCGCGCGATGATTGCCAATGCTACTGGTTGTTCTTCGATTTACGGTGGTAATCTCCCCACAACTCCTTGGACTAAAAACTCTGAAGGTAGAGGCCCAGCATGGTCTAATAGTTTATTTGAAGATAACGCCGAATTCGGTTTTGGTTTTCGCTTATCTTTAGATAAACATGCTGAACATGCGGCGGAATTATTGCGAGAGTTGGGAAGTAAGCTTCCTGAGGATTTAGTTCAATCTATTCTTAATGCACCCCAAAAAACCGAAGCAGATATCTACGAGCAAAGACAAAGGGTAGAATTGCTTAAACAGCGATTAGATGATGTAGAGACGTACCATGGTACGTCTTTACAATCCAAAATCCAAAATCTAAGATTGTTGGCTGATTATCTTGTCAAAAAGAGTGTTTGGATTGTCGGTGGTGACGGTTGGGCTTATGATATTGGCTTTGGCGGATTAGATCATGTACTTGCCAGTGGTCGCAATGTTAATATCCTAGTGATGGATACAGAAGTATATTCCAATACAGGCGGACAATCTTCTAAAGCCACTCCAACAGCTGCGATCGCCAAATTTGCCGCTAGTGGTAAGCCTGCTGCCAAGAAAGATTTGGGACTCATGGCGATGAGCTACGGTAATGTCTACGTAGCGAGTGTAGCTTTAGGCGCACGTGATGACCAAACACTGAAAGCATTTTTAGAAGCTGAAGCTTACAACGGTCCATCACTGATTATTGCTTATAGTCATTGTATTGCTCATGGCATTAATATGACCACAGCCATGAACAACCAAAAAGCGCTGGTAGAATCAGGTCGTTGGTTGTTGTATCGCTATAATCCAGAGTTGCGAGAACAGGGTAAAAATCCTCTGCAATTGGATATGCAATCGCCCAAACAATCACTAGAACAGTCAATGTATCAAGAAAATCGCTTCAAAATGCTTGTCAAGAGTAAACCCGAACTTGCTCAACGTCTGCTACAACAAGCCCAAGCAGAAGTAGACGCACGTTGGCAATTGTATGAATATTTAGCAACACAATAGATTGTAAATTCAAACAGATGTACAGCGATAATCCATCTGTGTTTATCGGTGTGCATCTGTGTTCGTTAACTAAAAATAACTAGACAATTGCCAATAAACCTTAGATAACAACACGTGATTGCATTTATAGCCGTTTTCCATAACAGAAAATACAACTGTGAGCATTTCATTGAGAGCGATCGCACTTCAAATTTGACATTCGCTCATCATGTTATTGATGAAAAACATTTGGGACAAACATTTGTTAACTATAAATTATACTTTCTTAATATTTCTTAGCTAAAATTGTTATAAAAGTACATTGTTAGCTCAAGGAGCGGTGAGTGATGGAAAGCACCGAGTTTAATAGGGTTTTGCGGCGCATAGCTACCGTATTATCTGTCGTCATTATTACCCTATCTTTAGTTGCAGCTTCTACTGGCATTTTGTTATCTATTTACTATGAACCAGCAGCAGGCAGGGCTTATCAGTCTTTGAAATTGATTACAGAGCAAGTGCAATATGGTTGGTTGTTCCGTAAAGCACACAATATTGCTGGTAATGGAGTGATTGCGATCGCACTTGTGCAAATTGTGGTATTATTTCTGGGCAGACAATTTCGCAAGAGTTGGCTATCAGCCTGGATCAGTGGAATTTTCTTCACTCTAATTGCCATTGGGTTAAGTTGGACAGCAATGATTTTAAGCTGGGATCAAGAAGGATTCTGGCGTTTTAGCATTGAGTTAGGAACCATTGAAGCAATTCCTTTGATTGGTTCACAACTACGCGAAATCCTGACTGGTGGTGCAATTAGTACGCTAACTATCCAAAGACTCTACACCATACACAGTTATATCCTTTCAATTGCTGCCATTATCATTTCTGGCGCACATTTATTCAGCGTATTGTGGCAAGAAAAACAAATGAAAGCTCAGTTTGCCAACTCTGAAAGTGCTAACTTGCCACCGAGTCAGATTCAAGGTGCAGGAGCATCACTGGCAGAAAGCTGAGATAACTTCCCGATCGGGATTTCCTCAACCTCTGGTAATTTTTCCAGAGAGAGGCGATTTGAGTCTCTACCACCCGATAAGCGTTTTAAAAGCTTCGGTCTGGGATCGTGCAAGAGGTAGATGATGCGATCGCCACTTTGCCAAGCTTCACCCGCAGGCATGATCTGCAATTTCTCATCCCGTTCTAAAAACAGTGGTACTAACTCACCAGTCCGAATTAATGCCTGCAACTGAACCTTTTGTAATGAAAAACCAGGTTCTTTGAGTGTCGTCATCCCTAGTTTCACTTGCTCATCGTTGATATATTGATTCCAGGTTTTAATTTGCAAGTCTGGAATAAAGGCCTGACTGACTTTCGTATTATTTGTACCATTAGTGGCTTGTGGATCACGCGGAAAAACTGCTAGAACGCGGGGTGGGTTAAACTCTTCTGCGGCTCGTTGTGCCAAAACAAAATTCACCTCGCCATTTTTGGTCATCGCCAAAAAAGTTCCCACCGAAGCCAATCCTGCTTCTTCCAAAACATTGACATCCAAAGCACTGCTGATTAGGACTCGTAAATTTTCGGCTTGGGCTTGCTTACTTGCTTCAGGATCAGTGTCGATCATCACAACTGCTTCTCCCCGTTCTTGCAACAGGCGAGCAACTAAAATACTCAGAGGATTGCAACCAACAATTACTGCCCCTGTCGCCTCTTTGGAGGTAATTTCCAGCCACCTAGCAATCCAGCCAGCAGTTAGTCCCTGACAGAAAACTGTCATGATAATTGTGAGGAACACAAGAGCTTTAATAGCATCACCACCGTTAATGCCGTGTTGGGTCAACAAAATTGAAAATAAAGAAGCTACAGAAGCAGAAACAATTCCTCTAGGAGCAACCCAGCTAAGAAACAGTTTTTGTCGCCAGTTCAAGTCACTGTTCCAGGTACAACAAAGAATGTTGATCGGACGCACGATAAACATCAAAGCCAAAACAGTAAATAAACTGCCCCAACCTAGTGCAAACAAACTGTCAATAGATAAATCAGCAGCCAGTAAAATAAATAAGACTGAAACGCACAAAATCGTTAACTGACCTTTGAAGTGCCGCAGTAGTCGTTCTTCTGGAACAGAAGCTGTTCCAAACACCACACCAGCAACTACAGTCGCCATCAATCCTGATTCACTGCGGAGCATTTGCGCCAACACAAATAAACCCCACGAACCAGCCAAGACTACAAGGTTTTTGACCTCAAAAGATAGAAAATTGGCATACTTGCAAATTAGCGCCATCAACCAGCCGCCTACTGCCCCAATTATGCCACCAAGACTCAGCCGCACTAGCAAACTGCTGATGGCAACAAAGGGGTCGGCATTATCGTTTAATATCGTGTTCAGCACTACAACAGCTAGGATGGCTCCAACAGGGTCAATTAACACTCCTTCCCCTTCTAACAATGTGGCAACTGGTCGTTCCACATTAATTTGTTTGAGCAGAGGACTGATCACCGTAGGGCCTGTAACCACTACTAGAGAGGCGAACAGCAAAGCGAGCGGCCAAGGAAATTCACCTAGCCAATGAGCCGCCATACTCCCACCAAGTAACGTAATTAAAGTTCCCAAAGTTACGAGTAATTGCAAACTTGTAGAAACTTTGTTTAACTCTCGCAGTTCTAGGTTAAGTCCGCCTTCAAACAAAATTATTGCCGTTCCCAAAGCAACAATAACTTCTAATCCAGTGCCTAACAAATGGGGATGCAACAGCCCGAAACCGTCAGAGCCAAGCAGAATACCAAACAGCAATAAAAATACAATACTGGGTACTCGCAGGTACGCAGCTACTACCTGAGCGCTTATGCCGGCAACGACGGCAATAACCATCTGCAAGGTGATTTCAAAAGATGCTTCCATGTTGTAGATTTTGAGCTATGTTTTTCAAAATCTCTTGTAAAGAATTGTAAAGACTCTATTTACCTGATGCAATATGACAACTTGAATACTCTTTGTTGAGCAGAAAAGTTTTTTACTTGGTTACCTATAATACACTTGCCCCAGAGGATTGGTAAAATGGTAACGACCCTAATGCTTGATTTATCAGCTTTTGAGTGCCATTTTTTCCTCCTTAGGTTCATTTTTTAACCCTTGACTATGAATCACTTTTGCTTCCACTCAGTTTAACCTGCTGCAATTTAAAATTTTGCTATCAAATTATTCATTTAAACTGTTGACATCAAAAGTAAAAGCCGCTAAATTAATAAAAGTGTGACCCGCGCCCCCATCGTCTAGAGGCCTAGGACACCTCCCTTTCACGGAGGTAACGGGGATTCGAATTCCCCTGGGGGTATCTAAAAATCAACATAGAGAATACTCCACAACAACATTGAATAGCTTGTGGAGTTTTTTGCTATTAATGGATTTTGTTTTAAGATCATCTCATTTCTGGAGGCAATCCAAAATCCAAAATCCAAAATGGAATGACCAGTCCACTACCTTATCCCTCCAAACGTTGGTAAATTGCCAGTAGATTTAGTTGTAAGTCTTTCGCAAGGCGGCGCTCAATAATTCCTACGGGCATAGTAAGTTTAGGCCAAACTTTGACCGTGTAGCAGAGATTAGTCCCTGTTTCTTGACCTAAAGAATAAGACTCTAAGCACCAGCTGCCAGAGAAGTCTTTAAAATCGCCCTCTACCATCTGGAAAGTTATTTCTTTGGGAAAGTTTTCCTCAAGATCAAGAACTACACGGGCAGAAAAATTCATGCGTAAAAAGCGCTGAGAACCTATTTGTTCTAAACGAATACCACCATTGGGATGTTCCAGTAAACGACTTTGGGCTAAGTTGGGGATGAAGTCGGCTAAGGCTTCATAATTGGTGAGTACTTCCCAAACTTTTGCCACTGGCTGGGGAATTTGGATTTTAGCGGTGATTTGTCGCTGTCTGTCGGTGATTTTCTCGATTTGAACAGCCACAGCGTTTTGATCATTCGCTTCAAAGTTAGTTTCGTCTTCAATGGCGATGAAGTTGAGTTCTTCTGGTGTATATTTTTCTTCAGTCACTTTCAGGGTAGGTTTTGTCTTGGTCTGAAAATTGGGGCAGATTTAAGGTAAAACAGATTTTGCTGAGATCTGTATCCTCAATCGGAGTACTTTCTACAGCGATTTCCCCACTCAAATGCTGCACTAAGGATTTTACCAGAGCAAGCCCTAAGCCAGTGCCAGGAGTCCATCTTCCTCTACCGCGACGGAATGCATCGAAAATATAGGTGCTTTCTGCCTCTGAGATGCCACGTCCTATGTTGGTTACTTTAATAATAACTCGATCAACTTGTTGAATAACTTGGTGTGTGGCTTGTAGTTGGATGGTAGTATCTCGTTCTGAGAATTTTACCGCATTGGTTAAAAGTTCTTGTAAGATGCGGTCAAAACTTTCTAGTTCGGTTTCTAATTCTAGGGATTGTTCCGGTAACTCATAAGAAATATTTAGTCCTTTTTCTACCAGCTTTTTCTCAAAAGATGCTGATATGTCTTGGATTCTGCTATTTAAATCTAAGGTTTCAAATTGCGGAGGCTCTTGATGATTCTCTAGCTTCTGGAGTGTCAATAAGTCGTTAATCAAGTTGATTTCCTTAGTACACTCCTCCTCCAGAATATCTAGGTACCTGGTTTGCTGTTCGGGGGTTCTTCCTGGTTGACGCAGCATACGCAAAGCCATACGCATGTTGGTTAAAGGATAACGTAGGCGATCGCTCATGTTACTCAAAAACTCATCTTTGAGTTTGTTGAGTTCTCGCAATTGCTCAACATATTGCTTTGTTCTTTCATACAGTTTTGCTTGAACGTCCAGACTGCGCTGCAATTGGGATGTGCGCTCATCGACTAACATTTGTACTTGCCGTAGTGTCTGTGTTTGAATGATGGCATTGCTGAGTTGAGCGCAGACCATTTCTACCATGTTGATTTCTGCTGTATGCCAGTAACGAGGTTGGGTTTGCTGTAGTGCTAAAAATCCCAAAACTTTGCCTTGACTCTCCAACCTCATTAACAGCATTGCAGGCAGTTTTTCTAAAATAAACACTTGGGCGATTGTGGAGGTATCCTTGCGTCTATCTTTAGTGTCATTAATAATTACAGGCTTGCCAGACTCTGCTGTAAAGGCACGCCGACTAATTCCACACTCGGAAAGCCAGAAGCAATGATCTTGGTTATCTTGTTTATCAATGTAAAAATCTTCTGGCTGTCTGGACCATTCACCAATAACAGTAGCTTTCGCTTTGGGAATTTGTTTTTTGGGTAGATTTCTAAATAGCGGATCAGTATATTTGAGTAATATAATCAAACCCCGGTCTGCTTCTAGAGCCTCGGCAGTAGATGCGATCGCCACCTGAAGCATTTGATTAATCTCCAAGTTGCTGCGACCAAGTATTGTCAATTGCTTGATCAGATTTTGATGCTTAGCACAAGTTTGGAGAAACTGCTGTTGTGAGGCGATCAGCTCTGCTTGTGCTACTTGTTCTAAGGCGATCGCGCAAACTGACTCTACTGCTGTGAGCAAATATTTTTCTGACTCACTCCAATCATATAGCTGAGACTTGATTAAGCTAATGACACCATTCTTTTTGTTTCCAAAATGGGTAGTAATTGCCAGAACCGATTTCACTGGTATCGGCACTTGTTGGCAACCTATTTTCAGACTGTTTTGAATTGTGGCAATGTCCTCTATAGTTGGTTCACCAGCGCATTGCACCACTGGTAAATCCAGCTGCTCTAGTGAAAATATTTCATCTGTCGACGAATCTAAATACTCTTGGGGACACCAATTTGCAGCAATTTCTTCACCACCAGTCACCTCTTTGTGGGCAGTCACTAAGCAGCAGCAATCTACTTTGAATGCAACTCCTAGCAATTGGGCAATATCTTGCAGCATCATTGCCGATGTTGAGCTATTAGCAATGATGTGATTGATTTTTTGTGCTAACTGGAGGGCTGCCTCTTCCTCATGTTGCATCAGATTGACCGGGTAGTGTGTGAGTCTATCTATTTCATCTCGGCGTTGTGGCAACGAAGACAAACGCTTTCTCATTCCTGGTATGCTTTTGGATATTGAACCCATTTCCTTTGTACCCAACCTCCTGCCATATGCTTGCTCCCTTTGTAACCCTGCACCCTGTGATTGAATCTTTCATCTTGTCTTCAAAACTTTACTCTCACCTGTTATAGCCCTTTTCTATTGCAGATCGTCAAATCATCTCATATCAGAAACTTTGAGTAATAAAATACATAAAAATTTAGTTTAGTTGCATCGGGCAAATAGCCAAATATAGTTACAGCTTTTTACACGCCTATTTTGTTACTAACATCTACTTAGATTATCCTGTCTAGAACTATACATAAACCGTAATTTCTCTAGACTTGTCGCCAAGACTTCCTAAATAGCTTCCGCATTAATACTGAATTTTTCTAAAAAATTGTAATATTTTTTTCACACCATGCTCCCATCGCTGACTTTTTAGCTAGGTCAGACACTAATAAATGTAATTAGCGTCAGGGTTTAGCAAAATTTTCGACAACTAAACAAGGGGTAGGGAAAAATTTGTATTGAGATTAGCTACTTCACTCCTTGTCTTTAGAATCATTTAATCTTTAGGCTGATGTTTTAGATCTGTCAAGTGTAGTCAGACCCCCTGTGTTATAAATTACTAAGCCTCTAGATAGTTTCGACATTATTTAAAAGGGAAGGGGGAACGGGAAATAGGCAAAAGTTATTTCTGTTCCTGTTAGATATTTATTTTTTTGAGCTAATTTAATTTTGGCGCAAGGAGTCCGATGATTCGGGCAGAATGTTTATGACTGTTACTTCCTGTTTTTATTGATTTGATAAATAAAATAACTAATTATAGCATTAATTTATATAGTCAATAATTATACCTAATAGGCTTCCTTATTTTTTCTTTGCCTTCTGCCTAGTTTCTTCATAACTTTATGGTGAATACAGCCTAGTTTTGCTTGAAACAAAATTAACCAGGCTGCATTCACCTGAATCCATTTATCCGGCTAAACTTTCGACACTTAGAGGAACCATATCGCCCGTCCTCGTCAGTCCTAACAACATCGGTTGTTGCGGTTGAATTAATTGACCTGTGAGTACACAACGCTCTTCTTGTTGGGCTGTAGCAGCTATGCTTGCTCGAATATCAGATCTGGAAAATCGAGGTTTCCACTCTCCTGATTTTTGCTGGACATAATTCCAAAGGATATCGCGGATGAGAGCTTGATATCCCTGATTGCCTGCTAAATCTTTAAGTTTATCTTTTAATTCGCGCTCAAGACGGATGCTGGTGACTTCCATATCGGTGGTGGGGGTGCGAGTGATGGTATGCATGAGTTTTTCTCCTTAAAACTATAGACAGGATAGTAATACAAGTGTAGTATGTTTAAAGGAATGTTCAATAGGTGAAATTTTCTGTGATATCCATTTACCCCATCTCTACTTCTTTATGTGCTGATCAGTCCCGAACCAGTTGGGAATCAGCGCCTATGGGAGTGGAGTATTTATTTATGGGGCTGATTTGCCTAAAACTGGGCAAATTTACAGAGGGTAATCATGATTCTAAATATGCCAGGATTGGTGTACTTAATCGAGCACCACAACTAAAAGAGAGAAGCGGGAGGTACAGACACCCAGATGCTGTACCGATAGAGGAATAAAAGACTTTTAAAGTCAATTCTCAACCCCCGCTTTAACAAAGAAAAAAGCGGGGGTTTTTGAATGAGGAGTCAAACCGTGACGATCGCAACGCAAGTTTTAGATCAATCTGTGGTGGTGTTTTCTCAAAATTACTTGCCACTGTGTCGAGTAAATATCAAGCGAGCTATTGTACTTTTGCTCACAAACAAGGCGGAACCGCTAGATATTACCACTAATAGCGGCTGGCAAGTTCACTCTCCTAGCTTGGTAATCGATGTACCAAAACAAATTCGCTTGAAAATAGCTTCTCGGGAACGGATGTGGAAAGTTCCACCAGTCAATAGACGGGAAGTGTTGCGACGAGACCATCACAGTTGCCAATATTGCGGTAGCAGCAAACATTTGACATTAGATCATGTGCTTCCCCGTTCTCGAGGTGGACAGCACACTTGGGATAACGTGGTTGCTGCTTGCGAACGGTGTAACTCCAAAAAAGGAGATAAAACCCCACAAGAAGCGGGTATGCGCCTACGTACTAAACCAAAAGCACCTGTCCATCCCACGATTGCTTTTGCGGAACAGTTTTGGATGGACGTGCAAATAAACCTGGAATAACAGGAGAGCATGAGGAATGCTGAAATTAACTTACACCGAAACGAGTTTTCACCTAGAGTGTCTGGCTCAGTCCCTTGAGGAGTGGGTCGCGCAGCGAGTGATTTTGACACTGCGAGTCGGTCAAAGTCTGTCTGTTGAACCTAGCACTGCTTCCTTTCTGCTTCCTGCGAATTTGCCAGGATTAGAACAACTCAAGACTCAGGTGCAATGGGAAGAAAGAGAAATTCTTGCTTTATGTGCATCTGATTGTGAGTACATTGAAGTCACTCTCAGCGGTTCTTGGTTATCGGATGGCTCTGAGAATGTCCAAGGTGTGTTTGTTACCACACTGAGCGATCGCACTGAGTTTTTACTACACAAACTCTGGGTCGCTGCTCAAGCTTGTGCGTCTGTTTTGAGTGAATAATCTAGTTCGCTTGAATGCTTATACTGTCGCGTAGGCTGGTAATGGGTAATGGGTAATGGGTAATGGGTAATTAAGATACTGATGATTTTTCCATGCCCGATGCCTAATGCCCAATACCCAACAACGAAGCATAATATCGTAAGCAATTAGCTGAAGTTGATATCACAGACAATTGACAAGCTGCAAATATCGATAAATTAGGATGGTTTAGAAAATTTCAAAATTTTTCCTAAACACCTTGACATCTTTTGTATTATAAATGTAGCATCAAAATAATTCAAAGTAAGACAAAAATTTTATTACTTAAATAGTTATGTTATACATTCATTTCCTCTCTTCCGGGAAACCACCTCCGTCAGCAAGCCAAAACCTAAACAAATTCAATGACTATATTCAAGACAATTTACAGCCTGACTATAAGGCAAGTAAAAAAGCGATAGAATTTATTCATAAGCTCCAACAAACTTACTATCTGGAACGTAAATTGTTTTTCTAAGAGGTGAGTTTGAAGAACTGAAGAGGCGATCGCAGGCTGGTAATGGGAAAAATCAATACCAATTACCAATCATCATACATAAAAATGAGGATGGGAAACTGCTCTACAGATGTCTACAATTCCCGTCCTCTTCATTTTTGATAATTCAAAAATGTATTTATTAGTATTAATTATAAGTAATAATTTAATAACTAGCCTGACAAATATATATCAAAATATCTATCTCTAGAGAGAGTATTTTGTAAATTTTTGTATTCAGACTTTCAGTCTACAGGTCGATTCAATAAATCTAGATTCCCGACTATAAAATTACTATGCGTACATTGAAAAAAATCAATGTGAAATGCAATCAAGAAAATTTATTGAGACAGATAAATAAAAGTGAATACTAAATCAACAACAAAATTTAGTATTTATGACTACTCAATTTTCTCTTGATTTTATATTACTTACACCAGTCCCTGGAGGAATTAAAATGCAAAAATCTATTTCTTTGTTAGGTTCCATTCTACGTCCCGTACGTTTTCTGTTTGTAGCCTTTACATGTGCTTTGCTGTTGTTCTCTAATGCTTTTCCTGCTGCTGCAATACAAAGCTATCAAAGCAATCCAACAGAAGGTACTGATCAATTGCTTCAAACTCAGCGTGAAACTGACGAGGTAGCTAAATCTGCTCCTCTGGGATTGAAAGAAACTCAACAGCGTACCAGTGGAGGAGGGCTGAACGAAGTTCAAGGTACTGCTGATGCTGAAAAAATGAATCGTCCTGAAAATTCTCAAGAAGCAGTTTCAGTAGAAGAAGAAGTAAGCAACTTTTTGAAAAAAGTTACCGGTAATAAGTAATAGACATCAAATGTCTTTTGCCCCAGAATTTTTAACTGGGGATTTATTTTCTATAACTTTCTCTATATAGCAGAAAGTCAAATCCCCGAATTATCCAAAAATCCGGGTCTCTGTGTCTGATAATTTTTCAATTAAAATAAGAACGCTATAGATTTATATTGCTAAAAAAGCCAGGTTTATTTCATTCTCCCCCTAGTCCGCCAAGGATTTTAATTCTTGGCTCATAGTTTAAGTCGGTTAAAACCTATTACTAAATAAAACATAATCATTCTTTGGATTGATGTTATGTCACGAATGAATTGCTGAAGTTATAAGAGGAGTTAGCTTAAGGATTGAGAAACAATGCGCCCATTAAATATTGGTTTGACAGATGAGCAACGTCAAGGTGTGATTAATTTGCTGAATCAAGATTTGGCAGATTCCTATTTACTGATAGTGAAAACCAAAAAATTCCACTGGGATGTGGTTGGGCCTCAGTTCCGGAGTCTGCATGAAATTTGGGAAGAACAATACGAACAATTGAGTGAAAATATTGATGCTATTGCTGAGCGGGTTCGTGCTTTAGGTGGTTATCCAATTGGCACTATGGAGGGATTTTTGAAGGCAGGTACTATCAAGGAGGAAGGTGGTAATGTACCCACGGCAACCGAGATGGTGTCTCGCCTGGTAGATAACCACGAGCAAATTATTCGCAATCTTCGTGAACATGTTGATCGCTGTGATGAAGAATTCCACGATCAAGGAACTGCTGATTTCTTAACCGGATTAATGGAAGGTCACGAAGAAGCTGCTTGGATGTTGCGTTCATTTATCGAAGGACAAGCATTGCAAGCTGATGGTTCTCAACCACAAACAGAAAAAACACCGGTAGGTGTGTAACTAAAGGTAGATAGAATTGACACCTCATGAATAAGAAAGTTCGTAGTAAGTGTTATCTTCGCCAAATATATCAAGACTAGAGACTTACTACGAACTACTGGTTTGGGATATATGCAAAAACAATATAACAGGAGTGTTCAATGGCGGCAGAATACAAAGCTGAACGGACAATTTCGGCTGTTTATAAAGAACAAAACCAAGTAGATGACGTAATTCGGCGTTTGCTTGACAGGGGTGTGCCTAGAGATCATATTTCGGTCATGGGCAGAAACTTTAAATCAGAAACTCGCATTGCTGGTTTCATTACTAAAAAAGATGTAATTCTTGGTGGTTTAAGAACAGGAGCAATTTTTGGCTCTTTGTTTGGTTCTTTTTTGAGCTTGCTTACAGGTGTTGGTGTATTATTCATTCCTTTTGTTGGCCCAATTGTAGCAGCAGGTCCAATTGGTGCTTTGTTATTAGGGGCTGCAAGTGGAGCGATCGCAGGTAGCGCCGGTGCAGGTTTAGTTTCTGTGTTAGCCACCCTAGGTATGCCAGAAGATAAAGCCGCAGTATATCAAACTCGTCTGCAAGCTGGAGAGTTTTTAGTCATGGCAGAAGTTCCAGCTGATCGGAGTGGGGAATTTCAAATACTGATGGAAAGTGCTGGTGGTGAAGAAATTCATACGATGGAAACAGCATTACCCCGTCCCTGTCCTGGTCGTTGCAATAGTCCCGAGGATTTATCTCCAGAAGTACGCTCTCATCTTTCCGGTGAAGCTCAGAATACCTTTATTGAGCGCTACAACGCTGTGTTAGACGAGACTAATGACCAAATAAAGGCAGAACAAGCTGCTTGGGAAACTGTTCAACAAAATTTTGATGAAGATGATAATGGTGTTTGGTCGAAGAAGAAAGTAAGTGTTTAGTGCAGTGTCAATTGTCAATTGTCAATAGTAAAAACTCTTAACTATTAACACTTGACACTTGACTAATTACGGTGATTTATAACTGGCAACTCGGATAGTAAACCGTTTCTAATGTCAGTTCTTGTTTAGAACTAAAAGCTTGAAATCTTCCATAAGTGTGTCGTATCCATCATATGGAAGATATTAGCTTTAAATTAAATAGTTTAGTTTTAAGATTTTTATTAAAAAATCTATCTTTTGGCAAAGAGTAGTTCGAGAAATTTATCTCTGGGGAGCGAGTTTTTTTTGAATTAATAACAATAATATATTATCAAGAAATAATCGAGGAAAAACAATTATGAGTATCGAAAATAGAGTAGAAGCAACCACTAAAAACATAGAAGGAAAAGTTCAAGAAATGGTTGGCGAAGTAACTGGAAATCCCCAGGATAAAGCTGAAGGTCAAGCGAAGCAAGCAGAAGCACAGCTACGTCATACAGTTGAGAACATCAAAGATGATGTGAAAAAGTCCCTAGAGTAGTATCAGCACACTAAAACAAGGTTTAGAGCTTTAGCAATTAGAGGATATTGGCAATTATAATTTGTTTATACACAACTCAGGTTTGCAAAACTAAGCTCAAAAATTTCTTGGTTTTTCCTAATGTTTTATAGATAAAGTTAGCTTGTGTAGTAACGGATTATCTGAGCCAAATTGTTGACAACATCCTCATTAATACTAGAGCTATTTACTAGATTTTTATACAGCAGTACTGATTTAATTCTCCCCAAGATACACTTAGGGGAGTTTTTACTATATTATGTCCGACTAATTACTTTATTATCTAAAGCTTGGCATTGGAAAATTATCAGTATCTTAATTAACCATTACTGCCCCCAAAGAATAATATAATTCCTCAAGCGGACATGATATTATTTCTGCTTTTAATTAATAATAAAAAAGGT
>NZ_AJLL01000082.1 GCF_000317225.1 Fischerella thermalis PCC 7521
AAAAAGGTTAGTTCCTAAATAAGTTGGAGCTAACCATAGATAGTTTATACATATTCAACACTACTCTAAGCTGCACTACGCCGTGTAATTAAACTCCAGATAAAAATAGCGATAATTGCACCAATGATGGCAACTATTAAACCTCCAAAGTTAAAACCTACTCCTGTAATAGTCAAAGTACCTGTGGTTAACAAATTAAATAAGCTTCCTCCAATTAAGGCTCCAACTATACCTAAAAGTATTGTGGCAATTATCCCACCACCTTGACGACCAGGGTAGATTGCTTTGGCAATAGCTCCCGCTAAAATACCTAAAATGATCCAAGCAATAAGATCGATCATAATAAATGTATTCCTCAATTAGTTTACTTTTTGCTATTAGTATAACAATTACTAAATATTATTTGTTCTATCTCAAGTTCAGTTGAGAGTCTATCGCAAGAAATAATATCTAGGCAAGCATCCCCATCAAATTAATAGTAAAATACACTTATTAATAAAATGATTGCAATCTTCTATAAATCTTTGTTGCTTAGTATTAAATCAAACCAATGAATCTATTTAATATTCTGTGTCAACAATTAGTCCAATTAGTTTGTAATCCAAAATTATCTGACTGATAACGGTGCAATGGTGTGAATATACTTATTCCTTTGAGAAAGCAATTTAAAATGGTTACAGATAATATATGTATTGAGGAGTTTTCATCAATTACAAATTCTGCCTCAAAATTCTATTGTTTTAATTTTTGTAAATAAAAATAAAATTGACTAAATAATTCAATAAAGATATTACCGAGTAAATTTATTTGAATCAATTAAGTAGTATGAACAGATTAAATGAAAAACCTGCGCTACACCTTCAGGGTATAGCGCGGATTAGTTCACGCTACTAACCCTGAACGCAGGGCGCGAACAGCTGCTTGGGTACGGTCGTCTGCACAGAGTTTGTTTAAGATATTGCGAACGTGGGTTTTGACAGTTCCAACTGTTATGTAGAGTTTTTCTGCAATCTGGCCATTGCTACATCCGGCCACAATCAACTCTAGAATTTCTAATTCCCGTTGAGTTAAGGGATAAGTTTCTAAGACTTGCTCGTATTCTGGCGCTAATGCATCTATTTTTACAGTCTTGGGTTTGTCAACGGATTGATTATCTGGGAAAACTTGTCGCATTTGTTGTAATACAACATTAGCGATCGCGGGGTCAATCCAGGAGTTACCTTCATATGTTGCTT
The DNA here is from genome assembly GCF_000317225.1 of Fischerella thermalis PCC 7521. Lineage (GTDB taxonomy): Bacteria > Cyanobacteriota > Cyanobacteriia > Cyanobacteriales > Nostocaceae > Fischerella > Fischerella thermalis. The sequence goes on from NZ_AJLL01000082.1 coordinate 1,236, forward strand.
GGATTGCTTCTGTTAATCTTTCAATGCTGGTATCCTTCATGTAATAAGAATCTGCACCAGCAGCAAAAGCAGCAAGTACTGTATCCTCTGAATGTTCCATTGTCAGGATGAGGATTTTAGTTGTTGTATCTCCTGTTTCAGTCTGCCACTGCCTAAATCTGCGGGTGAGTTCAACACCATCCATGTCTGGCAAGCCTATATCTACCACAGCTACATCTGGCTTGGCACTTTCCAAAAGTTTCAGACCCTTGGTAGCATTTGCAGCTTCGCCGATAACTCTAATTGCACTGTCAGTTTGCAATGCTGCTTTTAGTCCCATTCTTGTCAAGTCATGGTCTTCAATTAAAACAATACTAATTTCACTCATCGCTACTTGTACTCTCTACTAATTCCATCTGTCCTAAGCCGACATTTAGTGATTTATTTTTTTTATTTTCCAAAACCTAAGATAGATGATATTTTTATAAATTTGCATCCACCAATAGAAATAGTCATTTCCACGTTTTTTACTTGCCTCAGATGAGAAAATCTAGCCCAGGACATATGGCTAAATCACAAATAACTATAAAGTACTGACACTAAGCTACAATTGCCGCTACTACAGACTGCGAATGAAGAAAAATTGCTAGCATAAGGCGGCAGGCAAAAATTTTCTTAGTTAATAAATCAATATTAAATTTACATAAAGCGATCGCTTGTGCAGTTCAAGAAAAATAAATCAGAGATCGACTTTATATTCTAGGTACAGAGAATAGAACTTTGACCATCGAATATTCTGTGCAAGCAATTCGAGTTTCAGAATAAGACATTTGTAATTTTCCAAACACTAGAAGCGCGCGTTCATAAGGAAAGTACAGGGGCGGAAAAAGATTGTCGAAACTGAAACAGGTACAATCACCTTGAACTCTCAGGTGGTCTAAGCAACCAAAAGAATAACTCTGTTGAAGATTTTGATTGCAAAAGTTTATTGCAACTCTGACCAATGGCTGAAGACGATATTCAACCAGTGAATCTACAATTGGGATGAACTGGTATTAGAGGTATTTTTTTTTACTAGATTTTGCTTTGAAATTGTGTGATTTAGGAATGTATACTCAAGGCTAATCTAGTCTATCTTTTATTAGGGAGAAAATTTTGGGAAACTAATTTTTCCTCAAAAATTGCAGAGGCAAAATAAATAGTTGACTTCTAGTAGACAAGAATCGGAGTATCTATAATTCGCTAAAGGTAATTGCCAAATCATGATAACTAATTTTTAAGAAGTATTAATGTTTTGGTAATTAGGTATAAGTCTAACTCTAATACTCTAGTCAGGAAAGTAAATTTAGGATAAAACTGAATCAATTTAAAGCAAGTGATGGCAGAAAGAGTGATGAATATACTACTAGTGGAGGATGACGAAGTAGATATCATGAATGTCAAACGGGCATTCAAAAAAGTTAATATTATTAATCCATTATATGTTGCCACTAATGGTATAGAAGCCCTAGCAATGCTGCGTAGTAGTAATGGTAAACCTCCTGAGGTTCCTAATGACCGACGTTTGATATTGCTAGATTTAAATATGCCCAAAATGGGTGGAATCGAATTTCTCCAAGAACTACGGGCTGATCCCCAACTCAGACCTACTCCTGTGGTGGTCATGACAACTTCCAATCAAGATAAAGACAGAGTGGAAGCTTATAATTTGAATGTCGCTGGTTATCTTCTGAAGCCTGTGACATTTAATAATTTTCTTGAACTCATGGCAACGCTCAATAAGTATTGGACTCTCTGTGAAATGCCTTAGTTGGTGAAGTGCCATCCGATTTAAGATTTTGGATTTTGGATTGGTTCCACACATAAATCTGGCGGCTTGTACTATTGAGAAATTATGATATTGCCTGATTTCTAATTGAATCTATAGATCAATCTAGGGGCTTGTTCTATTGAGGAATCACTGGTCAGTTGAAAATAATTATTAACCAACCACTAACTACTAACTAAAAAATATCTAGATGGCTGGAAAACTTCAATGTTATACGAGAAGCTGTATATAAGAGCAATAATTAAAAGCGATGGAAGAAACGCTAAAAGTATTAGTTGTAGATGATGATGAAGTAGACCGCATGTCAGTCAGGCGGGCTTTGAAAGCAGCAGGGATAAGTGTACAGCTGTTTGAAGCCGATGACTGTAAAAGTGCGATCGCTCATTTGCAGGATAATTCTTTTGACTGCGTTTTTCTCGATTATCGCCTACCAGATCAAGATGGATTGACCTTGATCAACGATGTACGTTCTCGTAATATCAAAGTGCCTTTGGTTGTACTTACCGCCCAAGGAGACGAACAAATAGCTGTTGAATTGATGAAAGCTGGTGCTGTAGACTATCTTTCCAAATCAAGAGTCTCACCAGTCACACTGACACAGGTTTTACGAAATGCTATTCGAGTTTACCGGGCAGAAATGCAAGTAGCTTTGGTAAACCAACAACTTCGAGAAAGTAATGAATTGTTACTTCGTAAAAATCAAGAACTAGAAGCACAACAGCAACAAATTGAACTACAAAACATCAAGCTTAAAGAAGCTTCACTGCTAAAATCCCAGTTTTTGGCAACAATATCTCATGAACTGCGGACACCGATGAATGCTATTATTGGCTTTTCTCAGCTATTGCTGCGTCCCAAATGTGGCGATTTGTCACCCCAGCAAAGGGATATGGTGGAACGCATCCTCAATAATGGCAAGCATTTATTAATGTTGTTAAATGAAGTCCTTGACTTCTCTAAACTAGAGTCTGGTAGATTAAGTCTGAAACCAGAAATATTCGACTTATCACAGGTAGTCAAAACTACCGTTGCTGAAACTTTATCTCTAGCAGAGGCCAAAAAACTTTCTGTACAGGTTCAAAATAACTTACAAAATAGTATGGTATTTAATGATCCTGTACGTGTGCGGCAAATTTTAATGAATCTGCTCTCGAATGCGATTAAATTTACAGAGTCAGGTAGTATCGGTGTGGATGTCACAGAACTACCAGATAATCAGATAGAAATTGCTGTATGGGATACAGGTATTGGTATTGCCCCCTCAGACCTAAAATATATCTTTGAAGCCTTTCGCCAACTCGACCAGAGTATTACTCGTAAATATCCCGGTACAGGTCTTGGTTTGCCAATTGTAGATGCACTAGTCCAAATGATGGGGGGCAAAATAGCTATAGAAAGTGAATTAAATCGGGGTTCAGTCTTTCGGATTTCACTGCCACGCCAAGTTCTGTTATCCAGGACGCAAAATCAAGATGGAGCGCCAAAGGTTTCTAATATAATATCACCAAAAAAGACCTTAAGTAAACAGCCAGAGGCACTTCATCTGGCTCAAGAACAAGTGCAGCAACTACCAAGAGAAAGAGGCAAGTAATTTCATGTATTTAGTCATTTTTGATTAAGTGGAAATGTTAAATGAAAAATAATTATAGATGCACTAGCGACTGAGTGCATAAAAAGAAAAATAAGAAATGACGACAATACAGCTTTCCTCAATATTATTATTAAATCAAATATGTTTTCAGCTACAGATACTAAAGTAGAAAAAATTCTTGCTGTTGATGATACGCCTGATAATCTATTCTTACTACAGACAATCTTAGAAATTGAAGGGTACGAAATAGATTTAGTAGCAGATGGGGTAACAGCGTTAAAGCAAGTCGAAGAATCTCCCCCAGATTTAATCTTACTAGATGTGATGATGCCAGGGTTAGATGGCTATGAGGTCACTCGACGCATCCGTAATCACCCTTTTCTAGATTACATTCCCATCTTGTTATTGACGGCATTTCATGATGTGAGTGTTGTGGAAGGTTTGGATGCAGGAGCTGACGACTTTATCCGCAAACCATTTGATCAAGATGAACTATTAGCAAGGGTGCGATCGCTACTCAGACTTAAACGTAGTCTTGATGAACAAAAAAAATTATTTCGTCAGCAGGAAGACTTTGTTTTACGTTTAACTCACGACTTACGGACTCCTTTAGTTGCTGCTGACAGAATGCTAAATTTATTTCAGCAGGAAACCTTCTGCAAAATTTCGGCAGACATGAAACAGGCGATCGCGGCCATGATTCGCAGCAACCAAAACTTGTTGGACATGGTTAACACATTGCTAGAAGTTCATCGCCTAGAAGCAGGTAAAAAAACACTGCAATTTGAAAACTGCAATATTTGCGAAATTGCCACAGAAGTAGTTGAAGAATTACATGCATTGGCTGATGAAAAAGAAATACTCCTCAAAGTAGATAGCAGTGAATTAAATCAACAGGATGAAAATGATTGTATCATTTTGGGCGATCGGCTAGAACTACGTCGCTTAATCAGTAATTTAGTCGGAAATGCTTTGAAATTTACAGATACAGGTAGCATAACTGTTCGCATTTCGGCAACTCCTCCATCTTCTGGAGATCAAGGCTGGATCAAGTTAGAAGTAGAAGACACCGGTTACGGAATTGCTGCTGATGATCTGCCAACACTATTTGAACGATTTCGCCAAGGTAAAAATAAACGTGCTGGTAGCGGTTTAGGATTACATTTATCACGCCGCATTGTCGAGTTACACGGGGGAACAATCGAAGTCACTTCTGAATTAGGTAAAGGCAGCGTTTTCACAGTACATCTACCAAAGAAATGACTTGCAACTTTACCTTACCCCGTCAAGAGAGGACACCCTTCTTTGCGAATTCAAAGAAGGGTTATTTGATTCTCCCCTAGTCTGCCAAGAATTAAAATTATTGGCTCATAGTTCAAGTCGGTTAAAACCGAGTAAATAAGCTGTGAGTCCGTTTTAACAGACTAGGCTATAGTACTCGTGAAATTTATTTCACAGGCGGATTATGCCAAGAATGAAATAGCCCTGTTGCTAATACATAGGTGTATATCTTTCAGAGAGTTTACTTATCACTTGATCTAGAGTGAAGATACTTCATTGGGATGGTGATCTGAAAAATTTGTACCACTATTATTCAATACAGCGACCTGAAACAGCAGGCTCACTAAATCATCTCTAACACCAATATACGTCAATGATTTTTAGGTTACACTGCTAGTGATAACTCAAAAAGTGAGGTATTATTTCATAACTAAGAGTTTATTTTCCTTTGATAGTTGCTTGTTATTTGTTAGCTTTTTAACTACTAACAAATGGTAAATGACTAGTGACTCTTAACAGTTAATTTGTTGCTGTACTTGTTGACTTATTACTAGTGGTCTATATCTTAAGTTATACAAAATATATGGCAGAATCAATTCCCACTCGCGGTCAAGTAGAACGCACCTTAGCACAACGTATACAGGCTTTATATCGCGAACAACTCGGACATCAACCTAGCAAGGTAACATCTCGCCTTTCAGAGACAAATGTAGTGATTGTAATTGAAAATTCAATTACACCACCAGAACAGTTATTGGCTCAAACAGGTAGACAAGAACTAGCAGAACAAGTGCGCTCTGATTTAGATGAAGCTATTCAACCCCAATTAAAAGAATTAATTGAGGAGATTTTGCATGTATCTGTAGTAGAGATATTGAGTGATGCCACTTTAGAAACTGGCCGTTCAGGAATTATTGCTATCTTATCCGATACACCTGATCTTCGTGATTCTGTTTCTAATTCTAAAATCAGGAAAAAGGCTTCATAAACAATCAACGATTCTTGCCCTCATATACTTTGGTCTTAACACAAGTCAAGAGCTGAATTATGCTTTAATTTGCTGCCGAGATGACGAGAAACGATATCTTCTAAATCTTCAATCATGTAAGGTTTGCTGATGTAATCGTCAAAGCCAGCTTCAAGAATACGCTCTCTATCCTCTAAACTAGCTAAAGCAGTAACCGCAACAACATTAATATTGTGTGTCAGCGGTTCTTGTTTTAAGGAGCGTACAACATCAATACCATTGATTGCTGGTAATAAAATATCTAGTAGTATCAAATCTGGCTGATATTCTTTGGCTACCAGCACTGTAGTAGAACTGTCTGTTTGACAAATGAGCCTACAGCCAAATAACTCAAGAGCATAGCTCATCAGTAGCAGGTTGTCATCATTGTCTTCCACCACTAGTATCAACGGCGGTTGGAAGATTTGTCTATTTTCATCAGCCATAAACACTTGCGCCAGTTCCATTCCTTCTCTAGGCAATCTGATGTGCATTCGTCGTTCCTCCTGAACGAACAGACGAGGCATTCCAAGAGCGGTAGGTTAACGCTCATTCAAGACTGGCTCGTTTATCAACTTTATCAAGGTCGGTACTTTTTGCTCTAACAACAACACTATGTAGAGGAAAAAGTATATCAAGCTGAAAGAATGTAGCTACACCTTCTGATTATAAACAAAATAAAGAAAATGTTTAACAAATAAATTATAAGTACTTAATATATTTAATAATATTTAAATATAAGTTCTTAAATTTAAAAGCGAAGCTGGTTCAAATACCATATATCAAGCAGCTTTTGATGATTTTTACATGTGTGTTATTTACAAATCAATAATTGTCAAGATGCGTGTGCTACTTTTTATTATATAAAAAATCCTAATTCGCTAAGTATAAATACTTTGGAAGCTGACATCTGTAGCGATCGCTCAGATCAATAAGCAGACTAGTATAACATTTAAAAACCGATTGTACAGACGTAATATTTTTCGCGTCTCTACCTACTTTTTGGGTTAAGTGCAAAACATCAAATTGTGAAAATTGAAAAAACTTTCTTTTACCCCTTGACATTTTTTGTAGTACGTTAGTAGTATAAGAACAACAAACAAGTTAAACAAACACAAAAAGTCTTACCTCCCAAAAATCTATGTAAAGGAGGTTGTAGTATGGTTCATATTCGCTTTGAAGGTCGTTCTTATGATGTTAGCGAGTCGCAACTAGGCTTAACAGCTAACATGAATGACAATATTATTAAACAGCGACTAGCACAACATTTTGATGTGCAATTAAACCGCTTTGAATCTTACGTAATTGACCGTAGACCAAGTGGAGATTTAATAGTAAGACCAGAAGCAGTTTACGGATAAAGGATAAGTTTTTGTCCCGCATCCTCACAGGTGAAGCTTACACACATTCAACTTCGCAAGAAGTTTACAGGTTCGATTCCTGTCATCCCCGTTCAATGGGGATGTAGCCGAATTGGTATAGGCAAAATGTTCATAGCTTTACCAACTTATGGGGGATACGATTATTCCCAATTCTGAAATATTCCACTTCGCGCCCTCACAGGAAAAGCTTACATACTAGCCAAATGGAAAAGGCGCTTGATTTCGGCTCAAGATTATACAGGTTCAAATCCTGTGTATGAACAAACGGCTTTTTCAACTTGCGCGAAGTGACCTATAAATTATTGATTAATGAGTGATGAAAATAGCAAATATCAAACAGTCACACAAATCGAAAATCTCATAACTGCATTCAAAAATTGCACCTTGCCACGCTGTAAGTGGAATCATACTGCACATTTAACTGTGGCATTATATTACCTCATACATTACGGGGAAAAACAAGCAAGCGATCACCTTCGCCAAGCTATCCAAAGTTATAACGCAGCTATAGGTATCCAAATACCCGATTCTGGATTCACATGGTGCGTCATTATTTATCGGTGAATCAAAAGCAAGCTTCCCTGTTGCAGCTGACTAATGGACTCATTGATAGTTACGTTAATAAGCATCTACCACTACAACACTACAGCCGGGATTTGTTAATGTCCTGGGAGGCTCGTAATCACTGGGTTGAGCTGAATTTGAGACATCTTGATGTGAGTTAATAATTTTTGCCGTACCCTCATCGAGGAAGCTTACACACTCCTAAATATAAACAACTTAAAAAACAGAGTCTTACGTCTGAAGCCGTCTTCAGGCTTATGCTTCCTCAACTTGTGCGGCAATTTTTTACTAAGTATAAATGTAGCATTTGACATCTATTCTTCTTGCAGTTACAACAGTAGTTGTCACCGCGCCCTAACAGAAAAAGCTTACATACTAGCTCAATTGGTAGAGCAGTCGGCTATTAACCGATGGGTAACAGGTTCGATTCCTGTGTATAAACCAACAGCTTTCTCAACTTGCGCGGTGATTTTATTCGCCTCGTAGCGTGTGACAACTACACTCCACAGTTTTAGATTTTGTTTGCAATTAAAGTTTACGTTGGCGAAGATATGTGTTAGAAATCGAACACCGATGCACACAGATATACACAGATTGACGCAGATAGATTATGAGTGTGTATTTATGTTTTCGTGATCTAACCTCCGGGAAGCCGCCTGACGAGTGTCTACGCTTCGCTAAAAGCAACAAAATCTAAAATCCAAAATTTTTAATGGAGGTAGTATTTATGAATACGGCAGAACGCGATTTGCGTTTAGAACTTCTCAACAGCTTGCTGACTACGCCTCACCGTGAGTTGGAGAAGGTAGCAGAATTTCACAAGTTAATGATAGAGCTTGACCCGATTTTCTACGGACACCTGGCTGTATGGTATCAGTATAATGGTGATGTCCGCGACCACAAGGAAGTATTTTTGGGACATCTGCTGACAAGCAATGTCACTGCACACCGTGATGCTGGTTTTGTGTTGTTACAAGAGTTCCCGCCTTATCAAGTAGCGCGGATTGTGGATTTTATGAAGCAGCAACGCGGTAAAGTTCCCCGTTCTGCACGTACGGCTGTACAGCGCTATTTGCGGGCGCGAGAAATAAACCCCCAATTTTTTGACCGTGCTGCTTTACGGGGACGCAAGGCGATGAAGCATTTGTATGCAACTTTGCATATTAAACCAAGTATGCGTGCAGATGCGGTGTTATTTAAAGATGCACCCCCAGAAGATAGCTTGGCTTATATGCTGAAGCAGGTAGCAAAGGCAGAAACACCAGCTGCACAAGCTGCTTTGATTGTTGAGCATAACATCCCTTACACTATTGCTATTGGTGCAGTAAAGCAACTGACTCCAACGGTGTTGGTGGCTTTGATCAACTCTATGTCACCCCAGGAGGTAATTAACAACCTCAAATCTCTGAAGCAGCGCGGTGCGATGGATCATCCAGAAGTCAAGGCGTTGATTGATGGGAAGTTAGAACAAGCGGCTAAGAGTGATAGGATATCTGCGTTCAAAGCCACGGTTGCAGCTGATGTCACGCAACTGGATACAGAAACTGCGGTCAGATTGGAAAAGATCGCCAACGAACAAGTTAAGAAGCGCGGTAAAATTGCCAAGTCGACTGCTTTGTTAGTTGATAAGTCTGGAAGTATGGATGTAGCACTAGAAGTTGGTAAGCAAATAGCTGCCTTGATTTCTGGTATTACCGAAGCAGATTTATTTGTCTATGCTTTTGACACTATTGCTTACCCAGTCAAAGCTACTGGTACACAACTATCAGACTGGGAAAAGGCTTTTCAGCATATTTTCCCTAATGGTGGAACTAGTGTGGGTGCAGGTCTAGAAACCATGCGCTTGAAAAAGCAAGTGGTAGAACAAATCATCATTGTCACTGACGAAGGCGAAAACGCCCAACCCTACTTTGTCGCTGCTTATCAAGCTTATCAGCGCGATTTAGGAATTATGCCCAATGTGATTATCGTCAGAGTTGGTGGATGGTGTGATTACATCGAACGCAACTTGAAGGAGAAGCAAATACCTGTGGATACCTTCACTTTTGCGGGTGACTACTACTCTCTGCCGAACTTAGTGCCATTGCTGTCTCGTCCATCCCGGTTAGAATTGCTGATGGAGATTTTAGAAACACCGCTACCTGTGCGGGATGACAAGTAAATTACGTCTAGCGGCTGTGCCGCTAGATGTTAGTTAGGTATATTTATACTAAATGTACAAAAATTAAGAAGAGCGGAAACGTTTCTTATACCGTCTAGAATTAGCAACCGCTTTAGCTTTTCGCTTGTTTTTCTCAAGAGGAGTTTCAAAGTGACGATGTTTCTTTAAGTCAGGCATAATTCCCGCTTTGGAAACCTGGCGTTTAAATCGGCGTAAAGCCGACTCAAGTGCTTCGTTTTCGCCCACTACTATTTGGGTCATTCTATCTCCTTAAGATATTAATACTGGATAGTGATAAGGTCATAAACATTGAATTTGCATTTTTTGGGTTGTGGGGAAAAAATTAACCATGCTTTCCTATTTCCCTCAAAACCGAAAATGTGCAACTAAAATGCACTTTCGCTTTGCCAATCCAGTCAACTGAGAACAAAAAAGGGCAGACTCCCTGCCTGCCCAAGAGACTTAAAAGTTAAACTTGGGTTTCAAACCTTAGTAGCGTCTGGAGTATCCTCCACCATTGTTGCCACCACGTCTACCACCACCAAAGGAACCTCCCTCTGATTTAGGTCTTGCTTTATTAACTTTCAGGCTACGACCCATCCACTCAGCAGTATCAAGGGCTTCAATTGCCGCAGCTTCTTCTGCGTCTGATCCCATTTCTACAAAAGCGAATCCTCGTACACGACCAGTTTCCCGGTCTACAGGTAATTGAACGCTTTTCACTGTTCCATACTCGGAAAAAACCTGCTTGAGGTCGTCTTGCTCAACCTCATAGGACAGATTACCAACGTAAATCGACATAAAACATCTCCAGAATCAAATGGCGTAGAGTTTTAGATCCGGAGAAGTCTGTAATATAAGTACAAATAAAAACAAACCGCACAACCGAATTTAAACTTCTTAGACTAGTTTATCACAAATTAGTAAGATTCAAGCAAATTTATTAATATTAAATTTCTATGAAACCTCTTAACCACGTTGATTTGTGCTTTGTTATAGATACAACTGCTAGTATGAGTAGTTTCATTCACTCAGCACAACAACAATTGTTAAACACCATCAAGCTACTGTCGGCTGATAGTAATATTGATTTGCAAATTGGTTTGGTAGAGTACCGCGACCATCCCCCACAAGATCACTCTTTTGTTACCCGTGTTTACCCGCTGACCGGGAAATTGCAGCAAATGCAGCAAGTTATCAATCAACTTAGGGCTGATGGTGGTGGTGATGGCCCAGAAGCAGTGTACAGTGGTGTCTACGATGCCTGTACAAAAATGAAATGGCGTCAGCACAGTTGTCGTTTTATTTTACTGGTAGGTGATGCACCACCCCACGGTTTTGGCACATGGCTACGAGAAATGACGTTAGAGGCACCCAAGTATCATAGTGGTGATGCTTGGCCTGATGCTTGCCCTAGTGGGTTAAATGTCCAGTCTGTAACCGCAACGGCAGAAAACCATCGAGTTATTATTCATGGGTTGTGTATGAGTGGTGATATGCTGGCACAAAGGGCGTTCAATGCAATCGCGCAAATTACAGGTGGTCAATGTGTAGCTGTCAGTAATGCCAAAGATGTCATTGATAAAATTGTGGCTGTACTGCAAAATGAATTCTCTAATTTGGAATTTGACCAAAAAGTCTTAGAGACTGTGCAACAAATAGGACATCTAGATACAAGTTATACTGCTGAGATTTGAGATATGCCAAGATTGCCAGTAGCAGCTGCGATCGCTCGTTTGGGTAAGCGGGGTTTTTTAGATTAGATGATCTTCTAAGAAACACCTACTGAATGTGTTTCTTAGAAGTCATGATTTCACCAACTTCAACCGCATTTTGATATATT
>NZ_AJLL01000083.1 GCF_000317225.1 Fischerella thermalis PCC 7521
AAAAAGTAAAATCATCCCGCAAATATGCAAAGCCAGATTTTTTGTTTCTCGCTATATCTCTCAATTGTCATTCGTACTTCTGTTTTACCTCGGTACTTAACACCGAGGTTGTTTGTTGTGGGGGAGCCGCTTCAGCGCACCCCAACTAGACATTGCAGGGCGATCGCTCACGTACACTAGAGTTGGGTGATTTGTTTGGTGTGATCTGCCAAAAATCGGCGGATATGATTGGCGATCGCAGAAACAGGTGGTTCCACCAAAACTGCTGAACGCTTGTTTGTCTCCCAACCTTCACTTTCGGCAGGTATCCAGAAACTGGAGTAAGAACTAGGAGTGACGTTATTTGAGCGGGGTGGGCGACGGGCGAGTCAGGTAATATTGACTTAGACTTACCATTACAGCGTGCAATCGGTTTAATTTGGCGAGCAAAGCAAGAATCAGTGGTGATTAACAAATTCTGTGCCTTTGCAGCAATCTATTATTGGCAGGGATCATACTGTGGTTGAAAGCCTGATTGAAGGCGCTACACACGAAGAAATGCTCAATTTATATTTTTATATTAACAGACAGTTTATCCTGACTTTTCAGGGCTTGTTTGTCCCATCAGGTCTATCCTGATGAAAAGCAAACAATCCTAAATTTCCAACGCAGTTAAATCATGCATAGGAGTGTCAATCTACAACAATATATTTTTATTCAGTTTTGCATGTGTCCCACACTAACAACACTGTACTATTCAGTACTTGTTGTATAGCGTGGGACTGTCGTTGATGGTACTAGCTGGGAATTTAACCCAGGAAAATTTAAAGACCATATCTGTCTTTGGGATACTAGTCTTCTTTTTTACCAAATACCATCTGTAATACCACAGGGACTCCGTCATCTTGATGATACTTATCTGCCCAAGCACGGATAATTTCATCCAATTCGTCTTTGGCCTGTTGCATCTTTTCAGGTAGAATGTCCAACTCTTCTAAGACGCGCATGGTGTTTGGTCTTTTTTCTGCCCAATCTCGCATCATTCGGAAGAAGCGGGCGGTATCTTCCACCATGATGTAAGTACGCTCTTGGTCGTCTGCTGGCGCATAAAAGGGACGGGTGAGAGCGTAGAAGGGCATTCCCCAAGGAGAATCAATGCGTGTCACCGTACCAGAGTAAAGCAAACGGCGCTTAATATGCTCCGCTAGAGCCTCACTCAAAGGCATCTGGTGTTCTTTGGGTAAATCTTCTTGCGATCGCTTGTGCAGAAATTCTATCAACTCTAAAAATTCAAACGAGGTGATCAAATGAGCATCTGGCAGATTAGAAGGTAATTTCTGCTCAATTTGTCTTTTTTCCTCGCTAGTTAGACTTGTACCGGGAATGCGCGAACGTCCAGGTCGCCAAGGATATTTTTCCATCCAGACATAGGGAAACTGAATCAAATAGCGTGGTTCTTGAGAACCGAGCATTTTCAACAGTTTGCCCTCAGTCAAGGCTTGTCTAACTTCCTCGACAATGGCTTTGACTCGTTTTGGTTCTAAGTGATGCAAATGCCCTGTCATCCGCAGGTTTTGTCCCTGCTCTAGATAGGTCATGTAGATTGCACACTTAGCTGCTGTTGCGGCTGCATCTAAAAAGGCCCCATGTCTGTGCCCACTTGTCCGCATGGCACTAAAAGCCAGATAAAGCATGATCTGATCCATCGCACTGGGGCCAAGACGTTTGATCAGATCTACGTCGTTACTCATATAACAGGCAGTTCAATAGCAAGTTTACAGTAATAAGTCAATGGAAAGTATGTAGTATACACGCGACTGAAGGCGATGTCTTTACTTAGATGATCTATTATGCGTTAAGTGTGGGTGTTCTTGGTAGTCATAATTGTCATTTAGTCCGTATTTTCTGGCAAATTGGCAGAATCAGCTTAGTTGGTAGGTTTTGTCAGCAAACAGGAAAGTAAGGGAGAATAGGCACTCTTGCAATAGGCAACTCTTAATAGGAAATAGGAAGGAAGAATTTCCTAGTTTATTGCCTGGCTGGACAATGGTCAATGGCAGAGTCTCATACCATTTCACAAAATTTTTGATATAAATCTTCCCCCTAGTCCTCCTTGTCTCCCTTGTCCCCTTCGTCTGGTCGCCAAATGTATCAGACTTATAGGGAAACGGTATTAATAGGGGTTCACCTGCCTCTACCATATACAGTCCCTGTCCCTTTTCACTAATTAATCCTGTCTGTGGCGTCCACTTTCACCAAGAAGGTCGACATTAAGCTTAACTTCGTACAGAACAAGTACTACTGCTTAGGTCATTAGCTGCGATCCTATGCTGTATATGTTCTGTGACAGGAGAGCTAGCCTAAGAAGATGAAGGTGGCATGTTGAGCAGTCTCACTAAAAATGCTGCGTATGGTGAACTGCTTTGTAATGGCCAAAGGATGATGCTGTCCTGATAATAAGGCGCTTCTGATTGAGGGAAAGTCATAGACCTCAAAATTAAGATAATAATTCAAAAAAACAAAAAATCTTTTTATTTTCAACAAGATTTTTGCTGATTTTAGCAATTTTTAGCCAGTGCATATGTAAAAACATTTACAAATTTGCTATTTATGCTCAAAGTTTTATTTAGAAGCTTCTTAAAAAAGTCATAAATCGCCTGCTAAATTCCAAGTTTGGACTTTTGCTTAAAAGTTGTTAATAGAAGTTTTAGTTTTATTTAAACTTTTGATTCACAGCCAAGTATGATAAATATTTTCCTACGCCCTAAAATCCTCATACTCCTACGCCTTTTTAGCATGATTCCGCATTTTTTCATAGCTCACGGCGGCTGCACCACCCGTCACAAATAAAACTCCTAATACCTGTGCAGGTAGTAGTGTTTCTTGAATAATCAACCCAGCTAAAATCACAGTTATTACAGGAACAGTAGCACCTAAAATTGCTGATCGCGTAGCTCCGAGTTTGCGAATACCGACATTATTAAAAACATGACTAAATAATGTCATTACGCCCAAAATGAAGGCACTTAAAATCAATTCCAGTAATTTATTAGGATTGACTTGAAGGCTCCAGGTAATGGGTAAAGGTATGATCAAACCAACGAAAGACAACACGAGCATAGTGGCAAAATTAATTAGAGTAAAAGGGACAGGATGCAGTTTGGTTGCACAGATGTTTGTCAATATCACGTAGAAAGCAAAAGCTATTCCAGAAACAACAGCTGTGATACTACCTAAAAAAGCGTTACCTGTACCAATACTTGTATCTCCTGCTAAAATCAGCATCTGCCCCAAAAAAATAGAGGCGATCGCACTCAAACGCAAAGAAGTAGGTTGCTCTCTCAATAAAGACCATGCCAAGAGTCCGCTAATGGCTGGATAAACAAACATTAAGGAGATCGCTACTCCCGTCGCAATTTGACTAATAGCAATATAAATTAAGACCTGAGACAAAAACAAAAAGCATCCACTGACAACCGACAGCAGCAATACTTGCTTAGCTTTTGCATTAGCAGTAGTAGATTTTGTTCGCCGTGATCCCAGCAGACTTTGCAAGTCCTGCCATACTTGTGGATGCAGTATAGGAGCTAAAACCAACATTAATGGTACAACTACCAGCATCCTGAGCATTAAAATCAACAGAGAATTACCAAGAGTAGGCGCAAGTAAACCTTCTACCTCAAATACTCCAAAAATTAGCGAAGTTGGGTTGAAAAGAACTTTGATAGCGACGTTGTAGAGCGATATCACCACTGTTGACACCAAAATCAACAGTAAACCCATTGGCGCAATTGACGAATTTCTTCTCCTTTGAGGTGGTGTGGATGCGGTTACTTGTTCTGTTGGTGATACACCATTCATAGAAAATGTTGTGTCACTGTCTCGGGAAGAATTGGTTGCGACAAGGTGATCTCTACTAGATGCAAAAGCTTCTGATTCTTCTGAGAGATCAATTTCCGTTTCTGGATACTCTCGAATCCTGTCTGTTTCTAACTCCGTCGCCACAT
>NZ_AJLL01000084.1 GCF_000317225.1 Fischerella thermalis PCC 7521
TTGGATGGGGTGGTGTTTGCCAAAAACCTGTTTCTTGTTGCTGGGTTGGTTCCTCGGTCGGAGGGTATGGTGTTGTTTGGATGACTGTTGGAGGAGATTGCTGCGAGAATCGTTGTGTAGTTTTTTCTAGTTCTGCACGTATGAGTTCTCCACGCAGGCGACTTACTAACTCTGCTAAAATTTCTTCCCCTTGCTGTTGTTGCACTGACATCTGGGACAACTGTTGAGAAAGATTATTTTGATAGTTCTTTACTTCCTGCTGGAGAGTGTTAAAAGCAATAGTGAGGGTATCATCTAAAGAGCCTAGCAGATGATTGACAATGGCGTTGCTTTTGTCATTGTTTTCATTGCCTTTCTCTGTAGCTTGTTTGGCTAAAGTTTCTAAAGAAGATTGCAGTTGGGAGGATATGTGACTCGCTAATATATTGGCTAGCTGACGCAACAGCACTTGTAATTCGCTTAATTGCCTACCTTGTAGTAGTTCTTCTTTTTCTTCTTGCAAACGTTTGATATCGTCAGCTAAGCGGAGTCTTTCCGTTTGTAAACGCTTGATATCTTCTTGTAAAGACTTGAGCAAAGTCCGCTGGATAATTTGCAATTCCTCGGTGACAGCTCGTAGAGCGGTATCTGCTTCTGTGAATTGATCCCCTGCTCGTGAGTTTTCTGATCGCTTCTCATATCGCCCCATTAGTTTGTTACCTCTGACCTAAGGTTCCAGTCTTAATTGCCGAATTTTGATATAGCTTCAGGCTTTGTATAATTTTTGATAAATTTTCAGTTTCAATCAATCATTATCTGGTATTATTTGTTTCTGAATAAAAATCTTACAGAGATTTATGTGGTCGAAATAAAAATTAAATAAATTCTTTTGGTAATTAGAGTTTCCTAGAAATACATTTACCATGTAAGAATGTAAATTTAATGACAGTTTGCCTACAAATATCAAGATTAATTTTGAAGTATTTTGTGGAAATTAAAAGTTTTGCGATCGCCCGTAAAGCATTTTAACAGTTATCAGCTATCAGATATCAGTTTTATCACTTGAGTAAGGCTCCCCTCAGCAACCACTACCCACCCTAGTTCTTTCCTATTGCCTGTTCGCTGCTATAGAATCCGGGCAATGCTAAAGATTACAGCGCTAAGTCCTGCACTGACGGGGACTGTGACTAGCCAAGCGGTGGCGATTCCTTGGAGAGTCTTAAATTGAACAGATTTAGGGTTCTGTACCAGTCCTACACCAACTACACCACCCACGAGTGCGTGAGAAGTAGAAACAGGTAGCCCCAAACGAGAAGCAAGCAAAATTGTGCTAGCAGTGGCAAGTTCAGCACAAAATCCACTACTCGGTTGTAAAGAAATAATACTTTCGCCAATAGTGGCAATAACTTTTTTACCCCAAATTGCTAAACCAGCAACAATACCAGCACCACCAAGCACTAAAATCCAGATGGGAATAGCGATCCCGCCTATGGGTACTGTACCAGTGTTATGAATATAGACGATCGCCGCCAAAGGAGCGATCGCATTACCGACATCATTAGAACCATGAGCAAAAGCCACAAAACAAGCACTCAGTAACTGGAATTTGGCGAATAGACGTTCAACTGTTGGTAGTTGGTTGTTAACCATTTCCCCCTGTCCCCCGTGTCCCTCACTCCTCCTCTCCAATTCCCGCCAGCTATACAAACTCAACCCAACTGCGGCAATTCCTCCCACACATAACGAAATATCATGAGTGGGTATTTTGACACCAACTTCCTCAATCAAAAAATTTGCCAGTGGTTGAGTAACTGATGGTAAAACTATCACACCAAAAATCCCTAGTAACATTGCACTTAACCAGGGAATCCACTCATTCATTTGTAATAATTGATGCGGTTGTGTTAAAATCCAGCGCTTGATCTGACCGTAAAACAAACCAGCGATCGCACCACTGATTACTGGTGTCACAATCCAACCGAGAGTGATTTTACCAATCGATGACCAATCGATCGCATCTACTCCTAAAGCTACCCAGCTAAAGCCTGCGATCGCACCGACAACTGCATGAGAAGAAGATACAGGTAAACCTCGTGAAGTGGCAATTTGTAACCACAAACCGCAACTAATCAGCACCGTGATCATCCCGTTCATTAACATCTGCGGTGTACCAGCAAATAAGTTGGGATTAGCAATTTTTGTTGCAAGAGTTTCTGAGACTTCATGTCCAAACAATATCGCACCTGTAAATTCTAAGACACCAGCAATAATCAATGCCTGTTTCAGAGTTACAGCCTTGGAACCGACAGAAGTTCCCATTGCATTAGCAACGTCATTAGCACCAAGGTTAAAGGCGAGATAGAAAGCGAGGAGGATGACTATGAAGATCATGGGGAGGTGGGGAGGGGGGTAGTGGGGAGGGGGGTAGTGGAGAGGAGGGAGACACGGAAGAAATTCTTGCTTGTCTGACCTGTCCGACCTGTTCCCGATCCCCAAATATTAGGGATAAATCAAAATCTTGTATGTTTCCGGTGTTGGTGCGATCGCTTGCTCTACGGCTTGAGATAAATTTTGTAATGGATAGCGATCGCTAATTAATGCTTGTACATCAATGCGGCGATTAAAGACAATATCAGCCGAGAGGTTTTGCAGGCGGTAGGATGAACTGTAGCTACCCATCAAATCTATTTCTCGGCGGTAGAGAATATTGGGATTCAGAGGAATTTCTACTTCATCGGGAAATTCGGCGAAAAAGAGAATCTTACCGCCTTTGCGGGTACAGTCAAGGGCTTGGAAGAAAGCTTTTTCACTGGGAACAGCGAGTAAGGTGACATCCACGCCTAAACCATTAGTGAGTGCTTGAATTTTAGCTGGTAAATCAGCATCGCGGGCGTCAAAAGCTGCTTCTGCACCCACAACCAAAGCTTTTTCGATGCGGGAGGGAATGAGATCAGTAGCGATCGCTTTTGCCCCAAAATATTTTACCAACATCACAAACATTAACCCAATCGGCCCCGCACCAGTAATCAAAACTGTTTGTCCGGGAGCAATTTGGGCTTTTTTCACTGCTTTGAGACAGCAGTTAGTTGGTTCAACAAAGCTTGCTTCTTCAAAACTGATATTATCGGGGATGGGAATCAACCCACCATTGCGGACAATGTGACCAGGAACCTTGACATACTCAGCAAAGCCGCCACCACTGGGTGTAAATCCGGCTGTCGTGCAGATATTTTTATAGGTGTCACACATTGAAAAATTGTCATTCAGACAATAATCACAACGCATACAAGGGATGTGGTGCATCACCGCCACCCGTTGTCCGACTTGCCAATTTTTCACCTCTGCACCTACTGCTGCAATGGTTCCCGCAGTTTCATGTCCGAAAATGCGTGGTGGTTCATACAGGGGATAACGAATTTTTTTGATATCCGACTGACACAAACCTACTACCCGCACCTGTACCAACACCTCATCCGGTTGCAGTTCGGGTACAGGGATCTCTTCGTAGGAAAGTTGATTGACGCCTCTAAATACCTGTGCTTTCACGTTGATATTTCACCGCTCAACGATATTAGATTTAACACTAGGGGCGTGATTTGGGCTATGAATTTTGAAATTTTTGTACACTAGCTTGTGCTAGTTCTATTTCCAGGTTTTGGTCAAAGATTTGAAATGCTTTAATCTCATCCGAAAGCGTTGCTGAATCAAAATATGAATTTACAATTTACCGGTGTGACCAGACGTAGCAATGCTACGTCTCTACAAAATGTAGACAAACACAATTCATGACTAAATTCAGCAACGCCCATCCGAAGAGAGATTTCCCTTGACTAGACCATTACTCTGCGCCTACTCCGCGCTCCTCTGCGTTTAAAAAATACTTAAATCAGCAATAATATGCTCTCGTGGTTGTTTTTTATCGACCATTTTACTGGTGTTTAATTTTACTTTTTTGCATCATATCAAATTGTCGAAAAACCAGCGAGGTTAACAGATGGTGAATCAGACATATACAGCTGATGTCTTAGTAGTCGGTGGCGGAACAGGCGGAACTGCTGCTGCTATTCAAGCAGCGCGACGGGGAGCAAAAACTATCCTGGTCAGCGAATTTTCTTGGCTGGGAGGAATGCTGACATCTGCGGGTGTGTCTGCACCGGACGGTAATGAATTAGAAGCCTTTCAAACAGGGTTATGGGGTGCATTTTTACAAGAATTGCAGCAGCGACAAGCAGGAGGATTAGATAATAGCTGGGTCAGCTTTTTTAGTTATGATCCACGTGTAGGGGCGGAGATTTTTGCAGATTGGGTGCGGGAATTACCAAATCTGCTTTGGATTTCTGGATACGTGCCTTTGGAGGTTTTCCAGGAAGGAGATTGTATAACTGGCGTTAGGTTTGCAGATTTTACTATTAAAGCCCAGGTGACTCTCGACGCCACAGAATTAGGAGATTTACTGGCTTTAGCAGATACATCTTATCGCTGGGGTTGGGAATTGCAGTCGGAGTTTGGAGAAATTAGCGCCCCAGCGGATTTTAATTATCTCACAGAAAAATATCCTGTGCAAGCCCCAACCTGGGTAGTGGTGATGCAAGATTACGGTGAAACTGTTGCCCCAGAAATTCCGCCTGCGCCAAACTATGATCCATCACTGTTTGCTGATGCTTGGGATGACTATGGTGCTGAGAATTTTTTGAACTACGGACGCTTACCAGGAAACAGGTTCATGATCAATTGGCCGATTCACGGTAATGATTATGGTGAAGGTGTGGGGCGATTAATTGAATCAGAATCAGCAAGGCGAAATTTTCAAAGAGAATCCCTTTGGCATAGTCAGAATTTTGCCTATTTTATTCAAGATCAGTTTGGTCGTCGCTACGGCTTAGCAAATGGTATCTTTCCCCAAATCCAAAATCAAACAGGTGCTTGTGCACTACATCCCTACTACCGAGAGAGTCGTCGTCTAGTAGGGCTAACTACTATTAGAGAACAGGATATTTTGCCAGTAGCAGGGGGTAGTGTAGCAGCATTAAATATAGATGCGATCGCAATTGGCAACTACGCCAACGATCATCATTATCCTGGTGTCAAGTTCGACTTACAACCAAAATCCATCCGTTGGGGAGGGCGCTGGACGGGAACTCCCTTCACTATTCCTTATCGTTGTCTAATTCCGGTAGAGACAGATGGTTTATTGGTGTGTGAAAAGAATATTTCTGTGTCTCATATCGCCAATGGCGCAACTAGATTGCAACCTGTTGTTATGGGTATTGGTCAAGCAGCGGGTATGGCTGCTGCGATTTGCGTAGAGTTGAATTGCCAGCCCAGAGATTTACCTGTTAGAGTCCTACAAACAGCTTTACTACTAGATAAAATAGCACCTGCGGCTGTGATTCCGTTATTCAACCTTTCACCCACCAATACAAATTGGTTACACTGGCAACGCTATTACTTAGACCATCCAGAGGCCTATCCATGTAGTGGATATTGTCCTGTTGATTTTGATTATCAGTATTTTTACGACAGTATAAAAACTGGACAGGAACAACATTTTAACTGGTTTAAAGGTATTTTTCACCGTTTAGATCAGCAAGATTACAGATTCACGATCATGATCCCAGCTTCATACAAAGACCAAATTTGGCAGCTTGTGACCTTGCGATCGCACATCAACGAGCAGCTACAAAGTTTGTCCCATGGACAAAAAATCAACATTTGGGGTCGTCTCAATCACGCTGGTCATTGGTTACTAGTAGAAAATACTCATTGCTGAAGAAAATATTTTTTCTGTTAAAAACAATACTTTTTTTACTAAATTGTCCGGAAGCAGTAAAAGAAACTCAGTATCAGTGAAATGAAGAGTTTTAAAATAGACACTTGTTATGCGTGCTGCCATTTCACTTTTGGTTACAGGTCTGTTACTGAGTAGCTTAGCTGCGAACAGCCAAACAGTTACCAATTCCCTATCCAATATGTTGCAATCTCACTTTAGTTCCGACCTGTTAATCTCGGCAAAATCTAAACAGCCAAAATCACCTTATCGGGGTAGTGGACGCGATCGAGACAGAGAAAGAGTGTCTTATCTCTTACTGTCTTCAAAAGCCAATCCTCCCAAAAACCGTCCCGTGAAGGGCGGTTCACGTAGAGATTTAATGGAACATTCTGGTAATAAGCATGTTGTTGCCTAACAACCACAAACTAAGAATAATTTTTTAGGCTGGTAGTTTTGTTGGTAGCAAGGAATTCAGATTACACCCAAACAAGATGTTTTACTTAAACATCTGTTACACACCTTCTATAGCAAGTATATAACAATTGAGACACAAAAAAATCAGGTAATTGCTCTGTATCCATTCTGTTATCTCCGTGTAAATAAAGGGCTTCCACCCTTGCGAACAGAAGGCAAAATCAACCAAATCCATACTGCAAACAGCATTACTCCTCAAAGCAAGTAAACATATCCCGATCGCAAACCTCAAATAATCAGGAAAAGGGTGTCACTTCGTCTACCAGTTCCGCGCCAGCACATCTGTTTCAGATACATGTAGATCATTAGGGAAACAAGTAAAAAAGCAACTCCCTGATATCCTACTCAGGCTTTTATATGTGTTGAGCTACTGGTATCTTGCATCGGGAAACTAGAATTTTGTTGAGGTTACAAACAACATTGCTATTACCGAATTAAAGAAATAAGGGTGTAGGGAAAAGAAAACAACTATTTCTCCCCCTTACACCCCCACACCTTTTCACCCGCCCCAAAGGGGCTAGATTAAACTGGCTTGTGAGCAATCAAATATTTACTCATGAAATGAACTTGCACTTTAACATTCTCAAAACCCGCTTTTTCTAAACGCTCTACTAAATCATCAGTCATGTAATGTTTATAGTAGGGTTCATGGTAAATCTCGTGGAAGTTCTCCATCAGAGGTTCCATTTCTGGGGAATCGCTCATTTGAATAGAGTCACAAATTATGAATACTCCTCCTGGTTTTGTTACCCGATAGCATTGTTCAATGACTCGCTGGCGTACTCCTGCGGGTAACTCGTGAAAAAGAAACACAGAAGTCACTGCATGAAAATAATTATCCAGATAGGGTAATTCTTCAGCATTTGCTTGCAATAGCTGTGGTAACTCTCCTGGGATTTGGCTTAACAATTCATTTGCCTTTCGCAAATAAGCTGGTGACAAATCCGTACCAAACAGGGATGCTTGCGGTAAAGCTGCACGAATCATCTTCAAAGTTCGACCCGTTCCACAAGCTACATCTAAAATACGTACTTGCTGGGTTGATGTATCAGCAAAAAATTTTAGTCCTTCTTTGAGGGGTGCAAGAATTCGCCGTCGCATTGGATCGGCTGTACCGCCGAACAGAATTTCTACCTGCAAATCGTAGAGATTGGCTGACAAGTCACTCAAGTAGCCATCAGTCTGGTGATGGAAATTCTGTACATAGTAACTGGGATAAGCAGAAGTTTCCACATTTGGGGGAAAGTCTTGATACCTCTTCTGCTTAGCCCGCTCCCACATTTGGAATAAATCTAGGCATACTACTGGATAGTATTGGAAAAAGTCTTGCCAAGGATTATCAAATAGCAAGCTCGTAGGATAGACACCCCGCTCTGCATCTTGCCAATCAATTTCCAGTAAATTATCCAGTCTTTGTTGAAGTTTAGGTAAAACTTCAGTTGGAATGGGTTTGGTTTGTTGCTCCACAGGAGAAATGAAATTCAACAACCGTGTGCTCAATGTTTTATGAGCCAAACCAAAGTAGTTTTTGCCTTGCTGAAAAGTTTGATAAGTCAGCTTCGTTAATGTGTCGGACATGTGAATGGCTAGGCTTTTATTTATTTTTATTTATGTAACTTAAATAATTGTAACTATGAATTCATTAATCTTGGGAATGATCTATTCACCAGAATTTTTCTCATTAACCGTGGGCAAAGATTCACGGGCAACGAAAATGAAGCAACAGTAATAAAATTTTTCCTCTTGCCCTTAGCAGTCGCTCAAATATTAAGTTTTGTAAAAGTGTATCATTCTGTAACTTAATATACAGAATTTTTCTGTTATCTTATTAATGGAGACAAACAAATCAATCAAATAAAACTACAGGGAGGACTCTGGTATGTCTACCCAAGACAAAGCTCGTGCTTTAATGGTGCGTCATTATCAGCTGATCAAAAATCGGCAACAATCGATGCTAGAACGTACAGGGGAAGAATTGGGTCTTCCTGGAGAAGTGTCTCACTATTGGAACCCGACTCAAGGAAAAATAGACCCCAATGCTCGTATGACTTATGACCGCAGTAATGCTGCGATGAGTTAAATAATTGTTGGTAGTTGGTGGTTAGTAGTTAGTGGTGAGTCAGCGCGCACTTATAGGGCGTTTCCCTCATGTAGACGCCCAAACTCCCCCCGGCTTAGTGTGGGGTACGACTGACAAAAACGAAGGGTTGGTAAAGACTAATGAACAAAAACCAACAAATAGCTATTAAAAATAAAAAAAGCCACCAAATAAAGGTGGCTAAATTAATGCTCTCAAATAGCTAAGTTTGGTTAAATAGAAAATCATTAGATAGGTAGTTAACAGCAGATGAGCAACCGATACCCACTAACTACTAACTACTAACTACTAACCCTTTCAAATTAGCAATCATAGTAAAGAGCAAATTCGTAAGGATGAGGACGTAGACGCATTGGGTTAACTTCATTGTCCAGCTTGTAAGAAATCCAGGTTTCAATGAAGTCTTCGGTGAATACACCAGGTTCGGTCAAGAAAGCATGATCTTTCTCTAGTGCTTCCAATGCTAATTCTAAAGAACCAGGAGTGGAGGGAACTTTTGCCAGTTCTTCTGGGGAAAGTTCATAAATGTTCTTATCCAGAGGTTCACCAGGATCAATTTTGTTCTTGATTCCATCTAAACCGGCACACAGCATGGCAGCAAATGCCAAGTAGGGGTTAGAAGTCGCATCAGGACAACGGAACTCTAAGCGCTTGGCTTTGGGGTTAGTACCAGACAGAGGAATGCGAATAGAAGCAGAACGATTACCTTGGGAGTAAGCCAAGTTAACTGGTGCTTCATAACCGGGTACTAGGCGCTTGTAGGAGTTAGTGGTGGGGTTTGTAATAGCCAACAGTGCTGGCGCGTGTTTGAGAATGCCACCAATGTAATGTAACGCTGTTTCACTCAAACCAGCGTATTTGTCACCTGCGAACAGGGGTTGACCGTCTTTCCAAATAGACTGGTGGGTGTGCATCCCAGAACCATTGTCTTGGAAAACAGGCTTAGGCATGAAGGTGACAGTTTTACCGTATTTCCTGGCTACATTCTTGATGACGTATTTGTAAGTCATCAGCCAGTCGGCAGCTTCAATTAACTTACCAAAGCGGAAACCAAGTTCGCACTGACCGCCAGTAGCGACTTCGTGGTGCTGCTTTTCAATAGGCACGCCGCATTTTGCCATTGTCAGCAGCATTTCTGTACGAATATCTTGGAAGGTATCGGTGGGAGGTACTGGGAAGTAACCCTCTTTGTAGCGGGGTTTGTAACCCAGGTTGGGACCTTCTGATTTACCGGAATTCCAACGACCTTCTATTGAATCTACGTGGTAATAGCCTTCGTGGGAGTTTTGGTCAAAGCGGACATCATCAAAGATGAAGAACTCAGCTTCTGGACCAAAGAAGGCTGTATCGCCAACACCGGAGGAAACCAGATAATCTACTGCTTTCTGGGCAATCACACGAGGACAACGACTGTACCATTCGCCCGTACGGGGTTCCTTAATACTACAAATGATGCTAAGAGTCGGTTCTTTCATGAATGGATCGATCCAGGCAGTGTTTGGATCGAGGACCATTGCCATGTCTGATTCGTTAATAGCTTTCCAACCCCGGATACTGGAACCATCGAAGGGTACGCCGTCTGTGAAGCTACTTTCATCGATTTGGTTGTGAAACACTGTCAGGTGCTGCCATATCCCTGGCATATCGATGAATTTCAGATCGATCATCTGAATGTTGTTGTCCCGAATCATCTTCAGGACGTCTTGTGGGGTTGTCATGGTTACTCCTTCTCCGCCAATTTAGTACAGTAAACCACAATGTTAATGCACGCTGACCTTGCTTGATGAACCCAAATCCTTAAAGACACCTGGAATATCCTAAGGATATAAAATTGAGATATTTTGTATTTTTTGTTACAGAATATCATGTTTGTAGGTTATGTTCACTTTTGCCTAACAAACTCTACAAAACTTGACAGTTCATCTCACGAGGTCAACTTTGGCATAGAATCCTTTAAGTAGCGCATACATTGTTTTTGTGCTTGAGCTTCTTTTAATATTCATTGGCACAAAAATTAGCCGCTTGCAAAAGCAGTCAAATAAATATCAAACCATAAATAGCAATGATTGGGAGATAAAAGAATGCGGGATGCAGTCACAAGTTTAATTAAGAATTATGACGTTGCTGGGCGGTATTTTGACCGGAATGCGATCGACAGTCTCAAGTCCTATTTTGAAAGTGGGACAGCACGAGTACAAGCCGCAGGAGCTATTAATGCAAATGCGGCAGCAATTGTCAAGCAGGCTGGCTCGCAATTATTTGATGAACAGCCAGAGTTGATTCGTCCTGGCGGTAATGCTTACACTACCCGACGGTATGCGGCTTGTCTGCGGGATATGGATTACTACCTGCGCTATGCTACTTATGCGATCGTTGCTGGCAGTATGGATGTACTGGATGAGCGCGTGCTGCAAGGTTTGCGGGAAACTTATAATTCTTTGGGTGTTCCCATTGGGCCTACAGTTCGTGGTATCCAAATTATGAAGGATATTGTCAAGCAGCAATTGGCAGAAGCTGGTGTTAGTGGTGCTAGCTTTGTAGATGAGCCGTTTGACTACATGACCAGGGAGTTAAGCGAGAAGGATATTTAATGTAATTCAGCATCAGACAGAAGGCAAGAGACAGGAAATTGTAATGCTTAGACAATATGTTTTTTGTCTGGTTTTTACTGTCTAGCTATTTCTGCTACGTTGCAATAACCAATTCCACATATAAAAAGCTGTAAGTATCGCACTTTGCCTTTATTGGCAAGGTGCGTTTACTTTTTTTAATACTGAAAATTAATTACTTCCCATTGGAAGAGTACTTAAAAAGCTTGTAAAATATATTACCGAGTAGATGATTGTTGGCAGTAGTTCCATGAGTATTAATGATTTAGAGTTTTTGCACGGTGCGGCTTTTCTTCGACTCCTCAGGTGAAAAATTAAAGAAAAGTAGCAGTTGTAAATAGGGTTAGAAAAAAGGTAAGAAATAAGGATTTAGAATTTTGGTTAAGCAACGATTAGATACTTTGTTAGTGGATTTGGGGTTGTGTGTGTCCCGTCAGCAAGCACAACGGCTAATTCAAGCAGGGGAAGTGACTGTTGATGGTAAGCTTGTTGATAAGCCGGGGACAGAGGTTGAGGTTGCTGCTGCGGTTAAGGTTAAGGAGCGATCGCGTTTTGTTTCTCGTGGGGGCGAAAAACTTGCCAAAGCGCTACAAGAGTTTGCTATCACTGTAGAAGGTCGTGTTTGTTTAGATGGTGGCATTTCTACAGGAGGTTTTACTGATTGTCTCCTGCAAGCTGGGGCAAAGTTAGTTTATGGTGTTGATGTTGGTTACGGACAAGTTGACTGGAAGTTACGTAATGACCCACGGGTTATTTTGAAAGAACGCACGAATTTACGCTATCTTACGCCTGATGAGTTGTATGGTGTATCCCCCTTAGCAGAAACGGGGGGGGATTATGCTGATTTGGTTGTAGTGGATGTTTCGTTTATTTCGCTAACGAAAGTTTTACCTGCTTTGTGGCGATTAACTCAACCTCAGCGTGAGGCGGTTTTGTTGGTGAAACCTCAATTTGAAGTCGGGAAAAGTCGTGTCGGTAAAAAAGGGGTGGTACGTGATCCCAAAGACCATGCTGATGCGATCGCTCAGGTGTTACAAGCCGCTGTAGAGTTGGGATGGTATTACAAAGGTCTAACTTGGTCGCCTGTAACTGGTCCGGCTGGAAATATTGAGTATCTTTTGTGGTTGGGAATGGATAGTGAGATAGCACCGCCAAATTTAGAAGCTATTCAGGAAGTTACAAAATCTGCTGTTGTTGATTTTAGAGAAAGCTAAATGTCATAAATACGACACTCAATTGCTTCTGGATGAATTTCACAGTAGCGTTCTAGGTCTGTTTTACGCTTTGTAATTTGTTGTTGGTGAGATTGCTCTGCTCTTAGTTTTTCAACTATTTCCCAGGCTAAAATACATTCATTTGAGTTAGTTCCTTCTTGGTTACAAATCGCACGAGCTTCATCAAGAGCTTGAAAGATATCTAAATTTTGTGATGTCATAGTTTACCTTTTTTTTACTGTACAATATGACTCAAAGTTTATTGCTTCTTGAGCCTTTATTTATAGCGTAGATAGACAAAATAAAAAAGTGCAGTGGTAATATTTTTCACTATATAAAATTTTATAAAACTGATTAGATTTAATAAATTTTTGGTGAATTTATAAACAAAAAATCTATTAAATCAAAGCGATTTTCGACAAGCATGAGGTACAAAACCTCACCCCGCCCTATCGGGTACCCCTCTCCTTGACAAGGAGAGGGGTACTCAAAGATCTTGAGTTGATTGAAAAACCGCCCCTGGAAAATTCAGTCCAAGAACGGATTTTAATCATCAAACTTTTTATTAGTCCTCCTGCCTTATTCATTTCTTCAACTTACTGATATTGGTGTACCGCTAGACAGAATCGGTGGAAAATTATGGGTATTGGGAGCGTGCATAGCTTGTAAGCCTAGATTGGCTCGATTGAGGATATCAGCATCTGTAGGAATTACTGCACCCCGACTATCTAAGATGGAGTGATTGAAGTTAAATCCGTTCAGGTTGAAGGCTACAGAACAAACACCCAGTGCAGCAAACCAAATACCTATCGTTGGCAAAGCAGCAAGCAGGAAATGAAAAACACGGGGATTTCGACTAGCAAAAGGTGGAATCAGCAGGCGACCTAAGAAACCATAGTGACTTGCTAAATAGCTGTAAGTCTTTTGCTGTTGACCAAATCGATACCCAGCATTAATTGATTCATTTTCGTCGGTACTGCGAATCAACGTTGAGGTAACTAACGAACCATGCAAGGCACTTAAAAGTGCGCCGCCAAAGACTCCAGCAACCCCCAACATGTGGAAGGGATGCATCAGAATATTGTGATTTGCTTGCACGGCCATCATAAAGTGGAATGTCCCTGCAATTCCCAGGGGTAGACCGTCAGCAAAGCTACCTTGACCAATGGGGTAAACTAGCAAAACAGCTGTTGCGGCGGCGGCATTTGCACAAAAGGCAACGGCAATCCAAGGACGCATCCCCAAACGATAGCTAAGTTCCCAAAGTCTTCCCAAGTAGCACCAAATACCAATTAAAAAGTGCAGCACTATCAATTGATAGGGACCACCGTTATAAAGCCATTCATCCAAGGAAGCAGCTTCCCAAATTGGATACAAATGCAAGCCAATCGCAGCAGAAGTTGGCACAACAGCGGCTGTAATCAAATTGTTACCATCCATCAAAGAACCTTTTATTGGCTCTCTAATACCTTCCATATCTACGCCAGGAGCAGCGATAAAAGCGAGAATGAAACAGATAGTAGCAGCTAGTAAAGTAGGAATCATCAGCACACCAAACCAGCCGATATAAATCCGGTTATTAGTGCTGGTAATCCACGCGCAAAATTGATCCCAGAGATTGGAAAAATCAAATTCTTTTCGACGTTGAACAATAGTCGTCATCGTTTATGCCTCCTCTAAAAAGAGAATGTGCATTAACTGTTGAAAATCAGTTAAACGCGCATGATTTCAGTTTTTTATGCAGTTAACTCTGTATATTTCGTAGTTGGAAAATCTGGTAGCAGTTAGTGTTTTAATTGTTGAGTTGAAGAGTTAATAAATCTCTTAAGGATCTCTATATATTCTAGAAAATATATCAGTAATGCTTACTAATGAGTTAAATATCTTTGCAATCTTTTGTGGATGTTTACTTAGCAGTGTGTTAAGCGCTTTGGTAGTTGTAGAATGGGCTATTACTTACTCTACGAAGGAAATATAAAGAAAATTGGAAATAATTATTGAATCTACCCAAAGTAGGAAGTTATTAGTTCATAAATTTTAGAAATTATATAAAAAGCTTAAAATTGGATTTACTGTTCAAAAATGTATTCTAAGGAGATAGAAGAATTTTTTCATACACAACTAGTTAAGTATGGTGTCGATTACCAAAGGGCTGCTCAAGTCGCTCATATTTTAGCGTCTGGAAAACCAGATGAACTGTTGAGTGAAAAAGAGATACAAATTGCCGAAGAAGTTTGTAGAGAGTGGTTAAGACAATACAAGCGCTACAAGCACTTGACTTCACTTTTAAGAGAACATAAGCGTTTATGATGCTTAAAGTTTAGTCATCTGCCATACCCAGATTGCGTTCCAATTCCTGCCGCAAACGATACAGAATTGTATTTGATTCTACCTCAGCCAAAATTTCTGTGATTACGGTGCTAGCACCTAGTTGTCCCCAGGTGCAACCTTTTTCTAGGTATACTTGGGCAGCTTTACCGACTGCATAGGCTCCATAACCTGCGATCCCTGCTTGAGCGATCGCACTCCCAGCAAAGGCTGTTATATTGCTAGGATTGTCACCACTAGCAATGGCTGCGGTACTTTTACCTAAGCCTAAAATCAAGCTGCTACCTAATTCCCCTAGTAATAAACCACCAGAACTGAATAAAATTGTTTTTAATAGTCTCCCGGCTTCGTAGCCAGTCATAGGCAAACCATACAACCTGGCTAAGGAACGAATTAAGGCTAAGTCGGCGACAGTTCCACCTAAGACATCTAAAAAAGCGATGGGATTTAACCCGACAGCAACAGCTTTATATTTGGTAAATTGCCAAATTAATGCTTCTGCTTCTTGTTGACGTACATCGATAGTTTTGAATGCGATCGCTTCTTCCGCGTCTCGCGCTTGGATAAGTGCATTTAAAGCAATTAGCGATCGCCCTTCCCGGTTGAGAATTTTCAGAAGAGTCTGTTTGAGTTCGTCTATTTGAGGGGGTGGTGTCTCCCATTCATAAGTTACCTTCCCATCTGGCCACTCAACCCGTACTTCTACAGGTGCTGGTTCCGCCGCAATCATGACAATTTCATCGGGTTGTAAGGGTTTGGCTTGGATACTACCTGCACCGAGTTGTTGTAAATTTTTGTAAATCTTTTCTCGGTCTGTATCTGGATACAAGTCTATTTTGTTAAACACGAGAATCAGCGGTTTTTGCGCCTGTCGTAATTCGCACAAAGCCTGATATTCGGTGCGAGTAATATCGCCAGCGACCACAAACAAAATTAAATCTGCTTGACGCGCCACATCTTTGGCCATTTGCGATCGCGCTTCTCCAGCAATTTCATCTAGCCCTGGTGTATCAATTAATTCCACCTGTGCTTTATCGCCAAGATTCCAACGTACAGAACGGGGATACTGAGTTACACCGTGTAGAGGCCCTGTTTGGAGAATTTTTTGTCCTAATAAGGCATTTAACACCGCCGACTTACCACGACTCACCAAACCAAAGGCGGCAATGACAATTATATTATGGTCTAGTTTGTTGAGGCTAGCAGTTAAAACTTCTAATTCTGGTTTTACCAAACCTGCTAATTTTGGGTTTGCGGATGCTTGTCCGGGTTTGCGGAGATTACTATACCAAGACAGGGCTTGTCTGATGCTAGCACGAGCGCGGTTGAGATGAGTTTCTTGTGGGTTTTTTGGCACTTGCTGAGGTTGAGTCAAGGCTATTCCAATTTTAGATTTTAGATTTTATATTGGGAAGTTAAGTTTACAGCTTACTTATTCATTTTCCCAAAAATACGTAGCTGGTAATCTATCTGTGTCCATCGCTGTTCACCCCCTCCCTGATTTCGCTTAGGGTTAGGGTGGGGTAAAACTATTTTTACAAGGGGTCTTATGATATTGCTTGGTGTTTGAGTGGTGATTGGTTGAAACACTAAGACTCTAAGACACAAAGTGAATGTGATCGCTATTTTGAGTTTCTGTAAAAGCGCGATCGCAGTAGTAAGTATTGCCCAAGTCTAAGAGATTCTCTAGATTGTTGTCAGGATCAATCTTGAAATTTCTGTTACAATCTGTGGTTGCTTCTTGCAAGTTTTCCTAAAAGCTTTATTTTTTCATGAAAAAGCAAATTAATCAATTTAGCCATCTTACAGCAATAGAAAGAGTTTATTTATCGGTTCCGACAAGTTTTTTATTAGAGAAAAATTTACTTCAAGGTAAAGTTCTGGATTTTGGTTGTGGCTTTGGCAATGATGTTAAGTTATTGCAACAAAAAGGATTTGATGTTACAGGGTATGACCCTTATTATTTTCCCCAATACCCGAAGGCAAAGTTTGACACTATAATTTGTGTTTATGTTTTAAATGTTTTATTTCCTGAAGAACAAGCAAACGTTCTTATGGAAGTATCATACCTATTGAAACCAGGAGGTAAAGCTTATTATGCTGTGAGAAGGGATATCAAAAGAGAAGGTTTTCGCGAACATTATGTTCATAAAAAACCTACCTATCAATGTATTGTTAAGCTTCCTTTTAAATCTATATTATTAGAAGAATCTTATGAAATATACGAGTATAGACATTATAATTTACAGAGAAATTCTTCTAATTATTGCTTATTTTGTAACCCAAATAAACATCTCACTATACTTACAGAATCAGCAACTGCCTATGCTATGTTTGATGGCTATCCTGTGAGTAAAGGTCATGTTTTAGTTATCCCTAAACGTCATGTAAGTAATTATTTTGAGCTACCTTTTAAAGAGCAATCTGCTTGTTGGCTGATGGTTAACAAAGTGCAAGAACTTCTCAGCCAAGAATTCGCACCTGATGGGTTTAATGTGGGGATGAACATCAATCGAGATGCAGGCCAAAATATGATGCACGCCAGTATTCATATTATTCCACGTTACAAAGGTGATACTGTCGGTGCTAAAGGTGGTATCAGAAATGTGATTCCGAAAAAAAATAATTTATAGTTTGCGATCGCTTTAGTAATATAGCCTAAAATAATAGACTAAAAGTAAGTCTAATTGAGCCTTGAAATAACAGACAGCATTATATGAACGTGAGTTCGATTAAGATTATCAGACTAAACAATTGAATCGCCCGCAAGTAAACTGCGCGCTAATAACCTAAGTCTACTAAAAGTAGACAATAAATAACCCCATCAATCAACTTTAAGTGGGTTTTTGCTATGAGCCGCGCAATTTATTACAGGGCGGGATGTTGGACTAATGAAATCTATCAAACTCACGTTAATTTAGCTGATTGTAGAATTACGATCGCTTGTATTTACCTAAACCAAAAATAGCGATCGCTTTTCTGATGGGTGTGAGTGCGATCGCACAATCTACACCAAACACACAGATTCCCGACTTCTGTTGAGAAGTCGGGAATCTTGTTTTTCGTCATACACAAAGTTACTAAGACAAATCAAACCTAGAGTTTCAGGTTCTAAACTCGAAGTTTTTCATTTCAAGCTCGGAATTTCAAGTTCTAATATCAAGTTCGCATAATTACTTATAATTCTCGT
>NZ_AJLL01000085.1 GCF_000317225.1 Fischerella thermalis PCC 7521
ACCAAGGAGAGGGGTAGGGGTGAGGTTTGTAAACACAACTTGGTATAAAATGAATTTGTGCAACAAAATTCATTTCTTATTAAATAATGCATACTCAAATTTTCATAATTCATAATTCATAATTCATAATTCTTCTACATCAATCCTGCGGATTCATACAGGCGTTTGAGCATTGCCATGATCTTGTCACCATAATTTAAATCTGCTGACCAGCGTCCTGATAATTGACCTACTAGGGGGGCGATACCACGTGTGACGAAGCGAAATCTTGGATCTACTACATCCTGTACCAGAGGTTCTAAACTGGCGTAAGCTTTCAAGTGTTGGACATGCGCCCTGACCCCAATTCTGGCACTTTCAAACGTTGCTGCTTGGCTACCTCCGCCAATTGTCCCTAATCCTGCAAAGTTATTTTGTTCTGGTTTGATATCATCGCCAAAGCGTAAAAAACCAGTTTCTACACACATTTGGCAGAAAGCTATATCATAGTTAACTCCTTCGATCGCTGCTTCTTCGCGGTAGAGTTTGGCGATGTCAGAAAACCGCACTAAAGCATTTTCATTATTATTTTTGAGAAATATCTGTAACTGTACTTCTGAAGCATTACCATGAGACATGATTTTGTCAATTTGTCCAGAGCAAATTAATAAATTGGAACGTAAAGATACAGTACGACTCGCACTATCCCAACTGACGGAAACGTTAAATTCTCGCAGTTCAATTGCTTTGACATAAACAATTCGCCGATAATTAATACGGCGGACGTTGGGTGCTTTGGACAGATCAACTTGTAAGCGATCTACTAAATCAATTGGAATATAAGCATTACCGTCAACTAATATGCCTTGCTCTGAATATTTTTGTCCGTTAATGTTAATATTAATTGCCGGATATGTTGCTTCCCCGCCTCCTGAACCGGGATCAACAGCACGACTCCAAGCAGCAAGTCCATCAGCTATTCCTAAGGCAAAATCACGGCGGCGGTTTTGTAGCAAAGCCCGATCTTCTGGATTACTCAAAAAACCAACTTGCATTAATAAAGCAGGCGCTTTTGTTTGGCGACAAAATGCTAAACTACCCAAACCCGAATTTGTATCTGGTTTCACGCCTCGGTTAGGTAATTGTGTCACACGACGTAGCAACCCCATTAATACCAATTCTCCATTGCTTTTGCGTTCATCGTTGTTGGCAATGTAAAAGACGCTAGCCCCACGCACAGAAGGACTGCTAGCAGCGTCAGCATGAATTTCTAGAGCTACATCACCGCGACGCACACGAGAATTGATCCATTCGATTGTTTGCTTAGCACTCAAGTCATCGGGAACCGATAAAACTTCAAAACTCCGCGCCCTCAGTTCTGTCACAATTAAATCGCGCAATAAAATCATTTCTCTGGCTTCTGTCGTCCCACCAGCAACTGAACCTGGATCAATCCCACCTGTTTCTTTGCCTCCGTGGGCTGCGGAAAGAAAAATACGTCCCATTTACAGTATTTCCTCTGATAAAATCTCAGTGTAAGTAATTGAATACATCATTATTGGCTTGGGAACAAGAATATAATAAGAGGTTAGTTGTTAGTTGTTGGTTGTTTGTTGTTTGTTGTTTGGAATAACCATCACCCATCACCCATTACCCATCAATAACCAACTATCAACCATCACCCATCGACAATTGACCAATGACTAAATATGTACACTCCCCGCCTACACCCAGACACTATAGAAGAAATTAAACAACGGGCTGACATTTACGATGTCATTTCGGAATACGTTGTTTTACGCAGGCGCGGTAAAGATTTTGTGGGTTTGTGTCCTTTCCACGATGAAAAATCCCCCAGTTTTACCGTCAGCCCTACGAAGCAAATGTACTACTGTTTTGGTTGCCAAGCGGGGGGGAATGCGATCAAGTTTCTGATGGACTTGCACAAGCGTTCTTTTGCGGAAGTTGTGCTGGATTTGGCGCAGCGTTACCAAGTTCCTGTGCAAACCCTGGAACCAGAACAAAGACAGGAGTTACAACGGCAATTATCGGAACGATCGCAACTTTACGAAATTCTCGCTTCTACTGCCCAATTTTATCAACATGCCCTCAGGCAATCCCAAGGACAAATCGCTCTTGAATATCTACAACAAAAGCGGCGATTGCAAGATGAGACTATTGTGCAGTTTAACTTGGGTTACGCTCCTGCGGCTTGGGAAACTCTCTACCGTTATTTAGTTGAAGATAAACGCTATCCGGTGCAGTTGGTGGAAAAAGCCGGGTTAATTAAACCCCGTAAAGAAAGCAGTGGGTATTATGATGTGTTTCGTGATCGCTTAATAATTCCGATTCACGATGTCATGGGAAGGGTAATCGGTTTTGGTGGTAGGACTCTGGGAGATGAGCAACCGAAGTATCTGAATTCACCGGAAACTGAGCTATTTAATAAGGGTAAAACTTTATTTGCCCTTCATCAAGCTAAAGCTGGTATCTCGCAAATGGATCAAGCCGTGGTGGTAGAGGGATATTTTGATGCGATCGCCCTCCATGCGGCTGGAATTAAGAATGTTGTTGCCTCTTTGGGTACTGCCCTCAGTATAGACCAAGTACGAATACTATTACGCTACACCGACTCGAAACAACTAATACTGAATTTTGACGCCGACAAAGCCGGCAATATCGCCGCGGAAAGGGCGATTGGAGAAATTGCGGAACTGGCATATAAGGGCGAAGTGCAACTTAAAATTCTCAATTTACCCGATGGTAAAGATGCCGATGAATACTTGCATACCCATACATCCGCAGATTATCAACAATTGTTAGTAAATGCACCTCTATGGCTAAATTGGCAGATTCAGCAAATTGTTAAGGATCGAGACTTGAAGCAGGCTACAGATTTTCAACAAGTCTCGCAGCAGTTAGTGAAATTACTGAAAAACATTAGTAATATTGATACACTCAACTATTACGTTTCTTATTGTGCAGAAATTCTAGCTTTAGGAGACGCAAGGCTAGTACCCTTGCGAGTCGAGAATCTTTTGACTCAAGTTGCACCTCAAAATAATATCAGAGCTATAGCGCGATCGCAGTATAAATCAACTCCAGAATTACCTACACAGACAAATACAAAGACTCCTACAACTTCAGAAAAGAGTCTGTTAGAACAAGCTGAAGCTTTGTTACTACGAATATATCTGCATTGTCCGGAACACCGTCAAACCATCAATGATGCTTTAGAAGAACGAGATTTGCAGTTTAGTCTTTCTCACCATCGGTTTTTGTGGCGACAAATTTTAGAACTTGCATCTGAGAGTTTAGAGGATGATCTAATTTCAAGGGTGCAAGACAGATGTTTGCAATTTCCTGAAGAAATGGCGTTGGTTTCCCATTTGTTTCAACTCAACGAAAGAAGTAAAAAAGAAATATTACGTACTCCCCAAGTTGTCCAGGCGACTACTGCTTGTATGGAACGGGTTTTGAGAGAAAAACGCTATCGTCATTTCTTGGAGTTGTGGGAACAAACTGATCCACAGACTGAACCCCAAAGATGGCAATCTTATTATCAAGCTTTTTATGCAGAGAAGTTGCGGTTGCAGCAGTTAGATAAACAACGGCAGTTTTCTTTGACTGATTTGTTGTGAGGTTGTAGTAAAGCTAGAAATAATCACCTAGAGGTGCTTTTTTAAACCCAGAGTCGGTGCATAGTTGTAATTTTTATTATATTACCATATAATAATATGATAGATAAATTTCAAAACGAACTAATAGGAATAAAACAAAAATGCTATTCCGTCAACTCTTTGACCAATCCACCTGGACATATACCTACTTAATTGCTGATCTAGGTACAAAAGAAGCTGTTTTGGTTGATCCTGTGATTGAGCAGGTAGAGCGCGATTTGAAGCTGATTCATGAATTGGGTTTAACACTGCGCTACTGCCTAGAAACCCACATCCATGCTGACCACGTTACTGGAACAGGCAAACTGCGTTCCCTAACGGGTTGTCAGGGAGTAGTACCAGAGAACACCCACGCTACCTGTGCTGATCGTTTCATCAAAGATGGCGAAGTGTTGCAAGTGGGAGATGTGCAGATTCAAGCGATCGCCACTCCTGGTCATACCGACAGCCATCATGCCTACCTCGTCAACAATGACCGTGTTTTAACCGGAGATGCGCTGTTTATTCGCGGTTGTGGTCGAACTGATTTCCAAAGTGGTAATGCAGGCACCATGTACGATTCTGTTACCCAACGGTTGTTTACCCTGCTTGATCAGACGCTGGTTTATCCAGGTCATGATTATCGAGGACATACTGTCTCTACGATTGGTGAAGAAAAGCGCTGGAATCCTCGATTTGTAGAACGTATTGGCGAAACCTCTTCTTTGAGGAATCGCCAGAGTTACATTGAACTGATGAGCAGTCTTAACCTTCCCAATCCCAAGAAGATTATGGAAGCGGTTCCAGCAAACGAACGCTGCGGCAATTTCGCCACGTTAACTTAAGTCAGACTACAAAAGCAAAAAAGATATCAGAGAAGATATATGGCAGAGTTTAACTGGTTTACTGCCCTAGTCGGTGGCATACTCATTGGTATTAGCGCCACCCTCTTGTTGGCATTCAATGGTCGAATTGCCGGTATCAGTGGCATTATCAACGGTGCTATCACCTTTAACAAAGACGAAATCTGGCGTTGGATGTTCATCCTTGGTATGTTACTGGGTGGCGTACTCTACGAGTATGAATTGGCATTAGAGCCAACTCCAAAGTCTACCTTTGCCCCAGTGGCGATGATCATCGGCGGTTTTCTCGTCGGTTTTGGCACACGCATGGGCAGTGGTTGCACTAGTGGTCATGGAGTGTGTGGACTTGGTCGATTGTCACTCCGCTCGTTAGTTGCAGTCCTCACCTTCTTAACCACTGCCATAATTACGGTCTTTATTGTACGTCACGTGCTGTGGTGAACTACCCACTAATAAGTTAATTTGCGCTGAATCCTAGGGATGGGAAAATGAAAATAAATCTCATAGCTTTATTTGCAGGATTGCTGTTTGGTCTCGGATTGGGATTTTCGCAGATGATTGATCGCGATCGCGTGCTTGGCTTTTTGGATATAACGGGTGTTTGGGATCCAACACTGTTGTTTGTCTTAGGTGGAGCCGTTGCTGTCACAGTGATTGCCTTCCGATTTGTCCTACGCCGCCCCTATCCGATATTGACTGACAAGTTTTATTTGCCTACCAAAAAAGACATCGATCTACCTCTAGTTGTAGGATCTGCCATCTTCGGTGTAGGTTGGGGAATTGCTGGATACTGCCCTGGTCCGGGTATCACTGCTTTGGTGTTAGGCATTTGGAATCCAGTTCTATTCATAGTTGCACTCATTGCAGGCTCACTGACCTACAAATGGTACTCAACACGTCCGAGTCACAAACCTAGTAGCACCCCACCAGAATTACCACAATCCCAGTAAAGTTCCATTGGTGTGAGCAACTAAAATGCTTGAGCACAACACACAGAAACAGCGATCGCCACAGCAAACCAGGTTGCATCGCTTGAGTCACTATTTGCCAATTTTGGATTGGGGTTTGCATTATCGCCGGGAGTATCTTGCAGGTGATCTGAGTGCAGGTATCATTGTGGCCAGTCTCCTCATTCCCCAGGGTATGGCCTATGCTTTGTTGGCAAGCTTGCCACCACAGGTCGGGCTTTATGCTAGTATTCTGCCACAAATCATTTATGCATTCCTTGGCACTAGTCGTTTCATCTCAGTTGCGCCTGTGGCGGTGGATTCGCTGATGGTCGCTGCGGCAGTTGGTTCCCTGGCTGCCGAAAACACACCTGAATATTTGGGACTGGCATTGTTACTGGCACTGATGGTTGGTCTTATCGAAATCCTCATGGGCGTATTGCGGTTGGGGTTTTTGGTCAATTTTCTCAGTCAAGCGGTGATTTCCGGCTTTATCAGTGCAGCTGCTATTATCATTGGTTTCAGCCAGGTCAAACATCTTTTGGGATTGAAAATTCCTCAAACGGAATCCTTCATCCGTTTGCTGACTTACATTGCCCAAGAAA
Source organism: Fischerella thermalis PCC 7521 (assembly GCF_000317225.1). Classification (GTDB taxonomy): domain Bacteria; phylum Cyanobacteriota; class Cyanobacteriia; order Cyanobacteriales; family Nostocaceae; genus Fischerella; species Fischerella thermalis. The sequence continues at coordinate 6,054 of NZ_AJLL01000085.1, forward strand.
TTGCTGCAATCAATTGGGTTACATTCACGTTGGGATTTGTCAGTATCCTGGTGTTGGTTTACTTCCATCAAAAATTGGGCAAACAACTGCAAAAACAGGGATTTACTGAGCAAACCATTACTCCAGTTACTAAAAGTGCGCCTCTGTTGCTTGTGATTGGTACTTCACTGCTAGTCTGGCTCTTGCGGCTGGATCAGTTTGCTGGGGTAAAAATCGTTGGTGAAATCCCCAAGGGCTTACCATCTGTGACTATCCCCAGCATTGATTTCAATCACATGCAAGCATTGCTGCCTGCTGCCTTTGCCATCAGCTTTGTTGGTTTTATGGAAGCCTTTGCTGTCGGTAAGTTTCTAGCCAGTAAACGACGGCAGAAAGTGGATGCAAACCAAGAACTGATTGCTTTGGGAGCCGCGAATCTTAGTGCAGCCTTGAGTGGAGGATATCCCGTCACTGGAGGACTGAGCCGATCCGTCGTGAATTTTTCTGCAAATGCCAATACGCCTTTGGCATCAATGATCACGGCGTTGATGATTGCACTCACTGTGATGTTGCTCACACCTTTGTTCTACTTCCTACCTCAAACCTGTCTCGCTGCAATTATTCTGGTTGCAGTTAGCAATCTCCTAGACTTTGGCACACTGAAACGCTTGTGGGCATATAACCGAGCAGATGCGATCGCTTGGCTGACATCTTTTGTCGCAGTCTTGGCAACTAGTGTGGAGAAAGGCATTTTGGTGGGAGCTGCCATGTCAATCCTATTGCATCTGTGGCGCACAAGCAGACCGCACATAGCCATTGTAGGGCGGGTGGGAGAGACTGAACATTTTCGCAACGTCCTGCGACACAACGTCAAAACCTGTCCTCACGTATTGGCAGTTCGTGTCGATGCCAGCCTTTACTTCGTCAACACTAAATATCTGGAAGATTATCTACTCAAAGCTGTAACCGATCATCCAGAAGTAAAGCATTTAGTATTGGTGTGTAGCGCTGTTAACTTTATCGATGGCAGTGCCTTAGAAACCTTCAAGGATTTAATTGTTGACTTCAAGAACAGGGGAATTGAATTCTACATGTCTGAAGTCAAAGGCCCAGTGATGGATCAACTTGCAAAGGTTGGATTTGTAGATGAGTTAGGAAGGGATCATATTTTTCTAACTACTGACCAAGCAATGCAAGCATTGAAATGCGTTTGATTGTTAGTGATATCAAGTCCGGCTAATTACTTACGATACTATTCTGATGCAGTTGGGCATTGGGCATTGATTTTTCCCATTACCAATTACCAATTACCAATTACCAATTACCGGCCTTCAAAGATATGATAAGTCTTTAAACGGACATGATATGAAAGGGTATTTATACTGAATTCGACTATATTGCTATATAATGTTATACTTATAATACTATACTGGGTATAAAATTTTTGAATTTGGATATGTTGCAAACTTCGCCTGTGGCTTTAGCTCCCGTTGCCGACTACTTCAAAGTCTTGTCTGAGGTTAGTCGCCTTCAGGTTTTGTGTTGCCTCAAAGCCGGTGCGAAGAATGTTACCGAAATTATTGAGGAAACGGGACTGGGACAGGCAAATGTCTCCAAACATCTCAAAATTTTGGCTCAAGCAGGCATTGTGACCCGCCAACCAAGAGGTGTGAGTGTCTATTACGAGATTACCGATCCACTGATTTTTGAATTGTGTGAACTAGTGTGCGATCGCCTCGCCCTGCGCTTACAGGAACAGTCTCACCAATTGAAGACACTCGAAGCATTACGCGAACAACAAACATCACAAACAAAAATCTCTTCCAGTTCAATCTCCTTTTAGGTGAAGGTGAATATGAAACTCAGCTAATCCACATTTAAGCAGCAACATAGCTTAAATTTTAAATAACTTTCTCCCCCCACCTCCCCATCTTCTTAGCTAATTCCCCTGCAAAGGTGCATCCAAAACTTTCTTAATGCGATCGCGTGTCTCTAGTAAATGTGCTTTGGTATATTCATCTTCTGCACGGACATTATCCAGTTTCTCAGATAATTGTTTAAGTTTATACCAAGCTATAGTCCGAGCATCTTCCGGGACGTATTGTTTTCGCAACACCATTTCATTGAGTGTTTCTACGTATTGGCGTTGTATACCTCGGCGCAGGCTAGAAATTGTGATGGTTTTGCCTTCAGGTTTTAAGACTTCTGTCCAAATGCCATTTTGTAGTGTATCAAATAATTCAGGTAAAGTCAGGGAATTTTCGGCTTTGTTTTTGAATTCCATGTCTTTGAGACGGGAGAGGCGATCGCCTGAAAGCAAATCCCACAATACCAAACTCTGCATGAACAATACCAAATCATGAATCGGATAGTCTAAGCGACCGATGCGGGGGCTACTACCCCAATGTCGCCAACGTGATGGTGCTAGTTTATTCAGTAAATCTGGTGGGAAGTTAAAAGCATCTTCGCTAAAGACATACTTTTGCAACAGTGCTAATGCTTGCCGTTGTTTTTCTACTGGCACTGCTTTAAATGGTAGTTTTTGTTGTTTCTCACTAGGATGAACTCGATAAAAAGACTGTCCACCGATGTATTTTGTCGCGTAGTAAATGTTTTGGAAATAATTTCCCAGTACTGTACCAAACTGTTCTCTCATATCGCTATAACTATCGCCATCCATAGGAGGGCGTTTGTTCAGACGATCCCACATGATCCGGGCATTTTCTAACTGCCAGCGAGAATAAAGCAAGACATTATTGCTGTTATCCCAAGCATCGGCAGTGGGATCTAGATCATACATGTCTTCATCGGTAGCATAGGTCAATTCTGGCTGGTCAGATTTTTCGGCAATTTTATTCAAAAAGGGTTTCTCACCTACGGGAGTTGTGGCTGGAAATTGGGTGTAACCGTATTGGATTGCCCAGTCATCATAAGGCCCCACCATCTGAGGAAAATAATCTCCTTGTTTTTGATCTTGGGGTGCAATATTTGGTGGAATATAGTCCATTACCGAAGAAACTAGACCTTTGTTGCGGGTAATATCTTTATTGTTCAGTTGTTCTGGTGTCAGCATAGTGCTTCCACGGAAGTTGTGGCGTAACCCCAGAGTATGTCCGACTTCGTGAGCAATAATTAACCTTAAATATTGATGGACATAATTTTTCACCTGTTCACTGTTAGGAGGTGCTGGTTGCAGGAGTCTCATTGCTAGAGAACCAAAGGCAAATTGGTTAGCAGCTTCCATTCCGTAACAAAGGTCGTACTCTCCAGCTAGTTTCGATAAATGTTTGGCAAATAGCTTGCGCTTGGTTCGATTTTGGTTCGCTTCTAAACCGTTGGCACAAAGCAAGCGATTTTGCATTAAGGCTGTCAGAGAAGTCCTGGTTTGTCGTTCGTTTTCTTTGGGTTGGATAATTTGGCGATATTCACTTTTGAGGGCGCGGATAAAACTAGCATCTACTAAAATGCTGGCGTTCAAAATTTCTCCGGTCAGGGGATTGACGCGGGAAGGCCCCATGGCAAAATATCCATCGATGGTGTTGATCCAGCGAATTGTGTTGTAACGGATATCCCCAGCGTCCCATTTGGCGTTATCCGGCATTTGTTTGACTTGGATGGCATCTTTAAAACCAGCCGCCTCAAAAGCTTTGTTCCACATCAAGACGCCTTCGGTGATAGCGTTGCGGTATTCTAGGGGTACGGCGTTATCTATCCAAAATACTATCGGTTTTTTGGGAGGAGAAATGGGGGCGTTGGGGTCTTGTTTTTCCAGATGCCAACGGTTGATGTAGCGGACGAAGGGTTCTTTGCGATCGTCGTTGGATAAGTCTTGGTAGGCAGTGATAAAATAGCCGATGCGATCGTCTGCTAGCCGGGGTTGGTAGTTATTATTTGGGAGTTGAGAAAGACTGTAGTGGACGCGCAAGGTAAAGCCACGGCTATCGGGTACGCTGATAAAGCCTAGCGTTTCGTCGCTGTTTTCTTCGTCTTCGTCATCGCTACTACTGCCAGAGAAATTCATCACCGACTCAATTTCGACATTTTGCGGGAAAACTTTGGCGTTGCCAAAATAAGACTCATCGGCGCTTCCAGGTAATCCCAAGCTGGAGGTTAATCCTGCTAAATCTGTAAGTAGCAAATCACTGAGGTCGATCAAAATAGATTTGCGTTGGGGATGAATACTTTTAATTTCTATGGAGTAGAGAACTGAATCACTAAAGGATCGGGCCAGCGATCGCGCCTGTGGATCTCCTTCACGGGTACGAAAATTGACATTGCGAACAACAAAATTTAATTTTTTATCTACCCGTTGGAAATAAAACAAGAAATCCTGCAAAGGCATACCACTGTAAATACCAGCTTCGCCAATCCCTGATTCTAAGGTTGCTGTGGCGAGGAAATTTTTATTTAGCTGTTCTGGTTTGATCTCTAGATATATCTTATTTTCGTCTTTGTTGCGGTACAGAGTAAATAAACCTTGCTGCTTTTGAGTATCTTTGATGACTTCGTTAAAGTCTTCCAAATCATCTTTTTTGGATGGTTTGGAAGTAGAATCAGGTTTTTCGTTTGGCTTTTCTGGTTTATCCTTATTGGGCTTGTCTGAGTCTTTCGCTGTCAGTAGCAAAGGCTGCTGCTCAGTTTTTTTAGTATCTTGCACCCAAATAAAAGGCTGGCGCTGTGATTTTTGATTGTTGATTACCCAAACTTTGGATAAGGGTAGAGGAGAAGACAGGGGGACGGAAACAGTGGACATGGAAGCTGTTTGTCTGTTCTGATTTCCTGCTTCTACAGCCAGTGTCTTGGCGTTAGCGATTACTATTCCTAAAAACAAACTAGGTAAAGCAACAACATAAAAAGTTAGTCTCTTCATCCGAAATGTCCCTGGCTGCGTTCATTATCTAATTTTTAATACTTGCAAGGCAAAGCTGCTGTGATTTAACTGTTGTTATTACTATTGGCTGACTGTCAAGCCATGTCAAAGATCTTCTCCTGTACAAACTTAGACTATTGGCAGATGACAACATATGTAACTGCCTGATATCAAGCAAAAAACTTTTATGTTAGCTATCATTGACATTTTTTAGCTTTATTGCAATGTTTTACTGTAGTATTTTTCCTAACAACTGCGTCTGTAGCAAACTGTACCTACTATTTTTAGAATTGACCGAATTAAAGATGCTGCGAGGATAATGTTACAGCTCAATCAGATAGCTGGGGGTTAGTGAAAAACAAAAAACTTTTTAAGCAGACATTTTTGTGGAAATCGGAGGAGAAAGTTGAGTCATACCATTTTGGATTGGGACACTCTACCTGGGTATAGATTTTGTAAATCTATTGTCGCAAGTATTTGTCAAATTGGTGTCAAATTTAAATAAAATTATGTATTATTTAATACATTTTTTTCAAAAATCGATAACTGTCTAGCTGGGAAAACTCCTATAAATATAACTAAATCATCAGTTGGTGTAACAGTGTTAACGGATACATATATGCTACTATTATATAAAGTCTGGAAGCGTTTGATAACTTATGTTAGAAGAACAGAAGAACAAGAGATATCAAATCTAACGGGTCTTGAAGTAAAAGGTGTTTTTCCTCTAGTAAAAATTAATAATACTCAAAATAATTTAAGAGAATTACTATCACCTGAACAATTGCAGCAAAGTTTGGAAGAATGGACAAAAAACAACGATTCATTGAGTATTAAAATTAGCGATCGCCAATTAGATGAGAACATTTATGATTTATTAGGAAATACTGCATTAAAAATTGAAGTTGTCCAAGCAGTAATGCAGAGGTTGGTTGCCAGTAAAGATTTTCGACCTGTGCTGTTATTTCAGCGTTTAGAAGATTTTTTTCGGCGTTGGTGTGAGGGGGTATTTATAGATGCAGCACCCAGTGAAAATTTACCCCAAAAAAAGATGTTGCAGTTGCAAGCGCAAAATATTGCTATTGGGCTACGACAGGTAGACATCAACACAGGACTAAATGTGTTGATTTTACTGTTGGAGTTACATCGCTATGCCCAACAGCGAGATGACCTCAAAGCCCAAATAGTTTTCTATCCCTCTGGTCGACGTCACAAAGATAATTTTTTTACATCCCAACTCCTGCGTGTCATCAATTATAGCGATGCGATCGAAATTGGTAATTTTTGTAGTGTTGTTGGGGAATTCCTCCAAGGTAGCAACTTCAGCGGTGCTTATCTTGGGGATGCAAACCTGACTGGTGTGAACTTCAGCGCTGCTAACCTTACTAGTGCTTATCTTGGGGATGCAAACCTGACTGGTGTGAACTTCAGCGCTGCTAACCTCAATGCTGCTAACCTTGGCGATGCTAACCTCAGTGGCGCTAACCTCAGTGGTGCTAATCTCAGGTGTACTGATCTCAGTAGTGCCAACCTCAGTGGTGCTAACCTAGCTGGTGCGGATCTTTACCGTGCCGACCTCAGTCACGCTGACCTCAGCAGCGCTAATCTCAGCGGTGCTGATCTTAGCCATGCTAACTTGAGTAGTGCTAATCTCAGAGATGCAGAACTCAGCAGTAGCTATCTTAGTCACGCAATTCTCTTCGCTGCTAATCTCAGTGATGCGAACCTCAACAGTGCTAACCTCAGCTATGCCGACCTTTGCCGCGCCGACCTCAGTGGTACAAACCTTAATCATGCTGATCTTAGAGGCAGTAACCTCAGTGACACCATTCTCTTTAGCACAAACCTGAGAAATGCTATTCTCATCGCCGCCGATCTCAGCTACGCCAAACTAAACGGTGCTAAACTCAACGGTGCTAACCTCAGAAGTGCAATTCTTTTGGGTGCAGACCTGGGTGGCGTAGATCTGACTGATGTAATTCTCAACGAAGCCGATCTCAGTGGCGTGGTTCTCAATGAAGCTGATCTTAGTGGTGCAGACATCAGCGACGCTATTCTCTTTGGTACTGACCTTAGTTACGCCAACCTCAGCAGCGCTAACCTCAGTGGTAGTAACTTGAGTGGTGCAATTCTCAGTGGTGCAGACCTCAGCTATACAAACCTGAGTTATGCGATTTTAGGCGGTGCAGACCTTAGCGACGCTAACCTAGAAAAAGTGACTTGGAATGAAAATTTAGAGTGGGAAGATGTGCGTGGTTTAGATAAAGCGGTAAATGTGCCAGAAGCTTTAAAGCAGCAGTTGGGATTGGTGTAGGCAGAAGGCAGTAGGCAGAAAGAAATAAGATTTTTTCAGGCGTTATGTTAACTAGATTATTTCTTTTTGGCAAAAACTCTCAATTTAAAATCCAAAATAGCGCAACCTATAAAAAATGATTTCTCCTCAGTACTTTTGCGGATTTCAGATAGTTTATGATTTAGATATAACATAGAAGAATTACTGTCTGTCACAACAGATAACCACAAGAAAATCTCATAAAAAGCAGAAAATACATCTATTTCTATACCCCTACACCCATTTTGAGCTAGGATGCTTCCCTACAGTGTTTAAGTATGCCCAATGACAACATTTTGCAGAATGCTGATGAGACTACCCTGGTTAATCAGATCAGTAACTGTGTTTACCAAGCGATCGCCACCATTCAAGAACAACAACCAGAGTTATTGCTAGAAAAGTATAGAAATATAGACTGGCGTAGTAGTCGCAATCAATCTGCATTCACAGCAAAACTAGCAGAGTTACTCAATTCAAATTACGCTAATCACGCCTTATTTTCAGAACTGCAAAAGTTTTTGAAAGTTCTCCTAACTCCCGAATCTTTCAATTCATCTATATTACTCAACTTACTAGATACAATTCGTCAACTTTCCTCTTAGCGGTGGTTTTATTAAATTTTTAAAATCGAGTACAATTTTTGTACTCAAGCAGACAGAAAAAACATGGCAAGTCGCTGTTAGGTAAGTGGGATATTGGGGAGGTGCAAGATGTAAGGGATCTGGGGTTGTTACCTATTCCCTATTCCCACTTAAGAGTTTCCTAATTTATATCTTGCATCAAATTTTCATACGCCAAGGAATAAATTCCTTGGCTAATAGCAAAAGTCAGATAAATCTGACTAGGATGGTATTTCAGTCCGTTTCAACGAACTTATTTTATTAGCTTGAGAATTTATTCTCAAGCGGGATATGGAGTAGGTGCAAGATGTCAGCTAATCACTTATCTACAGCACACATCACTACTACAAACTTAAATCTAATAAAGCATTTATACTTTCATTAGATAAATCGTATAAATATCTCACCTGTTTAATATTACTAAAATGCTTTTGAATAGACTTACGATAGGTTGGATCGTAGTGACTATGTAAAATATCTTTTATAAATAATTCCCACTTTTCAGCATCAATTAATTGATACCAGTGATGTATTTTTTCCCAACCATAACGATATTTTAGTTTTTCCAATTTGACTTTTAAAATATCAGGATATTCTATGAAATGAGAATATTTTTGTAAAAGAAATTTAACTCTGGCATTGATTGGTAGTTGAATTTCTATACAACAAGCCTGTTTCATTTTCTCCCACAAAGACTTAGGTAAATAAATTTTACCTACTTTCATGCTTTCTGACTCTATCCAAATGGGTTGACTAGGATTAAAGCTTTGCAGTTGTTGTAAAAGTAATGATTCAAAGTACTTTTGTGAGGGCTGGGGTGACAGTTTATCTTGCCATTCTTCGCCTAACAGAGAACCACGATGCTGAGCTAAATTTTCTAAATCTAATACTTGAGCGCCACGTTCACGCATTTTCTGTAAAATGTGTGTTTTACCACTACCAGTAAAACCACACAGTATTTTGTAGGTAAATTTTTTGGGTAATTCTTCTATTTGCTGACGTACATAAGCGCGATAAGTTTTGTAACCGCCTTCAAGTAGTGTTACCCGCCAACCAATTTGACTAAGTACCAAAGCCATACTTAAAGAACGCTGTCCACCTCGCCAGCAATATACTAAAGGATGATATTTCTTTTCTTTATTAGCAAAATGTTGAGTGATATGCTCAGAAATATTTTTTGCTACCAAAGCTGCACCTAATTTCCTGGCTTGAAATGGGTTAATTTGCTTGTATGTTGTTCCAACTTCTACGCGTTCAGAATCATATAATACGGGTAAATTAATTGCACCAGGAATGTGATCTTCGGTAAATTCTTGAGGAGAGCGAACATCAATAATTTCAGTGTAGGTTTCTGTCCAAGGTTGTTGAGTGTATGTAGGTAAAGGTGCCATGTGATTTCGATATTAGAAATAAATAATTGTTGGGAAATAAGGTTTATTTTCCTGATTTTAATAAATGGCATCAGGCTCCTATGAACACCTTAGCGTAGCTATAGCATTCCTAAATCATTTGTGAGAGCTAAGATCCCTGGCTTCTCCAACAAGTTGGGGATCTGGGCTTTGCAATTCTCACAAATCAGAAATAATAAACACTAAACACCCACCGAGTGGCATAGTAGTAAGGTGGGTACTACCCACCCTACTATTTTTCAGGGGTATAAAATCAAAATGACAGACTTCCGAGAACTCAGAGAATGGGAAAAAGCCCATGAGTTAACAGTTGCAGTCTATGAAGCCACACAGTCTTTCCCTGAAGAGGAATTACTGGGGTTAACACAACAAATACGTTTAGCCTGTTCTGCAATCCCCGTGAAAATAGCTCAGGGATGCAATCGCGAAGACAGAGAAGATCAAGTTAATTTTCTGGAAATGGCAATGGATGCAGCGATTGAGGTAGAGTATTATCTCTTGCTGTGTTATGAATTGGATATGCTTGATTCTGCTGATTACGATCGCCTGGTTAGCAAGACAGTGGAAGCAAAAGAACTATTGGAATTGTTCATTGATAAGCTTAGCCATAGATAGTTAGTAGTTAGTGTTTGTTTGGTGTTTGTTGTTTGGAATCATTGACAACCAACAACGAACAACCAACAAGAACAATAACGCAATGATTAAACTCACTCCCCAACATTTGCAAATTATCTGTAGTCACGCCGAAGCAACTTATCCGGAGGAGTGCTGTGGTATTATTTTCGGTCATCTAGGTGATGATGGCAAAACTGTAATCGAAATTATGCCCACGGAAAATGCTTGGAGTGCAGCAGCTGCGGCAGATATTCCTGGTGATGAAGAAATCATACACTCCAAGCAGCGTAGGTATGCGATCGCACCCCAAGTCATGTTAAAAGCACAAAAAGAAGCGCGAACACGCTCTATCGATATAATAGGTATTTATCACTCCCATCCCGACCATCCAGCAATTCCCTCCGAATTCGACCGACAGTGTGCTTGGCATGAATACTCGTACATGATAATTTCTGTGCAAAATGGCAAGGCTGGTGAGATTAACAGCTGGTGTCTTGATGATCACCACCAGTTCCAACCAGAGACAATTGAAAAGTTACTTTAAAAACCACCAAGACACAAAGACACAAAGGGTATCTTTTTTGGATAGGATATAAAGTCCGCGCTTCCTCATCTAACTGCTATGCTAAATCCGAATTTGGATGAAATCCAGCTAACAAAAGACGATTACGAACGCTACTCCCGACATCTAATTTTGCCGGAAGTAGGTGTAGAAGGGCAAAAGCGCCTCAAAGCTGCTAGCGTACTGTGTATTGGTACGGGTGGACTGGGTTCACCGTTACTTTTATACCTGGCGGCGGCGGGTATTGGACGCATCGGTATTGTTGATTTCGATGTTGTCGATACTTCTAACCTACAGCGTCAGGTGATTCACGGTACGTCTTGGGTGGGTAAACCCAAGATTGAATCAGCTAAGAATCGCATTCTCGAAATTAATCCCTATTGTCAGGTTGATCTTTACGAAACTCGTCTGAGTTCCGAAAACGCCCTTGACATCATCAGACCTTATGATGTTGTGGTTGATGGAACTGACAATTTCCCGACGCGCTATCTGGTCAATGATGCTTGCGTGTTGTTGGATAAACCCAATGTCTACGGTTCTATTTTCCGCTTTGAAGGGCAAGCAACGGTATTTAATTACGAGGGTGGGCCAAATTATCGTGATTTGTACCCAGAACCCCCGCCACCAGGTATGGTTCCTTCCTGTGCAGAAGGCGGTGTCTTGGGGATTTTACCAGGAATTATTGGTGTCATCCAGGCAACAGAAACTGTCAAAATCATTATGCGTCAGGGGAATACTTTAAGTGGACGCTTGCTGCTGTACAATGCCTTAGAAATGAAATTCCGCGAATTGAAGTTGCGTCCTAACCCGGTACGTCCAGTAATAGAAAAGTTGATAGATTACGAACAATTCTGCGGTATTCCACAAGCGCAAGCAGAGGAGGCTAAACAGCAAATGGAACTTTCCGAAATTACTGTGCAGGAATTGAAGGAATTGTTGGATAGCGGTGCTGACAATTTTGTACTGCTGGATGTTCGCAACCCAAATGAATATGAAATTGCCAAGATCCCTGGTTCTGTATTAGTACCATTACCTGATATTGAAAATGGTGATGGTGTTAACAAAGTTCGAGAACTGGTGAACGGTCATCGCTTGATTGTTCATTGTAAGTCGGGTATGCGTTCTGCAAAAGCTCTAGGAATTCTCAAGCAAGCGGGAATTGATGGTACAAACGTGAAGGGTGGAATTCTGGCTTGGAGCAAGGAAGTTGATCCATCTGTGCCTACATATTAGTATCAAAGGCAGTCCCGATGAAAAATTTTCACGAGCTTTGCCATGAAAAATCTCACCCCCTCCCCCTCTCCTTAGCCCCCTCCCCCTCTCCTTGCTAAGGA
>NZ_AJLL01000086.1 GCF_000317225.1 Fischerella thermalis PCC 7521
TCCTTGCTAAGGAGAGGGGTGGCGTAGCCGGGGTGAGGTTACTGTCAAAGCAGCAGGCAAAGTTTTGTAAAGCCTAAGATGCACACAGGTTATTTTAATCTGTGTGCATTTAATTATTTAAGGGAGTTCAAAGTTATTGTAGTGTGCGATCGCTTTTCTGACTTTACCATGACGATCAAATAACAACCATTCGACTGCACTTAATCCCAAGACTGACTTATAGTAAATGCAGAGGCTATCGATGCTGTAAAGCACTTCGATCAATTCAAAATGTAAGTCTGGTATTTTTTGCAGGGCTTGTTGCCAATAGGTTTTCACTGCTTCTTTACCATAGAGTGTTCCCGATGGTTCATTCATGATTTTGGTGATGAATGGTGTACTCATCTCAAAATCATCAGTGTAGTGTTCCAGAACCCGATTGAGATCATGGGAGTTCCATGCTGCAATCCATTCGTGGGCAAACTGATGGGCAGTTGCTTTAGTCAGCATAAAAATTTTACTGTCTATTGTTTGTTTTACAAATAATTGTGATTCAAATGAACCGCAGAGGACACAGAGAAAGCAGAGGTGGTAACAGGGAGTAATCGCACTCTGCAATGACAACCAAATTTTTCTACCACAGGTGTGAGACACAATTAACCTAGTTTCTGCAACGATCGCGATGAGAAATAGAGGGCAATACATGAAAATTCGCACGCCAGACTGGGTTAAACATGCTGTTTTCTATCAAATTTTTCCCGATCGCTTTGCTAGAAGCAAGCAACCACGCAAGCGATTGTTGCGTAATGCGAGTTGGGAAGATTGGGAGGCTATACCTACACTTCAAGGTTATAAGGGAGGGGATCTCTGGGGTGTACTGGAACAGTTAGATTATATTCAGGATTTGGGATTTAATGCTATTTACTTTACGCCGATTTTCCAATCTGCGAGTAATCACCGCTATCACACCCACGATTATTATCAAGTTGATCCGATGTTGGGGGGTAATCCAGCTTTTAAAGAATTGCTAGACGCAGCCCACGCCCGTAATATTAAAGTTGTTTTGGATGGAGTGTTTAATCATTCCAGTCGTGGCTTTTTCTTTTTCCACGATGTTTTGGAAAATGGCCCCCATTCGCCTTGGGTAGATTGGTTCAAGATAAAAGGTTGGCCCCTTTCCCCTTACAATGGTGAGTTTCCTGCTAACTATGTAGGTTGGGCTGACAATCGCGCCTTACCAGTATTCAACCACGACAACCCAGAAGTACGGGAGTACATTATGGAAATTGCTGAATACTGGATTAAATTTGGCATTGATGGTTGGCGCTTGGATGTACCATTTGAAATTAAAGTTCCTGGTTTTTGGCAAGAGTTTCGCGATCGCGTCAAAGCTATTAATCCTGAAGCTTATATTGTGGGTGAAGTGTGGGGAGATTCCCGCGAATGGTTGGATGGTACCCAGTTTGACGGTGTGATGAATTATTTATTTGCTGCACCAACAATTGCATTTACCGCAGGCGATCGCGTCGATATTGAACAAGTACAAGATCGTTCCTATCATCCTTACCCACCGTTATTTGCAGCTGAGTACGCCACCAAAATGCAGGAACTACTACAACTTTACCCCTGGGAAATTCAACTCACACAGTTAAATTTGCTGGCGAGTCACGATACTGCTAGGTTGATTTCTATTGCTGGGGGCGATATTCCGAGTGTGGAACTAGCAACTCTGCTGCTACTGACTTTCCCTGGTGCTACTAGTATCTATTATGGTGATGAAGTGGGTTTACCTGGTCGTCTCGATCCCGATTCCCGGCGTGGTTTTCCTCTGGAAGCAAACTGGAATCAAGATATTCTCAACACCCACCGCCGATTAATTGCTCTCCGTCATACTTATCGCTGCTTGCGTACAGGAGATTATCAAGTTTTATATGCCCAAGCAGAACTTTTTGTTTTTATCCGCACTTTAGATGATGAAAAATTAATCATTGCAGTCAATGCTGGTACTGCATCGGCAAAAGCAAATATAAATATTAACTGGCATAGCCAACTCAATAAGCTTTTATATGGCAATGCTAAAATCAAGTGGTACGGTGAAGCAGAAACTAGAAAATTAAGTTTAAATCTTCCTCCCCGCAGTGGTTGTATTTTAGGTCATGGGTAGACATTTGAATCACCTTGGAATTAATTCCAAGGATAATAGCCCAACTCTACTAAAGTAGACTGCTATTAGCCTGCAATTTCAATCGCAGGCGATTATTTGATCAATAATGTGGATGACTGAAATTTACCATCAACGGATGCGATCGCGACCACCGATCCTTCAACTGTCTGCTTGAATCATAAAATACAGCTTAAGTCTGAAGTCTTATAGTGTAAAAATTGCAAGACTCAGAATCCCCGACTTTTTCAAAAAGTCGGGGATCTTTTTGTTCACGAATGATTGAGAAACGCTATCTAAACCCATGGGATCGCTGCAAGTAGCAGTGCTATGTTAGTAGTTAGTAGATTATTGAGATCCAACCTTGATTTGCAGAAGAGATTCCCAATCTTTAATTGCCTCTTCTGACCACATCCAATTGTTAGCTAATTGATTTTTTTGAAAACTAACAGGATCATCTTTGACTACCATTTGCCGCAGTTTTACTGCTTCATTAAGATATTGATCTCGTTTAGAATCTGGCTGATTACGTGCAGATTTGTACAATCCAATGGCTAAGCCTGCATAGGCTGTTAAAGTATCATGAGTTTCTTGTTTTGCTTTGACTACTATGTTACTAGCTGATGTATTCTGTTTGACAGCTGCATTCAATGCTTTAAACCAAGAGTCGTTGGCACGATTGAGATTGCCTTCTGCGTAGTAAGCAAAACCTAAAGCATTAGAATATAAAAGCGAATTGGGTTCTGTTCTCACAGCATTTTCCCAAAAACGACGGGCATCATCGACACTATATCTAGTGTCTTTGATTTGGACAAACTGCCATGCCAAGCGTCCTTTTAAAAAGTTGACAAATGGATTGTCTAACTGATTGGTAGGAACAAGATCAAGGGCTGTTTTGGCGTTATCGAGAGCATTACGATCAAGAAGTGCCTCTACAGCTAATAGTCCATTCTGTAAGTCACCATTGCTCAGTTTATCGGTAGCATAGGCGGTGACAATTCCGGTTGCCTCTGTTTTTATACTAGTTGGTGATAAATTCTGGCTAGGTTTAGACTCGGTGGAAATTGATGGTATGTCAGATAGGGTTGAATTTCGTTGCTGCCACCAATTTATACCAAAAAATACTGCGATCGCACTAACTCCCACAAATCCAAATATAGACAACAACTGACGTCGAGCGCGTCGTCTATAGGCAGCTTTCTCAGATGGGGTAATGTAAGAAGAAGCAAAAGTACTTTGCCAATCTGCACCTGAGCTATCATCAACGGCTACTTCATCACTTGCTGGTGTAATTTGTCTATTTGGCGCTATTTGTGGTGCAAATTCTCCCCACAATGCAGCCAGATTATCATTTTCAGTGTCATCAATAGTATCTTCTCCATCCTGCCCTATGAGTTCGGCTTTCATGGAGGTTTGCTCGTTAGCATCTGTGGAATTGCCTAGTTCACCAAATATACCTGCGACTACAGATGAATCCTGGGCATAGGTTGGGTCGTCATACTCAATTTCATCTACCAAATCACCCCAGGTTTCTTCGCCTAACCAGTCTAACTCCGCAGAGTCTTGTGTCAGACCAGAGGCAACCATATCATCCATTGGCAAAGACAGATCGGTATTATCTGCTGTGGCTGGGTAAAGTGCTGGTGTTCCCCCTAAGGCCGGATCATACTCGTTGAGCAATTTTGTCGTTTGGGGTACATCAATTTCTGGTCCGAGATAACCATTAAAATCTTTATCAAGATACAAAATAGGCAAAGCCCAGTACATCTGATGCGATCCATAGGCAGAGATTAACCCCTGTCGTACCCGGCTCACACACAAATCTACAGGATAGCCTTGAGCAAGGTTACGGTAAAATAGCTGTGTCAATGTCAGTGCTACTTCATCAGGAATGCGTTCTGACATTGCTAAAACACTCCTAATACCTCGCTTTACTAAGCTTTCGGTAAGATTACGTTCGCCTGTTTCTTGGGTAGGAGCACAGGTAGCTGCGTATGCGCCCAAGCAGGAGTTAAACACAGCCATTTGAATGTTGTTGTTGACGAGTAAACCTGCTAAGTCGTCCCCACTTAGTGTCTCGGTGAGGCCTGTTCTACTACTAACAAGATAAATTTCGCCGCCATTAGGGCCTAAGTTACTGTGACCGGAATAGTGCAGGATGTGATAACGTCTCTGTTCCAGGGCTTGTGTTAATTCTTCCCTACCTGGCTGTTCTAACAAAGTTAGTTCAATACCTGGTAGATAAGCCCCAGTTTCCGAGAAGCGTGGTGATTGGCGATGTAGTTCTGCTTGTAGTTCTTCAGCTTCTTGTTTGAGTAAATTTAAACGGGTTCGATCATTGGGAGAAGCAATTACCATTAATACTCTGATACCACCATCTTCCGGTGGTGTAGGCAAATTTGATGGTAGACGAGATGCTCCATTAATTCCCGAGTGGAAGCGAGAAAAAGCAATATATGGCCCTGTCGCTATGGGGCGATCGCCTGCGTGCATCACTTCCCAAGGCAAACGCGCCAACCGATTATCTTTTAACCCCAAACGTAGACGCAACACGCCTTGGCGATTTTGGGCGATACCTTGGGCAGCCATCCAACTATCTCTGAGGGTGCCTTTAAACAATTTATCGTAAAAGTCCCGACCCAATGCTGCTAAGTTGACAGAGTTTCTGGCGATCGCATCTCCCTGTAACACTAACTTCAATGGGTCATTCATTAAATTTCCAGCAGCTGTCAACCAATCAGTTACAGGCCAAGTCACCAGCTCTTCTGCCAACGGAACTCCCTGCGCGACTCTTTCCGTCCGCACCAAGTAGTCGTTTTGCCCTACAGGGGTTACGGAAATTTGAAATTCCTGGGTCACAACTTCTCCTGTTTGCCTCCTACGAGCCGATTTGAAACGCGATTCATTTGCAAGTGATGTTTCGCTCTTTCTGATACATTTAGATGCATCTTGTCACCAAGATGTTTCTGATTTAAGTTGTTTTGCTGCTCTTGCAACTTCTACAACTTTAATCCGGATTTATCGGCTGTGCCTAGAACATTCTTATTGGTAGATGCACCTTGATCTTTAACTCCCCTGCTTGGCTAATACACGCTGGGGGGTTTTTTCTATGCTTACCAGAAAAACGTTCCCAATGCACCAAAAAATTATCCTTTCTTTTCACGGAGGGGATAGGTATATAGGTATGTAAGGGTTTTAAACACCTTATATCCCTTACTAAACAGCACTTCTTGCCTAAAGCCTTGATTGTTTGTCTTTATCTGTTAGTGCGATTACAGTTATTTTTACCCCTCTTGATGATCCCCAGCCTCAATCAGAGTAGAGATCACAAGTTTCCTTTTAATTATTTGACATTCATAATGTTTTTACACACCGTGAAAGGTCAAATAAATTATCCTGATGACAGGATTGACAACCAGAATTTTGAATTGGTAGATATACCCTGGTAACTTGGCTTCCCTAGTTAGCTATCAAGCACTAGGGTTTTTTCTTTTGATCACCCAGTTTCCTACAGAATTAGGGTGTGTGAGTATGGGTTTAACTAATACCCCACCGGAAAGTAGAAGATTTTAGCCTTAGCCCCATATCTTTCTACTCCTAGAATCCTTGATCAATGCATCCAAACTATACTAACTGTTTTGCTCTAAAACACAAAGGCTGGTAGATGACTAGAAATACAGTTTGGATGAGCATACTCTTGCCTAAGAGTGCTAAACAGGAAAAATTTACTGAGATTGGGTTAAAGGACATAGAGAAACACATGAATTTCCCTTACCCTTTAACCGAACTAAATAGAGATGACTGGTAGATGGAATCTGATGACTTACTCCCCTTGTTTGTAATTGGCTACTGAGGGATTTTTTGTTGTTTTTCATAACCTTTTAATCCCA
>NZ_AJLL01000087.1 GCF_000317225.1 Fischerella thermalis PCC 7521
CTATCGGGGGATTTTTTGCAGAAAAGCAAATGGTAACGCATCTTTGCACAATTTGCTCAGATGTATTAAAACTTTATTTTTTGTTTGTTACTCCCCATAAACTTTTTTATTAGTTAATTGTAAACTAATTTATCTTATTATTTTTAGGAATAACGCACAACTCAACTTTGTAGGGGCTTCGGCTATTGTTTGCGTAAGTCCCAATTTTGGCTATCTTTTTTAGTTCATTTGTATTACTAAATTAGTAATATGCAATTATACGAATCCGGTTTGATTTATGAACTGACTCGTGACTTCACGCTTCTTGATAAATTACTTCCTGAAATTGAATCACGTCTTTTTGTGGATCGGCGTGGGAAACTTTCACTAAAACCTGTTCACCCAACTTCAAAGGACGTCGGAAAGACATTGGTAACTGTAAACCCAAATCTTCCAAAAGAATTAATGCTAAACCGCTATCTTCTCTCAACCACATTAATACTGTTGCCTGCCAAACTTTATCCGTACAACGGCGCAAGTATTCTAATGCCCAATAGCGGTTTGTCTGGCGTTCCACCATTGTCACTTCTTGGGTGATGGTACTAACGGTCATCATCACTTCTTTGAGTTGTTCAGCGGAAAAGGGCGGAACATCGCCCCGCAGGTGTGCTTTGAGCTGGAAGTGGGTAAGCAAGTCGCTGTAGCGGCGGATGGGAGAGGTAGCCTGAGTGTAGGTATCCAAACCTAAACCAGCATGGCGTACTGGTGTAATGCTCATTTCACTCTTAGGCATACAGCGACGCATAGCACAAGCACGGACGAAACCTGCTGGTAGCTGGAGTAATTCTTGTTCGGGGGGTAATTCTGGTTGGGGCTGACCACGAAAAGGCAGAGGAATCTGATGAGTTTGACCATAACGGGCAGCAACTTCACCAGCAAGTATCATCATCTCAGCTACTAGTTGCCGGGAGGGGGAGTCATCTAAAACATAGATTTTGATGTCGTCTTCTTTGACTTTAATCATTGCCTCTGGCATATTGATGCTGATGGCTCCTTGGGCGTATCGCCAAGCTTTGCGCTTGTTTGCCCATCTGGCTATGGCGGCAATTTCTGGTTCCGCTTGCACGTCTAAGTCCAGCATTTCGTCTACATCTTCGTAGGTGAGGCGATAGGTAGGTTTAATTAAGCTGGCGTGAATACTGTAATTTTCTACCGCACCAGATGCATCTAATATAATTCCAAAGCTGAGAGCGCAACAAACCTGTCCTTGTACTAAACTCATGGGGCCGGTTGCCAATATTTCTGGAAACATGGGAACCATACCTGTTGGCAAATAAACCGTACTACCCCGCTTTCTGGCCTCTAGATCTAACTCATCTTCTGGCATCAAAAATCGTGTTGGGTCAGCGATATGTACCCACAATCTTTCCCGACCATCTGGAAGTTGTTCCCAACTCAAACCATCGTCTATCTCGGTAGTACTTTCATCATCAATCGTGTACACTTTGAGGTAGGTCAAATCCAGGCGGTTAACATCTGGATCAGGCGGTGGTGATTGCAATCGCTGTTGCGACACTTCTAGTACCTTTGTAGGAAATTGAACTGGAATTGAGGAACGACGCAGAAATAAGTTTTCATGAGGACTCCACCAACCCAAGTCTACCAACAATTGTAAGGCTCCTTGGGGGGTTGCAGAACGTCCTAGCATGTTCATCGTTTCCAGGACTGGTGCTGGCGGCGGATAGGCACGAGCCAGAGAGTCATAATTTAGCCCTACACGCACTATATCGGCAAGCAGTGCTGCATATTTTTCCAAAGCTTCTAAGCGGTGGCGGTCATGTCTTTGCCACTCGACTGCTTCACCTTTGAGTGCTTGCTCTACACGAGCCAAAAATTCTTGTTGTCCTTTTGCTTTGAGTGCTTCTATTTCTATTTGGTGTTTGCGTTCTGCTACTTGGGCGGCTGTGCGGGGTTCGTACGAGTCTCCCTTTTGCTTGAAATAGATTTTATCTTCTGATAGTAACCAGTAAGCAGCATAACACTGAGGTGGTTGTGATTCCGAAAACAGTAAGCTTGCCATGACTTGTGGCGTCACTGCTTCTCCATCCTCTACTAGCAGTTCCCAAGCTACTTCTAAGCTTGATGGATCTAAGTAAGGCTTTACTTCTTCGAGAAAACTAGCAATTTGTGAGGATTTATAAGTTTGTCCGGTAACTATATAGGTGATTTGTCTAGGCGCGAGACTGTGAGACTGACCCCGTTCATCAACTACGAACCAACGGGTTTTGCCGTCTGGACGATCTACCACACCCAAACGGCGATCGCCTTGAAGTCTAAATTCAACTAGGGTCCCCTTCTCCACAAGCCTCGCACTGAATAAAATATTTTAGATTTTAGATTTTGGATTAAATAACTTAGTATTAAATCCCAAATCTGAATGATTTTATGCTTGATAAGCCGATCTTACACTTAAACTTTTCTAGATTTTAGATTTTGGACTCACAAACGCCAAGTGCAATGCTACATAAACTTAGCTGATTCGTCTAAAAATCCAAATCAGTCCTGAAAAGCTTTGAACGCCGGCTTGCGGCGATCAAACTTTTCGCAAAATACACAATCTAGTTAGCCTTCTGCGTTGATAAACGGCAATAAAGCCAAAATTCTAGCGCGTTTAATCGCTAATGTTAACGCTCGCTGTTGCTGAGAGGTCAATCCGGTAATGCGACGGGGCAATATTTTACCGCGCTCAGTGATAAATTTACGCAGCAAGTCTACATCTTTATAGTCAATTGGTTCTCCCGGCTTAATCGGAGACAAACGACGACGGTAATAACTCATGGTTGCCTATTTAATTTCCTTGTGAACAGTATGTTTGTTGCAGTGGGGGCAGAACTTTTTGAGTTCTAGACGATTTGTGGTGTTACGACGATTCTTAGTCGAGGTATAACGTGAAACACCTGGAGAGCGTTTATCTGGATTTGTACGACATTCCGTACATTCCAGTGTCACTATAATTCGGACACCTTTAGCCTTAGCCATAACTTTACAAACAATTAAGCCTGAGAATAATTAACACAAATATCTATCTTCGCACATTTCGCTGCAAAGTTTCAAGCATTCGCTTGATTTTTATATCTAGCGAATAGCCACGTCTTGCCGAGACGATTATAGTTCTAGCATAGCGATCATGCAAAGCTTGCCGCAGTTGGGTATCAGATACAGCTGTACCACAATCTATGGCTAGGGGAAGTATTAGCAGTATAGCAGTGGGATTGCGGATAATATTGCTTAAGGCGATCGCAAGTAAAAGCGCACCCACACCAATGATCGCCTCTCGTTTCAACAGAGTCTGTAAATCTGGTACTCTTCCTCCTTCGACTGCCAGTACTCTCATATCTAAGGCATAACGCCCCAAACTTTGCCCTTGGTTGTTATACACTACTACCACTCGTAACACCAACCAAGCGATCGCAAAAACTAATATCTGGAGAAATTGAATACCAAGCGAACTAGTTCCCAATAGAGAACTAACTAACCAAACAATCAAAAAATCAATCCCAAATGCTGTAATTCGTCGCCCAAATTCAACTCTGGGGTAGTTTGGTGGGGGTATGCGTTCAATAGTCATAAAAATTATGAATTATGAATTATGAATTATGAATTATGAAATTTTGAGAGTCAAAGACTGATTAATTTTGAGCTATTGCCACTGAGTGGACATAGAAAGTGGATTACAAATAATTGATTTTTTATCTACTCTAATACTAAGAGGTTTTATTCCAATCCCCAATCACCTATTCCTGATCCCCAATCATTTCTATGGATATTGTGCAAATCCTCAAAGAGGACTATCAAAGATTTCCAGCCAATCAAACTTACAGCATCTACGCTGAAAACGTTTATTTTCAAGACCAAGTGTTTAAATTTCGGGGTATTCAGCTATACAAGCTGATGATCAAATTCATCGAGA
Organism: Fischerella thermalis PCC 7521; assembly: GCF_000317225.1. GTDB lineage: Bacteria > Cyanobacteriota > Cyanobacteriia > Cyanobacteriales > Nostocaceae > Fischerella > Fischerella thermalis. The sequence continues at coordinate 3,950 of NZ_AJLL01000087.1, forward strand.
CTTTTTTTTTAAATCCCAAAATGGATTTGCATGATATCCAAAAAGAAGGAGACACTATTAAAACCAAGTGGACACTCAGTTGGAATAGTCCCCTACCCTGGAAACCACGTATTTCTATCCCTGGTTGGAGTGAATTGCGCCTCAACTGTGATGGTTTGATCATTTCTCACATAGATTATTGGAATTGTTCGCGTCTAGATGTAATCAAACAGCATTTCTTTACCAAACAATCGATAATGTAAATAAATGTAAATACTTCTCATACAAGACAGAATCATTCATGCGAGTAATTTTAATGACCGGAAAAGGCGGTGTAGGTAAAACCTCTGTAGCCGCCGCCACTGGACTGCGTTGTGCAGAACTTGGTTATCGTACCCTGGTTTTGAGTACAGATCCCGCCCACTCTTTGGCAGATAGTTTTGATTTAGAACTAGAACACACTCCTCGTCAGATCTGTCCCAACTTGTGGGGTGCGGAACTGGATGCGCTACAAGAATTAGAGGGAAACTGGGGTGCTGTCAAGCGTTATATTACTCAAGTTTTGCAAGCGCGAGGTTTGGATGGGGTACAAGCCGAAGAATTGGCAGTTTTACCAGGTATGGATGAGATTTTTGGCTTAGTAAGAATGAAACGCCATTACGATGAAGGGGATTTTGATGTTTTGATTATCGACTCTGCCCCGACTGGTACAGCATTACGGCTGCTGAGTTTACCAGAGGTCAGTGGTTGGTATATGCGCCGTTTTTACAAACCGTTTCAAAATATTTCTGTTGCCCTTAGACCTTTGGTTGAACCTCTGTTTAAACCGATCGCGGGTTTTTCTTTGCCAGATAAAGAGGTGATGGATGCGCCTTATGAGTTTTACCAACAAATCGAAGCATTAGAAAAAGTCTTAACTGATAATACTCAAACTTCAGTGCGTCTCGTCACCAACCCTGAAAAAATGGTAATTAAAGAATCTCTCCGCGCCCATGCCTATCTGAGTTTATACAATGTCGCCACAGATTTAGTTGTTGCTAATCGCATTATTCCCGAAGAAGTCCAAGACTCATTTTTCCAACGCTGGAAAGAGAATCAACAGCAATATCGTCAGGAGATTCACGAAAATTTCCATCCTTTACCTGTAAAAGAAGTACCTCTTTTCTCGGAAGAAATGTGCGGTTTGGCAGCACTAGAACGTCTCAAGGAAACGCTTTACCAAGATGAAGATCCCACTCAGGTTTACCATAAAGAAAACACAATCAGAGTCGTACAAGATAAAAATCAATACAGTTTGGAATTGTATTTACCTGGTATTCCTAAAAATCAAATTCAACTTAGTAAAACAGGCGATGAATTAAATATTACTATCGGCAATCATCGCCGTAATTTGGTCTTACCACAAGCATTAGCTGCACTACAACCAGCAGGAGCAAAAATGGAAGAAGATTATTTAAAAATTCGCTTTGCTGAGGCTGGAAATACTTAATTTTTTGGGTGGGTACTGCCCACCTTATACCTTTTTGGATTTTAGATTAGCGATCGCCCAAAGTACTCTCCTCACCCAAGCTAGTGAAAAAGCCAAAAGGGAAGCCACCATCAAACGTATCGCGACCCTGCTGCATTCATTGCCCACAATTGAGTATCAGTCAGCTTTAGCAGAAACCATTGCTACCCTTGGTAGTTCTGGTGGTAGGCTTTGCATAAAAAATCAACCCGTGATGGAAAGTTTTGCAGATTGCTTGCAACTTGATAGGGAATATATCAAGGTCCGATCATACGGGGATCTTGTCTGTTAATGCTATGTATTGTTGCGATCGCGGCGAGTGTTGTTTACCACATACTTGAATTGAGTTTCTTTACAGTTGTTAAATTAGATAAATTGAACTATATAGATTATTTAATCAACTGACTAGTAATTTTACTGAAGACAAAATTATTAAATAAATCGAACAATAGTTTATATTTACTGCTCATGCATGAGAACAAACATGCAAAAAGCAAAAAATTATGCTTATTAAACAAGCATTTTGGCTGCTTTTTTACTCTCTACTGATTTTTGCAGTACAACAGTACTGCATCTGAGTTGAAATAAAAAGCTTTAAACAAAAGCACTTTTAATTTTTGAATACCGCTCGCCATCCTTGTAGGTAATGGCGTCAATTATTCTGCTGATATTTTTTGATAAAAAAATGACTTTATCTCAGGAACAAAACCTGCAAGCAAATCTTCCCCAAAAGGACTTGTTGCGTCGCCTTACTAACCGCATTCGCCGCTCATTAGAATTACAAGAAATTCTGACAACAACAGTGGCGGAGGTGCGGTCATTTCTCGGTACAGAGCGAGTGATGATTTACAAGTTTCATGATGATGATAGTGGTCAGGTGATTGCTGAGTCAATAAATGATCAGAAGTTGCCATCACTGCTGGGGTTAAACTTTCCTGCGGATGATATTCCGTCCCATGCTCGTGAGTTGTTTATTAAGTCACGGGTACGATCAGTTGTTGATCTGGATAATCAGCAGATTGGTCACAGTATAGTGCGTGACTTGGATACTGGTGAGGTTTTATCCGAAGATATCCGTTACCGTCCTGTTGATCCCTGTCATGTAGAGTACCTAAAGGCGATGGGGGTGAAATCGACCATTGTAGTACCAATTATCCATCAGGATAAACTTTGGGGCTTATTGGTTTCTCATCATTCCCTGTCACGTTCGGTGAGTGAATATGAAATTGAAGTGTTGCAAATGGTGGTTGAACAACTGTCAGTAGCGATCGCTCACAGTGATCTGCTGACTCAAGCTCGTGCCCAAGCTGAAAGGGAGACTATTGTCAACCGTATTGCTACCTTATTGCATTCACTACCTGCGATCGCATTACAGCCAGCCTTAGAAACGGCAGTTACTGCCTTTGGTGGTTGTGGTGGTAGGCTTTGTGTGAGAGATGATCCCTCAAATTTGCATAATAGCAACACCAGAAGCTTAAGCGAGTGTTTGATACCTGGAAATGATTGTGTTAAAATTTACACTTATGGGCAGCAGCCTACGATTCCAGAACAAACCATATACCCATTCCTAGAACAGTATAGTGTCTGGCAAGAATATTACAAGTCTGGTGAATATGATGTATGGGCAATTTCAGATATTTATGCAACTCCAGGCTTGCGTACCTTGCAACCAGCTTTTGCAGTAACTAAAATTCGTAGCATGTTGATGATACCGCTGCAATATCGTCAGCAGTTACTAGGTTATTTAAGTATTTTCTGCAATGAAATAGATACAGAAAAACTTTGGGCAGGACAATTTGATCCCGATAAGCGGCAAAAATATCCTCGCCTGTCATTTGAGGTCTGGCGTCAGTCTAAAAAGGCACAAGCTCGCAAGTGGACATTGGCAGAAATTGAATTGGCTAGGGAAATTGGTAAACAATTTGCTTCAGCAATTCAACAGTATATATTATACCAACAAATACAAAATTTCAATGCCAACCTAGAAAAGCAAGTCCAGCAGCGTACGCAGCAACTGAAACAAGCAACTGAACAACAACAGGCTGTATTTGGCGTTATTACTAAAATTCGTGAATCTCTCGAAGCCAAAACTATTTTTCAAACCACCACTAAAGAAGCTTGCGAGTTGTTGCAAGCTGAACGTGTCTCAGTTTATCGCTTTGATTCTGATTGGGGTGGTGAATTTGTTGGTGATTTCGAGACAATTAATCCCAACATTTCAAATATCTCTAAACTAGGCGTGAATCTGGTTTGGAACGACACCTATCTCCAAGATACCCAAGGCGGACGCTACCGCTACAATGAAACATTTGCTGTGGATGACATATATCAAATGGGGTTTGAGAAGTGTCATCTGGAAAATTTAGAGTATTACCAAATTAGAGCTTTTATACTTGCTCCCATTTTTGTTGGAGACAAACTTTGGGGTTTACTAGCAGCTTACCAGCATACCAAACCCCGGCATTGGCAAACCTATGAAATTAACTTTCTTACCCAGATTGCAGTTCAGTTGGGGGTAGCACTCCAGCAAGCAGAATTACTAGCCCAAACACGGCAGCAAGCTCTACACTTGCAACAGTCAGCAGAACAACAACGAATTTTGTTTGAAGTGGTTGCAAAAATGCGGGAATCGCTGGATCTAGATAATATTTTTGCTGCCAGTGTACGGGAAGTGCGACGTTCTTTGAATGCTGATCGAGTAGGGATATTTCACTTTGCTTGCGATTCCAATTTAAATAATGGTGAGTTCGTTTCAGAAGACGTTTTACCAGATTTTCCTTCTGCTTTGGGTGCTAAAATTCACGATCACTGCTTTGGGGAACAGTACGCCATCCATTATGCCCAAGGACGAATTCAAGCAGTTGCTGACATCTACAACGCTGGATTACAAGATTGTCACCTTCAAGTTCTGGCACAATTTCAGATTAGAGCTAACTTAGTTGTACCTTTATCCAAAGGCGATCAACTTTGGGGCTTACTCTGCATTCACCAGTGTAGTCAGCCTCGGCAATGGCAACCATCAGAAATTCAGTTTACAACTCAAGTTGCAGCCCAACTGAGTGTAGCAATTGAGCAAGCTGATTTACTGACTCAAACTAGGTTACAAGCAGAACAACTAGCTCAAGCACTACATGACTTACAACAAATGCAAACTCAGTTGATTCAAAGCGAAAAAATGTCTTCCCTTGGTCAACTAGTGGCGGGTGTAGCCCACGAAATCAACAACCCTGTGAATTTCATACACGGCAATCTCAACTATGTTAATGACTATGCCAGAGATTTACTAAAGATGCTAGCTCTTTACCAGCAGCACTGCCATGAGATCAATCCAGAAATTCGGGAACGAGCAGAAGAAATTGACTTAGATTTTATTATTGACGATTTGCCGAAAATGCTGACTTCCATGCAGATAGGCACTGAACGCATCCGTCAAATTGTCTTGTCTCTACGAAATTTTTCCAGGCTTGACCAAGCGGATATGAAGCCTGTTGATATTCACGAAGGTATTGACAATACACTACTGATTTTACAATATCGCCTTAAGGCTAAACCAGAGGGCTGTGCTATTCAGGTAATTAAACAATACAGTGACTTACCTTTGGTTGAGTGCTATGCCGGACAAATGAATCAAGTTTTTATGAATGTTTTGAGTAATGCGATCGATGCGCTAGAGCAGCAAAGGCAGTCTATCTCAGAAACTCATATCCCGACAATTACAATCAGAACAGCTGTGGGTAAAATTTCTGGCAATACCCCCAGTGTTGTCATCAGAATTGCTGATAATGGCCCTGGTATATCACAAGAGACTATTAATCGTATCTTTGATCCTTTTTTCACCACCAAGCCAGTTGGTAAAGGTACTGGCTTAGGACTTTCGATTAGTTACCAAATAATTGTGGATAAACACGGTGGTGTTTTTAAATGTGACTCCCGCCCAGGATTAGGTACAGAGTTCTGGATTGAAATTCCCATGCGACAGCAGGAGTAATTTTCAATTACGCAACTGAACAGGCATTGCCAAATAGGTCATTTTCAAACCACCCAAAGGGGTAAAAATGACTGGAGTAAGGTTTGTATTCATCTGCATAAGAATGGACGAAGCTGGCAAAGCTTTTAAACCTTCCATTAAATATTTAATATTAAAAGCTATATCTATATCTTCTCCTGATATCTGGGCTGGCATGATTTCCATTGCACTACCGACATCCTGAGATTCCACAGATAAGGTAATTTCTTGAGCATCCCCATTGAGGCTGACTTTCACAAGATTATTCTTTTGATCTGCGAGTACAGCAATTCGTTCTAAAGAACTCAAAAATTGCTTTCTTTCTAGTGTCAATTCTGTTTGAAATTGTTTGGGAATGAGGAGATGGTAAGCCGGATACTGCCCTTCTAGAGTACGGCTGGTCAAGCGTTGATTGCCAAATTCAAATACTACTTGACCTTGATCGAAATACAACGCTACGGGTTCTTCAGATTCAGAACTATGAGCCAACATTCGCTCTAGTTCACGCAAGGCTCTTGCTGGTACTGTTACTTCTAAAACATCTTCACTATTAGTATCTGGACTTTCATTGGTAGTTTCTACGACTGCGAGGCGATGTCCGTCTGTAGCGGCAAATTCTAGAGTGTCTTGCTTGATTGTTAAATGCACACCAGTCAGTACTTGCTTGGTTTCATCAGCACTAGTGGCAAACAATGAACCCCGTAAACCCTCAATCAATGTACTAACACTGAACTGCATAGGTTGAGCATTTTCAATGACAGGTAGTTCTGGAAACTCTTCGCCCCCCATTGCTCGTACTTGATAACGTCCGCTCTTAGGTGTGAGTGTGACAATTAAACCGTTATAGTCTGGTAAATTGTCAGTAGCTGATGATTCATCGTCTAGGGTAATTTCTCCCTCTGGTAAACGAGAAACTATGTCATTGAGCAGTTTCGCAGGCACTGCGATCGCTCCTGATTGTACTACTTCAGCGCTGAAACTGGTGCGGATACCCAAACTCAAATCAAACGCTGTCAGGCTAACTTGGTTAGTTTCAGCATCAGCCTGCAACAACACATTCGCCAAAACTGGATGAGTGGGACGAGAAGGAACAGCACGGCTGGTTAATGAGAGGTGAGTACTGAGATCGCTTTGAGTACAAACGAGTTTCATAGTCAAAGTTAGCTGGTGTGTTTGGATATAGTAACACCGTTAGGCAAGGTTAGGGCAATGGCAGTGGGGGGAGTAAATATTTGAAAGAACTACTAACCACTCACTACTAACTCATAACTACTAACTACAGTATGTGGAAATTGTGGAAAATCTGTGGAAAAACTAGAAAGATTTTCCACAGAGTAATTGTACTTAATAAAGTTTTCCACATTAGTTTTATGAGTTTTCCACAATTAATTAGGAATTTTCCACAATCTAATTTATTCTTAATACTTTTTTATAGTTATTTTAATAATTGGCTCATTAGTTGATTTTTGGTTGTTAGTGGTTAGTGGTTAATTGTCTCCCCATCACCCCACCTCCCCATTTCCTACTTAGGTCGGCTTGTCATATTAATGCGATCGCTCAGTTGACGTAGTGTTTGTCCTAAGTTTTGATCTGTTTCTTTTAATTGCGTAATTTTCTCACAACTATACATAACCGTTGTGTGGTCTTTACCACCAAATTCCTCTCCTATTCTAGGCAAACTTAAATCCGTGTGTTGCCGCATGAGATACATTCCTATCTGACGAGCCCAACTAATTTCTCGCCGTCGTGAGTTGCCTTTGAGATCGTCAATTGTGACATTAAACTCGTCAGCGATGATGGTTAAAATTGTTTCTGGGGTTGCTTCTACCTTTTGAGTAGGAGGTTCTAGTACGGGTGCAATATTTTCTACCGTCATAGATAAACCCCAAATAGAAACATACGCCAGCGCCCGAATAAATGCTCCTTCCAGTTCTCTAATATTTGAGGTGTAATTAGAGGCAATATATTCAATTACATTCTCTGGTAGACGAATATTCTCATATTCGGCTTTTTTTTGCAGAATAGCCATTCTAGTTTCTAAATCTGGCGGTTGGATATCAGCAATCAAGCCCATTGCAAATCGAGAACTCAGACGTTCTTGCAGACGAGGAATTTGATTAGGAGGGCGATCAGAAGCAATCACAACTTGTTTACCAGCTTCATGTAAAGTATTGAACGTATGAAAAAACTCTTCTTGGGTATATTCCTTACCCTCAATAAACTGAATATCATCCACTAAAATCAAATCTGCTGCTCGGTAGTGTTCGCGAAAACTTTGCATACTGTCTTTGCGAATAGCAGTGATTAAATCATTAGTAAACTGTTCCGTAGAAACATAAAATATTTTTGAATTTGGGCAAATTTCTAAGCGATAATGCCCGATCGCCTGCATTAGGTGAGTTTTACCTAAACCTACACCACCACATAAAAACAAGGGGTTGAATTCTCTACCTGGTGATTCAGCAACTGCCAAAGCCGCAGCGTGAGCCATGCGATTGTTGGCTCCGACTACAAAGCGTGAAAATACATATTTTGGATTTAATTCAGTGGTTTTGGGCAGATTTTTAACAGCATTGTCCGGAATAATGGTCGGAGGTGGTAATGATAAAGTTCCTTCTTTGTCTGTTAACTGAGACACATCATCACCCTGGGCAACAGTAATATAAATTTCTACAGGATGACCCAAAATATCCTGAACAACATTAGTAATTGTCTTAATGTAATATTTTTGCAGCCAATTACGGGCAAAGGGGTTGGGAGTACGAATGACTAAATAGTTATTTTCCAGTCGTTCAGCGCTAGCAGTTTTGATCCAAGTTTCAAAGGTGGGACGAGATAGCTCTAGCTGCAAGCGTTCCAGAACTTGACTCCACAGATTATCTATGGGAATTGCCATTATCTACCACCTTTGCTGGTAATCGTCACAATAATATAAGCAAGCACCAATTTAACATTCAGCTACTCTAGACCAGGAATATGCTTTTAAGTTGTAATCTTTGTTTGGACTCCCCCGGTAGGCAATATCCTACCACTGACACCTTCACATGGAGAAGTAAGCACGGATGAAGAAACCAGACAATGACTTGCAAACGCGAAATATAAACACTAGTAGCTTAGGAAATGGGGAGATCGGCAGACGGGGAGAAATTTTTCTCCCCACCACCTCATCACAAGACACTCCATCGCGCCAAAGATCAGTAATCTCAATTTTATCCATGCTACTGGGTGGCGTAACAATTGTATCCCTTGGGGGCTGTTCCCTACCCATTAATATGCCAGGGAATCAAACACCTAATTCTCAAGCACAAAATCCGACAAGCGCCCCTGCTCCCGTTCCACCTCCTATTTTGCAATCATCTGGAGATCCCAATTTTGTAGTGAATGTGGTACAAAAGGTAGGGCCCGCGGTAGTTCGCATTGACTCTGCTAGAACAATAACTTCACCACCAGATGAATTTGGCGATCCATTTTTCCGTCGGTTCTTTAGTGATGAACCACAGCCCAGACAGCGAGTCGAACGGGGTAGTGGTTCTGGTTTTATTATCAGTGCCAATGGTCAAATTTTGACCAATTCTCATGTAGTTAATGGTGCTGATACGGTAACGGTAAGATTAAAAGATGGCCGGACTTTTGATGGAAGAGTCATAGGGGAAGATCCGGTTACTGATGTAGCAGTTATAACAATAAATGCCCAGAATTTACCTACTATTGCTCTGGGTAATTCTGATGTTGTACAGCCAGGAGAAGCAGTCATAGCCATTGGTAATCCTCTGGGTTTAGACAATACTGTAACCTCTGGAATTATTAGCGCCACAGGACGTTCTGGTAGTGCGATCGGTGCTAGCGACAAACGTGTTGATTATATTCAAACTGACGCTGCTATTAATCCTGGTAACTCTGGTGGGCCTTTACTAAATGTTCGTGGTGAAGTTATTGCCATGAACACTGCCATTATTCGTGGCGCTCAAGGCTTAGGCTTTGCTATTCCCATCAATACAGCACAAAGAATTGCCCAAGAATTAATTGCTAAAGGGAAAGTGGATCATCCCTATTTGGGTATTCAAATGGCGACACTGACACCCGAAATTAGAGAGAGAATCAGTAAACTAGGTATTAATCTAGCGACAGATAAAGGGGTTTTATTGATTGCTGTTATAGCGCGTTCTCCCGCAGCCAATGCAGGACTAAGAGAAGGTGATGTGATTGTGAGTATCAATAACCAGCCTGTGACTGATGTTGAACAAGTGCAAAAATTAGTAGAAAACAGTAGAATAGGAATCCCCTTACAAATACAAGTACAACGCGATGGACAAAATTTGCAAGTTGCAGTCAGACCTGCTCCTTTGCCAGTTCAGCGTGAAAGTTAATATGAATTATGAATCACGTAAGACTGTGAATTCAAAAAGGCGGTAAAAGACTATGGGGAATAGTCAACATACCAATTACCACCTAACCTAACCACCCACGGAAAATCCATCTGTGTTTATCGGTGTGTATCGGTGGTCGATTTCTAAAAATAATAATTTTTTTTACCAAACGTAATGAACATAAATCTCTATATCTATCCACATCAGGCGTGAATTATGAATAAAAAGATTTAATAACTTAATAATCTTTGATTGTCATAATTAGGAGCTTGAGATAATTGAGCGAATTACATCAATTTTAAACATGGTTGTGACAGATAGATTTAAAAAACCTATACCCACATAAGTTATTCCAATCCAAAATCCAAAATGGCACTACTCCCAATAATTCAATTAGGTAATTCTATACTTCGTCAAAAAGCAACTGAAGTTGAAGATATCCAAGATGAAACAATTCAGAAACTGATTGAAGATTTAATGGCTACAGTTAGTGAGGCGAATGGTGTAGGCATTGCAGCCCCTCAAGTTGCCCAATTATACCGTGTGATGATTGTAGCGTCACGTCCTAATCCCAGGTATCCCCATGCTCCACATATGGAACCGACAGCTATGATTAATCCCCGCATCATAGCTCATTCGAGTACAATGATCAAAGATTGGGAAGGTTGCTTGAGCATTCCTGGTATTAGGGGTTTAGTACCAAGGTATGAGGCAATAGAAGTAGAATATACCGACAGAAACGGCAAGATACAAAGGCAATTGTTAACTAATTTTGTCGCTCGGATCTTTCAACACGAATACGATCATTTTGATGGTATAGTCTTTTTAGACCGCTTGGAAAGCAATTTAGATATTGTCACTGATCACGAGTATCAAAAACTAATTGTTCACAATATTTGACAATAAATAACTCTAAAGAACTATACAAGGGGTGGAAATTTGAGTTAGAGTTAATCTGATGTTAACCTTTTGGCTTTGAGGTAGCTATTGGGTAAATGACAAATACTATTAGTAGTCGCAAGGGGTTAAGTCAACCGCTGCAACAATCTTCTGGCTTAATCTTTGCTCGAAAGCAAAGCGATGAAGTTAATAATCACAAGGGTGAAGTATCTACACGGTCAATGGCACAATTAGGGCTGGGTGGTCTAAAAATTATTCATGTTAGTCAAGGCCGCGTGCGAATTCGTGCCACTGACGTCAGTTATAACTCGATCCTAGAAAGTTTATCCCAGCAATTACGGCAGCATGATGGTGTAACAGAAGTCAGCACTAATCACAAAACTAGCAGTTTAGTGGTTAAATTTGATGAAGGTAGGCTACCTCTGCCACAGATGTTAGCAAGACTTCAAGAGTTTGGTATTCAGCAATATCAAGCTGCTTCTGATTCACAAACTAATACCGATCCCTTCGCTGCTTGGAAATCAGCAGAATTTTGGCAAGAGCAAGGACTTTCCTTTATTCCTTTATTTGCAGGACTGGGAGTGACAGGGGCACTGGGAATCAATGGGTTGGCAGCAATTCCGGTATACATGATTACAGCAGATGCTACCCGGCGTGTGATTGACTATATAGAACCTCAATTATTCGGAACTAAAAAGAATAAAAAATTGAATACAGCTTCTGCAACACAATCAACAAAAAAACATCAAGTGAAATCGCAATCCTCTCTAGCAAAAGTGGAGCAAATAGCAGCTGGAAAGCAAGAGTTATTCTCAAAAGGCATTGTGGACAATGCAAAGATTACTTGCAAGATTGTCCATGCAATTCCGGGACGTATCCGGCTGAGTGTACCAAAATTAGCTCTCGATCAAGATTATGCAAAACGCTTGGAAAGATTGCTCAAAGCAGATCCCCAAGTTACAAGCGTGCGTATTAATTGTGATGCTGCATCAGTGGCGATCGCATATCAACCAAGCAATATTGCAGCAAATCACTGGATTGATTTAATGCAGCGAGCACAGCAGGCTGCACCGCGAGTCACAGAAAAAGACGCTCATACGCAGCCAATTGCCAAGCCAGTTAGGGAGTCGAGCAAATCAGAAGAATTCCGAACAGCAACAGTGGAACCTACACCAGAGGAAACTGGTTTATGGGCTACATTCAAAGCTCCGGCTTTGTCTTATGCTCTCGCCTTTATGGCGAACTTTCCTATTAATGCAGCCCCGGACTGAGGAGGAGGAAAGCAATGGTTGGATCAAAGTTAGGATTGGCATCTATCCCAGAAAAAGAAACCCAGGTAAGAGTTACGCAACAAACTGATCGCACACAAGAGCGATCGCCCCGGGAAGTTTACAGCATCACCTATGCAATGCCAGGACAAGTCGGGTTTTGCGTACCCCGTATCGCCAAAGATCAACGCTACCTGGAACATCTTGTAAAGTTGCTAAAAGCAGAAGCTTTAATCACAAATGTGCAAGTCAATAGTACCGCCGCTTCTGTAGTAGTAACTTACAAGTCTGGAGAAATGTCAGATTACCAGATGCGATCGCATCTAATTGCTCTGATTCAGTCTGAAGTAAAAGAGCTAGCGACGATTCAACCAGTAAATTCCCATCCTAAAACTCAAAAACAAACTGAACTTGGAATGGCAAAAGAAACTTATAGCATCACCTATGCAATGCCAGGACAAGTCGGGTTTTGCGTACCTCGCATTTCCACAGATGAAAAATATCAAGAGCGTCTTGTAAAGTTGTTGAAAGCAGAGGCATTAGTTACGAAGGTGCAAATAAATATCACTGCCGGGTCTATTGTGGTAATTTACAAATCTGGAGTCATGTCAGATTACGAGATGCGATCGCATCTAGCAAATCTGATTCAATCTGGTATAACAGAGCCAGCAACAACACAACCAACAAATTCATACCCAACAGTCAGTCAGATAGAAAACAGACAACAACAAGACGAGGAGAAATCGTCAGTTCTCCCTGCACCCTCTCCGACTCCAGTGAGTAGACATTTTAACGTCACTGCTGTTAAGAAAATCGCAGTTGCAACCATCACAGAACACAAATTTCTGCTAAGTAGAAAGTTGCCTCAAGAAGAAATTGAAGAAGGCAGAAGGCAAGAGGCAGAAGGTAGAAGGCTCGATTGCATGGGAATTCAAGTCCTGCCAATGTCCTCGTCTCGTCCTAAATCTGCCGTACTTCCCCAGAAAACTGAACAACAAGCAAAGCCATCAGCCAAAGTCGCTTATAGTATTGCTCACGTCATTCCGGGAAGAATTCGGTTTCATGTGCCTCGGATCGCAAAAGATCCGAAATATGTGCAACGCTTAGAGGCTTTATTAAAAGCAGATCCAACGGTCATCGGCGAACGAATTAACCGTGCCGCAGCATCAGTTGTCATCACATACAAATCTGCGGTGAAAGCTAATAGTAAAGACTGTGATAGCAGTGTTTTGGAAACTGCAATCTCACATTTAGCAAATCTGCTGCAATCTGCCAGTGATGTGGCAGTTGCCTAAATTTTCTAACCAATCTACTAAATCAGTGAACAGGCGTATAGTGGGAGACTTAAACCCAAGCGAATATGCACTCTTGACTGACTACTAGACCTTTTGCAAAAGTCTATTTTCAAAAAACGAACACCGATAAACACCAATAAACACCGATAAAATCCATATCCATCTGTGTGCATCTGTGTGCCATGAGTGTACATTACGGAAGCGGCTACGCGTCTACGTAATTCAGGAATTATTCTGATTTTTGCAAGATATCCACTCTTAAATTTAAAGACTTGAAGATTATTTTTTGTAGTTAGGACTTTAGTCCTCAAGGAGCGAAGACAGCGCTCACTACAAACTGTCTTCTCGTCGCCAATGTTCACCAATATTTTTGTATGAGAGAGAAGCAATGGTACAAGTTAAGGTGGGTCTACCATCCTCCGCAGGTCAATCCCAAGTGAATTTGACCCAAAAGAATGGGAAAGCCCATTTTATAGAACACAAGGGACATTCACGCACGCATCTTCCCAAAGTAGATTACAGTGTTATCCATGCAATTCCGGGAAGAATCAGATTACGAGTACCTCGCTTGCGTCACAATCCTGACTACGCACAGCGCCTCCAAGTTCTGCTAGAAGCAGATGCGCTAGTTACATCTTTTCGACTCAAGCCGGCTGCTGCATCGGTTGCTGTTACTTATAATCCCAAAACAGTCTCAGAATTTAAGCTACGCCATCATCTGGGGCATGTATTTCAATCCGCAGCAGAAGTTGTAGTTTTGAAACCGACAAAGCACAAAACAACAAAAGCAACGGAAACATCTTGGTCAGGATTACAACTTTCTGGAGCTGCTACTGCTTTAGCCGTGCTGGGTGGCCCCTTGGGATTACCCATTCCACCAATTTTCATGGTAGGAACCATTTCTCTTGCTACCTTGCCTGTTCTCCAACGCGCCTGGAAAGGAATTACGGTAGAACGAAAACTGAATATAGACTTTTTGGATTTGATCGCGATCGCCATTACCACGATTCAAGGTAGATTTCTCGCCCCAGCATTGATGCTGAGTTTAATTGATATTGGTGAAAAAATTCGCGATCGCACTGCTCGTTGTTCCGCACAGCAAACTTTAGATCTGCTCAGTTCCCTGGGACAATTCGCCTGGGTAGAACGAGATGGTCAAAAGCAACAAATTCCCATTCACGAAGTGCAGCGCGGTGATATCGTCATCGTCTATCCAGGAGAACAAGTCCCCGTTGACGGTAAAATATTGCGGGGAAAAGCACTGCTGGATGAACAAAAACTGACTGGTGAGTCTGTACCTGTATTAAAAACTAAGGGACAAAACGTTTTTGCTTCTACCTTGGTCAGGGAAGGACGCATGTATATATTGACTGAAAAAGTCGGTCACGATACTCTTGCGGGTAAGAGCTTGCAATTAATGGAGCAAGCTCCTGTTCACGATACCCGGATGGAAAACTATGCAGCGACAGTAGCGCAAAAAACAGTCCTGCCAACTTTGCTACTAGGAGCAGCAGTATTTGCCCTGACTCGTAACCCAGCACGAGCAGCCAGCGTCCTCACCTTAGACTTTGCTACGGGAATTCGTGTATCAGTACCAACTACAGTTTTGGCAGCCCTCACCCATGCAGCCCAGCGCGGTGTTCTCATCCGCAGTGGTAGGGCATTAGAGCAGCTGGCACAAGTAGATACCATTGTTTTTGATAAAACTGGTACCTTGACTCAAGGTGAAGCTGCTGTTGTTGGCGTAGAAAGTCTTAATCCTGCCGTTTCTTCTGTGCGGGTACTGCAACTTGCAGCAACTGCCGAACAACGCCTCACTCATCCAGTTGCAGAAGCAGTCATACGCTACGCCGAAGCTCACAAAGTTGAGATGTTGCCACGTAGCAAGTGGGACTATCAATTGGGCTTAGGTGTGAAAGCAGAGATTGATGGCGAGACAGTTTTTGTGGGTAGTGAACGGTTCCTGCGTCTGCAACAAGTAGATATGTCCGGCTTAGAGGGACGCCAAAAACCTGCTTCGGCAATTTATGTTGGCAGCAACGATCAACTTTTAGGTATAATAGAATATAGTGATCTTTTGCGTCCCGAAAGCCGCGAAGTTATTAGCAGACTGTTAACGGTCGAAAATGTGGAAGTACACATGCTAACCGGAGACAACAAGCAGACTGCTAGTGCTGTAGCCGCTCAGCTTGGCATTGCCCCAATCAATACCCACGCCGAAGCTTTCCCTGAGCAAAAAGCAACAGTTGTCCGTGAATTACACGAACAAAACAAAACAGTTGCATTTGTTGGTGATGGCATCAATGATTCACCTGCCTTAGCCTATGCTGATGTTTCCGTTTCCTTCGCCAACGGTTCCGATATCGCTCGTGAAACAGCAGACGTGGTACTGATGCACAATAACTTGCATGGCTTACTAGAAGCGATCGCGATCGCTCGCCAAACCAAGCAATTAATTCAGCAAAATACGGGCATTATTGCCATTCCCAACTTAGCTGCTTTGATGGTAGCTGTTTTCTTTGGTCTGAATCCTTTAGCGGCAACAGTAGTTAACAATGGCTCCACAGTCGTTGCGGGAGTCAACGGTTTACGTCCACTTCTCAAGCCAACAAATAGTTAGTGCTTGCTGGTTACTTGTTGTTTGTTTTGGGACAACCAACAATCAACTACCAACAATCAACTAACTTCAAAATCTCTATCATCAGCTGGATGAGATATCCATCTCAACTGAATTAAAGTTAGAGGTTTTAATATAAAGTTCAAATCTCGTGAGGTTAATAGACGATGGCACCAAAAATTATTGACTTTGTAGAAGATGCTGGCGCACCTGGAATTATTGCAGGTATTGGTGCAGTTATCCTAGCACCAGTTGTAATTCCAGTAGTAGCTGGAGTTGGTAAACCAATTGCTAAGTCCTTGATTAAAGGCGGACTGGTTCTTTATGAAAAGAGCAAAGGAGCTTTTGCAGAATTGGGTGAAACCTGGGAAGACATGGTAGCTGAAGCCAGAGCAGAACTCGCTGAATCTAAGCAACTGCCAGCCGTTGAAACTGCTGATAATATATCTGACAATGGTGCATAACACGATTGTTGTCTAAGGGTTAAAGGGCAAGGAAAAAGGGAACTTTTTCACCTTAGCCCTTCACCATTTTTGGATTTTAGATTTTGGATTCATACTAAGTACGGCTTTACGATCCCAACTAGTTAGCTTTATTTGTA
This sequence comes from Fischerella thermalis PCC 7521, assembly GCF_000317225.1. Taxonomy (GTDB): domain Bacteria; phylum Cyanobacteriota; class Cyanobacteriia; order Cyanobacteriales; family Nostocaceae; genus Fischerella; species Fischerella thermalis. The sequence goes on from NZ_AJLL01000087.1 coordinate 20,490, forward strand.
CCGACTTACTTAGTTGAATAAAATTTGTAATTGCTCAAGGAAAGTGGTTACGTGTGGAAAAATAGTAATGGCAGTCTTACCGATATGCCAAGACCAATGTCGGAAAAAATCATTAAAACGCGCCCTAAACCTATACTGACAAAAATTGTGAGTAAAACTCCAGGGCGGTTACGTTTGCGAGTTGCTCATTCCCACCGTCAGAAAGAAGAAATGCAACGTCTCGCCAAAACCTTGGAGGCAAATCCTAGTATTAATGATGTGCGGACAAATATTCATCAAGGGAGTATTACTATCCAGCACAATGCGGACGATGAAAGTTTTAAAAACGTTCTTGCTGCACTATATGATTTAGGCATTATTTTTGCTGATATTACAGCTGGAAAAACTGAAGCAGCAGCAGGAGTATCAAATTCCATTGTTGATTTGAACCAGCGAGTCCACGATATAACCAACGGTTTAATTGACTTGCGAATTATTATGCCTATAGGACTTGCTAGCCTTTCTATTCGACAATTACTCACCAAAGGTTTGCAATTAGAAACCATTCCCTGGTATGTGTTGGCATGGTATGCATTTGATAGTTTCATTAAGTTGCATGGTAATACAAGCCAACCAAAATCTACGAGTGAAGAATAATATCATGTCCGCTTGAACACTTATATTATCCGTGGAGGTCGGTAATTGGTAATGGGTAATGGGTAATCGGTAATGGGAAAAACCAATGACCAACAGCAAAGCATAATATATCGTAAGCAATTAGCCGAACTGGGTATAAAATCTTCCTCTTCTTATTCTTTTTTTGGAACTATGGGAAGACAAAAACCCAGCATAAGATCATAGCTTTTTTACTTGTATAAAAAATTTTACTTCTTATACCAATTTGTGTTTAAAAACCTCACTCCCATCCCCTCTCCGCGAGCTCGGAGAGGGGTGCCGAAGGCTGGATGAGGTAATATCTATGAATGCAACTCGGTATTAGTTGAGATGAACTGAAGTAATGTGGCTGAAAATGGTCAGCTTAAGTAATTTTGCGGTTAAAAATATCGTTAAATTACACATCTATATATTATATTAAATTTAAGAAGATATCCGGAAATAGTGATTACTGCTCATGGGCAGGATTATCAATAATCTTTGCGTTTTTGTCCTTTGACGAAATTGTGAGTATTCATGAAATACTAGTTTTACCTTTAAGAAATGCATTGAATGCCGGAGGTTTTCTTTACTTTTCTTGGGTAATTGTAGGTGCTGTTTTTGTACTTTTGTTTTTGTTGCTGTTTTGGCGATTTATTATTTCTCTTCCTAAAAAGACACGACGCTTATTTTTCATAGCCGGGATAATTTATGTAGCAAGTTCAATTGGTACTGAAATGGTAGATGGATATTATGCAAATTGCTACACTCAAACCAATATGATTTATGCATTAATAACTACTGTAGAAGAAGTACTAGAAATGATGGGTATTATCGTCTTTATCTATGCACTGCTATCATACATAAGTTTCTATATTAATGGTATAGATGTGGGATTCCATATGATGGATAGGAAGAAGCAACGCCTAATTACTTGAAAAATATTGTAATAAATGAGTTTTCAGCATCTCAATAACCAGTAGGAAAAAATTCTGGTTATCTTTTGCTCGTTGTTCATAAAACTCTTAGACTAATAAAAAAGACAATTATTTTGATTCAAATATTTGTCCAAAAATTTCCTGCGAGCAAAAGATGAAAAAACTAATCAACAATCCCCATGATTTTGTGCGCGAAAGTCTAGAAGGTATGGCGATCGCTCACTCGGATCTCATCAAAGTTAATTTTGATCCTAATTTTGTCTATCGAACTGATGCACCCGTAAAAGGCAAAGTAGCAATTGTTTCTGGGGGTGGCAGTGGTCACGAGCCGATGCACGCTGGTTTTGTGGGCATGGGAATGCTGGATGCTGCTTGCCCTGGAGAGGTTTTTACTTCGCCTACCCCTGATCAAATGCTGGCAGCAGCAAAGGCTGTAGATGGTGAAGCAGGAATTTTATACATTGTCAAAAATTACTCTGGGGATGTGATGAATTTTGAAATGGCAACGGAGTTAGCTAGGAGTGAAGGTATCCGGGTATTAAACATTTTGATTGATGATGATGTTGCAGTCAAAGATAGCCTGTATACCCAGGGACGTAGAGGTGTGGGAACTACAGTCCTAGCAGAAAAAATCTGTGGTGCAGCAGCCCAGCAGGGATATAATTTACAACAACTAGCTGCTTTGTGCAGACGCGTCAACTTGAATGGACGGAGTATGGGTATGGCACTGACTTCTTGTACAGTACCAGCTAAAGGTACACCGACATTTGCACTTGGAAACCAAGAAATAGAAGTGGGTATCGGGATTCACGGTGAACCAGGTAGAGAGCGCATGAGTATAAAATCAGCAGATGAGATAGCTGAGATGTTAGCGCTTTCAATTATTGAGGATGCATCCTATACTCGGACACTGCGAGAGTGGAACGAAAAAACGGGCGAATGGCAAGAAATGGAACTGATAGATGCAAATTTTGCCAAAGGCGATCGCTTATTAGCTTTTGTTAATAGTATGGGTGGCACGCCGATTTCTGAGTTGTATATCATCTACCGCAAACTTGCAGAAATTTGTCAAAAGCAGGGACTGCAAATTGTACGAAATTTAGTAGGTGCTTATATTACTTCCCTGGAAATGCAAGGTTGCTCAATCACTCTACTCAAGTTAGATGACGAGATGATTCGTTTATGGGACGCACCTGTGAAAACTCCAAGCTTGCGCTGGGGGATTTAATGTAAGTTTTTATTAACGTGGTAACTTTTCAAAACCCGTATATAACAGCAAAACCCGGCCGTTACCAGCCATCCTATCCAGAACCTTATCTCTTGTAAGCTTTTTTGTCTTGCTACCACGTGTTTCTTCCACCCATATTTGGTAGGTATCCTTATCAAAATAAGTATCAGCAACACCAACGAAAGCAGCAGAAGCATTGACAATGCGGAAGAGAGGCTCTTTTGGATCTTGCCTACCAGCAGCGTAAATCAGACCGCCTAAAACTTCAGTGAAGCCTTTGTTAGTAGTATCAATTTTTATTTTACCTTTCTCTGTTTTCAAGCCGAGAATCCACAGCTTAGCGCCATTATTAACCACATTAGTTTCTGAAGAACCTTCAGGATTTAGCTGGCGCGCCCAAATATTTTGAGCGGGGTTGAGAAATCTCAGTTTTTGCATCGTAGCATCATCAATAAATAAATCTCCAGTACCATTACTTTCTAGGTTAAGTTGAAGAATACTACGGTAAACAACTGTTCGATTCGCAACATTTTTCCACATCAACTTAGAGCCATATCTCACAATAAAGTTTTCAATTATAAGAGTTGATTTGCTACCTTTATCTGCAACTATTTCTCCTTTACCGTTCAGGGCTGCTCCTGTACTAATAAATCTTTCTAGTTTGCCTCGTAGTCGTAGAGAACCATCAATTATAAACGTTCCTTTTCCACCTGGTATTACTACAGTTGTTGCACCAGAATCAATTGCCGCTTGAAAAGCAGCCGTATCATCTTTATCATCTTCGCCAATTGCACCAAATTTTTCAACACTCACCCACTTTTGGGGATTATCCCATTTCAACTTGGGAAATTGTTTAATGGGAAGTTGCAGTGACTTTGATGGTGAAGCAAGCTGCGAAGTACTTGGATGGGATGTATATTCATCCAAGCTCGAACCTTTAACTATTTTGTTTGCAGTCTTATTTAAGAGAATATTTTTATAGCCAGAAGAGGTTACATTTCTGCCATAAATAAAACCAACTGAAGAAATAGCTGGTAGTTTTTGAGCGCGATCGCGACCAATTAATTTAGCATTTACTAGAGTTAAAGTGCCACCCAGATCAAGACGTTTCTTAGGATCAAGACCATTGATAATTGCTGATACAGAATTTATGCTATTGAAACCTTCTAAACTCATTGCTTGTCCATTGTTAAAAATACCTGCAAAATTTTGTTCGCGGACTGTAAGATTCTGTATGGTAATGCCATTAATACCATTGTTGGTACGGACACCATAATCAAAGCCAACAATTTCTACGTCCTCAATCAAAAGAGGACCTAATTCGCCATGAGTTAGAGCTAAACCAGTAGTTCCCTTTTTGTCTTCAGAGATAATCTTGACACTTCTGACTGCTCCTTGATTATTAGCAACAAAATTCAATCCTTCTGCACCTGGGTTATTTTTTCCAACTTTAATCGTGAGGTTTCTCACAGAATTAGCAAAACGTTGAGCTACCAAACTTGCTTTAAAATCTTCTGAGTTAGGATCTAAATCTGGATCAAATCCTGTGGAAATAACTGGCCGAGGTTTACTAGAGTCCTGGAATAAAGGAGATTGATCTTGAAGGCGAATAATCACGCGATCGCGGCTTTGACCTTGTAGCGTAGTATATTTATAGTTGGAGCGGTTACGTTCTCCAGGCGGCCAATGTAGACTATTAGAAATATCATACACACCGTTAGGTAAGTAAATAATTCTTCCTTGACCGGGAAACCGACTGAGTGCTTTTTGAATAGCTTCCGTATCATCCTTGCCATCGTTGGGTATAGCCCCATATTCTGGTGCTGTAACATCTATCACCCCTATGTTTTTGGGAAATACAATATTTTCTGCCACGCTTGGGGTAGCTTGGGCAATTTGAATATCAGTATTTTTGGTATAGTCAGCACAAGTAGAAGTGACAAGAGCTACAAAAATCAAGCAGGGAATTTGTTTGTAGATAGAGGCTTTGGCAAAAAACACAAGCTGATGTTCTCTTAGATACTTTACTATTCCCTCTTACATTTATTCATTGCCGAAACCGTAAAAACTCGGATATTTTTCTTTGATATCTGCGTTCAGCAGGAGGTATGGAGATGGTGACAAAAGAGCAAATTTTACAGTGGTTGCAAACCTTTGCAATTGTAGTCGAAGAAAACAAAGACTATTTAACAGAATTAGATGCAGCCATAGGTGATGCTGACCACGGTATAAATATGGAACGTGGCTTTAAAAAGGTAGTTACTCAGTTGCCAACTGTTACAGATAAAGACATCGCTAGTATTTTAAAGATGGTGAGCATGACGCTAATTTCCACAGTTGGCGGTGCAAGCGGCCCGCTTTATGGCACATTATTTTTACGAGCAAGCGCGGTAGTAGCTGACAAACAAGAATTAAGTGACCAAGATATGCTGGCGATCCTACAAGCAGGGTTAGATGGCGTCGTTGGGCGGGGAAAAGCGCAACTAGGTGATAAAACGATGGTGGATGCTTTATCGCCAGCAGTGACAGTTTTTGGGCAAGCTGTAGCAGCAGGTGAAAATATATTATCAGCAATGCAAAAAGCTGTAGCAGCAGCAGAGAAGGGGATGCAAGATACAACGCCAATGCAGGCTAAAAAAGGCCGTGCCAGTTATTTAGGAGAACGGAGTGTAGGACATCAAGATCCAGGGGCGACTTCTGTTTATTTAATGTTGCAGAGTTTGTTAGATGTGATTTATTGAAGAAGGCAGAGGGCAGTCTCAATGAAAAAATTTACCACTAAGAATGAAAGTGGAATTTTTCCCGTTCCCCGTTAAGAGTTCCCGACTTTCAAGTCAGCTATTTATGAGAAAATCTCACAACCAAACTTGAAAACCTCTTCTCCAATCCCTAATCCCTGTTCCCTCTTTTCTAGCTAGCAGGCTGAACTATCAGGTAATACTCACTTTCCCTACCAATGAAGCGTAGATCTTCTCTTGATTTTTAAGCAGCACCCATGTAATATAGCTCACAAATAACCATTAAATCCTATAAATCGACCGAGTAATAGTAGTTTTTAAGCAAACGGGGTAAATAGAATGAGTTCGTGGCAGCGTGTGATTACAAAATCAAGACAAACCTTATTAAAAATCACTAGTAGGGTAAGAGTAAACTCAATCAAAGGCTTTCTATCACTTGCTTTAGTTGGAGTAAGCTTGAGTGTAGCGATCGCCTCCTGCTCTGGCGGCAATGGCAATGGTACTGCTGATAATCCTACAGCAAATCCTGTGGCAGCAGGGAACAATAAACAGGATGTCGAAGTAACCCTCGTTTCCTTTGCCGTTACTAAAGCTGCTCACGATGCTATTATTCCCAAATTTGTCGAAAAGTGGAAACAAGAGCATAACCAAAACGTTACTTTTAGACAAAGCTATGGGGGATCTGGTTCACAAACTCGTGCAGTCATCGATGGTTTAGAAGCAGATATAGTTCACTTGGCGCTGGCTTTAGACACTCAAAAAATTGAGAAGGCTGGACTGATTGAACCTGGATGGGAAAAAGAACTCCCCAATAATGCTGTTGTCTCTAGGTCAGTTGCAGCCCTCATCACTCGTCCAGGAAACCCAAAGAATATCAAAACTTGGGCAGATTTGGAAAAAGGCGATATTAAAGTTATTACTGCCGACCCCAAAACCTCAGGTATTGCTCGTTGGAACTTTCTTGCACTGTGGAACTCAGTCATTAAAACAGGGGGAGGAGAAGACAAAGCCCTCGACTATGTGACCAAAGTTTACAGTAATGTACCAATATTAACAAAAGATGCTCGTGAAGCTACTGACGCTTTTGCTAAGCAGGGTCAAGGAGACGTTTTGATTAACTACGAAAATGAAGCAATTTTGGCACAACAGAAGGGCGAGAAAGTTGATTATGTTGTTCCAGATGTGAATATTTCCATCGACAATCCAATTGCAGTGGTGGATAAGAACGTTGATAAACACGGTACTCGTGAAGTAGCAGAAGCTTTTGTTCAATACCTCTTCACTCCAGAAGCACAGCAAGAGTTCGCCAAACTAGGATTTCGACCTTTAGATGAAGCAGTAGCCCAAAATAAAGAACTTAAAGCGCTTGCTGATAAATACACGAAGGTCAATAATTTAGGAAACGTTCAAGACTATGGCGGATGGGCGGAAGTGCAAACGAAATTTTTTGAAGATGGAGCAGTTTTTGACCAAATCCAAGGCAAAATCAGACGTTAGTCAATAGTCATTAGTCATTAGTTATTCTCCTCGTCTCCCTTCTATTCCCATGACCGTATCCTCTCCTTCATCACCACCTCAGCAAAAAGCTAGAAACAAGACTCCAGAATGGAAGAAGTTTTTGGATCAATTTTTCCATCTTCCTTGGACATGGCGAATTACCTTGGGATATCTAACAGTGATGTTGATCATCCCAATCACTGCCATGTTTTTTAAAGCAGCGACTAAATCCCCAGCTGAGTTTTGGCAAATTGCTACTAGTCCGATCGCCTTATCAGCATATAGCGTAACTTTTGTGACGGCATTGGTGACAGCCTTACTCAATGGTGTTTTCGGTACTTTGATTGCTTGGGTCTTAGTTCGTTATGACTTTCCAGGCAAAAGATTTATTGATGCCACCGTGGATTTACCCTTTGCATTGCCAACAGCAGTAGCAGGTTTAACTCTAGCCACTGTTTACAGTGATAATGGCTGGATTGGTTCGCTGTTCGCTCCCTTCGGTATCAAGATTTCCTTTACTAGCTTGGGTGTAGCTGTGGCGATGATTTTTATCTCGCTGCCTTTTGTAGTACGGACTGTACAACCTGTGCTTCAGGAAATGGAAAAAGAAATCGAAGAAGCTGCTTGGTCTTTAGGTGCGTCTCAATGGCAAACTTTCTGGAAAGTGATTTTACCGCCGTTATTTCCCACAATTTTGACAGGTGTAGCTTTGGGTTTCTCTCGTGCTGTTGGCGAATACGGTTCGACGGTAATCATATCTTCCAACACTCCCTTCAAAGATTTGATTGCACCCGTACTGATTTTCCAACGTCTAGAGCAGTATGACTATTCTGGTGCAACGGTAATTGGCATGGTGCTACTGGTTATTTCTTTGCTGATATTGCTAGCTATTAATTTCTTACAAACTTGGGCAAGAAGATATGACACTAAATGAAGAAGCGTCTTTTCCACAACCCCACAAACAAAAACCAACCAAAACAAAAAGTTTCATTCCTGTAATATTAATTGGGATTGCATTGGGGTATTTAGCGTTGATGCTGTATATCCCTGCTGTCAACGTTTTTTACCAAGCATTTAAAAATGGAGTCGGACCGTTTGTTTCTAACCTAACCCGAGAGGATTTTCTGAGTGCAGCCAAGCTGACAGTACTACTAGCTTTAATTGCTGTACCAGTAAATACTATATTTGGTTTATGTGCAGCTTGGGCGATCGCTCGTCACAAATTTCCTGGTCGCACTTTAATTTTGAGTATCATAGACCTACCCTTTTCAATTTCGCCCGTCGTTGCTGGTTTAATGATCGTGCTACTTTACGGACGAAATGGCTGGTTTGGGGGCTGGTTGCAAGAGCATGGGATCAAAATTATTTTTGCTTTCCCTGGGATGTTACTGGCTACAGCTTTTGTTAGTATGCCCTTTGTTGCCCGTGAAGTCATTCCGGTGTTAGAGGAGTTAGGAAGCGATCAAGAAGAAGCAGCACAAACTTTGGGCGCAAACAGCTGGCAAACATTTTGGCGTGTGACATTACCGAATATCCGTTGGGGTTTGCTTTATGGCTTAATCTTAACCAATGCCAGAGCAATGGGTGAATTCGGTGCTGTTTCCGTAGTCTCTGGAAACATCGCTGGTAAAACTCAAAGCTTACCTCTATTTGTAGAGGATGCTTACAAACAATATGAAACAGAAGCAGCCTATTCAGCTGCTGTGATCTTAGCACTGCTTGCAGTCGTAACTTTGGTGTTGAAGGGGATTTTAGAACGGAAAACAGGTATCAAATCAACAAAGACTCATTAGTCATTTTGATGTTGCTTGTTGTTAGTTGTTGGAAATTACAATCACCGATCAACTACCAACAAATAACCAATGTGACTAATAACTAAGACATATAAGCCACAAAAAACCGTAGTTATCAGAAAGATAACCACGGCATAAAGCTTAAAACAGTGGTTTTCTACTAGATATACTTAGTCACGACCATTTAGGGCGATCAACAGCCTCAGAATGAAGATGAAAAGGTTGATGTAAGTTAAGTACATCGACAAAGCCGCAGGTAGGTATTGGTCATTGCGGTAGGTACGTGGCAGAATGTAAAAATCAACTACAGACGCTCCAGCAAATAGGAATACACCCAAAGCAGAAATACCTATTTCTAACCAGCCTGGAGTATAGACACCAAACAAAGCAAAGACAAATTGCAAGCCGACAACTACGACTAGGGCGATAATACCCAGATTGATGGTTTTTGTCAGAGCCATACCGTCAGTGTCAGAAAGATTTGAACCTATCTGACGAGCGGCGATAAAGGTGATTCCACAACCAAGGGCTGCTAAACCTATTCCTTGAATACCTACACCCTCAGTTCTGAGCGCCACAAATACCAAGCCACTGAGAGTATAACCAGATAAAAGGCTATAGGCGGCTAATAGAGGCAGTGCAAGGCTATTTTTGCCCTTTTCAGCAACATTCTGGGCGACAAAGAACAAAATGAATTCCACAATCACCGCACCGATGAAAGTGGGAAAAAACAATCCGGGGTTAGCACGGATAATTCCTAAACCGCCATAGGTTCCCAATGCTGTTAAGATGAGACCGCCTCCGAGATAAGGCAGAGCATTGGCTATGACATTTGGTCCGACTAGGGCTTGAGTTCTAGCCTCACGGATGGCGTCACGGAAGTTGCTAGTATTGCTCATATTTTACATTTGAGAATTTTACTGACTAATTCCATTCTTACCTAGATTTTTAGCTCATAATTAGAGAAATGAATCCGTAGACATTGTGTTTGCAAGCGCTGGGCATATTGATCAAGGTCTTTGATGACTTCGCACTGCACAAGGGTTACATGCTCGCTAAAACTTGCCGTGAACAAAAACATCTCTGTATCGAACGGATATGGGTACAAAAATTATGCGTGTAAATACTGACCTACGGACTGAGAGCCTACATAAGTTCAGTGAAACAACGAATGGTTTCTCCAACCGTTCCTAAGGAAAATAATTACAGCTTAAGTGAAGTTTTACGCAACTCCGTTTTCTAGGGAATAGGAGTTACCAAAAAGGAATTTCTATGGAAACAAGTCAGTCCTCTATGCGGCCTGATGGTATGGAGTTATTGCAGTTATACCATCAGAATCCTTCTATTGAACTTCGTAATCAGCTTGTTAAATTAAATACTGGCTTAGTACGGAAAATGGCTCATAAGTTTAGCCATCAATGTAATGAGCCTTATGAAGACCTAGAGCAAATCGGTTACTTTGGTTTAATCAGAGCAATTGAGCGTTTTGATCCCAGCCAAGGATATGCTTTTAGTTCCTTTGCTGTCCCATATATTCGGGGTGAGATGCTGCACTTTTTGCGCGATCGCAGTACTCTATTAAAAATTCCCCGTCGTTGGCAAGAACTCTACAATGAGGGGCAAAAAGTTCGTAAGGAATTGGCGGAAATTTTAGGTCGTCCTCCTAAGGATACAGAAATTGCTAAACAACTCAAGGTATCTGTGCAAGAGTGGCAAGAAACCAAATTAGCTGCTCAAAATCGTATGCCTTTAAGTTTAGACGCCACGGTAGTTAACTACATTGATTGTCAAATCACCTTGGGAGAGGCGCTTCCTTGTCCTCGTTCTGGCACTCAACAGCTACAACACGAAGAACGGCAACAACTACAAGGGGCAATTAGCATGTTAGAAGAAAAGCCCCGTATGGCAGTAGAACTAGTCTTCTTGAAAGAACTTTCTCGCAAAGATGCCGCTAAGAAAATTGGCACTAGTCCAATGACAGTCACACGGTATCTGCAAAAGGGAATTCAGGATTTGATGTCGATGCTGCAAACACAAGCCTTATCAACAGGCTGAAAGCACATTTCCTAGTAATGGCGAGTTGGGAACTTGTGCTAACGCCTCTTGTACCACAGCAGAACCTGCTCCCAGATAGCAGGAATTTTCCGTGAGATGACGCTTCCAAACTCGACTACCCGGTTGTCCAGCAAACAATTGCAACATGTGGCGGGTAATTTTGTTGAGTTTCAGACCTTTTGCCACCCAGTAATCAATATAAGCCAACATCGCTTCAGCAACTTCATGGCGAGATAGAGGTTGCATCGCCTCGCCGTAGATTTCACTATCTGCTGTGGCAAATAAATAGGGATGATCGTAAGCTGCACGCCCAATCATCACCGCATCTACCGATTGTAAATGCTCTTTTACCTGCTCCATGTTAAGAATTCCACCATTGATTTCGATAAATAGGTGGGGAAATTCCTGTTTCAGACGATACACATCACCATAGCGCAGGGGTGGAATATCACGGTTTTCTTTCGGGCTTAACCCCTGTAACCAAGCTTTGCGGGCATGGACAGTAAAACGTTGGCAGCCTGCTTGTGAGACAATGCGAACAAAATTTTCCATATCTTCGTAGCGATCGCGATCGTCAATACCAATGCGGTGCTTAACACTTACTGGGATACGAGTAGCATTAATCATCTCAGCTACACAGTCTGCTACTTTCTCCGGGTGTGCCATTAAACAAGCCCCAAAATTGCCATCTTGGACACGACTACTCGGACAACCGACATTCAGATTGATTTCATCGTAGCCCATATCCTCAGCAATCCGGCTACATTCAGCTAATTCCTTGGGATTATCGCCTCCAACCTGCAAAACAAGGGGCTTTTCTTCTGGGAAAAAGCCGAGTAAGTGTTCTTTGTCACCATGTAAAATCGCGGCAGTTGTCACCATCTCGGTATAAAGCAAAGTGCGACGTGTGATTTGCCGCATAAAATACCGAAAGTGACGATCTGTACGATCCATCATCGGTGCAACACTGAGAGGATAAGCACCATGAATCATGGATTGGGGCAAAGTAGCTGAATTCAAATAAGTCATGATCACGAGTCTAGCTTAGAGATAAGCTTTTTTGATAATTTCCATCCAGTGTTCAAGGTGTTGAAATAGCCTAAAGTTATTTATCTCAAAGGACTCCAGCATAAAATATCTCCGTAATCCCTCCCCATTAGCTTACAAGATACCTGGCTTACAAGTATTGGGGAAAAATTGAGAGTGGATTTTCAAGGATATCCAAAGGCTAGAGTTAAGCGATAGAATAGCTCAAATAGCTAGGGACAAATAACTTGCGATAAAATTCTCAGGTTACAAAAATATATCACCCTATACAATGCAAATTAACTGGCAAAGCGTTAAAACCTACGAAGACATTCTTTATTACAAAGCCGATGGCATTGCCAAAATCACCATCAATCGCCCCCACAAGCGCAATGCTTTCCGTCCCAAAACTATCTTTGAACTATACGATGCCTTTTGTGATGCCCGGGAAGATACTACTATAGGTGTTGTATTATTGACTGGTTATGGCCCGCATACTGATGGTAAATATGCCTTTTGTGCTGGCGGGGATCAGAGTGTACGTGGACACGCAGGTTATGTAGATGATAGTGGGATTCCCCGATTGAATGTATTAGATTTGCAACGTCTAATTCGGTCAATGCCAAAAGTCGTAATTGCTCTGGTAGCTGGGTATGCGATTGGGGGAGGACACGTCCTACATTTAATATGTGACCTGACTATCGCCGCCGACAACGCCATTTTTGGACAGACGGGTCCGAAAGTGGGTAGCTTTGACGGTGGTTTTGGTGCTAGCTATCTAGCGCGGATTGTGGGACAAAAAAAGGCACGAGAGATTTGGTTTCTGTGCCGTCAATATAATGCCGAACAGGCGCTGGAAATGGGCTTGGTAAACTGCGTTGTGCCAGTGGAACAACTAGAAGCAGAGGGCATCCAGTGGGCTAAGGAAGTTTTAGAAAAAAGTCCCATTGCGATTCGTTGTTTAAAAGCAGCATTCAATGCTGATTGTGACGGACAAGCTGGCTTACAAGAACTTGCTGGTAATGCAACTTTACTTTACTACATGACAGAAGAAGGAGCCGAGGGAAAACAGGCGTTTTTAGAGAAACGTCCACCTAATTTCCGACAATATCCTTGGCTACCGTGAGTAAAAGGTGGGGTAAAACCAGGGTTCATAAGCTATTTCAGACTTCTGGCTATACCGTAGCACCTTTTAGGAGAGGG
>NZ_AJLL01000088.1 GCF_000317225.1 Fischerella thermalis PCC 7521
AGAGAGTGAGGGAGAGGTTCGTTGAACTCACATCAGTTAAACCTTCTTTCTGCTCTCTACCATCTATCTGCCTTCTAATCTATAAACCCTTCCTTTCCAAGCACCGCCTCGTCCTTGCCAATAACGTAATGCGGAGTCGAGAGTCATCAATGTATACAGAAAGGCGATTATTGGTAAACAGAAGGCTAACCACAAAGGACATTGATAAAAGCGAACCATCGGTAAGTAAGCCAAACTCATTAGCAACCATGCTGATAAGCCTGTGAGTGCAACTAACCAATTTTCTGTCGAAGCACCGACAATCAAACCCAGAGGTGGAACTATATAAACTAAAATCATCCCGACTAGGGTTCCAACTAACAGCAACGGCGAATAGTGCAGTTGAGTAAAAGCAGTCCTCGCAACCATGTCCCAAATTGGAGATGGGGAGGGATAGGAACGTAGGCTGTGAGTTGAAGAACTGAGTCCTAGCCAGATTTTGGGGGAGTGCGGAGATGGGGAACTCGGGGCCCCCACTCCCCCAAGGGAGTGGGGATTAGGGGCAGTGGGGAGGTGGGAAGATGGGGATTTAACTGATTTGATAGCATGAGCAAGGGCGCAATCGTCAATTAATGCTTGCCGAATCACTCGTAAACCACCTATGCGCTTGAGTGCTGCTGTGCGAATTAGGATACAACCTCCTGCTGCTGCTGCTGTTGATTTTTGGGGATCATTTACCCAGCGAAAGGGATAGAGTTTTTGAAAGAAAAAGACAAAAGCTGGAATCAAAAGTTTTTCCCAAAAGTTTTCACATCTAAGTCGTACCATGAGGGAAACAAGGTCTAAATTTTCCTGTTCTGCCTTGGCAACAAGTTGACGTAGGTTGACTGGATCATGTTCAATATCTGCATCGGTAAGCAGCAAGTAATCTGGTTCGAGTATTGTTGTAGCTTTGTTAATACCTTGTTCCATTGCCCAGAGTTTGCCACTCCAACCAGGAGGTAATGCTTGGGCAGTAATAACATGCAATTGTTGGTTTTTATTTAAAGCTTGGGCAGTTTGTTGAGCAACTTCAGCAGTTCCATCTGTGCTGTGATCATCCACCAAAAATATCGTAAATGAACCTGGGTAGTTTTGGCAAAGGAGCGATCGCAATGTTTTTGGCAACAAATCTGCTTCGTTACGTGCTGGAATGACTGCACAAACTGATGGTAATTTTTCTAAGTGAGTTTCTGTGACTTCTAATTGTTGGTCTGTCTGCCAAAATTGCCCCCACAGAGTTAGTAATCCTATCCAAATTAATAAAGATACAATTACTATAGCTAGTTCAATTTTTTCCATAAATTAAGTTTA
>NZ_AJLL01000089.1 GCF_000317225.1 Fischerella thermalis PCC 7521
AGGTGATATATAAAAACGAACACCGATGCACACTGATGAACACGGATGAATTTGATGATTTATCGGTGTGTATCTGTGTTTATCTGTGGTCGTTATATCATAAAGTTTAGTGCTGTTCGCTGGAGATGGGTGATATATAAAAACGAACACCGATGAACACGGATGATTTGGCATAATTTATTGGTATGCCTGTGGTTCAAATTAGACATCTCTCAGTTGTGAAGGTAAGTTATTCTTGTCGAACTCGACTTTACCATATTCAAGTTTTATAATTCTATCTGCTAGATGAAAATAGCGATCATCGTGGGTGATTACCAATATTGTTTTACCTGTATCCCTGAGTTTTGGCAGTAGTTCTTTGTAGAATATTTCCTTGAATGCTGGGTCTTGATCTGCTGCCCATTCATCAAATAAATAAATGGGTCTATCTTCTAGGTATACGGTGAGCAATGCTAGTCTTTTACGTTGTCCTTGGGAAAGGGCGGTGGTAGAAAGTCTACCGTTTTTAACTTTTACTTTATGCTCTAACTGTAAAAGTTTGAGGTACTCTTGAACTTTACAATCTAGACTAGGATTTTCTAATCCTAAAAGTTCATCAAATAAATAAAAGTCAGAAAATACTACAGAAAAATGCTGACGATACCATTCTCGATTTTGTTCTGTAATTAAATTTTGATTTAGTCTAATTTCTCCCGCCTCCGGAATATAAAGTCCAGTAATTAATTTAGCTAAGGTAGATTTACCGCTACCATTTCCCCCGACTATAAATACAATCTCTTGGGGATAAAGTGTCAGGTTGATAGGGCCTAAAATAAAACTTTTTTCTTCTTCTGCTGTATGATAACTGTGAATTACATCCTTGAGTTGTAAACGATGCCAAACAGTCTTAGCAGCAGGTGGAACTGTTAATACTTCAGCTCGATTACTGAGAGATAAACCTAGTGATTCTATCTTTTGTAAGGCAATGCTGGCTTTACTCAAAAGCGGAAGTTTACTGATGATATTATTCATTGGCATCATCAAGTAAATGAAGGTTAAGATATATCCAGAAAGAGTTTGCGCATTGATGGCTAGCAAATTAGGCAGTGCAAAAATGACAAAACCCATCGCGAAAAAGAAGATGAGTTGACCCCAACTGGTGGTTATGGCAAAAAAGGTGAAACCATCAACGTTGTGACGACGGTATTTAGTAGCAGTTGATTGCAGTTTTTTGTCTAAAAAGACTTGACGTCGGTTGTAGTGGAGTTTCAGTTCTTTGACACCTTCAGTAATAGTACGGAAATGGTCAAACAGTACATCTTGATCTTCACGAGCTAGGGTGAGTAATTTTTTACCTCTGTTCAAAAACCACTGACAGCTAGCAATTGCTACTACAGATAATCCTGCAACTATGAGCAAGACTAACCAAGATAACCAAGTGATGTAAACAACACAGCCCAAGACGATCGCTAGGTTAATAAATAAAAAAGGCATTTGATAAACCCCATCAGCAACCGCTTGAACATCTTCGGTAAGAGTTGCTAAAAGGCGGGGATTTCCTAGTTGTTCTAAATGACTCAACTCGCAAGAGAGAATCTGGCGACTCAAACGCATCCGTAGTTGCAAGACTGCATTCTGAGATAAGCGAATCAGCATTACTTGGGAAATAATGCTGGTGATGAGCGCAACTAATGCCAATCCTACAAAACCCCAAATTATAATTTTTAAGGAAGAACCGGGGTTACTAGTAACAACATTGCTGATTAAGGCAATTAAAGCAGCACTGCTACCACCACTAAGAAATCCAGTGGCGATCGCGATCGCGATCATTTTCCAAGAAGAACGCAGCAGAAAAGAAATCAAATGCATGATATTTGTTTACAAACCAGTTTAGTTTGCGCTCCTTGGGGAAATTTTATCTTTTACAGTAAAAACTTATGGGGGATGGAAGCGATCGCATGATCGAGTATTGAGAACTTGATTCATGTCGGGCTTGTGGGTCATCATCTCATTAAATTTGCCCAAGAATGTGCTAAAAACGAAGAATCAGCTTCATTTTATTCCCAAAAAATACGTAAAGTAGTTCATACCTAGACATAACTACTCGACCACATAAGTTTTGACTCTTTGCGAGGGATCAGATCCCCGACTTTTTAAAAAAGTAGCAGATCTGACCAACATATCAAAATCAATTTGGCAAGCGGTTGATGATTTTCATCCCTTGAAGGCTACAACGCCGTTTATTTACAATAAAAAAACAGGTACTAATTCCATCGTCTGTGCAAAATTTTGATTGGGAATGCCCAATCATCCTAACCAATTCATCTAGGTACAAGCATGTAGGTAAATAAACACAATTAAATAAAAAATTAAACTATGGGACAGACAAAAACATTTCAACCTAAAGAAAGATTACCAAGTTTTTCGATTGTCCTAGAAACAGAAAACTTGGCTAATGCTGACATCAACAAACTATCTGAGTCTCTAAATTCATTAGTAAATCAAGACCTCTCACCTACTCAAGCTAATGAAGTTTTATTGATAGATAGCGGTGATGTTCCCCCCCAGAAGCTAGAACAGCTACGTCAAAAATATCCCTGGATTAAAGTTTATCAAGCACCATCAGGAACTGGATATTATCAAGCAAAAATGCTGGGAGCTAATCTAGTCACAGGAGAAATAGTAGTCTATTGTGACTCCGACTGCATCTATGAAACCAACTGGTTAAGAAATCTCCTCATCCCTTTCACACAAAGCGATGAAATCCAAATTGTTGCGGGAGAAACAACAACACAAGCTAGGGGGATCTACGGGACAGCAATGGCTTTAACTTATATATTTCCTCAATATTCCCAGCAGAAAACTCTCCAACCCACTTCCCAATACTTTCTCAATAACGTTGCTTTCCGCCGCGAATTTCTCCTACAGTACCCCATTCCCACCGAACTAGTTCTCTACCGAGGTAACTGTGTAATTCATGCTCAAACATTACGTTCCTTGGGCTATACAATTTGGAGACAACCGCAAGCCAGAGCAACCCACGCTCCACCATCAGGGCTATCTCACTTTTTCTGGCGTTTCTTATTAATTGGTCACGATTATTACTGGCAAAACCGTTTGCTAGCAAAATTTCAACAGAAGTATCGTGACCCTACAGCCGGGTTACAAAGTAAGTTACAGATTTTATCTAAAAGGCTAAGTAAGATGTTTACTAATCAACCAATTCACATAATTTACTTGCCTTTAGCAATTCCCATTGTCATTACTTCAGTAGTTTTGGTTCTTATAGGTTATGTAATCACCTTATTTCACCCTCATTACTTGCTCAAAGTCTACAATCAAATTTTGGGTGAATTTGAAGTAGCATAATGACAAATCATTAATAGTTATCAATCATCAAAAATTAGTCACAAATGGATAATCAATCTGTATCCATCTGTGCACATCTGTGTTTATCGGTGGTCGATTTCTAAAACATAACTTTAGCTACCATCTTAAATCAGACAAGACATAAACGTAAACTCCAGACGCTAGAGGAAAACTTCAAGGCAGAATAGCAACTGCGTAGAAATAGGAATTAATGAAACGCTGTACCAAAAACCAACCTTTCATTACTTCCACGGACAGATAACACCATCACCCTCAACCCGTAGATATCTTCCACGCCAATAAATACGTTGTCCAAACGCACCCATAACCCAAACAATAAAGCTGAGTGAGTCTCGCAACGGGATTATCCAAAGCCAACGTAAAAGTTTGGGACAGTTCATACTAAAAATACTGACTAGTACTTGCATATAACGAATAATAATTGTGGTTAAGCACATAGCTACTGCCCAACCAGCAAACCCCGACAGTAACAACAGCGGAATACAGTAGACAGTGCCGTAACAGAACACCATGGTATAGTACTGTGCGCCGCGATTGTAACGGATAGTCCGCGCCCAGCGTAATTCTCGGGTAAATACCTGCTTTAAGTTTTCTCGACCAGTATCCCACTCCAAAATATGGGGTGATAGTTCTACCTTATAACCTGCTTGGGCTGCTCTTTTGCCAAAATTGTAGTCTGAACCAATGCGGTTGAGGTGCAAACCACCAAAATCAGCTAACGTAGTTTTGCGAGTAGCTATAGTTACTCCTATAGTTAGGCGTAGACCATCGTCAAGTCTACGAGCTATTAACAAACTAGGAATAAAGTCAACACAGCGACCGAAGGAAGCAACAGCAGCAGCTAGATATTGGGGGTTGTACCCGATATAAGCACTGGTTACAACATCTGCTGTCCCATTAAGCAAAGGACTTACAAGTGTGCGGATGTAGTCAGGATTTACTCGGATATCACCATCAGCAAAGATGATCACTTCATGTTGAGACTGTTCCAATAAATAGCTCAGGTTGCTATCTTTATAGTTGACTCCCCGTGGTTCCAAACCAATAAACAGTCTTACTTGCTCCGGAAAAGTTGCAACCAGCCTTTTTAGCAAGGGAACAGCAGAGTCTTTGGGATCTGTCACTCCAAACAGCACTTCATAATTCGGATAGTTTTGCTTACACAGCGACGACCAATTTTCCCATGCTCCCTCATCTAATCCACTTACCGATACCATGATTGAGACTGGTACATCTTGGTTACCGGGAATTTGCTGTTGGGTAGACGCAAAAAACTGATGGGTAAAAATAGCACATGCAATGTAAAATACCACTGAGCCAAGCATCAGCGTTAGGAATATAATTTCTAGGATAATAATCATTTGGAGTTGCTTTTAAATACATAGCCCAAACAAAGTGAGCTTTTGTTGATCTAGCCTCTAATTTCAGATTAACTCCCTAAAACCCAAGAACATCCTCAACAATGGCAAATTCTACAAGGGCGAGCGATCGCACATATCATTGCTCGGCTTGTAGAAACCGTTAAACTCCCTTAAAGTAACTGGTAAAAGTAATATACCTGGTAAACCTTATTAAAAGTGAAAAGCTTCCAGCAAATTATCTTAGTGTCTTAGTGGCTTCGTGGTAAAAAATACGACTTTTGAACCACCAAGACACCAAGGCACGAAGGTGAAAAGCTTCCAGCAAATTATCTTAGTGTCTTAGTGGCTTCGTGGTAAAAAATACGACTTTTGAACCACCAAGACACCAAGGCACGAAGGTGAAAATTTTATTAGGCAAATATTGTTGCTGGAATTTTTGCCCACGTTAGTGTGTGAATATTAAAACTATTGACACAATTGGATAAATGTGCATTCCCATACGAGGCGGGGCTGAGCATAATAAAGTAAGGATTTACGTGCTTGTTCTAATAGTTTGATCATTTCGGGTTGATGCCACTGGAGCCAATAAGACTGCTGGAGATAATCGACTAGCCATAGTTGTGCTTCTGTATCGAGAGCTTTATCAATATCTCTGGCTAACTCTAAGGCTTGGCGATGGTTTTGTGGTACTTTGGTGACGGCTTGGAGTAGTTCTGGAGGAATGGCTTGTAGTTGTTGATAAGCAGCGATCGCTTCCCCAGGACTACCACCAGCAATGCTTAAGAGGGCAGGATGTTGGAGAATTTCTTGATGACCTGTACGTGTTAATATCTCAGCCATTGTAGCTGTATCTAAGCGATAAAAGGGAATGCGTTGGCAGCGTGACACTAAGGTGGGTAAAATTGACTCTGGTGAGGGAGCTATTAGTATTAGTGTTGCCTGTCCTGGTTCTTCTAAAGTTTTCAGTAAGGCGTTTGCAGCTGCTTCTGCCATTGTTTCTGCCTGTTCCACCACTACCACATGTCTTGGTGCTTCTAATGGTGGATGGGAGAGAAATTCGGTAATCTCACGAATTTGTTCTAAGCGAATTACTGGTGGTGCTTTGCGCTTGAGTCCTTTGGCGGCTGCTTCTGCGGCGGTGAGGCGCTGTCCTTGATACTGGTAGGTTGGCTGTACCCATAGCACATCTGGATGGTTATCTTTTTGCAGTTTAGTACGGACAACATCTGTATTTTGATGAGCATCGGTAAACAATAACTCTACAAAGCACTGTGCTGCTAAACCGCGCCCTACACCATCTGCCCCAATGAATAAATAAGCTGGTGCTACTCGATTAGTTTTTACAGCTCGCGTCAGTAATTCTACTGCTTGTGGTTGTCCGATGAGTGAAGAAAATGTCATTTTTTAGTAGTTAGTAGTTGGTGGTTAGTGGGTAGAGATGCGATCAATCGCGTCTGTACATTATGTAGTTGTTTACTCCCCACACTCCCCACCCCCCTCTCGATATATAAAGATTACATGGTGATATAACAAAGTGGTGCGATCGCTCTGGGCGGTTGTTGTAATTCCTCATACATTAAGAAGAAGAGCCTGTTTGCATAGGTAGACCTATCATGAAACGACGTTGGAAGTCATTATTCCTGGCCGTTAGTTGGGTAATGCTAGCTATTGGGACATCTATTTTAATTATCCTGATACAACCGCTACGACCCACTCCTGCCCAAGAGCCTACTGTTGTAGTTGACACTCCTAAACCGACGCCAACACCAGAAGCAAGTGATGACAAAAAACCGGACTCAGCAGTAGCAGAACCAGCACCCACTCCCGAAGAAATTGCCCGTCGGCAAAAATTGATCGAAGCAGACAAGCTATATTTGGCGGGAGAGTATGCAGCAGCCCAGAAAATATATCGCGAGGTGAAAAAACCATTTGCACAAACATCTCACACACCACAAATTAAACCAGCGATCCTTGATGTGAATCAATTATCTCCAGCAGGCAAGGTATACTGGCGAGAGGTGCAAGCTGGTATTGTCAGTAAGTTGCAAACTAGAATTTTTGTTCCCCTGGAACTTTTAGTTCAGCAGTATCCAGAGTTTATTCCTGGTCAAATTAAATACGCTGAACTACTGCAAGAATACGGTGATAAGAAAAAAGCATTAGAGGTTTTAGAACGGGCTGCTACGCTTTATCCAAACCAAGCAGATTTAATTAAAGCAAAAGTTACAACCCTAGCAAGTAATAAAAAATGGATGGAGGCGTCTATTGCAGCACGGCAATTTGCAATTCTCAATTCTAATCATCCCCAAGTGGCGGAATTTAATAAACTAGCAGAAGAAAATCTCAAACGTTATAAATCTCATATTCGAGCAGAAGTCAGAGGTAATACGATCGCTAATATTATCACTGGTGCTTTAGGATATGCTCTGACGGGTAGCCTGGTCGGGCCATTTTCTGCCTTAGATTCTACGATATTATTACTCCAGGGCGAAAAAGCTGTGGGTGATTCGGTAGCAAAACAAGCAAAAAAACAACTACCTTTAGTTAAAGATCCGCAGCTTGTAGCATACGTTAATTCTATCGGGCAAAAACTGGCAAAAGTCGGCGGACGTGATGAGTTTAAATACGAGTTCTTTGTGATTCCGGAAGAATCTCTCAATGCTTTTGCCTTACCCGGTGGTAAAATTTTTGTTCACGCTGGTGCGATCGCCAAAACTAATTCCGAGGCAGAATTAGCTGGTTTACTCGGTCATGAATTATCCCATGTCTTGCTTTCTCACGGCTTCCAATTAGTTACCCAAGGGAATCTGATTGGTAACCTCACTCAGTATCTCCCTTTTGGCGGTACTATCGGACAACTATTTTCACTGACTTATAGCCGTGAGATGGAACGTCAAGCAGATACCTTGGGTACACGTCTGATTGTGAGCAGTGGTTACGCTGCTGATGGTGTCTATAACTTGATGAACACCCTCAAAGAACAACAAAAATATTCTCCTCCTAGTTGGTTATCATCTCATCCAGGCAGCAAAGAACGAGTGGAATATCTACAAGAATTGATTACAACCAACAACTACAATCGTTATGCCTACGAAGGTGTAGCCCAACATCTGGAAATGCAAGCCAAAGCCAAGCAGATACTCAAAGAAGAAAAAGAACGCAAAAGGGAACGGAAAATCGGGAATCGGGAATAGTAAGTTTAGTGGTTTCAGTCCCGGTCTTTTTTACCACTAAAAACACCAAGACACCAAGAACAACCTATCAAAATCAATTTGATCGAGTACTATACATAGTTGGTAGTGAGTACTTAAGTACTCACTACGAACCAGATGTAAGCCTCTTTTTGCAAATAGGTAATCAGTGATCAATAACTGAATCACTGGCAATGTCGGTTTTGTCTATCCTATCGAACTCACTTTCTGTTACACACAAGTCATGATTGAAAATAAATAGCTAAAGTTAAAAAAGACTGTTATTTGTTCTCTTATAACTGCAAAAATAAAAGTCTTTGTGTCCTTTGTGGTTCGTTAATCAAACATGACTTCCATATTGCCCTTACCAGATCCTCATCAAACAAATGCATCTAATTGGGAAAAAGAACTAGATAACGCTATTTTTAGCTTTGAAGATATTCAGGCAGAACTAAACTACAAACAAGCACAAACAGCACTGCGGAATTTAGTAGCTAATCTAGACCTTTCTCCTGAGGAACAAGCAGGATTAGAAGCAGAAATTAATGATTTGGAAACCATGCTTAATAAATTAGACAGCATGGTAGTACATATAGCTGCCTTCGGGATGGTAGGGCGGGGTAAATCTTCTTTATTAAATGCTTTGGTAGGACAAGCTGTATTTGAAACTGGGCCTTTACACGGTGTGACTCGTAATGCCCAACGAGTAAACTGGAGTATCACCGAAGAAACTGTTGGGGACACAGAACGGGCCTTACGAGTCACCCTCTCTGGAACTGGTCAATCGCAAGTGGAATTAATTGATACACCAGGGCTGGACGAAGTGGACGGTGATACCCGCGCTGTTTTAGCAGAACAGATAGCTAAACAAGCAGATTTAATTTTGTTTGTGATTTCTGGTGATATGACCAAAGTTGAACACGAAGCTCTTTCTCAATTGCGGGAAGCAGGTAAACCGATGTTGCTGGTGTTCAACAAAGTAGACCAGTATCCGGAAGCAGACCGGATGGCAATTTACCACAAAATTCGTGATGAACGGGTACGGGAATTACTCTCACCAGACGAAATTGTTATGGCCGCAGCATCCCCGCTGGTACGGACAGTGATTCGTCGTCCTGATGGTAGCAGGGGTGTGCAAATGCGCCAAGGTAACGCCCAAGTGGAAGAATTAAAGCTGAAAATTTTGGAAATTTTACAGCGAGAAGGTAAAGCTTTGGTTGCCCTCAATTCCATGCTTTATGCAGATAATGTGAATGAACAATTGGTCAAGCGTAAACTCATGATTCGAGAGAATGCTGCCAATCAATTGATTTGGAAAGCTGTGATCACAAAAGCAGCAGCGATCGCACTTAATCCCCTAACAGTAGTAGATATTCTCAGTGGTGCGGTAGTTGATGTTGCCTTAATCTTGGGTTTATCTAAACTCTACGGTATTCCTATGACCGAACCAGGAGCTGTAAAATTACTCCAGAGAATTGCCTTAAGTATGGGTGGTATCGGTGCAAGTGAATTATTGGCTAATCTTGGTTTAAGTTCACTCAAAACTTTACTTGGTATTGCTGCACCCGTCACAGGTGGCGCATCCCTCGCACCCTATGTATCGGTAGCGTTAACACAAGCAGCTGTAGCTGGTGTGTCTTCCTACGGAATTGGACAAGTTACCAAAGCATATTTAGCTAATGGGGCTACTTGGGGCCCAGACGGACCGAAAGTGGTAATTAGTAAAATTTTAGCAACCTTAGACGAAGAATCGATCCTCAATCGGATAAAAGAAGAATTGCGGGCTAAAATCAAGCGATTTTAGGTTGATTTTTAACCATCCTAGCGGGAAGTGCCCCAGTTCTGTGGTAGTTCATTTCCAATCTTGTTCTTCTTTCTTAGAGCGACTTTTGTAAATGCCACCAACGGCATGAATGGCACGAGTTTTCTCAAATAGCTCTGCCTCAGTTAGATCCCACTGTTGTAGTATTTTATCTAAGTCGCTTTGAATGTCTCTAGCACCGGGAAAGCCGTGATAACGAATTCGCAACCTAGCTAACTCAGCCAAGTTATATTCTGTCGCCTCACCAGCTAGTAGACTATCCACAATCGAGCGATCGCGATTATATAGAGGATGTTGTTGGTCTTTGTTCATAATTATAGTTGTTGGTGGTTAGTAGTTAGTAGTTAGTAGTTAGTAGTTAGTAGTTTTACTCCTCACACTCCCCCACACTCCACCCTACGGGAAGCCGCTTGCGCGTCTACACACTCCTCACACTCCACCCTACGGGAAGCCGCTTGCGCGTCTACACACTCCTCACACTCCCCCACCTCCCCACCCCCAAAAAGACGGCTACCCTACCTAAAATCTTACGGCTCTCCCCACTGCCGTTAAACTTTAAATAAAGATACATTGTCTTTAAGAAAATGTAGACACAAAGTTCAGGCGAGGGTGAAAGTAATTTCACCCAAAGCCCAAGCAGCAAGGGAGCAAAACCCGTTATGTTTGAACATTTCACTTCCGAAGCTATTAAAGTAGTTATGCTCGCTCAGGAGGAGGCCAGAAGACTTGGTCACAACTTCGTTGGAACTGAACAAATTCTCCTGGGTTTGCTGGGAGAAGGAAATGGGGTTGCTGCCAAAGTGCTGACCGAATTGGGCGTTACTCTCAAAGAAGCACGTCGCGAAGTCGAAAGAATTATTGGTCGGGGTTCTGGCTACTTACCACCAGAAATTCCTTTTACCCCGAAGGTAAAAACCTTATTCGAGCAAGCGTTCAAAGAAGCTCGTAGTTTAGGGCACAATTATATTGGTACTGAACACTTACTGTTAGGATTGACTGAGGCTGGGGAAGGAGTCGCAGCCAAAGTCCTACAAAATTTGGGGGTTGACCTAAAAAACATCCGCAGTACAGTTATTCGGTTGTTGGGTGAAGTCACACCCATGACTGTAGGTGGAAGTGGTAGTAGCAGTCCCAGACGAACCCAAACTTTGACTTTAGAAGAGTTTGGTAGAAATCTCACTAAACTGGCACAAGAAGGCAAACTTGACCCTGTAGTTGGTCGTGAGAAAGAAATTGAACGTGCTATCCAGATTCTTGGTCGTCGCACAAAAAACAACCCAGTATTAATCGGTGAACCAGGTGTTGGTAAAACTGCGATCGCTGAAGGTTTAGCACAACGCATTCACAACCAAGATGTCCCCGATATTTTGCAAGACAAGCAAGTCATTAGTCTTGATATGGGGTTACTGGTAGCTGGTACTCGTTTTCGTGGCGATTTTGAAGAACGCCTTAAGAAAATCATGGATGAAATCCGCTCTGAGCGGAATATCATCCTGGTAATTGATGAAATTCACACCCTCGTTGGTGCTGGTGGTGTAGAAGGTGGTATGGATGCTGCCAATATCCTCAAGCCCGCATTAGCCAAGGGTGAACTCCAGTGTATTGGCGCAACTACCCTCGATGAGTATCGTCAGCATATAGAACGTGATGCTGCACTAGAGCGTCGTTTCCAACCGATTATGGTTGGTGAACCTTCAGTAGAAGATACAATTGTGATTCTCCAAGGCTTGCGTTCAGTTTACGAGCAACACCACCGAGTGGAAATTACTGATCAAGCATTGGTTGCAGCCGCAAATTTATCTGACCGCTATATTAGCGATCGCTTCTTGCCAGATAAAGCAATCGACTTGATTGATGAAGCTGGTAGCCGTGTGCGTCTGCGGAGTTCGATGGTTGCTGCCAATCGCGAAATTAAGCGAGAATTGGCTACTGTAACTAAAAATAAAGACGAAGCCGTCAGAGCGCAAGACTTTGACAAAGCTGCTGAATTGCGCGATCGCGAGTTGGAACTGGAAGCTCAACTAGCAGATACAACACAAAGCGACAAATCTGTCAATCGCCTAGTAGTTAACGAAGAAGACATTGCTCAAATCGTCGCTGCGTGGACTGGTGTACCAGTCAACAAGTTGACCGAATCTGAATCTGAGATGTTGCTGCACTTGGAAGACACCTTGCATCAGCGCCTCATCGGTCAAGAGCAAGCAGTCACGGCTGTATCCCGTGCGATCCGCCGCGCTCGTGTTGGCTTGAAAAATCCCAATCGACCGATCGCTAGCTTTGTCTTCTCTGGTCCTACCGGAGTTGGTAAGACTGAATTAGCCAAGTCGTTAGCAGCTTACTTCTTTGGTTCCGAAGAAGCGATGATTCGCCTGGATATGTCAGAGTTCATGGAACGTCACACCGTTTCCAAGTTGATTGGTTCGCCTCCTGGTTACGTAGGCTACGACGAAGGTGGACAATTGACCGAAGCAGTCCGACGCAGACCATACACAGTGTTGCTATTCGACGAAATCGAGAAAGCACACCCCGATGTCTTCAACATGCTGCTGCAAATCTTGGATGACGGTCATCTCACCGATGCCAAAGGTCGGAAAGTAGACTTCAAGAATACTCTGATTATCTTGACTTCTAACATCGGTTCACGAGTCATCGAAAAAGGTGGTGGCGGTTTAGGCTTCCAGTTTAGCGAAGACGAAGCCGAAGCAAGTTACAACCGCATTCGTAACTTGGTAAACGAGGAAATGAAGAACTACTTCCGTCCAGAATTCCTCAACCGTCTTGATGAAATTATCGTCTTCACCCAACTCAAGAAAGAGGAAGTCAAGCAAATCGCTGAGATTATGCTCAAGGAAGTTGCTGACCGCCTAACTGAAAAAGGTATCACATTAGAGGTGAGCGATCGCTTCAAAGAGCGTGTGCTGCAAGAAGGCTACAACCCCAGCTACGGTGCTAGACCGTTACGTCGCGCCATTATGCGCCTCTTAGAAGATTCTCTCGCAGAAGCATTGTTGTCTGGTCAAATTACTGATGGCGATACAGCCATTGTCGATGTTGACGATGATGGTCAAGTGAGAGTCAAAAAATTAGAAACCAGAGAGTTAATGTTGGCGAATGTGGGCTAATATTTATACATTCACGTTGTTGCGCTAACATTGTTGAAAAAGCGATCGCTCCTATGTAGCCTAAAGGAGCGACTTAGCTAAGCCTCTGGCAACATTGGGTGAAATGGTGATTTTTAAAACCCCTGGTCATGATACCGGGGGTTTTTTATATTATTTATTATGAGCCTGAACAAGGAGTTATAACTATTCTTGCAATTACGCCTCATCCTTAACTGAAGTGATGCGATCGCCTCTAGCCGAAGGCTTATATTTTGCAAGATAATTAAGATTGTTTTATAATATATGTACATAAACATGTACATAAACTGATGTTGTCCTACAAAATCACATCCCCAACCGATGCCAGAAATGACTTTTTTAAGTTGTTAGACTTAGTAGTAGAAAATCATCAGGTGTATATTATCAACCGTCGTGGTGGTGAAAATGTCGCCTTGATTGCTGAGTCAGACTTGGTAAGTTTAGTTGAAACTGTTTATCTTTTGCGTTCTCCTGCTAATGCTCATCGTTTACTGGATGCAATAGAGGAGTCGAAATCTGGAAAGATTCAACCTCAAACTATCGCAGAACTTCAGCAGGAGTTGGGGATTGAACAAGAAGAAGAAAAAGAAAGCTGAAGCTGAGGAAATTAACCTAGTTGTAGTTAATCGCAGTCCTGGTTTTAGTTCTAAATTCAAAGAAGATTTAGCTTGGTGGTTCAAGCAAGATTTTCAGAAAGCGTCCAAAATATTGGATTTGGTAACGGCTGTCATGCAAGATCCTTTTGAGGGTATTGGAAAACCAGAACCATTGAAGTATTTGGATGCAGACATTTGGTCACGGCGAATCGATTTAGAACATCGGCTTGTCTATCGAGTGGGAAACACTCAGATTGATTTTCTTACTTGTCGGTATCACTACGAATAATATCAAGTCAGGCCAATTGCTTACGATATTATCTAACGCAGTTGGGCGTTGGATATGGAGCATAGTAATATCCCAATTACTACCCATTACCAATTACTACAAAGTTGACTCATTTATTAACACCTCTGGTAACTTCTCATCCTCAATAGAACTCCTACTTTCAGGGAACTCAGCAAAACCATCGATCGCATCTTTGATAAAACCAGCTAAAGGAACAGCAAGCAGTAACCCTAATAATCCGCCGATATAAGTCCCGATTAGTAAAGAGATGATTACCCATATGGGTCTTAGACCAGTAAAACTACCTAAAATTCGGGGTGCGATCGCTTGGTCAACTAACTGATCTAAAATCAGGGATAGAACTAAAACTTTAACAGCTAACCAAATGTCGTGAGTTGCGAGTATAAAAGCAATAATAAAATAGCTAACAATATCACCAAAAGGAACTAAGCTCAAAATTCCCACACCCAAACCAAATATTAAACCAAATCGTAGTTTCAGGATTAAAAATAAAACTGTTTCTGTCACGCCCAGCATCAAAGCTAAAATCACCTGACCAATCAGAAAGTTCTGAAAGTTCTTTTGAAGAGATTGCTGTATCTGCTGAGATAATCCAAAAGGTATCTTTTTAAATATTCCTTTCCAAATCCTTTCACCATCTATTAACATATATACTGTTAATACAATCGTGATTAAAGCTTCGGAAACACTATCAATAGCATCTACAATAACACTAAACAGCTTATCTGCCGCTTCTTCTAATTCATTAGGTAAACTATTGATAGACTGAATAAATATCTCACTAAAATTAATATTTAATTTGTGACTTACTGCCCAATCGTTGAGAAATTGAAGTTTGTGTTCAGTATTATCAATCCATTGTGGAACTGATTTAGTCATTTCATTTAATTGTTGCAGAGCAATAGGTAACAAAGTAATACCCAAGCTGATTATAATTACTAACGTTGAAATCAAAACTAATAACACTGCATATTTACGTTGTATTCCTCGTTTTTCAAGAAGTGCAACAGGGTAGTCTAGAATAAACGCTGACAAAGTAGCCAAAACGAAAATAGTGACTATTGGTTGAAAATATTGAAACAATTTAAACGCTAACCAACCATTGAGAAAAACTAATGGAAAGAGTAGAGTCAAAATTAACCACTGTAGCAGTTTATTCAGAGAAAGCATCATTTGCAATGAACAAAGTTACGCTTGGTATGAATTGAGTAGAGATATGATGAACATTGTGTTTGATACAGATATCATACTCTTCCCTCCCAGGGCTGTTTCATTCTGTGAAGGAAAATGGTTGAATCAAATTATAAACGCGTTTTTTGAGTTTTTGAAATGATTCAAGAAGAATACGCAGAACAAGAATGAGTTTAACGAACTGCGGTAAATCGTGCGATCGCACTCCCAATTGCTCAATAAATACTCAACTCTCCTTCTGCTGAAACTGACTCATTAATCAAGTTCCAACTTCAGATTGGCTCGTTTATCGACATACAATGTAAGGCTTGCTCTAAAATAGCGAGCAAATTTCCCTTCCCTGGTAGCAAAAGGGGAGAATTCTCCTCCCAGGGGAGGGGTTGAGGGAGAGGTCACATCAACACCTCTTTTCCATAGCAATCAAAGACAACCACGAACCTAGCATTAGAGAGCGATCGCACTTTTACATTCACAAGTGCGATCGCTGTTTGATAAACACAAGCAATTATTTTATTTGCTGGAAATATGAATTATTTGGTGATAGTTGGGGATGTTTGATACCAAAAAATTTTGAACAAATCTGGCGTAATTTTTGAGAAAATAACTCAGTGAG
This sequence comes from Fischerella thermalis PCC 7521, assembly GCF_000317225.1. GTDB lineage: Bacteria > Cyanobacteriota > Cyanobacteriia > Cyanobacteriales > Nostocaceae > Fischerella > Fischerella thermalis. Next base: position 15,594 of record NZ_AJLL01000089.1, read on the forward strand.
GGCGATCGCTAAAGGTAATCAAAAACTAAAAAGAATAGTGAATCGCACCTCTATTTTGAGAGGTGCGATCGCTTTTCCATAACTTTAATTCAAACTTTCATCAGCTTGACAATCAAACATAACCACAAAGTTATCTTCAGGTGATATCTGGCGCAAACGCTGCATGTGTCCATCGGCGTCAGAACGACTGCGGAAGCGAGCAATAATCTGACGCTGCGTGTCAGGGAGTAAACGAGCTATTACCCACGAATTTAGACGATTTTTGTAGGTAACAGTCTGGGTACTGGTCTTATGTTCGTTGCATTGTGTATTTTGTGTCATGATTAAGTTATCGATAATGTGTTTGACAAAGGGCGTTAGTGACTCTCTTGGCGGGGATACACTGACGCCTTACCTCATTGAAAGATTTAACTCCATATCACAATATTTGTCAATTGTCAATTGAATACCATTGATTAAGGCTATACATACAGCAAGGGAAAACCACAGGAGCAACTAAGTCTTAAAGTAGCACTTAGACTAAGTACACCTGCTATTGAAAATAGGGTTTGAGTGTGCAGGGCTTACAGAATAAGCAAAAGAGACTTTTATACAATGTTTGTGTGATGTATCACATAGTTATTCGTCTTTAATACATAGCAAAGAATTATGAGACAAATGGAAAAATAAGGAAGAAAAAATTCCACCTATATTTTGTGAGCTTAATTTGTGGGCGTCCACTTTTATATTCCTATTTGGGAAGAAGATTCAGGAACACCCAAGCAGAAGATTTAATTCGTATTTCCGCTTACGTGATTTGTATCAAAGCACAGAATTTGAACTAGTGCAAGTAGTAAATGAGTCATTATCAACTAAAAATATGCTATGAATATGCCACTTTGTAAACTGCCCTTTTTCGCGTAGATATATGGCCAGCCTTTCAAAATTATCATTACACCTCCTATGTAAATAGGCGAAAAAGGCAATTGCTCGATATCATCAAGTTTTAAAATAACCACAGCAATTCCTACAAATGTGTCTTTAATCCATAAAGATAAGGCTCATATTCACAGTTTTGGCAAAATGGCAACTCAATAACTTTCATGCCACTTATCATATAACGAAACGTTCTAGTGAAATGGAAACGCAGGCTCAAACAAGCTTCCACAAGCATGATTAAATAATACAGCGGAATTTTTGAGAATTGCAAGCAAAAATCAATATGGGAGAAGAAATAGCAATTTCTCTAAAAAATATCTCCAAGTGCTTTAAATGCTATACTCATCCTGTCGATAGGCTCAAAGAAATTTTTTTACCTGCTAGAAGTAGAGCTAATGAATTTTGGGCATTAAGAGACATCAATTTAGAGATTCCAAAGGGCGAAACAGTAGGAATCGTTGGTAAAAATGGCTCTGGAAAAAGTACCTTACTACAAATTATCGCTGGGACTTTAACACCAACTACTGGTGATGTGACAGTAAATGGTCGTGTGTCAGCATTATTAGAGTTAGGAAGTGGATTTAATCCAGAATTTACTGGTAGACAAAATGTATTTTTTAATGGCAGATTGCTAGGATTAAGCCAGAAAGAAATCGAAGATAGATTTGAAGCAATAGCGAGTTTTGCTGATATTGGAGATTTTATTGACCAACCAGTTAAAACTTATTCGAGTGGAATGTTTGTCCGCTTAGCTTTTGCGGTTGCAGTAAATGTTGATCCAGAAATTTTAATTGTTGATGAAGCGCTAGCAGTAGGAGATATAGTATTTCAACATCGCTGTATGCGCCGGATGCGAAGTTTGATGGATTCTGGAGTTACAACATTGTTTGTATCTCATGACTCTGGAGCAGTAAAAACATTGTGTAATTCAGCAGTGATGATTCATGAAGGTAAAATTTACTTTTCAGGAGTACCTAATGCTGTAATCATCAAATATATGAAGCTGGTTACAGAAACAGAGTTAGAAACAGTAACTATAAAAGAAAATTTACCTGAAAAACAAATTCATCGTCAAAATTTAGTAACAGATCAGCCTACTCGTAGAGGTAATAGTAAAGCATTAATCAAAAACATCCGGTTACTGAATCAGCAAGGAGAAGAATTAGCAGAAACACCAACTCTCGGGTTTAATGAACAAGTTACCTTAATTCTTGAACTCCATGTTTATGAGGAATTACAAGCATGTATAGTTGGTTTTTTTATTTGTGATAAAAATGGTAATGAATTAATTGGTAGTAACACTTTTGAAGAAAATCATTCTATTGGTAAATTAGAGCCAGGAGAGCAGTTAAAAATAGAATTTAAATTTCACCTGCCATTACGTCCAGGCTCTTATAGTTTAACTGTAGCAGGTGCAGAAAATTATACAGCAATATCATTTGATTGGATCGATAATGCAAAGGTTTTTCAAGTGCTTCCTCCTGACACAGGTAAACGTATACATGCTTTGGTAGATGTACCTATAAGTGTCCAAGTATCATCACCAAAACTAACAGCAATCAAAAAATAAAAAGTATATTTTTATGGTTACTAAATTGGAGAAAGATTATCCTTTATTACCAAATATTACTGTAGAAGATTTAGATGAAAATAGTAGTTTAAAAAAAATGCTCCGTTGGGTAGGAGAAAATAAGCATGTCATTGATTTTGGCTGTGCTACAGGTTATTTTGCTCGGTTGGCTAGTAGTAAAGGTTGCCGAATCACAGGTATTGAAATTAATGCAAAAGCTGCCAAAATAGCCGAGAAATATTGTGAAAAAGTTATTGTTGCGGATTTAGATTTTGTTAATTTAAAAGATGTTTTAGCAGAAACAAAATTTGATATAGCTGTATTTGGAGATGTTTTAGAACATTTGCGAAACCCTTGGAGAGTACTAGAAGAGACTAGGGAACTATTACAGCCAGGAGGATACGTAATAGCCTCTATTCCTAACATTGCTCATGGAGCGATCCGTTTAGCTTTATTACAAGGAAAGTTTGAATATACAGAACTTGGTATTTTAGACAATACACATTTAAGATTTTTTACGCGTCAAACTGTTACAGAATTATTCGAGCGTTCTGGATATTTTGTTGATACTTGTGAACAAATCAAGTTACCAATTTTTTCTGGTTCAGATTGGATACCTCATATAGATAAAAATCAGGTTGATATTAACATCATTAATGCAATTGAACAAGACGAAGATGCAGATACATTACAGTTTGTTTTGCGGGCATTTCCTTTAAGTTTACAGGGTAAATATTCAGCCTTGTATCAACAATATTCTCAATTATCTGAAGAATATCAGAATTGCCAAAATCAGATCAAAGAAATGTATGCCGAGTTGAAGCGATCGCACCTTGCTTTAGAAGAAAAAGAAGTTCAGCTAGAAAAAACTCAAACACAATTAGAAGAAGTACAAAACCAACTGCAACAAGCACAATCTAACTTACAAGAAATTCAGCAACAATGGCAAATTATACAAACTCAGTTACAGCAAGCTCATACAGCCTGGGAAGATTGCCAAAACATTATAAAAGGTATGGAAAGTAGTAAATTTTGGAAAATTCGTCAAGTTTGGTTTCAACTCAAAAAAGCTTTTATTTCATCAAGATAAACTCAGCTATGATTAAGACAGAACAACAATCTCAATTGCTATTACAACAAGCTAAACTCAACTCACGACACTCAGAATTATTGGCAAATCAAACAGAATTAAATACTAAGTATTTACAACAAAATCTGGTATTAGAGCATCATAAAATTAAGTCGGAAAAAAACTTTTATATATCAACGCGATTAGAACCAAAACCAATCAAAATAAAAGATACGAATTTAACTATAGATGAAAAAAGATTATTGTATATATCTCGTTTAAAATCAGCACAGTTGTGTGAAAAAATGGGTTATCCACCCTGGAATTTAAAATCAAATTCTGCATATGAACTGTGCGATAATCCATCTGTATCAGTGATAATTACACTGTATAACTACTCAGAATATATTTGTGAATGCTTAGAAAGTGTTTCTCAGACAGATATCAGTAATATACCAGGAGGTATTGAAGTATTGGTTATTGATGATTGTTCGACAGATAACTCAGCTAATTTAGTCTTAAAATATTTGCAAAAATCTCAATTACCAATCTGTTTAGTTAGCAAATGGTTTAATACTGGCTTAGCAGATGCTAGAAACGTAGGATTGAAATTAGCTCGTTCTCCCTATGTTTTTATATTAGATGCTGATAACTGGATTTATCCAAATTGCTTATCTGTGCTTTTTGAAAATATTCAATCTTCTCGATATGCTGCGGTTTATGGTGAAATCCAAAAATTTGATAATCAAACAAAACAAGAAATGAATCGGATTTCCTGCTATGAGTGGGATATACATAAGTTAGTGAAACAGCCATATATAGATGCTATGGCTATGTTTGATAAAAATATATTACTAAAACTCGGTGGATATTCTACAGAGTTAATTGAATACGGCTGGTTTGGATGGGATGACTATGATCTCTGGCTCAAAATAGCACAATCAAACTACTCATGTAAACTTATTCCTAAAGTACTCAGTTGTTATAGAGTACATGCTGGGTCAATGATTAATACCACTAACAAGTATGCACTTAATATAGCTAAATATTTTTGTCATAAATTTGCCAAATTAGCTAATAAATATCATGCATCAGATATGTTGTTTGGTTTTCCTAAAAGTGAAATTTATCTTGAACTAAATCTCTGTTCTCAGCAAACTCAAAATAATTTCATCCTCCAAGAACTGCAATCTGCTTATGCTCAAATTGCAGCTATGGAATCAAGTAAGTTTTGGAAATTAAGAAATCAGTGGTTAAAATTGAAAAAGCTTTTAGGTTTAGCGAAAGATGCTGAAATCTTTTAGATGTTGCTTCAATACTTCTATAAGTTTAGAAATTAACCTGTAATTAAAGACAATTCAGTTAAGGCTAGCATATTTTGTAATTTCAATGTCACACTATAAAGTAGCAGCTTACATAACAGCTTATCAAGAAATAGCAGCACTGAATAAAACTATCGCAGCCATCACAAAACAGTCATATCCAATTGAAAAAATTTTGATAATTGATAATTCTCAAAATCAAATCATCACTGATAATAGCTATGAGAAGATTATTGTAGATTTTCATCCTGAAAATATTGGTGTTGCTGGAGGATTAAAAATTGCCGTTGACTGGGCGATCCAACAAGGTTATGATTTTCTTTGGTTGTTTGATCAAGATAGTGAACCTAATTCTGATGTTTTAGAAAAACTGTTAGCTTATTACCAATGGTTATCTAAAGATAAAAATATAGGAATTATTGCTCCAGCAATATTTGATATTAATACAAAGCAAGAATTTCCAGGCTGTGTATTTCAAGATTATAAGCTTGTGCCTTTTCCTGGAGCTGCTACCATCCAGAGTTTCTATCAATGTGATGCTGTCATTACTTCTGGTTCTCTCATAAATATTAATGCAGCTAAATGTATTGAACTACCAAGAGCAGATTTATTTTTAGATGCGGTAGATTATGCTTACTGTATGAACTTCCGCAATCATGGATATGAAATAATTGTTGTCAAAAGTGCGATGATGAAACATCGTATAGGAAATTACTCTCTAGTCAAAGATAGATTTAAAAAACATATAAATACATTCAGCACTTTTATTTGTTCTCCCTCTCGCTATTACTATGCTTGTAGAAATCATACGTTTTTGGAAACAAGGCTTGTAGCAAAAATTAAGTTGTATCGCTCTATAGCGTACAGGATAAAATTTTTAATCATGATGATGCAGAGAATTATTCGTTACGAAGCAGATTTAGTATTATTGAAACTATGGGCTTGTATCGTGGGAACTTTTGATGGTTTTCGTGGCAAATTGGGTAAAACTTGGTAAACAATCTGTGTGTATCTGTGTTCCATGAGTGTTCGTTTTTCTCTACCCAACTCCATTGTCAACCTACCATATCTTTTATTAATCGACCACCGTGCAAGGCGATACACACAGATGGATTATTCGTGTGGATTGAGTTTTTTGTTCGTATCGTTTCTCTAACAACAATGATTAATTCACATTATATATAAGTGCAGTCTATAAACTCAATTTATAAAACTGTCTGTAAAATAAATACAGCGATCGCACTTAATCCATCACCAAACTCAGGAATCAAAAATAGCATCATTAAAGCAAACAATCCAAAGTAGGTATATTGCAGTGGTTTTAAGATTGGGAATATTTCGCTGAAGATATAGAAACCGTCTAAGGGTGGAATAGGTAAGAGATTAAACAAGAACAGCATCAAGTTTATGTGTGCTGACATGTAAAAGAATTGGAAACTAAAAAATTCTGCGTATGTAGAATCAGCAAGTAATTTAAGCAGTCCCATACATAAAAAAGCTAAAACTAAATTGCACAATGGCCCTGCTGTGGATACTAAAATATTACCTAATCTTTGTGAACGAAAATTAGAGGCATTAATTGGCATTTTTCCCCAAGCAATACCAGCTACACACAGAAATATCAGTGATTCCCAACCCATGTGCACTAGAGGATTAAGAGTAATATGTCCTTGTTTACAGGGAGTGTCGTCTCCTTGACTCAAAGCAACTAAGCCATGAGCAATTTCATGTAAACTAATTGAGATGATGACAATGATCACCACTCTCAAAAAAACTATTGGACTAACAATTAGTGTTTCGATAAACATAGTTTCAAGCAGCTACTGATTAGCTGGTTTTTGAGAGTTTAAATTAGCAGGGTTAATATTAATTAATGGCAAGCTGCCATTACCACCCATGACTGTGGGAAAATGTCCATCCCATTTTTCTATTGCTTGCTTTTGCAGCAACTCTGGAGTTAAAGTTAGTCTTAATAATTTTTGTGCTTCTGCTTGACCTTTAGCACGGTTAATGTCTGCTTGTGCTTCTTGGGTTGCTCTTTTCGCGATAAATTCTGCTTGCTTAGCTTCTTGTTCAGCTATTTGTTTAGCTTCAATCGCCCGACTAAATTCTGGAGAAAAAGCAAAATCGACTAAAGATACATCATCAACAATTACACCATAAGCAGCAAGACGAGTTTTTAAATCATTATCAATTTCTTGTTTTAATTCTGTTCTCTTGGTGATGATTTCTTCTGCTGTTTTTTTAGCAGTAGCTGCTTTCAAAACTTCAGAAACTGCGGGAGTCATAATTCCCAAAACAATTTGTTCATTATCTCCAACTTTTTGGAAAACTTTATTTATCCGTGTTGGATCTATATGCCAATTGACAGCAAGTTCGGTTGTAACTTTTTGCAAATCACGAGAAGCAGCATCAGCTTTAAAACTATTTTTAGCAACTCTAACATTCAATTTTCTTACAGATGTGATTACTGGCATAATTGGGTGGATACCTTCATCTAATACCCTGTCTTGAACTTTGCCAAATTGCATGACAACACCCCTTTCTCCGGCGTTTACAATCGTAAAGGGGCGGAAAATAAATGCCAATATGAATACCATCACTCCTCCACCCAAATAAAAACCAAGTGGAAAGTTTCTTTCTATGTTTCTTCTGTTGCTATGCATACTTGTGTTATTCCCAGTAAAGTATATTGAAATAATGGGAAATATTTAGTCAATGAGTAGTGCAGTACTCACAACACACATTGCTAAATTTATGTGGCTAATTACTAATCTGGTAAAAATAAATTCGCTATCTGCTCTTTAACAAAAAGTTACAATATTTCTAACATTAATGAATGATATTGTTAGATACACAATTTCCTTTAGTGATTTCGGAAAAATCATTTTCTAGCGGGTAGTAGTCATTCACCACCCGGAAAATTAGATATGAAAATTAGTCAACGTCATGCTTGGACTTTGAGTGTAGAGGAAGCGATCGCTATTCAAGAACAAATGCAGGCTGAAGTAATTACCTCAGATCAACTCCAGCAACCTGTACAATACGTTGCTGGTGTCGATATGGGTTTTGAAGCTGATGGTACTATTAGCAGAGCAGCAGTAGCGGTACTGAGTTTTCCGGAATTGGAATTACAAGAAACGAGCTTAGCACGTCGTCCGACATCTTTTCCCTACATTCCTGGCTTCCTTTCATTTCGGGAAATACCTGCTGTCTTAGATGCCTTAGAAAAGATAAAAATTACACCAGATTTAATTTTATGTGATGGTCAAGGAATAGCCCATCCTCGACGATTTGGTATAGCTTGCCATCTAGGAGTCATCGTAAATATACCTAGTATTGGTGTAGCTAAATCATTACTGGTTGGGAAACATGAAGAATTACCAGACACACGAGGTAGTTGGCAACCCTTAATACATAAAGGTGAAATAGTCGGGGCTGTGTTGCGAACCCGTGTTGGAGTCAAGCCTGTATATGTTTCTAGTGGACATCGCATTAGTCTACCTACAGCAATTGACTATGTATTACGCTGTACACCAAAATATCGCTTACCAGAGACTACACGAATTGCTGACAAACTGGCAAGCGATCGCTAAGGACAAAATTCCACAAACTCATAACGAATTAAATTTGTAAATACTCCGTGAACCCCCGCGCTACCTTTGCGTCCCTTTGCGTTTACAAACACCATAATTTTACGCAAAGTAACACTAATACCATTTCATGTTAATCACGGTACATTAAATCCTGTAGAGACGTGCCATGGCACGTCTCTACAACTATCAAAATAAATTACTTTCTAAAGTTTCATCTAAATTATGTTGTGATTAGTTGCTTACACCTGCCTTATCGTGTTAGGAATCGCACAGGGAGGAATTGTATATAAGATATGAGTTTTGCGGGGAGAAGAATGAACGTACTAACTTTACAGTGGCAAGACGCCGGTCAAATAAAAATTCAGAAAATCCACGAAAAACAACCAAGTAAAAATCCTGGCACTATCCGTATTGGTCGCGATCCAGTCCGGTGTGATATTGTTTTGAGTCATCCTACAGTGTCAGGCTTACATGTAGAAATATTTTTTAACGCCCAGCAGCAGCGTTTTTTGATGAAAAATTTGCGTGAACAAAATCCTCCCCTTGTAGATGGACAGAAACTCGTTCAAGGTGAGATACCTCTGCGTGAAGGCAGCATTATTTATTTAGGACAGCAACTACTCAAAGTCACAGAAATTTCTGTACCAGGAGGTAGCACTGTACCACCAACCATTTTGACACCGCCACAACCACAAGCTACCAATCCTCCGCCAGTACCAGTAGCACAACCACAGGTACATCCCAATTATCACCAACCTACACCACCCCGGCAACCACAACCACAAGCAGCACATCATCCCGTCACTCCCGCCGTGCAACAGCAACCACAACCACAAGGCGTTTATGGTTTGCAATGTCCTAGATGTAAAAAACTTTCTTCCTATCAAAACTTGCTACTAGGTTGTCAGCACTGTGGTCATTCTTTACAAGATGCCCTCAGCGTCTTAGTACCACCGAGTCATTAGGGGTTTGCAAATAACAAGGAGACACGGGGGACAAGGAAGACAAGGAAGACAAGGGAGAGTCCAATAACTACTAACTAATAACAACCATTACATAATCTATATTTACTTAACTTATCAATAGAAATACTTATGAATAACGGTTCTTTTGAAATTCAATTACTCTGGCAAGATCCAGTTACAGGAGAACGACGAGAACCAAGGTTGAGAGTACCTATTGCCTTCGGTAGAGAATTTGCCCGAATGCCTGCCGAACTTAGGGGACAACCAGTAGCCCGGATGCTATTAAATCATGACCAAGTTTCTCGCTTCCATGCCTTGATTGAATGGGAACAAAACCAACTGGTGGTGAAAGACCAAGGTAGTGTCAATGGTATCTATGTTAACGCTCAACGCCAAACACGGGCTGCACTCAATAGTGGTGATATTTTACAAATAGGACCTTACGTCATTTCTGTAACCTTTGCCGCCTCTGTTCCAGCTACTCCACCCATACCACCCATACCACCTAGTCCTCCTATTTCTTCCCCACCAGCCCCCAGTGGAAATTCTGTCATTATCTTCAACCCCAACACTAACCTCCCAGACCCTACTTTAGCTCCACAAGTGGTAACACCACTAGGTAGTAATTTCCCGCCACCAGTCTTTCAGCAAGAACTTGTCCCTGTCCAGGCACTTCATGCAACCGGTATGCCTGTAGATGAAACTTATTATTTAACTGTGGGAGCAGGATTAGGTAGTTTTATCTGGGTAGATTTACTAAGATTATGTGGTGTAAAGACTGACAAAATAGTAGCGCTGGGTATAGATAAAGAACCCTATGCCCGTTACAAACTTCTATGTATGAATTCCCAAATTCCTTTACACGAAAGATTGCGTTCCAATTCTGACTCTTGTCCTGATAATATTTGGGGTTGGCCTAGCTATGCTTTGCGAGAAGCTTGGCATGACTTTGGCAAAGGCAGAATTGATCAGTCTATCAAACATCTATGGAAAGTTTTTGCTGAACCTACTTTTGCTGAAACCTATACACCCCGTTCAGGTAATGTATTTGATTCCATCGACCGAGAAGCAAGACGCATCGGTTGGGACAAGATTTATCGCTTTGGACGAGTCTTGGCAATTAGGAAAACAGATGATGGCAGGTATTGTGTAGCCTATTCTCGTGGACGCGGGAATCATGCCTTTTTTGTCAGCCGTTATTTGCACTTGGCGACTGGTTATCCAGCACTGCAATTTCTTCCCCATTTACAAGCTTATCGGGAGAGATACAAAGATTTTAGGTCGGTTGTGAATGCTTACGAAGACCACAACCATGTCTACGAACTATTGGAACGCCAGGGTGGTAGAGTCTTAATTCAAGGACGAGGAATTGTTGCTTCTCGAATTGTGCAACGCATCTATGAGGCACGCAAGAGAAACCCGAATATTTCTATTTTGCATTTAATGCGATCGCCAAAACCCCAAGGTAATAAATACGGTACTTCCCAGCGCATCGTCAAACATCATATCGAATTGCAACCATTTAACTGGCCCAAAGCTTGTTGGGGTGGGGAATTACGAGAAGTCCTAGAAAAAGCCAGCCCAGAGCAGCGTAAAGAATTAATATCTAACAAAGTATGGGGTGGAACTACAACTGCTGACCGCTTAGACTGGCAGTTTATCACAGAGGTTGGACTGAGAGAAGGCTGGTATAAAATTCAATTTGCTGTCGTCACCAGAGTTGAACAGGACGCACAAAAACATCTCATTGCCTACATTCAAGACAAAGACTTTGGCGAAATTCAACTCCCTGCCGTTGATTTTATTATTGATGCTACTGGTCTTGATGCCAAAGTTAAAGAAAGCCCATTACTCAAAGATTTAGTCGAACATTATCACTTACCACTCAATCCTGTAGGGCGTTTGGCTGTGGCTAACGACTTTGAGTTAGTAGAAATGCGTAACGCTCAAGGTAAAGTTTATGCCGCAGGAGCAATTACTTTCGGCGGACCCTACGCAGCAGTTGACAGTTTCCTTGGCTTGCAATATGCCTGCTTACGTGCTGTAGATGGTCTAGCCACTGCCCGCGCCCCTGGTGTGCATAGTCTCAACCCCATTAGCTCCCTTGGGCAATGGTTAAAGTGGGTGTTTAATCAATCGCCTTAGGGAGATGGGGTGATGGGGAGTAGAGGAATAACAACTAACAACTAACCATTAACCACTAACAATGACCATTACCAATTTCCGTATTTACTTCTATGGTTTATGAATTTATTGTAAAGACAGTCAGTAGTAGAATGCTTGGTAGCTCAATTTCAAAGTTTAATTAATCCAATCCAGAACGGCAAGACAATTGCTATTGTCTTGTGTAAAAACTATGTGAAAAGAAGTCATTTGCAGAAAATTAGATACTCTGAAATGGTGTAGAAATGTATAGAATTCTGTAAAGATATAAAATATAGTTTTTTCAAATGCAGTTATTTTTAACACCTTCTTCCATGCAGCTGTCTACTCGACCAACCAAAAGTCAACCCTTAAAGATTGTCGCACTGGGAGACAGTTTAGTATATGGATTTGGTGATCCAGAGGGAGGTGGCTGGGTTGAACGACTCCGGCGACAGTGGATGTCACCTGACAGTGCTGGTCACATCATCTATAATTTGGGCGTACGGGGCGATCGCGTCCAACAAGTTGCTCAAAGACTAGAAGTAGAGTTTCGCCATCGTGGCGAACTACGTAATCAAGTTCCAGATTTAATCATTCTCTCAGTTGGTGTCAATGATTCAGCCCGGTTAGGTCGTCTAAATGGACGCAACTATACAGATTTTGCAGCTTTTCAGTTACAAATAACTTTCCTACTAGAAATGGCCCAGCAATTATGTCCTGTATTATTTGTAGGTATGACACCAGTTGATGAGTCCAAAATGCCATTCCTGGACTGCTTGTATTACAATCATACCGATCAGTATCGCTACAAAGAAGCAACTCGAATTGCTTGTCTACAAAGAGGAATTCCCTATCTTGACATTTTCCAGAAATGGATGGAACGTGGTGAACAGTGGTGGTTAAAACGTCTCAGTCATGACGGTCTTCACCCTAATACATCAGGTTATCAAGCTTTATTGGCAGATGTCATTAATTGGGAAGCGATCGCCACTTTTCAACATAAATCCTATTCTCCAGCCTCAAACAAAGATACTATCTGAAATAAGATGAAAAATTCGGCGTTGCAGAGAAAGCAGGATGATTTTATTTTCTCTTTTAATTGAAAAACTCAATTCTTGGCGTTCTTGGCATCTACCCTACGGGAAGCCGCTTGAGCGCGTCTATGGCGGTTCATTATTCATCCCCATTTTATCCCCATTTTATGCAACGCCAAAAATTCTTAACTTTGGAATTTTAAATTTTAAATTTTGTATTCTGCAAATATCACCAATCATTGCTTGACCTTACAACAAAGCAGATTTATTTGTGGAATCAATCCAAAATCCAAAATCCAAAATCCAAAATCCCATGACTCCTACTTTATTAGGCCGCTGGCAAACTCGATTATTATTATTAGCAACTGTAGGCACATTCATATCCATACCCTTTGCAATAGGTTTAATTGGTTTCCAACCTGGCATTATTTATTTTTGGATAATTGCCTACGTCGCCATTTTTGGAATTTTTTGGGATATAGTATATGACCAAATTCAAAAAAGACGTTGGGATAGAGACTGGCCCGCATTATATCAACTACTAGCTGGTGTTTGGGAATTTGTTTTTGTAGTTTGTGGTGTTAAGATTATTGGTTTTTTACCAACACCTGTTCCAAAAGAAGAATTACCATTTTTCCTAATAATTTTACATTACGGTATGGTTTGGTTAGCCGTTTTTATTGCTTCCCAATCAATTATGCGAATTTTATTTCCTCGGTGGCGTTTTCATGGAGGACGATGGCTTTAATCTTCAGTTAACAGTTATCAGTTATCAGTTTTTCTGAAATCCTTATGATTTGTAATTATGGGGATTTTATTTTTATTTATTCTAGAAATTTCAATTTGAATTATATAACGATAGAAGATAGCATTGCTAAGGTAACAGCTTATCTGGAACAGCGAAATTATATTCCTGCTAAGCCCCTGTTGGAATACAGTATTTAGGTAGAACACATACACAGTCACAAACAACGGACCGATGTCTTCCTTTTCCTTCTTCCCTTGTCTCCCTGTCAGCAATAATTTAGCGGTGTATAAAAAACAGGATGTATGAGCAAATGCTACAACGTGGTGTGACCGTATGGTTTACAGGGCTAAGCAGTGCTGGCAAAACCACACTCAGTCGAGTAGTTGCTAGCGAGTTGCGATCGCTTGGTTATCAAATTGAAATTTTAGACGATGATTTATTACGTGAAAATCTCAGCAATGATTTAGGTTTCAGCAAAGCAGATAGGCATGAAAACATCCGTCGCATTGGTTTTGTCGCTACACTATTGACTCGCAACGATGTAATTGTATTGGTTTGTGCCATCTCCCCTTACCGCCACATCCGGGAAGAGGTACGTAACTCAATAGGCAATTTTATTGAGGTTTATGTCAATGCATCTCTAGATATTTGTGAAAAGCGAGATATCAAAGGACTTTATCAAAAAGCTAGGGCTGGGCAGATTAAAAACTTTACTGGAATTGATGATCCATACGAACCACCTTTAAATCCTACACTCGAGTGTCGTACCGATTTAGAAACTATAGAAGAGAGTGCCAATAAAGTTTTGCTAAAAATGGCAGAACTCGGTTACATCAATGCTTTGAGTAAGAAAACAAATAATTTATACTAATCAAAAAATTAGAAACATAAGAATTAGGGACTAAAGCTAAATCCCTATTTTTAATTTCTGTCTTTTTTTGTAATAACAATTAACATCAAATCTGAATGATAATTGCAGTTGTGTGATCTATAAAGGTTGACATCATCAAGCGATTTACAGAATCATCTAAGGGACACCGGATAGTCGCTTGTGAGGAAACTATGCACACGGTTGTTCTCGTTTTAATTGAGGTGCTGATTGTAATTGGACTGTCTCGGCTAGTAGGATTGGCATTCCGGTGGATTAACCAACCATTAGTGATCGGAGAAATTGTAGCGGGAATTATGCTCGGTCCCTCTCTATTTGGTTTGGTTGCTCCAGGGCTATCAGCTACCTTATTCCCTCCTGAAACAGTTCCTTTTTTGCATGTTCTGTCTCAGGTCGGCTTAATATTTTTCATGTTTCTCATCGGGCTGGAGTTAAATCCCAAATACCTCAGTGGGAATTTGGAAATAGCGGTTTTGACCTCACATGTCAGTATTTTAGTACCATTTTCCTTAGGAACTCTGCTAGCGTTACTTCTTTATCCATTGATTTCTAACGCTAGTGTTTCTTTTACCGCCTTTGCCTTATTTTTGGGAGCAGCAATGTCAATTACTGCTTTTCCGGTACTGGCGCGAATTATTACAGAAAATAACCTCCAAGGAACACGCTTGGGAACATTGGCATTGACTTGTGCTGCTGTAGATGATGTCACCGCTTGGTGCGTTTTGGCAGTAGCGATCGCAGTAGCACGCACAGGTAGCATTGCTGGTGCTTTTCCTACCATCGTTGAAAGCTTGATTTATATCGGCGTAATGGTGACATTAGGGCAAAATTTTCTCTCTCGCCTTGCTACCTACTATCGCCGTACTGGACGCCTCAACCAACTAGTTTTAGCGTTAATTTATGCTGGAGTAGTTGCTTCCGCACTGATTACAGAATTCATTGGTATTCACTTGATTTTTGGGGCATTTTTACTAGGGGCTGTCATGCCTAAGAATGCTGGTTTGGTCAGAGAATTAGCACTGAAAACAGAAGATTTTGTCTTGATTTTTCTCTTGCCAGTGTTTTTTGCCTACAGTGGTCTGAGGACGCAAATAGGTCTGCTTAACAGTCCGGAATTATGGTTATTATGTGGACTGGTGTTAATAGTAGCGATCGCAGGTAAATATCTAGGCACCTATATAGCAGCTAGAGTTAGCGGTATTAACAAGCGAGAAGCCTCCGCACTCGGTTGGTTAATGAATACTCGTGGTTTAACCGAGCTAATAGTACTCAATATTGGTTTGGAGTTGGGAGTAATTTCATCTTTACTCTTTACCATGTTGGTGATCATGGCCTTAGTGACTACATTCATGACCTCACCACTATTAGAATGGACTTACCCGAAAAAACTCATCAAGTTAAACCTAGTAGAATCAGAACCAGAAACAGAAAGTGAAACAGTTATTGGTGGTGAGATTCCTGGTCGTCCTTACAGAGTTTTAGTACCAGTAGCCAACCCAGATACCCAAAAAGGTTTAGTGCAATTAGCAGTAGCGATCGCAGTTAATTTCCAACAACCTGCTATTGTTAATCCCCTCAGCCTGATTGAATTACAAGAAGACTATGCCTATGAGAGTACACCAGTTGAGGCAACCAGGTTAATTCAAGAACGACGTCAACTTTTAGATGAATTGATTCAACGCTTAGAACCACCAGCAGCACGTTCTTATGTTCATCCCATAGTTCGTGTTTCTAATAACGTTGCACGGGAAACTACACAGATAGCTGCACTTGAACAAGCTGATTTAGTGATTGTTGGATGGCATCGTCCAGCTTTTAGTAATAATCGCTTGGGTGGGCGAGTTGGTCAAATTCTCACAACTACCCCAGTTGATGTCGCAGTATTTATTGATCGGGGTGAAGAACGCTTAGAAAGTTTGTTAGTACCCTATTCTGGCAATATCCATGATGATTTGGCACTCATCCTGGCTTTGAGACTACTGGTAAATCGTGACACTTCCTATTTGCAAGTATTACAGGTGCTATCAGCTCATCAGGTCAAAGACGAATTAAGTTATGAACTGCAAACTTTAATGGAGCAATTGCCTCGTAGCGTGAGCGATCGCGTTACCATCAACACAATCTTAGACACAGAGCCTATCCAAGCCGTAGTTGCAGCTTCCCGAGGCGTTGATCTCACAATTGTAGGCGCAAGCCGTACCTGGGGTATAGAACGCCAAACATTGGGAAGATATACAGATGAACTAGCGATCGAGTGTCGTTCCTCGCTACTTATTACCCGTCGTTACAGTAAAGTTATTTCTCATCTCACCTCTGTCCTGACTGAGTTTAAGTCAGAAGTTACGACTTAGAATTTATGAAATTATAAATTATGAATGATGGATGATGAAAAAGTTCATCATTCATAACTTATAATTCATTGTTACCTAAGATTATTATTTTTATGAATCATTTTAATTTCAAATCTATATCTTTTTATGGTATAGCTATATGTTCAGTCTTACTATTGTTTAAAATCGTAACAAATTATGGAGAAAATAAATTAAAAGCCCCTCTTCCTCTCAAACAAAGCTATCGTTTGATATTTGGAGAAAAATTACCTGATTGTAATCAACCAGACATAGCCATCTTGAATATTCATCAATCAGGAGTTTACTTAAATGGATCTTTATTAGCAACAAATAATAATACCCAACAAACATCTAATACAGAAATACACCCCACTCTCAGTGGTAGATACAAAAATAAAAATATAAGTTTGTCGGGTCAAGTTCTTAACTCTGTTCTTTGCAAGAATGCTAATTCAAAAAACAAAAAAGATTATAAAACAGTCAACATACAAATGCAAGTAGAAAAGCAAGATAATCTCAGCGGTCAAATAACAGTAAGTGGTATGAACAAAGCAATTAAAATTAGTGCAACACCCAACCAAAAACTAGATGCTTCAGTAAAGTTAAATAATTATTGAAATTTTACTGATAAGAAGACAGGAGGCAAAAGGGAGAAAATATTTTCAATCTTAATCGTGATCAACCTAGTATTCCTTACAATGTTTGGTATAAAACAATGAAAGAAAAATTAACTAACAAGCTCTTTTTTAAGATTAGCTTATTTAGCCTATATACAGCATTTACTCTTGAAGCTGGTATGAGTAATGCTGAAACAGTATCAAAATTAGAAGATTGGCGTTTTGATCCAGAAGCATTACAGCTAGAAATTATTCTCTCTGCACCCTCACAACCACGCTACTTCTTTCTCTCTCAACCTTCTCGTATTGTTGTAGATTTACCAAGTACTAAATTGGGTTATGTTTCCACTCAACAAAATTTTTCTGGAGCGATAAAAAGCATTCGTGTCTCGCAATTAAATGCAGATGTAACTCGTATTGTTATGGACTTGATGCCAGGTACTTTTATAAACCCTAACCAGGTACAACTACAACCTGTTTCTCCAGAAAATCCTACACGTTGGGTTCTAAGTCCTGTTACGGTTAGTAATAATGCATATTCAATACCCACAAACATTTTTCCTTCATATCAACAGACACCAAATTCAGGTTTATACAACCCACCTCCACCTTCCCAAAATCAACCTTTCCCAACCACAACTTACTACAATCAACAACCTTTGGTAACTGTACCCCCCCTGCTTCCTGATAACCATTCTCAACCGCCAAATTCTACTCTTCCTCCAGCTATTTTTCCTAACCAATCTGGTAATCTCAACAGTATTCCTTTTTTCCCTACACCAGACTTACCAAATTACCCACTCCCAAACTCCTCTAATAATCAAATCACCAATCCCAATCCAGGAGCAATTGAGTTTGGAAAACCTCTACCCAATAACACTCGATAAAGTTTGTTATTTGTCTTTTAATGAACTTACTACTTAACAACCAATCACTCAAGACATTAATAATGACAAATGCATAGATGATTAAAACCTATCTGTTTCTATAGGTGGTGCAACTGCTCCTGGTTCGGTAACAAAGAAGTTTTTCGCTGCTTCATTTTGGTAAACACAACTAATATCAGGTTTTTCACCCAAGTCACCTGTATAGCCAAAGGTATTAAGACGGTTCTTACAATCTCGAACCTGTTCATTTGTTACCAGTTTACGTTGCTCTAAAATTGCCCAGTTATTAGTACGTAGAACGCACCCAGGACGCATACTCGGTTGAGAAACATAAACATTAAAGGGGTTGAGTGTCACAAATAGCCTAGTATCCATGACCATAGCACTGGCTCCATACTGCACACATAACTCAGGATTAGGTGCTTTAGTATCAATAAATTCCCGGGAAGCCACGTTACTTGGTGTAAATGTCGCTGTAGAACTAAAAGCGATACCAATTCCTATACCTAAAACGAACACCCCTCCCAATATCGCTATGGTGGTGAAATTAAACAATGGGGATTGGAAAAGAGAGGGTTTAGGAGGTGTAGTGGTTCTACCAACAGGTTTACGTCTCATTTTTGCTTAATTCTCTTTACATTTTGGACAGTCGGGAGCGGTTTGAGTTCCTCTCCTTATATATATATCAGTATGCCGATTCTTGCCTATAGTTGTCTTTAACTTTAGTTATTGGTTGGTTGTTGGTTGTCATTGGTCATTTGTCATTTGTTAGTGGTTAGTAGTTAGTATTTATTTCCCACTCCCCACACTCCTCATACTCCCCACCTCCCCACCACGCCACATTTGCTACTTCTGGTGGAAGAATATCAACAAATGTTAAATAATTAATTAAGAATATCTTTATACATGACAGCAAGAAAGTGATTTATCAGCGATCGCTATTTTCACATAAGGACTTTAAAACTTCGCAATTTCAAACTCTTTTGGCAGATATTCTCACTGTCTTTTGGGGAGACTGGTTAGAGTTACGTGTCAGAATTACCCAAATAGCCGCATCAGGGTTAATATCTCCACTGATATATATTTTGGCATTTGGTTTGGGTTTAGGAAGTTCTATCCGACCAGGAGCAGGAATTAGCGGTAGCTATGGTAACTACCTAGAATTTATTTTGCCGGGTATGGTGGCTTTATCATCAATGACAATTAGTTTTGGTGGAACGACATTTTCTATTTGTGGAGACAGACTGTTTACCAAAAACTTTGAGGAATTGTTACTAGTCCCCGTGCATCCCCTAGCGCTGCACATAGGGAAAATGCTAGCAGGAGTTGTGCGGGGATTGATGACTTCCGGTTCTGTAATTTTGGTTGCTTTGCTGTTTACCGGAAATTGGAGATTTCTCCATCCTCTATTTTTGTTGTTGCTATTACTTAATTGTGCCGTTTTTGCAGGGTTAGGCGTAATAGTAGGGTTGACAGTGCGATCGCTCGAAGCAGTGGGACTCTACAATAATTTTATTATCATTCCTATGTCTTTCTTAGGAGCGACATTTTTTGATCCAGGTACATTACCAGGAATTCTCAAAGTAGTAGTTTACCTCTTGCCCCTTACCTATGCCAGTATCGGACTACGTGCAGCTGCTTATTTACCCCTATCACAGTTTCCTTGGTATAGTGTGCCAATTTTACTAGTAATCGCGATCGCTCTTTCTCTGTGGGGTGCTAATTTATTCTCCCGTCAACAGGATTAAATTACTGATGGTTGATTGTTGATGGTTGGTTGGAACTATTAACAACTAACCACTAACCACTAACCAATAATCTTTGCATTACTTCAAATAAAATTTAAGCATTTGCTTGAGCGCTACTGCTGGGAAATTTAGTAGAATTTGCCAAATATATTTTGATAAAAAATGGTGTGAGCAAAGAAATTCCAGTGGCGATCGCCTTTTCTGTTGTATCTAATTTATTGCCTTTCAAAGCTTTAGCAGGGGATTACGATCAACTTTTTATTTTTGGTGACAGTTTATCTGACAATGGCAACTTATATCGAATCACAGGGGGTACAATTCCTCTGAGTCCACCTTACTTTCAAGGACGATTTTCTAATGGGCCGGTTTGGGTGGAAGTACTGGGTTCCTACTTAAATATTGATGCAAATGATACTAGTAACTATGCTGCTGGTGGCTCCACCTCTGGAAATACTAACGTCCTGAGTGAATCACTAATAATACCACTACCATCTTTGTCATCTCAAATCAACGATTTTGCTTCTGCATCAGTAACCCCTAGTTCTAATGCCCTATTTATTTTATGGGCTGGTGCTAATGATTACCTAATTCAGCCAATAGAAAAAAGAGCAACCAATACACAAATAGTAGTAAATAATCTATCTAATGCAATAACAACACTGATCAATAAAGGCGCTCGTAATATTATTGTGCCTAACCTACCAGATTTGGGCAAAACTCCGCAAGAGCGATCGCAAGGGACTGCTGACAGCACCACCGCTGCAATTAAAAGTCACAATTATAACTTAAATTCTGCCCTGCAAGAAATTGCCAAAAATCGTAACGTTAACATTATTCCTCTCGATATTAATGCTTTATTTAACGAAGTTATTGACCAGCCTGATCGATACGGTTTAACAAATATAAATGACCCTTGCTTTGATCAACAAGCAGCTACAATTTGTCCTAATCCTGACGAGTATTTATTTTGGGATAACATTCATCCTACAGATCGCGGACACCAGTTTATTGCAGAATACACCGATGCAGTTTTGAATGCTCCAGTTGCGATCGTCCCACAAGCTGAAATCGCTCTGCATATAGCCCAAAGACAGGCGCAGCTGATCGATGATCGTTTGTCAGCGCTACACAACACTTCACAAACACAATCAACAGATCGCTGGAGTGTATTTGTTAACGGTGATGTAAATCTTGGTAGTCAAGATGCTAATGAACATCATCCAGATTACAACTATAGAACAGGTGGTGCTACTGTAGGCTTTGATTATGGCGTCACAGATAAACTAGCTGTAGGAGTAGCATTAGGTGTTGTGAATAATGAGACTGAGTTGCATCAAAATCAAGGTGACATCGAAATTGATGGCTATGCTGTTTCAGTCTATAGCAACTATGTCGAGAAAAACTTCTACAGCAATGCTGTAATTAGCTACGGTAATAACGACTTTGATATTCAACGTCAAATTGATTTCGATCAGCGCACAGCTACAGCTAAAACTGATGGAACACAGTTTTCCGTGAACCTAAAAAGTGGTTACATTGCCAGATCGGGTAATATTTCCTATGGTCCTACCTTTAGTTTGAAATACGATCGCATCAACATCGACGGCTACACGGAAACAGGTGCAGGTAGTCTAAATATAAAAGTAGATGATCAACAAACAGAATCATTTATTGTGAGTGTAGGTACACAAGCTGCTGTGGAATTGAAGACCAGTTTTGGTTCAGTCATACCAAATATCCACGCAAGTTACGAATATCAATTTGCACCAACACACCGCACCATCACCACAGAACTTGTGACTCAACCAGGTATACCCATGCGTACTCAGACAAATGAATCTGACCGTGATTATTTTAAATTGAGTGCAGGGACACAGATTCTATTTTCTAAAAATTTTGCAAGTGCGATCAACTACGAAATTATGATCGGCAGAGAAGATTTTAGTAGCAATGCAATTAAGGGAGAAATTCGCTATCAATTTTAATCCACAGATAAATCTAGAAGCTTGTACCATTAAAGAAGTATCGATTATACCACCTCCCCACACACGGACGGTATTACTACTTGAAAAAGACGTGAAGACCGATCTAGCTATTGACCCGCTTCTTTTTAAAATGACCATATAAGAACAAAAATTATATTTGCGCGTGTTGTTGTTCGTTCCTCAAAAAGCCTATGCAACCAACTAACCCAAACCAATTTACAGAAAAAGCGTGGGAAGCGATCGCGCATACTCCTGAGATTGCTAAACAAAATCACCATCAGCAAATCGAAAGCGAACATCTGATGAAGGCGTTGCTGGAACAGGAAGGACTAGCAGCTCCTGTGTTTACAAAATTGGGTGTGAATCTGCAAAAACTACGCGATCGCACAGACCAATTCATCCAACGTCAGCCAAGAGTCTCGGGAAGCATCAATTCTGTTTACCTGGGACGCAGCTTGGATTCTCTCTTAGACCGGGCTGAAGGCTATCGTAAGGAGTTTGGTGACGAATATATATCGATAGAACACTTATTACTTGCTTACGCCAAAGACGATCGCTTTGGTAAAAGTCTATTCCAAGAATTCGGATTAGACGAAAGAAAATTAAAAGATACTATTAAACAAATTCGGGGAAGCCAGAAAGTGACCGACCAAAATCCAGAAGGTAAATACCAAGCACTGGAGAAATATGGGCGTGACCTCACTGAAGCCGCCCGTCAAGGTAAACTTGACCCAGTGATTGGAAGAGATGACGAAATTCGCCGCACGATTCAAATTCTCTCTCGCCGCACCAAGAATAACCCTGTATTAATTGGGGAACCAGGTGTTGGTAAAACTGCAATTGTTGAAGGCTTAGCCCAGCGCATTGTAGCTGGTGATGTACCCCAGTCTCTCAAAGACCGCAAACTCATTGCTTTGGATATGGGTGCTTTGATTGCGGGTGCAAAATTCCGGGGTGAGTTTGAAGAACGTCTCAAAGCAGTCTTAAAAGAAGTCACCGAATCCGGTGGTAATATTATCCTATTTATTGATGAAATTCATACCGTTGTCGGTGCAGGTGCTACCCAAGGCGCAATGGATGCTAGCAACTTGCTCAAACCAATGTTGGCGCGGGGTGAATTGCGCTGTATCGGTGCGACAACTTTAGATGAATACCGTAAGTATATTGAAAAAGACGCCGCTTTGGAGCGACGCTTCCAGCAAGTATATGTCGATCAACCAAGTGTAGAAGATACGATCTCGATTCTGCGTGGGTTGAAGGAACGCTACGAACTGCATCACGGGGTGAAAATCTCCGATAATGCTTTAGTAGCGGCGGCGACACTGTCGAGTCGATATATTAGCGATCGCTTTTTACCAGACAAAGCCATTGATTTGGTAGACGAAGCAGCCGCTAGGTTGAAAATGGAGATTACCTCCAAGCCAGAAGAACTCGACGAAATCGATCGCAAAATCTTGCAATTGGAAATGGAGAAGTTGTCGCTGCAAAAAGAAAGTAACACAGCTTCTCGTGAACGTCTGGAAAGACTAGAAAAAGAATTAGCAGATCTCAAAGAAGAACAACGGGCGTTAAATGCTCAATGGCAGTCTGAAAAGGATATTATTACTAAAATTCAGTCTGTCAAAGAAGAGATCGACCGCGTTAACTTAGAGATTCAACAAGCCGAACGCGATTACGACCTCAACCGCGCTGCTGAGTTAAAATACGGCAAATTAACCGATTTACACCGCAAACTTGAAGCCGCAGAATCTGAGTTAGCCCAAACTCAACACACTGGTAAATCTCTGCTGCGGGAGGAAGTCACCGAATCGGACATCGCCGAAGTTATTTCTAAGTGGACTGGTATCCCCATCAGCAAGTTGGTGGAATCGGAAAAAGAAAAACTACTGCACTTAGAAGATGAACTACATCGCCGTGTGGTTGGACAACAAGAAGCAGTCACAGCTGTTGCGGATGCAATTCAGCGTTCTCGCGCTGGTTTAGCAGATCCCAATCGTCCCATTGCTAGCTTTATTTTCCTCGGTCCCACTGGTGTAGGTAAAACAGAACTAGCGAAAGCCCTTGCGGCGTACCTATTTGACACCGAAGAGGCGCTAGTCAGAATTGACATGTCTGAGTACATGGAAAAACACGCCGTTTCACGTTTAATTGGTGCGCCTCCTGGGTATGTTGGTTACGAAGAAGGCGGACAGCTAACCGAATCAATTCGCCGTCGTCCCTATGCGGTGATTCTCTTCGACGAAATCGAAAAAGCCCATCCGGATGTGTTCAACATCCTGCTGCAAATTCTCGATGATGGACGTGTCACCGATGCTCAAGGTCATACGGTAGACTTCAAGAACACCATTATTATCATGACCAGCAACATCGGTTCGCAGTTTATCCTCGATGTCGCCGGCGATGAATCCCGGTATGACGAAATGCGTCACAGAGTCATGGAAGCAATGCGAAATTCCTTCCGTCCAGAATTCCTCAACCGCATTGACGAGATTATCATCTTCCACGGTTTGCAAAAAGAGGAATTGCGCGAGATTGTACAGTTACAAATCGAAAGACTACGGCAAAGATTGGGCGATCGCAAGATATCATTGAAGCTTTCGGATGCTGCTCTTGACTTTTTAGCTGAAGTAGGTTATGATCCCGTATTTGGTGCGCGTCCACTCAAACGTGCTATTCAACGGGAGTTAGAAACACCAATTGCAAAAGCGATTTTGCGCGGCGAATTCAACGATGGCGATACCATCTTTGTAGATATTGAGAATGAGCGCCTTTCCTTCAAGCGCTTACCTGCTGAAATATTGACGACTTAACAGTCATTCAGTAGACCTATTGCACGAACACTTAAATACCCCCCTTAGTCCCCCTTGTCAAGCTGGGAAACAACAAATCCAGTTCCCTCCCCTTGTAAAGGGGAGGGTCAGGGTTTGACAGGCGTAGGTTTTTTACACTTAGGAGGAGTTAAAACAGTAGAAATCATCAACAGGAGTAGAAGCAAAAGAACTCCAGCGACCCCACTCAATTTGTCCACTCGGCAAGGATTGCGATAGAATAAGCGATCACTGTCATTAGTTAAGTATTGCCCGGAAATTTCGCGGAGGTGCGATTGTCCAAGTTCATTTTGAAGATATTGTGGTTAGATGAGAACGTCGCCTTGGCGGTTGATCAGGTGGTAGGTAAAGGTACTAGTCCTTTGACAAAGTACTTTTTCTGGCCCAGAAATGATGCCTGGGAAGAACTCAAAAAAGAGCTAGAGTCAAAACACTGGATTACTGAAGTAGATCGGGTAGAGTTACTCAATAAAGCTACCGAAGTTATCAACTACTGGCAAGAGGAAGGTAGAAATCGCCCGATGTCAGAAGCACAAGGGAGATTCCCTGATGTTACCTTCACAGGTAGCGCCTAGAAGAAGGCAGAAGACAGAAGGCAGAAGGATTAAAATTATTAATACTTCACACTTCGTAATTCATCCTTAGCAAATCTATGTATGGTTAAGCTTATCCCCAAATTGTAGTCTGGGGATGAGCTTGAATCGACCGAATTTGACTATGCGTTATCCAAAACTTTATGAAGACGTTAACTTTGACGTCAAATTAATTTTTATAAAATCTAACACTTAGCAAAAACCCGGTTTCTCGATGGAACCGGGTTTTTAATTATACCATGCCACCAGCAGCTTGAAAACGAGCGCGGGCGCGTTTAAAAGCTTGATTGGCTTGGATTTGACCGTGGCGATCGCCTTCTTTAACTTGACCTAAACGAGCTTGGGCTTCGTTAAAAGCAGCACGAGCTTCTTCAAGATCAATGCTGTCACCACGTTCAGCACCATTAACTAGAATGGTTACTTCATCTTCTTCAACTTCAGCAAATCCACCCATAAGCGCAATGGGTGTCCAGCCTTGATTTTTACTAGGACGTACTCGCATCACACCAGTATCCAAGGCAGTTAATAGTGGTGCGTGTCCCGTGAGGATACCCAACTGACCAGTGGTGCTAGGTAAAATCACTTCTTCAGCAGCAGCGTCCCAGATTGTTTTATCCGGAGAAATTACACGAACGGTTAATGGCATATGTCTTTTGTTAGTAGTTAGTGGTTAGTGGTTAGTAGCTAGTAGTTAGTAGTTGTTACCACTAACTACCAACTAACAACCACTAACTAATTACCCTTTGAGTTTTTCAGCTTTAGCAATGGCTTCGTCAATGCTACCGACCATGTAGAATGCTTGCTCTGGCAAGTCGTCCAACTCGCCAGCCAGAATCATGTTAAAGCCTTTGATTGTGTCTTCCAACTTCACGTATTTACCAGGAGAACCGGTGAATACTTCTGCTACGAAGAACGGCTGAGACAGGAAGCGCTCGATTTTGCGCGCCCGTGCTACAACTAGACGGTCATCTTCAGACAATTCATCCAAACCCAGAATGGCGATGATGTCTTGTAATTCTTTGTAACGCTGTAGAGTTGCTTGGACAGCACGAGCGGTATTGTAGTGTTCCTCACCAACTATGTTGGGCTGTAACATGGTGGAAGTAGAGCCCAGAGGATCTACCGCCGGATAAATGCCCTTCGCTGCCAAACCACGAGACAATACAGTGGTTCCATCCAAGTGAGCAAAGGTAGTAGCGGGTGCGGGGTCAGTCAAGTCGTCCGCAGGTACGTACACAGCTTGGATAGAGGTAATAGAACCTTCGTTGGTAGAGGTGATGCGCTCTTGTAGTTCACCCACATCTGTACCCAATGTTGGCTGATATCCCACCGCAGAAGGCATCCGTCCTAACAGCGCTGATACTTCAGAACCAGCTTGCACGAAACGGAAGATGTTATCGATAAACAACAGTACATCCTGCTTGTTCACATCCCGGAAGTATTCTGCCATAGTCAAACCAGACAGACCAACACGCATTCTAGCTCCGGGTGGCTCGTTCATCTGACCGTAAACGAGAGCAATTTTAGATTCGTTGAGGTTATCTTTGTTGATAACCCCAGATTCGATCATTTCGTTGTAGAGGTCATTGCCCTCGCGAGTGCGCTCTCCCACGCCGGCGAACACGGACACACCACCGTGCTGAGTCGCGATGTTGTTAATCAACTCCATCATGATCACGGTTTTGCCGACGCCTGCACCACCGAACAGACCAATCTTACCGCCACGACGGTAGGGAGTCAGCAGGTCAACAACTTTAATCCCAGTCTCAAACACGGAAGGTTTGGTTTCCAGTTCAGTGAGTTTGGGAGCAGGACGGTGGATAGGCAGTTTCTCTTCAGTGTTGACAGGTCCTCTATTGTCCACAGGTTCGCCCAGGACGTTGAAGATCCGACCCAGGGTGGCTTTACCAACAGGTACGCTAATGGGAGCGCCAGTATCGACAGCTTCCATACCACGCACTAAGCCGTCGGTGGAAGTCATTGCCACAGCCCGCACCTGATTGTCACCAAGCAGTTGCTGTACTTCGCAGGTAATTGCGATTTTCTGTCCAGCTTCGTTAGTGCCTGAGACGCGCAAAGCGTTGTAGATTGGTGGCATTTTTCCACTAGGGAATTTTACATCTACAACCGGCCCAATGATTTGGGTAATGTAACCAATGTTTGTTTTTTCTGCTGTGGTGACCATGCTGAGTCTATTGATTGAAGCTATATTTCAGATAGGGTCGTAAGAGACTTAAAATTAAGCTATGTCATCTTCAAGAGTAGCACTGAACGACGCCAGAATTTGGCATAAATTCATTAGCTATTTCTTCAAAAAAACAGCCCTCCCCACAGATCAGCAGAGAGAGCGAAGCCATGCCATTTCACTATTGATGAAATACACATGGTTTTAATCCTATTTCGTAAACTCAGGTAAAAAATCAGAGCAAAAGTGGAAATTAGTCCTAACTGTGCTGACAAAGACTAATTTTCATCGCATAGCCATCAAGCCATTACCCTCCGTAGACTGGAGAGCATACATAGCCGCATAGCGTCCACCTAGACGTATCAATTCTATATGAGTACCCTTTTCTAAAATTTTTCC
The DNA here is from genome assembly GCF_000317225.1 of Fischerella thermalis PCC 7521. Classification (GTDB taxonomy): domain Bacteria; phylum Cyanobacteriota; class Cyanobacteriia; order Cyanobacteriales; family Nostocaceae; genus Fischerella; species Fischerella thermalis. The sequence continues at coordinate 43,443 of NZ_AJLL01000089.1, forward strand.
GCCTTCGATGTAAAGAATCAAATCAGCTTGTACAACTGGTTTCAGATTGTGGGAAATTAAAAAAGTGGTGCGTCCTTTGGTCAAACGCTCGAGCGCTTCATTCACAGCGTGTTCGTTTTCTTGGTCTAAGCCTGTGGTTGGCTCATCTAAAATGACAATGGGAGCTTGACGTACTGCTGCACGGGCGATCGCAATTCTTTGTCTTTGTCCACCAGAAAGAGTTGCCCCCCGTTCACCCAAGATAGTATCGTAACCTTGGGGCAAGGCCATAATAAAATTGTGGGCATTTGCCAAACGGGCAGCTTGTTCTATCTCCTGGTCGGAGGCTTGTAAACAACCGTAGGCAATGTTATCTTTGACACTAGCTGCAAAGAGAATACTATCTTGTAACACGACACTGATTTGTTGCCGCAAAGAATGCAGTTTGTATTCTCTAATGTCATGAGCATCAATCAAAATCTTACCTTCTAAAGGATCGTAGAGGCGCAACAAGAGACTAACTAAGGTAGATTTACCTCCGCCAGAAGGCCCTACTAAGGCTACGTGTTGACCAGAATATACTACAAAACTTAAGTCTTTTAATATACTTTTATTTTGTTCGTAGGCAAAGGAAACATTTTTAAACTGCACAGTTCCCTTCAAAGGTGGCGCCTCAATTGCTCCACGGGCATCGCGGATATCAGGTACGATGTCTAACACATCCAAAACACGTTCACCGGAAGCGGTGGCTTTGGCAATTTGCCCAGTGTATTTGGCAAGCTGGCGCATCGGTTTAAAGGCAATGCGGAGATAGTTGACAAATACTAACAAATCCCCAGGAGTAAGGGATTGTCTTAATACTAACTGCACTCCTCGCCATAACACCAAAGCAATGGAAACCCCCACCAACAATTCCACCATCCGTTCTAAACCTGCTGCTAGTCTTTGGGCTTTGGCACTGTCTTTTAAACTTTGGCGGTTGTGGCTGAAAAAAGTATTCTCCAACATATCTTGCAGAGAAAGCGCCTGCACAATTTTGATGGCACCGATAGATTCGGCTGCGGTTGCAGCCATTGCTCCTTCGCGTTGGCGTTGTTGGCGTACCACCTGGCGGATACGTTTTGTCAGACGCATCGTGGAAAATATAAATAGGGGAAACACAGCAATAGCAATGAGTGCTAGTTCCCAATGCAGCCAGAACATGACTGCGATCATACCGACTAGAGTTAAAGAATGAGCAAGTAGGGGCATGACAGCCATGACAGTCACTTCCCGTAGTCGGTCAATATCAGAGGTAACGCGAGTAATGAGGTCACCACTTTTGGCTTTGTGGTGAAAAGATAGAGAAAGCCGTTGCAAGTGACTGTAGAGATCAGCGCGAATTTCTGTGAGGATGTTGGTTGCTGCCAAGGACATACCCACAACACTGAAGTAAGCAGCAGTAGCACGCAGAGCAGCGATCGCAACTAGCCCTAAAGTTAAGGTAGTAAGTAGGGCAAAAGGACTGAGTTCATCCAGAAAAGGAATACCCAAGGGCTGGGTTTTAAAACCAGGTAACAGAATATAGTCAAAAATAAATTTTAGTGGCCAGGGTTCTAGTAGGTGTAAGAAAATTTCTGCGATCAGCGCCACGAAGGATACTACCAGCAGGTTTTTCTGTTGGCGGATTTGGGGTGAAAATCGCCGCAAAATCCTCACTATTCCTGGTAAGGCTGCCCTCAAACTTTTGCGGTCAGGACGCGCCATTTTGATTTATTTCCCTCCTCATTTATCAAAAAATCAGGATAATTTTTAATTACGAACACAGATGAACACAGATGAACACAGATTTTATTCGTGTTTATCTGTGTGCATCCGTGTGCATCGGTGGTCGATTTCCAAACAAAAATTTTGTCGTAGCTTCACAACTTACATCAGATCTGCTTCTAAAGGGATACTAATTCGTGTTCAGCTTTGTCACTCTGTGCTACTGATTGGGTATAACTTGTATGATTTGGGGTGTAGCGATCGCTTATATATTGGTTTAACTTCTTTTCCAGCGAAATCGCCCATTTTTCTAACCATAAAGGCTTTGTCCCGAAGGTAAGGCGATGCAGCAGCGGTTTCAAGAATGCTTGGTGGCGGCGATGTCCCATCCGCTTGTAGCGTTTTTTGAAGTATTTGTCCTTGGTTGTCAGTTGCCATTTTTGGGCAAAGTGTTCTAAACTAGCAGTTTCCCAAGCATCACTCCAGCGCAGCATAAAGAAGGTAAGTTCGGGTATTTGTAACTTCAATCCTGGTACGTAGGTAACTATCGAAGCAGGTTCACAATAAACCGTACCTCCAGCGTTAGTTACAGTCAGACAAAAATCAATATGTTCCCGTGTACTTAGCAGTCCTTCATCTAAAAGTCCAATCTGCTCAAAAATTTCAGTGCGGACTAACATACAATGAAATTCCGCAAACTCGCACTGTTGACGGTGCAGCTGGTTACGCACCTCAGCAACTTTGCGATTAACGAAGTAATGTTTTTCATGTACTCTTCGCTTGGCTTCGTTATGTTCTTGGGTTTCAACAACAATGTGTGCTTCACCACCTGCTAAGTGGATGGTCTCTCCCAAAGGTTCACCAATACAGGTAAGGGGACAAACAACAGTTGCTTTTGTTTCTTCCGCGCATTGGAGTAAATGGTCTAGCCAACCTGGAGCCACAATCACATCGTTATCAATGAATACAACATACTCGGTCTTAACTTGATGTAAACCCAAATTACGGGCTTGGTTTGGTGAAAGGTAATACTCAGTACGAATCAAATCAAATTCTTTCTGGCGCGCCTGTTCCTCAAGATAGCCAGCAATCTTAGGCGGGGAATTACCATCTATGTAAACTAGAGAAAAAGGTACATGAGTATTTTCGTAAATACTTTCCAGTGATTCGCGAGTGTAGCTAAAACGTTCACGTTGAGAAACAATTATGGTAACTTTTGGCTTGTTCATAATATTTGTTGGTAGTCGATAGTTGGTTGTTGGTGAGTAGAAAAATTCTCACTGCCAAAAAGGTGCTGTATGATTGTTTTCTCGTATTCCCAACTCTGCAAAACTTCTTGGTAAACATTTAGCCAGTTCTGATGTTCTATGGATGGATGAAGTTGCTGTTGTGCTTTTGTTTTGGCTGCTGCACCCAGTTGCTTGCGTAGCTGTGGTTGGGTAGCTAAAGATAGCAGTGCTGTTTTGAGTTCAGCGCTACTACCAGGATTGACCAGTAAACCATCGACGCCATCTTCCAAAATTTCACCAATAGCATCTACTCTAGTGCCAACAATGGCACAACCAGCTACCATGGCTTCTAGAAGCGCATTTGGACACCCGTCAGTTACTGAGGGAATGGCGAAAATATCTAAATGTGGTAAATAAGCTAAAGCTTCTTGGCGAGTTGTAATACCTGTAATGCGAAGGCGAGAACCCAAAGAGCATTGTTTTAATTCTTGTTGCCAATATTTTCGTTCTTTCTCTACAAAGTTACCAATCAGCAACAACGTCAAGTCGATTTTCTTGCTTAACTCACTGCAAGCATCAAGGAGAAATTCTATACCTTTCTTGTCACGAAATCTGCCACTAGAACCGATGATAATACCCGACAACTCTGATATGAGAGGAGGGGTGCGGAGTTTGGTGAAATTAATTGGTGCAATTGAGTTCCAAAAAACAGAAGACTTTAACTTTACACTAGGAGCGATCGCATTCGCTCTTTTCTGCAAGTCTTGACTTACAAATGTTACCCAATTAGAGTTTTCTAAAACCCAAGCTATCTGAGCATGGTTCTTAGGATTAAAAATATGTTTGTGTAAGTCAGCACCCCGGACGCTATTAATAACTGGCAAATCATTTTCTTTGGCTAACAGTGTCGTAACGTAACCTGTTTCATTCATAAAAAAGGCATGAAACAAATCAAAACCGTACTGTTGATGTAAATATTTCAAGTGTAAGTAGACATCACTAAAAAAATCATGAATTTCTTGTGTATCATCACGTACAGCTGATTTAATTCGATGTACAAATACTCCATCCTGAACGGTTGTTTTACAGCTTGCTCGTCTTACACTTCCATCATCTACTAGCCGTTGCTTAGAGCGAAAAACTGCAACATGAACTTCATAACCACTACTAACTAACATCTGGGCAATACGATGCACTGACTCACCAACACCACCTATATCTGGAGGGTATTCCAGTGTAGTAATACAAATCTTTGTTTTATTCATGGTTTTTACCAAAATCTCTTTTCTCTGCTTCCTTTGCGCTTGTGACTGACGAGCCATGGCAAGTCTCTACATTTGTGGCAACATACTTAAGCAATTTTTTCTTTATAGACAAAATCTTTTAAAGATTTTGCTGTATTTTCCACACCATTAAAATCGAACTTAATTTTATTTATTTGCTTTTCCAAGTAACTGATTATCCTCCAAGCAAAGATGTCAGGTTGCAAATCTTGAGGATAAATTGTCTTCGTAATTCCTAGTGCATTTAACTTTTGGGATCTAATAGTTTGTTCTTGATCATTGTTACCAGTGAAAGGAAGAATCATAGCTCGTACACCCGTTGTTAAAATATTGAGTGTGGTATTGTAGCCAGACATACTAATAGACAAGTCTGCTTTTTGCATGTAATTTAAAAAGTAAGGTGTATAGCGACGAATGCGAAGATTATTGCTATTTTCCTTTAGCGTTTGTAATTCCTGAAATTTTTCGTCTGGTATAAATGGCCCCGTAAAAACTTGAATATTATGGGGAATTATTTTCTCTAATAATGGCGCTGTCTTCACCACACAATCCAATAATTCATGACCAAATCTACCACCACCGACACTGACTAAAATCAAAGGTTGTTCAGATTCAATAATTTCCTTATCTTCATCACTGAAAACAGGATTTTCTGATGTTTTTTGTACCACATATCCAGTATAGTAAACTTGACAATTAAAGTCTTGAATTCGAGAGAAAGTTTCTTCTAATGACACAAATTTTGGATCGCTATGAACCAACAGTAAATCAAAATATTGATTTATGAGTTTACAGACTTTTTCTTCATGTCGAGCTTGATTTTGTTTTGTAACTACAATATCTCTGAGACTGCAAACTACTTTAGTAGAAGATTGACTTGCTTGCACTTTTTCTAACATAGGAATTAATTCAAACGAGAAGCGCCTTCTACCAAAAGGAAATAATTCTATCATTAAAATATCTGGCTGGAATTTGTCTAATATTGACAGCAGCAAATTTTTTCTAATTTCTTGAACTTCTGTTAGCGTAAAAGCATGATCTACCACTTGCAATTCTTTAAATTCCGGGTCTGTTTTAATTGCTGGTAAATTAACAACTTCAACTCCTGAGGGAACCTGAAACTCTGGAATTACCTCACCACCATTAATAAAACAAATGTGAAAATCTTTAGTTAAACCGCGTACAATCTCCATACTACGCACTAGATGACCCATGCCCAAAATATGTTGGCAGTAGAACATTAACTTTTTCATAATCTTTTTCCAACACTGATAAATTTTTGAAGATAAATCTCATCTAAATCCACAAAAACATGTAGAAACAAAACCCATAACTTATCAACCACAACCAGTCACAAACGAACAATCCATCTGTGTACCCTGCGGGAAGCCGCGCTTGGGCGCGTCTACATCTGTGTCCATCTGTGTTCGTTTATCAAATAATTATTTTTCCAGCCAAAATACCCTGTGAAAATCTTTCCGAATACAAAACTTCTCGTTCATAAATTAAATTTTTATTTGTAAAAATACTTTTAATTAAACTAGCAATCCTATCTAACCCACCTAAATCAACAGTATTATTCACTTGCGTATTTACTAATTGTTGCTGTACCTGTTGCATTAAGACTGATGGTGTCAGATCATGAGGATGAATTGTCTGGAAGCAACCAAATTCATACATTCTCTGCGATCGCACAAATTGTTCTTGGGAAGGCTTGATTCGCGGTATCACCACAGCAGGTTTGCTTGCGGAAAGAATTTCGCACACAGTGTTGTAACCAGCCATCGATACCACTACATCCGCTACCCCCACATAACTCATCAAGTCATCGGTAAATTCATACATCTGCACCTGTGGATAGGTTGTTGCCATCTGATACAATGCCTGTCTATGCTCTATCGGCATCTCTGAACCGCAAATAATCAGACTTTTGATGTTGTGTGTATCTGTCAGTAATTTCAAGCCTGTGAGATAGGTATGAATTAGCTGATAACCGTCTTCTCCCCCACCAGGAGTAACTAATACAAGCTTTTGATTAGAACTTAGCTGTAACTCATCTCGCACTTGCTCAGGTTGCTTGCATCCCTGCGGTTTCCGGATATATCCACAAAAGTGTGCTTTCTGGATAACCTCAGTTGGAAACTCATATTCCTGTGGTAGATGAAAAATTTCTGGTATCCCAACAATCAGCAACAAGTCATAAAACTTTTTAACCGCTTCATAATAACCATGTTTGTGCCATTCTGCGATCGTTTTTGCTGGCGTGTCGAGAATATCTCTTAACAGAAGTACAAAGCGAGTTTGTGGTAACTTAGCTTGCAAGTAATCTAGAGTAGGGGCAAGTTCATTTTTAATCCCGTAGGGTTTCTTATCTACCAGCACCAAATCCGGCTTATAATTAACGGCTGCTGATAGAATCAAATCCGATCGCATTTTCACTGTTTCATCGATGTCTGTACCCAAGTACTTAGCAACTAAATTATCTGTTTCTCCTCGATTGATACAAGGAAGCTTGATGTAGTCAAGTCCTTTGGGTAGGCGAAACCCGTGTAGTATCGGTGAACCAGATATTAGTAAAATAGACAGTCCCTCTATTTCCCTCAATAGATGTTCGCAAATCGCTAGCATTCTGCGAATATTGCCCAAACCGAATGTGTCATGGGAATAAACCAGCAGTCTCATTGTTCAGATCCTCTTTAGTGCAGGTGCAAGAGATACTAAGAAACTGCCAAGAGTTCATTAGTAACGGTTGGTAGTGCAGAAGTTGATCGCAAACCATTAGCTGTTGTTGGACGACCAATACCAACGTAGTAAAAACCAGCCTTTGCCATATCCTCCGGATTAAAGAAATTGCGACCATCAATCATTACAGGATTAGTCATCAATTTAGCGAGTTTGGCATAGTCTAGGTTGTGAAAATGTTGCCAGTCTGTGATCAATACCAATGCATCACAACCTTGCGCCAATTGTTCTGGATCAGTCACTAAAGTTACGTCCGCTTCTACCTGGGAAATTACCGGATCATAAGCTTTGACTTTCGCCCCTAAGCGATTTAATGCTTGCAGTAAATCCCCTGCGGGTGCATCGCGCAAGTCGTCTGTGTTGGGTTTGAAGGTTAAACCCAAAAAACCAATGGTTTTGCCTTTCAGGATTTTCAGGACTTGCTGAAGTTTTTCCACAATCAGCAACCGTTGACGTTTGTTGACGCTAACTGTGGTTTTTAGTAGTTGAGCATCATAACCATAATCTTTAGCAGTATGAATTAATGCCGAAACATCCTTCGGAAAACACGAGCCGCCCCAGCCAATCCCTGCTTGGAGAAACTTGCTTCCAATACGGGAGTCTAAACCAATACCTTTGGCAACGTGAGTAACGTCAGCACCAACGCGATCGCAGATATTGGCTATTTCGTTAATAAAGCTAATCTTGGTTGCCAGAAAGGCATTAGCAGCATATTTAATCATCTCTGCAGATGCTAAGTCTGTTATTACCATAGGCACGGGAGGTAATAAATAATTATCAACTGTAAACTTGCGCTCAATGATTGGCGCATACAGTTTTTGCATCATGGCGATCGCTCTGGGGCTATTGCTACCTAATACAATGCGATCGGGATTAAATGTGTCGTAAACTGCCGAACCTTCCCGGAGAAATTCAGGGTTACTAACCACATCAAAGCCTGTAATATCTTGCTGACGTTCGGCAATAGCATCTATGATCATGCGCTGCACCCAATTACCAGAACCGATGGGAACGGTAGACTTGTTGACAATGACTTTGTAACCACCGTTAAGATTGCTACCAATACCACGAGCCACGGCTTCTACGTAGCGAGTGTCACTCTCGCCACTAGGTAACGCTGGAGTACCAACAGCAATGAATACAATCTCGCCATGTTCTATACCGACAGCCAAATCTGTAGTAAATTGCAGCCTTCCCGCCTGCATATTGGACTGCATAATTTCTTCCAGTCCCGGTTCAAAAATAGGCGACTTTCCAGACTGCATTAATGAAACTTTGGCGGTATTTTTATCCACACAGATGACACTGTGGCCAATCTCTGCCAGACAAGCTCCAGTTACTAAGCCAACGTATCCAGTACCAATGACACAAACACGCATGGCATTAATCCTCGAAAATGCTCAAAAACTACTGAAGCTGTGAGAAAAACAGATAATTAATTCCTCACATATACATAGGCTCTCAATTAGTGATGAATTCTGTATGAATTTTTTATGAGAAGTTTTTCATCAAAAGAAGTTGATATGTTATCCCGATTTGAAAAAAGGCGTTGCTGAATCAAAATATGAATTTACAATTTACGGGTGTGACCAGAGGTAGTGACCAGAGGTAGTGACCAGACGTAGTGACCAGACGCAGTGACCAGACGCAGTGACCAGACGTAGTGACCAGACGTAGTGACCAGACGTAGTGACCAGACGTAGTGACCAGACGCAGTGACCAGACGCAGTGACCAGACGTAGTGACCAGACGTAGTGACCAGACGTAGTGACCAGACGTAGTGACCAGACGTAGTGACCAGACGCAGTGACCAGACGTAGTGACCAGACGTAGTGACCAGACGTAGTGATCAGACGTAGCATTGCTACGTCTCTACAAAATGTAGACAAACACCATTCATAACCAAATTCAGCAAGCCATGACCAATATATAGCTTTATGAGCAAAACTAGAGCCGATTTTCAAATTATCAACCTACGCGATCGCTACTAGAGTTCATTACTTAACCGTAATCGATAGCCCATACCTCTGACAGTTTCAATCAGGTCACTACCTAACTTTTTACGTAGATAACCTACATACACATCCACAATATTAGAACCTGGGTTATAATCAAAACCCCAAACTCTGTCTAATAGTTGTTCTCGACTTAATACTTGTCCTGGATGACGGAAAAAAGTTTCTGCTAAGGTAAATTCCCGTGCTGGTAAATCAACGGTGCGACCATCTACTTTGATTCTGCGAGTACGTAGATCCAGGATTATATTACCAACCCTGAGGAGCGTGTCATTGTTCACCGAGGAAACAGTACTACTGCGTAATCTTACCCGGACTCTTGCTAATAGTTCTTCAAAGCGAAAGGGCTTAGTAACATAGTCATCAGCACCGCTTTCTAATCCTGTTATTTTATCTTTGATGTCATCACGGGCAGTCAAAATAATAATCGGCAAGCTTTCGCCTTGTCCACGTAAATCTTCTATGACTTCTATACCGTCTTTTCCAGGTAATCCTAAATCTAAGAGCAGTAGGTCAAATTCGCCCTCTTGAACCATGAGTACAACCTCATTGCCATCTTCAACAACGGCAGTAGTAAAGCCATGAGAACACAAGCCTTTTTCTAAAAAGGAGGCTATACGGGGTTCATCTTCAGCGATGAGAATGCGATGCATCGGGTACTTCCTTATTGTGGTGGTTCCACTGGTAAGACTATAGTGAAAGTAGAACCGAAACCTAGTCGGCTACGAAGCTTTACTGAGCCATCATGGGCTTGTGCGATCGCCTGCACAATTGACAAACCTAGCCCTGCACCCTCCGATCTCCGACGGCTGTTAGTGGCACGGGCAAAGCGCCCAAAAATTCTTTGTTGGTCAGCTTTGGCAATGCCTTCCCCGGTATCTTTAACCCAAAAATGGACTTTGCCTCGATTAATTGCCGATCCTAGAGAAATTGTATCAGTTGATAATGTATGTTGAGTGGCATTTTGTGCCAGATTCATAACTGCCTGAGTCAGTCGATGCCGATCTACGATGATTTTGCCTTTACCAATGCCTTCCAACTGCCAATTGCGGTCTGCTAGTGCTTGTGCTTTCAGAAATAATTCCCGTGTAAAGGAATCTAAATCAACTGTTTCCAACTGTAAAAAATCTGGACGTTCTGCTTTTGCCAGCAAAATCAAATCTTCCACAAATCGACTCATACGGTCTAATTCATCCAGTACCAGGGGAACAGTTTCCTGCACTTCTTCAGGGTTATCACCCATTAATTCTAGGTGTCCCCGGATAATAGTAATTGGTGTGCGGAGTTCGTGTCCGGCGTCGTTAATAAAGTTGCGTTGACTGGTAAAAGCAGCTTCCAGGCGATCCATCATTTCATTAAAGGTAATTGCTAACTCTGCGATCTCACCCTTACCTTTGACTGGTAAGCGTTGAGTTAAATCAGATTCACTAATTGAGCGAGTTGTCACCATCAGTAAACGCAAAGGAGCCAAAATTCTGCCGGAAACTAGCCAGGCAAATATTAAAGCCACTATCAACACTACACTGCTCAACTGTACGATCACCGAGACAGCATCTAAAACCTCTCCACGCTCCCCTGCTGTAGTATGAGCAACTACAAATACTCCGAGAGTTTTTCCATTGATTTTGACTGGTTCAGTAATATAGATTATATTTTCTATAGTTTTGTCTGAAACTGATCTTTCTCCTTGTTCAGGTTGGGTTAGCTTAGCCCAACGCCTCATTAACTTTGAATCTTTTGCCAAGGGATCTGGTCTAGCACTAGGACTCGATTTGTAAAACTTTTCATTGACAAAAGCAATTAAATGTGTATCATCTTCTGGTAGTTGACGAGAAAGAAAAGCATCAAAAAAGTCTTCTAATTCTTCATGAGAAGATGGAGGCTTTAGTTGTTCGTCTACCTTTATATTTCTAGACTCCCCTATCTCCTCTCGTACTTCCGTATCTTTTTCATAGATTAGTTTTTTAAATGTTTCCATCTTTTCTGTCAGTTCCCTACGAACTCGCGTGTCCACCCTTGCATACAGAACCTCACGAAATGTTGGAATAAAGATAATAAAGATGAAAGTCGTAGATAAAATGTACCAAAAGAGAATCCGAGTCTGGACTGCCCAAAAAATTCCCCTAGTGGGATGAAAAAATTTGTTCTTTGCTGTGTCTTGTTCTCTACTTCTGCTTGGAGTTATGTGCATGATTTAAAAATAAATAATAAGCAAATTTAAATAGTTACTAGTTATTGATTATTAGGCATTTGTCATTTGTCAATAGTTAGTGGTTAGTAGTTAGTGGTTAGTGGTTAATAATAATTTCTCTACTCCCCCCACTCCACCCTTACGGGAAGCCGCTTGCGCGTCTACACACTCCCCCCACTGCCCCTAATCCTCCACCTGCGTATTTATTTTTTAATCACCTTCTCCTCTAACGAGGAAGAGAATACATAAAGATTGTCTATACTTATTCTTCTGTTTGATTCATGATTTTCATACCTTAGATAGATGCTTATTATTTATTTTTTTGCATCAAATTATTTGCAAATCTAGCCAATATCTTTAATATTAAATATAGGTATCACCACCACTTCATAATTTTCAATCTGAACTGTAAACCTATACTCGGCATAAACTTATGAATATCTCATCAGCGCGGCAATATTTTTACCAGGAAATTCAGCAGCCTGATGAGTGTATAGATTTAGCAAGAGCAGCCTTATATATTGCCCAAGAAGAATATCCTGACCTTGATCCAGAAGAATATATCAATAGTCTAGACACAATGGCAACAGAATTAGAAGAACGGTTGCCAGCAGAACGTTATCCTTTGCGAATTATCCAAGCTATTAATCAATATCTCTATAGTGATTTGGGATTTGCAGGAAATAAACAAGAATATTATGATCCTCGCAATAGCTATTTGAATGATGTGATTGATCGCCGTCTAGGAATTCCAATTACTTTAGCAGTAATATATCTAGAAATTGCCCGACGGATTGATTTTGCGATGGTAGGCATAGGAATGCCAGGACATTTCCTCATTCGTCCTGACATTTCTGATATTGAAATTTTTGTGGATACCTTCAATAAAGGTGAGATATTATTTCCGCAAGATTGTCAAGAGAAATTAACTCAAATCTATCAGCATCCCGTGACTTTGCAACCAGAATTTTTAGCAGCAGTAACAAACAAACAAATTTTGGCGAGAATATTAACAAATCTCAAATATATCTACTTGAATAAACAGGAATTAGAAAAAGCCTTAGCTGCGGTAGAGAGAATTTTATTATTATTTCCTGGTTTTGCTTTAGAAGTGCGCGATCGCGGTCTTTTATGTTATCAACTCGGTCGCTTCTCCCAAGCAGCCAATGATCTAGAAACTTACCTAGTCAAAACTCCAGAAGCCCAAGACGCCTACATGATTAGGCGATTGCTGACTCAACTTGGTAGAGGGTAGTCAATTGTCATTTATCGTTGGTTATTAGTTAGTGGTTAGTGGTTAGTGGTTAGTATTTATTTCCCACTCCCCATCTCCCCACCTCCCTACCTCTCACTCCTGCTGCATCTCCTCTGCTAAAAGCTTAAGTCGGCGCAGTTGGGCTTGCATGTCTTGTTTTGTCCAGTTTTCAGCAAAGGTTTTAAAACCCCAACTTACCAAAGGGTTGGGTATCTCAAATTCAAAGCGATTGAGTAGGCGTGTTCCTTTTGCTTGTGGTTGACATTCCCAACGATCGCGTCCTTGAAAAAAACCCTCGAACCCCCAAACAATCAAACCTGGTTTTCTTTCTACAACAGTACTATTCAATGTCGGTTTAATTAAAGGTATTTGAATCACAAACCGACTGTGACTACCAACATCGGTACTCCATTCACCTACAGGTTCGCAACGCAATACAGGATTAAGCCAACGGTGCATTAAAATGCGATCGCTAATACAACGTTCAACCACTGCGGCTGAGGCATTAATATCTATTGATTGTTCAAAAACTTCCATTGCAGACATTTAGCTTAAGTTCTTATCATATCTGCACTCAGAGTAACGCAAATTGAGGGGATTGGGGAACTCATCGCCCCCGATCACCGAGTTCCACTACCATAAGAAGGACTATCGGGACCACCATAATTTGGAGGTTCATAGTCGCTACTCGATTGAAAATTTGTAGTTTTACGCTTTGAACTTTGAGAATCAACCCTCAGGCTGATCAAATTATTTGTGGTCTGGTCACTACTCTGATGATTAACAATCGCATCAGTAAACATCCAAGCGGTATCAGCCATTTTGAGAATTATCAGAGCAACTCCGATAAAAAACAAGACAACGCTAGTAGTTCTCAAGCTAGTCTTCATAACCCTTGGTTTTTATTTAATTAACAATCTTTTGCTTTGAAAATCTGAGTTTTATTAAAACTTCGGAGAAAGTTTAAATTTTCATCCGCATAATCACTGAATAAAAAGCACAAATATTCTATTAATTAAAGTTCGGATGTAAACTTTTAACCGTGTAGATACTTACCTGCTTTTTGTTTACTTTCTATTACTCCCATAGCATTTACATCTATCCAAAGTAGTACTTTCTCCATAAATACCACAATTACATCAGCTACTTTACTTAATTTTAATAATTTATTAATATTTTTCCGAGTAAATACTATATTCGAGCAAATTCAATTGATACTCAAATAGCTATAGAAAAAGACTTCAACGTATGAGCAATATTGTTAATATGATTGTTTTTCATCCGGAAAAATTTAAAAAATTTATTTACTTGTTAAAATTTCAGTATATACACTGAAATTTTAAGCAAAGTAATATGCTAACACCAAAAAATGGACTCACTGTAAAAATACTTATACCGCTGCAATAAAGCTAGGGTTGACAATAATATTCTTTTGCTACAGAGGTGGTTAGTGCATTGTGAAGCAACACCAAATTCATAGCGAAATTCCTGAACCAAACTCTGTGTCCCTTTGCGTTTAAAAACACTACAAATTAATGCAAACCACTACTAACTAAATTCATAACGATTTTTCCCCAAACGCTTAGCATGGTACATTGCAGCATCTGCTTGTTTAATCAAAGTTTCACAGTCGTTACTATTGAGAGGATAAACACTAATGCCGATACTGGCCGATATTTTTATCGTGTGTCCATCCAAGACAATTGGCTCAGTGATAGTTGCTAAAATTTTTTCAGCCACGATCGCAGCTACTTCTAGTTTGGGGATGGCTCGTAGAATTGCGGTAAACTCATCACCACCCAAGCGAGAAACGGTATCACTACCCCGTAAACAATTGCTGAGGCGCTGAGCAACAGTCATCAGCAAGCGATCGCCTATTTCATGTCCCAGGCTATCATTAACTTGCTTGAAGCCATCCAAATCAATAAACAGCAGTCCTAGTAACAATTTATTATTGCGCGCCCATTCCACAGATTCCTGTAGTTGTTCAGCAAATAATTTCCGATTAGGTAAACCAGTCAGAGGATCATGATACGCCAGATAACGTAAATGATCTTCTTGAAGTTTCAACTCACTGTTAGAACGAAATAACTCAGCAGCAGTGCGTTTGAGTTCATCTTCTAGAAGTTTACGTTCAGTTAGATCACGAATTACCCCAACCAAAAATAAATTACCTGCGCCATCTTTGTGGAGCGATCGCTTAGTGGAAATAAAGTGAGTTTTACCGCTAGCATCAGTAAATTCTTCTTCGTGTTCTTGGGGTTGCTGCGATCGAAACACTAATTCATCTTGCTGACGAAACAACTCAGCTTCTTTTTTAGAGAAAAAATCATACTCTGACTTTTCTAGCAATAAACTCTTAGGATAACCAACTAATTGACAATAAGCTTCATTTAAAACAATCCATTGGTGTTTTTCATTTTTGACAAAAATTGGATCGGGAATAGTATTAATAACTTGATGCAAGAACTCCTTAGATCGTTTTAACTCTTCTTGCATGTGGGCGATTTGTGACGTTATAACAATTGCTGAGATACTAAAGCTAAGTAAAGCAGGCATTATTGGTATCCACCAACCAAACAAAAAAGCAACATAACAACTACCAAGCAATACCAAGCAAAACAACAGGATACTCAAGATACTTCTGTTCAAGCGCCGTATTCGCCACCTCGTGGCTGCACCCACATAAGCCCAAACACAAATCCACAAACCTTCTACTACATCAGGCCAAACTTTAAGTAAAGGTCTTCCTTCTTGGGCAGCGCGGATGAATTCACTGATAAAATAGGCTTGCAGTTCCACACCTGCTACAGGCTTTGCTGCACCCATCAACCGACTAGAGTAGGGAATTAAAACTAAATCTTGAAGACTAAGTGCAGTCGAACCAATCAAGACAATGCGATCATGAATCCACTGGCGAGGTACTTGATCAGTTAGCACATCTTGCATGGAAACCCTACGAAATGCACAAATGTCGCGTAATGAATTTCTACAAGCTAATTTCGGAAAATTAGACAATATTTGATAGCCTTTATTATCAACCCCGACATAGCCACCATCATGGGGTTGAAAACGATGGAATACTGCCTTACCCAACTGTAAATTCTTGGGATTTTGTGCGGCTTTTTTGGCTCTAATACCTTCTGCCTGAAGATAAAGCTTTGCTAACTTTAAAGCAAAACTTTCGTGTGCTTGGTCTTCAAGATGCCAATACAATAAGCTACGACGTACTTTGCCATCAGCATCTAGCAGTAGATTATTAAAACCCACTCGTTTCAGTTTACTTAATTCTGGTGGTGGTGCAACACTATTATTTTGATTATTGGAAAGTAATTCAATTCCAATCAAGTTTGGTATTGATTTGTAAGTATTTAATAAATTTGTATGACCAGGCTCTACCTTTAAATCTCGATAAATATCTAAGCCGATAGCACGTGGCTGTTGGAGATGTAATTTTTGTAAAACTTCGGCAATCACACCATCGGGAACTGGCCAAGAACCAATCTTACGCAAAGAAGCTTCATCAATTGCGACAATAGTGATTGATTCTTCTGGTGCTTCGATGGGGCGTAGTTGAAAAAATTGATCCAAAGCTGCCCATTCTAAAGATTGCAATAATCCAAAAAAACGTAATAGTAAAATGCAGATGGCAACGCTAGAGGCTGTGAAAAATTCTCTTTTTCCTCGACACAAAAATTTTTTTAACAGGTAAATTAACCTCACGAAGCGTTTACCTTTCTGCTTATTCATGGGTTTGTGTCAATTTTTGCCTAAGTCTTGTAGACAATTAACTATAGCAATCCTAAATCATTTCTGAAAAACAAGAACCCCAACTTTTTGGAAAAGTTGGGGAACTGGACAATGTGATTTTTTACAACTCAAATAGAATTGCTACTGACAAAAGCACTTTTTACGATTGTTTTAAAACATACTTAAAATTACGTGGGCCTGCGTAATTACTAATGTTTGCTAGCTGCTCTAAATTCTGCACTCCTGCATAGATTTTACTATTGATAATCCAACTCGGATAGCTTTGAATTTTAGCTGCTCTACACTCATCTTTTAAACCATTGGGGTTATCAACAGGAGCGCAATCTATGTGATCAAGTTCTTTGTAAGCTTCTTTACCAAAAAGTAATTTTTGTTCATGACAGTGAGGACACCACCAGGCAATGTATTCTTTAGCACCTATTTGCTTTAAGTGACGTGCGAGGGCAATTTCTGCCTCGCCGGAGGTAGTGGTAACTTCCCAGCCAACACCTGGTTTGGGCTCTTGTAATGGTCTGAAACTGATGATTGCTGGTTGACCAGGATTTTCAACGATGGTGACTCCACTATTATTATTTGATGGAGAAGCATAAATAGCTAGAGTACCTACTAATGTCACCATACCGACAACAATGGCAGTAAAAAAGACTTGCCCGATTTCTTCCCAAGCACGACCCACAATAGTTAGGACTAACATACTTAAGGAAAAAATTGCTGAGGCTACACAGTAGATACAGAGTGCTTTAATCTTGAATACCAGCAGGTACATCAAGTAACCACTGAACACCGACATGGCGATCGCTCCGATCAACAGCAGTAGCCAAGTGAGATTTTCCAGCTTTTTTCGAGAATCCTTCTTGTTAACTGGGTCGACAGCCAACGGGGCTAGGGCAAAAACTGCCATGCTCACATAAGCTAAGAAACCGAACAAAGCCAGAGGCTGTCCGAAAACTGTGGCATAATCACTCTGTAGTACGATATCACAACTTTGGGTAGGACAAGCAGCGGAGCTTTGGCTAAATTTAACTATGGTCAGGTAAGCAGTAGTTAATGCACCTAAAATAGCGATCGCACCAATTAGCAAACGCGATCGACGATGAATCCAAGGAGTAGAAGAAAGGCGGCGTTTCATAAGCAGGTATGAGTAATTGGTGATAGGGGACTGGGGAGACAACAGGGACGACTTGGGAGACAAGGGGAGAATAAATACCAATTGCCCAATTCTCTATTCCCGATCCCTGATCCCCTCTTCCCAATCCCCAATTTAAGATTTTAGGCTCACAGAAGAAATAGATTTGCGATCGCCCCTGTTGTTCCAGCTGCGGTGTGCGGCTTCTACAAATTGACTAACACGAATAGGGTCAATTGTTTGTTCGCGACGACCGTGACGTTTTAAGGAACTAGAGACAATCACTCCATCTGCTGCTTGTAACAATGTCGCAACATTTTCCCAAGATGCCCCACTACCAACAAATACTGGTGTACCTGCTGCTGCTTGTGTAGCTAATTCTAAATCTTCTTGGTTAGGTGGACTGCCTGTAGCCCAACCAGATAAAATCACGGCGTCTGCCAAACCCCGCTCGATGGTATCTTGCACCGCTACAGTTAGATTTGGCGAACTCAATGGACGAGCGTGCTTAACTAAGACATCAGCGAAGATTTTGACATCACTACCCAATTCCCGGCGATAGCGCAGTAATTGATGGGCTTCTCCCTCAATTAAACCTTGATCCGTTGCCATGACGCCGGTGAGGACGTTCACACGGATAAATTGCGCCTTCACACAGCTAGCGATCGCCATTGCACTTTTGGCATCATTTCGTAAAACGTTGATGCCAATCGGTAGCGTCACCATATTCTGTATCCGCTGCACTACTACAGTCATGGCGCTGACAACTGCGGGGTCAACCTGGTTTTTAGTAAACGGTGCATCAAAAAAATTTTCTACAATGATACCGTTAACTCCGCCACTGGCTAGAGCTGTTGCTTCTTGTTCAGCACGGTCAATTACTGCTTTTAGGCTACCTCCCCAACGGGGCGAGGTAGGTAATGGTAGTAAATGAACTACACCAATAATCGGTGTGCGGGTTTTAAATAGCTGATATAAGTCCACGTCTTTAATCCGTAACACACAGTCCAGAGTCAATAGTCAATAGTCACTAGTCAATAGTCAATTGATTTTAGATTTTGGATTTTGGATTTGTCCTGACCATAAAGGCTAGGCATAAACCGAAATCATCTGGCTATTGTGGATTTATCCCACTCAAGAGCTTACAGATTCTGGATTGTTAATTTTTGTTTCGTCCCATTTGGCTTGCAGTTGGAACGTATACTAAAAAAATTTAATCCAAAATTTACGATCCATAATCCAAAATTGCCAGTCAATATCCTGTAGACTGAGAATTCTGGACTGTTGACTTAGGACTTTAGACTGTTGACTTTTGACTAACTTTTCCAACTTTTTTTAAGTTGATCGGTTTTCCGCCTCCCCCTTAAGATGGAAATTAACGTAAAACCTTCCATAAGATATGTTAAGATAAAAACTGTTTACAAGAGGAGTTTGCAACTCACAAGACGCACAAGACGCCAAGCGGCTTTCCGTAAGGTAGCTGTTTGAGGCAGAACAGCTATGTATTCTGTTGCAGTTGCGGGTAAAACCCGTGCTGAATTGGTATCATTACCGCTGTCAAGGCGTAATTTAGTGCGTGTTTTCCTAGATGGTAGCGACTTCTCACCACACATCCCACAGGGGAAAGTGGCTCCTTTTAGGGTAGAGTAGATTCACAACGCACGCGCTGCGGTAATGTAAAATACCAAAAGCAATTTGCACAAAAAATTAAAAGTGTCTATTTTACCCAACGACTATTTGTTTTTCCCTTGGAAACACAGAATAGTTAAGAAAATCATAGCATGATCTCTGTGCAATTCATTGGGATCAGGAGATTCGGTGTGGGTGCGTTTGAATTTTGTCATGCAGGCATGATGCGAACGGGTTTAGCTCTTGAGCAAGTGTCTGAAAAACATTAGTTAAGATTTAACTTTTGGAATGCAAAAAAACTGAAAACTTTATTTTTATAGTATGGGTGAAAAACCAACCATTGCAATATCTCATCTGGGTTGTGAAAAAAATCGAATTGATACAGAACATATGTTAGGGCTGCTAGTAGAAGCAGGCTATGGCGTAGATTCTAATGAAGAGTTAGCAGATTACGTTATCGTTAATACTTGTAGTTTTATCGAAGCAGCTCGGGAAGAATCTGTCAGGACTCTAGTAGAACTGGCAGAGGCGAATAAAAAAATCGTCATTACAGGTTGTATGGCGCAGCATTTCCAAGAGCAGTTATTGGAAGAGTTGCCCGAAGCAGTAGCGGTAGTAGGTACAGGCGATTATCACAAAATCGTTGATGTGATTGCACGAGTAGAACAGGGCGATCGCGTCAAAGAAATTAGCCCCGAACCAACTTACATCGCCGATGAAACCACACCCCGCTATCGCACTACAACCGAAGGTGTGGCATATGTAAGAATTGCAGAAGGATGTGATTATCGCTGTGCGTTTTGTATCATTCCGCAGCTGCGAGGAAACCAGCGATCGCGTACTATAGAATCAATAGTCGCGGAAGCTGAACAATTAGTAAGTCAAGGGGTACAGGAAATCATTTTGATTTCCCAAATCACCACAAATTACGGTATAGATATCTACGGGAAGCCTAAATTAGCCGAATTGCTTCGTGCTTTGGGGAAAGTAGACGTGCCGTGGATTCGGATGCACTATGCTTATCCGACGGGACTGACTCCAGATGTGATTACGGCAATTCGTGAAACACCCAATGTCTTACCTTATCTGGATTTGCCCCTGCAACATTCCCATCCCGAAATTCTCCGCGCCATGAACCGTCCTTGGCAAGGACAAGTCAACGATGGAATTATCGAACGCATCAAGGAAGCACTACCACAGGCGATACTGCGGACAACATTTATTGTCGGATTTCCTGGCGAAGATGATGAACATTTTCAGCATTTATTTCAATTCATCCAACGCCATGAATTTGACCATGTAGGTGTTTTCACCTTCTCTCCAGAGGAAGGAACACCAGCCTACAACCTACCCAATCAATTACCGCAAGCAATCAAAGATGAACGGCGGGACATATTGATGGAACTGCAACAGCCAATTTCTCTACGTAAAAATCAGCAAGAAATTGGCAGAGTCGTTGATGTTTTGATTGAACAAGAAAATCCCTCAACAGGAGAATTAATCGGTCGTTCGGCGAGATTTGCTCCGGAAGTAGATGGTCAAGTTTACGTTCGTGGGCAAGCAAGATTGGGAACTATCGTACCAGTAGCCATCAAAGAAGCTGATACGTACGACTTGTACGGAGTAGTCGGTGGTTGGTAGTTGATCGTTGATCGAAACAACCAACAAACAACAACCAACAAACAACAACCAACAAATAACTAAATACAAATTAGGAGAGTTAATGACACTTTCTTTTCAAGAACTAGGTATCTCACCAGAACGGATTGAGCAAATTGAAAAAATTGGTTTTACCACACCAACCAACATTCAAGCCCAAGCGATTCCCCAACTTTTAGCGGGTCGCGATGTTGTTGGTCAATCTCAAACAGGTACAGGTAAAACAGCTGCTTTCTCTCTGCCAATTCTAGAGCGGCTGGATGTAAGTCAAAAAGTAGTACAAGCACTGGTATTGACCCCAACTCGAGAGTTAGCAATTCAAGTTCAAGATGCTATCAGTGAGTTTCTGGGTAACGAAGGCTTGCGCGTCATGGCGATTTATGGCGGTCAATCTATAGATCGCCAAATTTTACAACTCAAGCGCGGTGTTCACATGGTCGTGGGTACACCAGGGCGAGTCATAGACTTGCTAGAACGGGGTAGCCTGAAGCTGGATCATGTGAAATGGTTTGTTTTAGATGAAGCTGACGAAATGCTGAGCATGGGCTTTATCGATGACGTGGAAAAAATTCTTTCCCAAGCACCCCAAGAACGGCAGACAGCTTTATTCTCCGCCACAATGCCGCCATCTATCCGCCAGCTGGTGAATAAGTTCCTCAACGATCCAGTCACAGTCGCCGTTGAACAACCAAAAGCTGCTCCCAACAAAATTAATCAGGTAGCTTATCTCGTACCACGCCATTGGTCAAAAGTCAAAGCCTTGCAGCCCATCTTGGAAATGGAAGATCCAGAATCGGCTTTGATCTTTGTTCGCACCAGACGCACCGCTGCTGAACTCACCAATCAATTGCAAGCTGCGGGTCACAGTGTTGATGAATACCACGGTGATTTATCCCAACAAGCACGGGAACGTTTGTTGACCCGATTCCGTAATCGTCAAGTGCGCTGGGTAGTAGCTACGGATATTGCAGCCCGGGGCTTGGATGTTGACCAACTATCCCACGTGATCAACTTTGATTTACCAGACAGTGTGGAAACCTATGTCCACCGCATCGGTCGTACTGGTCGCGCTGGTAAAGAAGGTACAGCCATCACCTTAGTGCAGCCCTTTGAACGACGCAAGCAGCAGTTGTTTGAGCGCCATGTACGTCAAAGTTGGCAATTACTCTCGATTCCCACAAGGGCACAAATTGAAGCTAAGCAGCTGCAAAAATTACAAACCCAGGTGCAAGAAGCTTTGGTGGGTGAACGCATGGCTTCATTTTTGTCCATCGTTAGTCAGCTGAGTGAACAATATGATGCTCATGCGATCGCCGCAGCTGCATTACAAATAGCCTACGACCAAACCCGTCCTGCTTGGTTGCTCTCAGAAGCCGACTATCCTGAAGAAGACCTCCGACCCACTCCCAAACCCAAATTACGGGGTGGCGGTCGCCGTGACTCCCATCGCGAGTCTAGTGGTGAAAACCGTCGCCGTTCCTCTTGGGTGCCATCAGAAGCAGGTGCAGAAGGAGACAAACGCAGCTCCTCCAAGCCCAAACTGCGCACAGGACGACGGGATACTCCGGTGCCAAAAAAAGTAAGTTCTCATCCAGCTAGAGAGTCCGCTTCCTAGTCATCATTGCTCATCGGTCATTAGTAAAGAGCTCTTGACAATTGACACTTGGCAATGGGCTCTTGACTATCAAACGGAGTAGGATAGCTTCTAAAGTTACAGTATTGCAGTCTGTGAAAACTCTTTGTTGGTGTACTTCTTATGGTTGCACATCTAGGTGGGATTTTTGGGGAAACTGCATTGTATGTAGATAAGCGTATCTACCGCCTTTAGCAAGTAACTCGCTATGAGTACCTACTTCTTGAATAGAACCTTTTTCCAAAACTACAATGAGATCAGCGTTCTCGATAGTTGAGAATCGACTCTCAACTACCAAGCAAGTGAGATTTTTCAGTAGTTCCTTGAGTGCCTTTTGAATGAGGTGTTCTGATTCTGTATCTAGAGCAGAAGTTGCTTCATCGAGTATAAGAAATCGGGGATTTTTGATCAAAACTCTAGCGATCGCTAGTCTTTATCTCTGTCCTCCTGAAAGCTTCACCCCGCGTTCACCGATCATGGTGCTATAACCCTGGGGGAGGTTAATAATAAATTCATGAGCGTTGGCAATGTTCCTGACATAGTCCCAGCCAGGGTAGTAAATCAAATCTTTTTGTAGGAATAACAACATCAATAACATAGCGAGTAATTTGGGGAATAATTACCTGTAAAAAAGCAAGAAAAAAGATTGTGCTAAAACCTGCTAAAAGTGGTATTTTATGCCGCCATAGATAATGCAAAAAACGCTGATAAAGTTGGATAGCAGAAGCATTAATCTGAAAATCATAGGAGTTACTTTGAGCAATTTGGCAAATAGGCGTTGCAGAGAAAGCGGGATGATTTTATTTTCTCTTTTAATTGAAAAAGTCAATTCTTGGCATTCTTGGCATCTTGGCGGTTCATTATTCATCCCCATTTTATGCAACGCCGGCAAATAAAGTTCGCTTGCACAGATCTTTGCGCTCCTATTTTGTCAAAACTCGATAAATCTTGTTTCTAATTAACATTGAGCTTTTCGTTTGGGTTTATTATCATAGTTGTTTTTCCACTAAATCACAAATCCTGTCAATGATAAAAATTCCGAAAATAGTACCAAAAAACTGATGAGCGATCGCAATCTGGCATTGTATAATTTTTATGTTTCCTCTTCAACATAAACAGATGGACGTAACACCCGGATTAAAGCAGGATAAGCTTCTCTAACTTTGTTGTATACTTTGACAATATCTCCCAAAGGTTTAGAAAGTAAATTTAAATTCCCCCAGAATAACACTAAATCTCCAGCTTGAACCTCTTTTGGTACTACTCCTATATGAAAAACAGAGGAAAGTAAAACTAGTACCAATAAACCAAACCAAGTGATCAAATCTATTAAAATTTCTGTTCCCGATTTAAACACCTCCAATTGAATCGTATGGCGGAAAAATAACTCTTGATGCTCAATTAATTCCAATTTTTTAGCTTCTGTAGTTGAAGCAGCAATATTTTCTTGAGCAGTCAACATTTTTAAACTAGCTTTTTGAATGAATTGACCAAAAATCAATCCAATTAAAATTGGTGGAATTACTGCAATTAATAAAGCTGGTAACCATTTTGGTGCTAAGGTTAGTTGCCAAATGACAACTGAAATAGTCTGAGAGATGATTTTCCAAGAATCTTTATGGATAATATCTAATCCTGGTTTCGCACGATTGCAGTGATAGAGAATATGGGAAATATCTTCCGCATCTCGCTCTTGATTTCGCCTTTGCAAATATGTTCTTTGTAAACAAATAATCAACCGAGCTTCATAAATTTTATCTATTAGTTTGTCTCCGAATTTAATTAAGCCCAGCCCAAACAATAAACCTCCAAATACTAAAATATAATTGACTAATGATGCATTGATGTCAGTACCACCTTGCTTGAGATCGTCTACAACTTTTTTACCCATCCATGACAAACTCGGTTCTAAAGCTGCAACAATAATAGTAGATACAACTGCGGCTGCTAACCAATGGGGATAGGTAAGCAAAATCCGCAGCATATCAAGCACCAAGGATGGTACCGGATTTTTTGTTATTAACTTTTTCATGTCCGAGAATATATAGATTTGTAGTGCTTAAATTTGAATGCTAAATTGAATTAGCATCAGGCAATAAATTTCCATCAATTTGTAGAGTAATAACTTCTAAAACATAACCATGAGCAGTTTTTCTACCTACTCCTTCCGCCTTAATTTGACTACCTGTTTTAGCTACTTTATTTAAGCTTTTTGCTAAAGGTTTAGCAAAGTGGACTTGAGTTCCAGATGTTAAAATAGCGCTGCGAATTTCCCCTTTATCATTGACTAACCAATGTCGGACAGGTTCATTAATTCTAAAATTGATAAAATCATTAGGTTTTGGTATTTTTGCTTTTTTTTGTTTAGGCTGCTTTGCAACAAAAGCTTTAGTTGCATTGTTCATAATTGTGCGTGCTTCTATTTGTTGTCCATAAACACTGGAATTACCTAACTTCCCAACTACATCTACAGCATCTCCTGGTTTTATAGCATTTACTACTTGCTGACTCATGTGAGGCGGTACTTTGATTTGTTTCCCATTACTGAGCAAAAGTCCATCTACTAAACCTTCTTTATTCATTAAGTAACGTTCCACATTTCCACTAACTTTACTATCATTTTCATTTGGTAAAATTGCTACAGGAGATTTCAGACTACTATTACTAGCAGATAATTGTTTATATGCCCATCCACCTACTATTAAAGTTATAAATGTTGCTGCTACTCCCAGCACAGCCAGTTTAAATCTATTGGTTTTCTTGTTAATTTGAATCTCTTGATTTTTTTGCTTGGCTTTAATTAGCTCAACAGCTTGCTGAATAAACTCGGCCGGAATTTGTGCTTCTTCTCCAATCATGATTAGTTCTTGTAGAGAATACTCTTGTTGTTTTTGAGCGTATAATTCAGCAGCTAGCTGAAAAACTTCTGGAGCTATTTCTCTACTGATGCGATGTTGTGGTTCATTCATATTTCAACCCTGAAAAATGCTTGACGCAGATTAGCAATTCTGTATAATTTTTCCCGATATCAAAAAAGCAGGAAAATGAAACAAAGATGTTGTTTTTTGTACTGATGACTTAAGTCTTCATTAGGAGCTGAAAGTTATATGCCATTGGTAAGTCCTAATTAATATTATTCCCCACTAATTTTATCTTTTACTTCGGAACCAAGGAAAGAGATATTACCAAATAGGGTTAAGTTTGGTAACCCTAGAAAAGGCGTGCGTGTTTGCAGGTCAAGCCGCAAACCATAAACTTTGCCATTTCCAACATTTCTGGGTGATTGTTCATAGCGATTATTTTCAGGGTTAAGGTTTATTTCATTTTCAATTTTGTCATCTATCCAGCGATAGAAAGCATTAAGACCGAAAGCCCCGGTATGATTTCCCCAGGACTGTTCAATTCCTGCTTCAACGCCAATAGAAGTCTCTGGCTTTAATTTTGGATTACCAATCACATCAGGTTGTGTTAAAGTACCATTTTTCGTTTCA
Organism: Fischerella thermalis PCC 7521; assembly: GCF_000317225.1. Taxonomy (GTDB): domain Bacteria; phylum Cyanobacteriota; class Cyanobacteriia; order Cyanobacteriales; family Nostocaceae; genus Fischerella; species Fischerella thermalis. The sequence continues at coordinate 69,192 of NZ_AJLL01000089.1, forward strand.
CGGAAAGGGACAAGGTCATCAAATTTGGGACGACGAACTGTTCGTGCAGCACTTAGGCGAAAAACAGTTGTTGGGAACATTTGATATTTGTAGTGTAGGGATGGATTCAACGTTGTACCCGATTGCTCAACAGTACTGCTATCACCTGCAGTAGCTTTGTGATCTACTGTTTCTATTCGCAATCCAGCTGTGAGGGTATGTTGATCACTAAGACGAATTTCATCTTGAACAAAGATATTGAATTGATTTTCCTCGATCCTATAAACATCTTTGGGGGCTGTTTTCTCAACAGCAGCCAATATCTGAGGAGCTATTTGTTGTTCTGTAGTAATTTTCTTTTTCTCGCGATCGCGTAAGCTCCCTTCCGTACCTACCGTAAAACTTATTTTGGGGAAGAAATGGGTTTATCTTAGTTAGTGTGAAGTAATTTTGCTGTTTTGATTGGGAGTGGTTATGGCAACTAGTAATGTGTCACCCAATTCTGAATCAAAGGAGTCAGGAAAATCCGCATCCATTCCCAAAGTGAAACTATGGACAATGTTTCGACTAGGCCTGTTTCAGATGGCATTGGGTATCATGTCGATTTTGACTCTGGGAGTGCTAAATCGAGTCATGATTGAGGAATTGCAAGTACCAGCACTAATTGTCGCTGGGGCGATCGCAATGCATCAGTTTGTGGCTCCGATTAGAGTGTGGTTTGGGCAAATGTCAGATACTAAGCCTTTGCTTGGCTATCACCGCAGTGGCTATGTTTGGGTTGGCGCAGCTTTATTTGCGATCGTCTCATTTTTCGCTGTGCAGGTAGTTTGGCAATTGGGCTTCAGTTTGCAGTCTGGTTGGACAAGTCAATCTTCCGGTTGGGCGGCACTTTTAGCTTTGATTTTTGCTCTTTATGGAGTTGCCATTAGTGCTAGTTCCACACCTTTTGCAGCGTTGTTAGTTGATGTTTCTGATGAAGACAACCGCTCAAAATTGGTGGGGGTTGTGTGGTCGATGCTGATGGTGGGTATTATCATTGGGGCAATCATTAGCAGTGGTTTGCTCAGACAAATTGCCTTAAATGCACCCCTAGAGGTCATCCAAACTCAAGTTAACCGCCTGTTTTTGATCGTTCCGGGTATTGCTTTCGCACTTTGTTTGCTATCAACAGTCGGTGTGGAAAAGAAGTATTCTCGCTATACCATGCGTTCCACAGCGATTAACCGTGAAGATAAGATTACTCTTGGTATGGCAATGCAGGTGTTAACTGCTAGCCGCCAAACAGCAATATTTTTCACTTTTTTGCTGTTGATGACACTCAGTTTGTTTATGCAGGATGCGGTGTTGGAACCCTACGGCGGCGAAGTCTTTAAAATGACTATTGCCGAAACCACAAAACTCAATGCCTTTTTCGGTACAGGGACGCTCATTGGCTTGAGTTTGACAGGCTTTTTGATTGCTCCACGTTTGGGTAAGAAAAATACAACCAAGCTCGGATGTGTGGCTGTGGCAGTTTGCTTAATCATCATTGTCCTAGCAGGGACTACAGCTAATGCCAAATTCCTGCAATGGAGTTTGACCTTGTTTGGTTTTGCATCTGGTGTCACTACTACTGGAGCCTTAAGTTTAATGCTGGATTTAACTGCTGCCGAAACTGCTGGTACATTCATTGGTGCTTGGGGATTAGCGCAAGCAATGGCAAGAGCCTTAGCTACGGTTTCTGGTGGCGCAGTGCTAAACTTAGGTAAATCTTTCTTGACAACGCCATTGTTTGCCTATGGGTTGGTGTTTACCATACAAGCCGTAGTTATATTGCTGGCGCTGGGATTATTAGCTAAGGTGAATGTCACAGAATTTCAACGCAATGCTAAACAGGCGATCGCATCAATATTGGAAAGCGAGTTAGATTAATCTTAATTTGTTGGTTGTTGCTGGTTGATTGCTGGTAGTTGATAGTTGGTAGTTGATAGTTGATTGTTACAACACCCAAACAACAAACAACCAACAACAAACAACTAACAACAAATTTATTTATCAAATGACTGAATTTTGGACTACAGTTTTAGAATTTGCCCAAATTACTACCGCCAGGGTAGGTAAGCAATTAATGGATGATTTTGGGCAAGTACAAGCTTCCCATAAAGCTGATGGTTCTCTAGTCACCCGTGCTGATAAATGGGCTGACCAAGAATTGCGAAATGCGATCGCCTCTACATTTCCTGATTATGGAATTTTGACTGAAGAGGGTGACAAGGTTTTTCCTGGTACAGAATGGTGTTGGGTTGTTGATCCGTTGGATGGCACTACTAACTTTACGCGTGGTATTCCCATTTGGTCAATTTCACTAGGGTTGCTGTATAAGGGCACACCTATTTTCGGATATGTTTACGTGCCTCCACTGAAAGAATCATTCCACGGCTTCTGGGAAGGTTCATCGGGTCTAGGAGCTTCCACGGGGGCTTTTCGCAATTATCACCCGATTCATACTAGTGAAGAAGAGCCGAGTCAGCATCACTTTTTTAACCTCTGTTCCCGTAGTACCTCGGTAATCAAACAAGATTTTCCTTGTAAAATTAGGATGTTGGGGGTTGCCAGCTATAACTTCCTGACAGTCGCCACAGGAGCAGTATTAGGTGGTGTGGAAGCAACGCCAAAAGTCTGGGATCTAGCCGCTGCTTGGGTAATAGTTAAGGCTGCGGGAGGAAGTTGGATCTCACTCAACTCAGAACCTTTTGCTTTATCTGCTGGTGTTGATTATAGCGATCGCTCTTTCCCCACTTTGGTTGTCAGTCGTCCAGAATTGGTGTCTACATTTAAGCCATATTTGGAAAATTTAAAGATTTGAACTTTGGCGTTCTCCAAGTTGCTTGGTTGACTTTATGGTGCAGATGGGTAGGTGTAGAAATCAGTTAGCCCATAAAAAGTACCTTAATCCCTGTAACAGCAATAGTTTCATCGATTAAGTAGCGAAAATAGGTCTGCACCAATAGCAAAACGCTTACTATACAAAGCTTTCAGGCTGAAATTTTGAGAGGCTCTCTTGTCACCTAATGGCTGAAATGATATTATGATGACAGGTTTGCACCACTGTACCTTGAAAACTAAATACTGTAAGGGTTTAAGTTTGTAGCGGTTGAAATCAACTAAAATCCCTATCAGGGATTGAAACAGCTAGTAATTGTCAGCAACCTTTACAGGGCAGCGTTGAAATCAACTAAAATCCCTATCAGGGATTGAAACTCTTTTCTCCCTTCTACTCCTGAACCTTTTCGCGTTGAAATCAACTAAAATCCCTATCAGGGATTGAAACCTTTGTGTATGAGTGCGCGCCCAGAAAAGATGGGTTGAAATCAACTAAAATCCCTATCAGGGATTGAAACAACAAACCGGAAGAGAGATTGAGTGCTTGACGCGTTGAAATCAACTAAAATCCCTATCAGGGATTGAAACAAAAAGCGACAAATTCTCCGCCACATCCGTAGCGAGTTGAAATCAACTAAAATCCCTATCAGGGATTGAAACTGTGACAAAGTGGGAAGTCTCGCCATCTCATGAAGGTTGAAATCAACTAAAATCCCTATCAGGGATTGAAACGACTTTTTGACTACCGAAATCCTTTCTGTAGAGTTGAAATCAACTAAAATCCCTATCAGGGATTGAAACGGGGATAAATGACGAAGGAAAAACAAAAGCAAACTGTTGAAATCAACTAAAATCCCTATCAGGGATTGAAACCATCCTTTTTTCTCAGTACCCCATCATAGGATTTTCGTTGAAATCAACTAAAATCCCTATCAGGGATTGAAACGCGACTAATTACAATGCTTCTCCGAGGTGCTTTGTTGAAATCAACTAAAATCCCTATCAGGGATTGAAACAATGAATCAAAAAAGAGTAGAAAAGCTGAGCCGAGTTGAAATCAACTAAAATCCCTATCAGGGATTGAAACAGCTGCTAAGTTCATAACATGTCTCCTTTTTTCTTGTTGAAATCAACTAAAATCCCTATCAGGGATTGAAACTATTCCCTATGTAATCTTTATCCGCTGTAAACCCTGTTGAAATCAACTAAAATCCCTATCAGGGATTGAAACGGCTCTCTATCCCGGGAGATGCTTTGGATCGCCTTGAGTTGAAATCAACTAAAATCCCTATCAGGGATTGAAACCTTTCCTCTGCCTTTCTCACCTGATGGCGAACGTTGAAATCAACTAAAATCCCTATCAGGGATTGAAACTGGGGGAAGGCTACTTTATCAGCCTTCCACTCATCCACAAGTTGAAATCAACTAAAATCCCTATCAGGGATTGAAACCCCAAACAATATTCCCGCCTGCAATTGCGAATCAGTTGAAATCAACTAAAATCCCTATCAGGGATTGAAACTTTGATCGTAGTAGTAGAAAGCCCACACTGTCCGTTGAAATCAACTAAAATCCCTATCAGGGATTGAAACTTGAGGGAGAGGAATTGGTGGATACATATTGCTCAGTTGAAATCAACTAAAATCCCTATCAGGGATTGAAACGCGGCAAGTTTCAATCTTCTTTTGGATTTACACTTAGTTGAAATCAACTAAAATCCCTATCAGGGATTGAAACGGGAATCTTGAATTATTCCTTTGCTCCGCAACCACGCTTCCGTTGAAATCAACTAAAATCCCTATCAGGGATTGAAACACATTTGCTAACAAATACACTTACACTCACGAAGTGAGGGTTGAAATCAACTAAAATCCCTATCAGGGATTGAAACCTTGGGGAAACCCAAAAGCAATGCCATCATCTCTGTTGAAATCAACTAAAATCCCTATCAGGGATTGAAACTCCTGTAACCCAAAATAAGTGTCATTTTTAATATAAGTTGAAATCAACTAAAATCCCTATCAGGGATTGAAACCTGGTGACTGGTGATGCTGCAACTGCTTTGCAGCAGTTGAAATCAACTAAAATCCCTATCAGGGATTGAAACCTGTTCAATCTCCGGTGGCAAAGATAGTCTCGTGTTGAAATCAACTAAAATCCCTATCAGGGATTGAAACCTGGAATACGCTCAGCACTTGAGTGCTAAACTCTGGTTGAAATCAACTAAAATCCCTATCAGGGATTGAAACATTTACCCTCCATCTTGGGAAGGCATCCTGGAAATGTTGAAATCAACTAAAATCCCTATCAGGGATTGAAACCTCCGGGAGTGCGGAGAATGTATCTTCGTCATCGAGGTTGAAATCAACTAAAATCCCTATCAGGGATTGAAACTGAACAGTTAGCTGTTCTGGGTAAGATGTTTGTGTTGAAATCAACTAAAATCCCTATCAGGGATTGAAACCACTCTCTGAATTCTTTTAGCTTTCAATATATCGTTGAAATCAACTAAAATCCCTATCAGGGATTGAAACGCAGATATTCAAATGGCTTGCTGTAGGGATTAAGGTTGAAATCAACTAAAATCCCTATCAGGGATTGAAACGTACCAAATATCGATTTCTTTAAAAGAGAAAAAAGTTGAAATCAACTAAAATCCCTATCAGGGATTGAAACGCCAGTAACCCCATAAATTTGATACACAACCTTAGGTTGAAATCAACTAAAATCCCTATCAGGGATTGAAACATCAACGAAATGATGGGCTTCTAACGACGCCCACAGTTGAAATCAACTAAAATCCCTATCAGGGATTGAAACCCAATTAACGACGCTGCCATAGCTTCTCTTCTCATGTTGAAATCAACTAAAATCCCTATCAGGGATTGAAACGAGACAAACGACGCACGCAAAGAAGAGATTGAGAAGTTGAAATCAACTAAAATCCCTATCAGGGATTGAAACGCATATTTTCCCAGCGACAATGAGCGCTCCTGATCGCGGTTGAAATCAACTAAAATCCCTATCAGGGATTGAAACAGTATTTCAGTATCGGCAACGTTCAAATGGCATGGAGTTGAAATCAACTAAAATCCCTATCAGGGATTGAAACGACTCGTAAAGCCGCTGTGTATCGATAGGTGTGAGTTGAAATCAACTAAAATCCCTATCAGGGATTGAAACACGAGCATTGTGGAGCGTCTTAACTGCTTGGGGTAGTTGAAATCAACTAAAATCCCTATCAGGGATTGAAACCTTTGACGCTGCCTGATTTCAAAAGCTACTCCAGGGTTGAAATCAACTAAAATCCCTATCAGGGATTGAAACGCTGTTGCAAAGGTGCGATCGCGCTATTAATCATGTTGAAATCAACTAAAATCCCTATCAGGGATTGAAACATGGGGGCGATCGCATGGCTTTTATCAGTCGCCGTTGAAATCAACTAAAATCCCTATCAGGGATTGAAACGCTTGGCGCAAGTGCTTTGACAGGTGCTTTAATCGGTGGAGTTGAAATCAACTAAAATCCCTATCAGGGATTGAAAGTGGTGAGATTTACGTATAGCACTTTAAAATTAGGAGACTAAAAAAACCAAACTTATACGCAAAACCTTACTTAAATCTATAATTTAAAAATAAAATCAGCGATCGCCACCTCATCTTTACCTGTTATAGCTTCTTGGGGAGGACTCAGTAAAACAGATCGCTGCATTAATTTCTGACTTTCAAGACGACGTTCAACCCGGCTAGGAATTCCGTAACCGTAAACAATATGTCCTTGTCCAGCCAATACTGCGACTTGATAATCTGGATTAGCTTTGACAAACTTTGCAATTCCTTCTGCCATTGTTTCATCCCATAACACTTGCGCCAAAAAAAAGCGTTCAGCACCAGAACTATTACCGTGTCCAGCATTTTGATGCTGTTGAAAAGCTTGTAGTGATAACTGTTGATACTTTTGGTTATCAGTACGAATTTCTGAAAAAGGCGGAATAAATTTCCTTTCGGATGCAGTGAGACTTTCTAGACCTTGACGTGCAACTTTGCGTGTAATTTCTGTCGGAGTGTTTAAAGCTAAAACGGGTAGTTGTTTCTCTTTGGCAAACTGGAGAATTGGGGCATAATCTTTCCAGGGGAAACCCCAGCGTTTTTCGTACTCGCTTTTCTCTAATAGTTCTTGTTCAGTCAGTTTACCTGCTAGATATTGATCAACAACACCTTGATAGGGACGCTGAAACATCTCCATCGCAACAGCAATTTTAGGATGATGCTGCTGAAGTTCCTGAATAATTTGCAGTTGATTTTGATGATCCACAGAACTATCGTGAGTTTCCCCCAGATACACCACATTTGCTTCTGCTAGTTCTGTCAACATCTGTTGACGACTGTAAATAAAATTCTCTGGTTTGCCACAACTTTTATCCCAATCTGGAAAGATTGTATCTACATTGCTAGGCGGTGCAGCCATGACTAACTTGGGAGGACAGGAACTTTTGACTGTTGCAGCGCAAGCAGGTAAAGTCGAGAGTAAAAAGTAAAAAGTCAAAGTTAAAAGGTAAAAGAATAGTTTTTTGCTTGGGAAGCTTTGCTGTTCATTTGCTAGGATTCTTGCGTATGCCAGTAACTTACTTTGAGTAAATAGTGTCATTTTCTTTACACAATGCCCGATAGGTTCAGCTATTAATATGAAAGGACTGTGGCTGGAAAACAAGCAACTGCAATTGCGTACCGATATTCCCATCCCCGAACCGCCACCAGGGGAAGCATTAGTACGGGTTTTATGTGCCGGTATTTGTAACACTGATTTGGAACTAACCAGAGGCTATTACCCCTACACTGGCATTTTAGGTCATGAATTTGTCGGTGTTGTAGAACAAGGCCCAGAAAACTTAGTCAATCGCCGTGTTGTCGGTGAAATTAACGCTGTATGCGGTAAATGTCGCTTTTGTCGTAGCGGGAATTCAACTCATTGCGAAAACCGGACTGTGCTGGGTATTGTTAACCGCAATGGTGCTTTTGCTGACTATCTGTGTTTACCTGTAGAAAATCTACATCTTGTACCAGAGAGTGTTCCTACAGCAATCGCAACATTCACTGAACCTGTAGCTGCGGCATTGCAGATTCAGCAGCAGATAGCATTGCACCCCAATGACAAAGTGTTAGTCGTTGGGGATGGTAAGCTAGGGCAATTAGTAGCCCAAACTTTGGCTTTGACTGGTTGTGATCTCTTGGTGGTGGGACGCCATCGTGATAAGCTAGTCAATTTAGAAGCACGAGGCATCAAAACAGGCTTCGCGGATGCGGTGACAGACAGGACTTTTGATATTTCCGTAGAGTGTACAGGCAATGCTGAAGGATTTGCGATCGCTCGCCGTGCTTTATGTCCCCGTGGTACACTGGTACTCAAAAGTACCTATGCTGGTAATCTCAGTCTAGACGCTTCTACTTTGGTAGTCGATGAAATTACTCTGATTGGTTCGCGTTGCGGTCCGTTTGCACCCGCACTCGAACTACTTGCACAAGAGAAAGTGGACGTACAACCCCTCATTCAAGCTTTTTACCCACTTTCAGAAGCAATAGCAGCTTTTAGATATGCTCAAACAAAAGGTGTGTTAAAGGTGCTATTGGAAATGGAGAATTGGTAGTGGGAGATGGGGAGATGGGGAAGTATGAGGAGTATGAGGAGTAGTAAATAACCACCAACAACCAACCACCAACCACCAACCACCAACTAATAAAACATAGAATTCGTTTTTGGTTGGTAATCTATGCATTGGATCGCTTCTTCGGTGTTAGCAATGGAAGGGTGGACTGTGCATTTGAGACGATGATCATCGGTGAAATACTGACAACCAGCGCAGGGAATTTGGTGCATTTTTTGGGCTGTTTTGACACCATCGCGGGTTGCAGCCCACAAACTCCAAACCACCATAGTAACCAATACCCAGGCGCTGATAAAACAAATCGGCACAAGAAGCTTTTGAATTGTAAAAAAAAGAAAATGCATTATTTGCGACACGGCGATGATTGCGAAAATCTACAAAAAATGTGAGTGAGAAAGGAGAAGTTATAGTTATATTAACTCCTCATTCCTCACTCATGACTTCTGACTAAAGAGATATCAGTGATTTAGTTTTTTTAAATGATAACTGATCACTGTTCACTAGATGCCAGCATGACCAATTGCTAAACCAGCCACAAGCATTCCCAAAACTAGGAAAGGTTGAGCGCTGGCTTGATATTTGACATCATTAGTTAAAGGGTCACGCAGAAAATACATATCTTGGAATGTAATTTGCGGGATGATGAGTAATGCCAGAATAGCGGCATACAAATTTTCATGGATGTAAACTAAATAAGCAGCGATCGCAGCTTGAAAGACATCGATCATAATCACACAAATCCAAGCAGCTGTTGTAACACCAAACATTACAGGCAGTGATTTTAATCCGAGTTTGCGATCGCCTTCGACACTCTTGAAGTCATTGATGATACCAATGCCCAAGCCAGCCAAACTATAAATCAGGGTGAGGACAACTATTTTCCAGTTGAGTTCCCCGAATAAAGCGTGACCAGTACACCAGGGGAAAGTAATATAACTGGCACCCAAAGCATAGCTACCCAACCAACCGTTTTGCTTCAACTTCAAGGGCGGGGCAGAATAGATGTAGCCGACAAATGAACCGATGATCGCGATCGTTGTAATTGTGGGAAATTCATTACCAGCCCATTTATCAAGGGCAAAGGCAACTGCTATACCAGCAATGAGTAATACCCATATTTGCGTAATTACCTGGGGTATGGAAATTGCTCCAGAGGGAATTGGGCGGTAGGGTTCGTTGATGGCATCAATTTCGCGATCATAGTAATCGTTCAGGATTTGCACGTAACCAGCCATCAATGGCCCTGATAGCACCATACAAACTGCTGCCTTCAGGACATTTTCTAGCGTCCAAGTGAATTCACCAGAAGAAGCCGCACCGCAGATTACACCCCACATTAAAGGAATCCAGGTAATTGGCTTCATCAGTTGCAGGCGGATTTTCCAAATCGAACTTTCTCCAGGCGCTGCACCTTTCATACCCAAAAGTTGCCTGGTCTTAGCACTGCGGTCAACAGTACCATTTGCTTGGTCTGTGGATGTATTGGAATCAGGGGTAATGGGAGTTGAATCAGACATAGGCTGTACTTGTAAATTGGTAATTGGTAATTGGTAATTGGTAATTGGTAATTTGGTGGTTTTCCCATTACCCATTACCGATTACCCATCACCTCTTGCCTAAAACGAGATTATCAAATAATTATTTTGGAACTTAGCACCAGTAACAGGTCTACCACTCAAGGCGGGAGGTAGGAAAATATTCCGCCTTTGGTCTCCAGCTTCAATAGTCACTTCTGGCCCGTATTGAGTGAGTTTGACCTGTTTTTTATCAAATCCAGGCAAAAATAAGCTTACCTTGTGTTCTTGGATGTTAATTTCAATCGGTTTGGGAGCCTGTACCGCTTGTTCTACAAAATTTGGTAGAGCATCAATCAGGGCTTGCCAATCTTCTGTTTTGACATCTGGAACCACACTCACATGAAGGGGAGTAAATTGCTCGGAAACTTGGACAGTTCTGTCATTAGATACAAGGATAATGCCACCCACGGTTAAACCAACTAGTTGGGCGCTACCCCAGAGATAGCGCACAGAAGCAATTTCAACAGGATCATTGCTTGTCACCAAAAAAGCAGCAACTTTTTTAGGATCCGCGAGAGCGGCTCTACCCTTGTCTAAAAAGTTGTGAACTTGGTTAGTAGGTTGGGCGAAGTTATCCGATGTCCAGTTGATATTGAAAAAAGTGCTAATTAGCGGTTGAATCAAGGGCGATTCGGAGATTGCTTTACCGAGATCGGAATTGACAAACAATTGCCGGAATCGCCGCACGTACCAACTGAGAAATTCTGGCATCCCGAACATTCGCAAAGTCGAGGTGTCGCCATTGCCATCGTAGACGATCGCGTCATATTTGCCGCTTTCGTAGTACTCGCGGATGGCGTTGAGGACAAGGGCGCTGTCCATCCCCGGTAATACTGATAGTTCTTGACCATAAACCTCTTTGAGGATGGGCGTTTTAAGATATTGTGCTTCCAGTTTTTTCACATCCTCCCAACTACGTTCTAGTAGTACAGAAGTCTGAAACTGAACAACGTGCAAATTAGCAGCAATTTCTTGGGGGTCAGAACCAATAGGAATACCCAACAAGATTTGCAATGCTGGCTCTGCACTCCCAGCTAAAAGTACGCGCTTTCCTTGGCTTGCCAATTGTTTGGCAGCGGCAATCGCTACTTTTGTTCTAGCACTGCCGCTTTTGCCCAAAAATGTCAATATCAGGGCCATTACTTGATTCCTATTTTTTACCGCCGATTTTTCAACTCCAACTTAGCACTCGGCTGATTTGAGTAGCTTCCTTCTCTAGTTCAGCACTTAGAGGACAGGCTTTTGATCACTTACTGTACTAGTTTGAGTTCATCTTCAAAAAACCAAGTGGAAAAATTATCATCAAATTTGACCACGATGCCAACACTGCTACCATCGGTCATTTTGTAACCTTCGATAGTACCGATTTGTCCTAGTCTTTTAACAATAGGAGCAGGTACGCGATCGCGCAAACGAAGAACCTTTACTTTTTGTCCGATTTCCATGCCAACTCACAATGCAATAAACCAAAACTCAGTGTACCGGAATCCGGTGTCCTGTGGGAGATGGGGACCGGTGAGTTCCCCATCAGTCCACCTCCCCATTACTAGAAATTTTCTGGAGAGTGACTCTCAACTGTATATCGTTGATGTTCACACAGGTGTTGTAGCACGCCTCCTTGATCTGCGCAAACCGAATCTCAAGGAGCCATAGGAGCCATGAGTTTAGCAACAATCACCATCGTCTCGTAAAGGGTTTTGTAAGCTGAGAGTTTATCGCCATCATTTTCCGACTTCCAGAAACGGCGACGATTGCGACGCACATACCAGTTAGAGAGATCGTTGACTACGAAGTCGCGAATAGCCCGGCTAGCACTGGTGGGATCGTAAGCTTCTAATCGCTCAGTTACATCTCGGATCAGTACATTCACCTTGGACACCAACCAGCGATCGATCTCAGGACGCTCCGAGACAGGAACATCCTGTTGCAAATCTGGCTGGTCGAGGTTGGCATAAAGCACTAGGAAACTGTAAGTATTCCATAGTGTCATCAAAAAATCGCGTAAAGTATCTTCAACAAGTCCCTGGGAGAAGCGCTTAGTATTCTCTGGTGGACTGGTGCTGTAAAGATACCACCGCAGTGCATCGGCTCCTTGAGCATCCAAGACAGTCCAAGGGTTGACTGTATTTCCCTTGGACTTAGACATCTTCTCGCCTTTTTCATCCACAATGTGTCCCAGGACGATCGCATTTTAGAAGGCAGGGGAATCCTGAGCGATATGAGCCAGAGAACCGCCAGTATCTGTAAGCAAAGTAGCAAGAGCATGTAGGCTATAAAACCAGCCCCGTGTCTGATCGATCGCCTCACATATATAATCAGCAGGAAAATTCCCAGCCACCACCTCCTGATTTTCAAAGGGATAGTGCCATTGAGCATAGGGCATAGCTCCCGACGGAACCCTTGGGAAAGGTCTTCTCCCTCCGGTACATACCCCTGTAAAAGAGGCTGATAGCGAAGTCCAACCAGTGCTTCCCCTGTAAAAATTTTCAGCCTTCGATAATTCCCCTCTCCGAAGACTTCCTCAGCAAGACTACTAGCAAGAATGTAGAGGTCTGTTTGTGAGCGATCGCCTGCTTGAGGTGGTGCTGCAAACAGCCCATACATAGCGTCTGCCCTCACAGCCAGAGCAACGTTAGCAGGGAGAGTCCAAGGAGTAGTAGTCATATTTTACATTTCTTCTTTGTGTCTTAGTGTCTTGGTGTTTCAAAAATGCTTTTTTACCACCAAGGCACAAAGACACCAAGACGAGGGCTAGCTCCTAAACTAAGTCAGGAAACACTTCTTGTACAGCCGGATGCACCAAGCGATGATTCTGCACGTTGACACCTTTGGCTAATGCAGGGTTATTTTTTAGCGCCTCCATTCCCTGGTTTGCTAATTGCACCACGTATGGTAAAGTACTGTTATTAAGTGCCTGAGTTGCTGTCCAAGGAACTGCCCCTGGCATGTTAGGAACGCCGTAGTGCAATACACCTTCTTCAACATAGACAGGTTTGGTGTGAGATGTAGGATGCACAGTTTCTATGCAGCCGCCTTGGTCAACTGCCACATCGGCAATGACTGACCCTGGTTGCATTTGTTTGACTAATTCACGAGATACGAGAATTGGTGCTTTTCGTCCTGGTACAAGAACTGCACCGATCAGGAGATCTGCTTCGCGAACTGCCGCTTCAATGTGAGCAGAATTACTGTAAAGTAGTTCTACTCGTGAGCCGAAAAGGGTTTCTAAGTAGCTCAAGCGTTCTACATTCACATCCAGAATTTGAACGCTGGCTCCCATGCCGACGGCAATTTTAGCGGCTTCTGTGCCAACTACACCACCGCCTAAAACTACCACTCTGCCTGGTTTAACGCCAGGTACTCCACCCAAAAGGACACCTCTACCCCCTTGTTGCCGTTCTAAAAATCTTGCTCCGAACTGTACTGCTAAGCGCCCAGCAATGACGCTCATGGGTGTCAGTAGAGGTAACCTGTTTGTGCCAGGTTGTTCCACTGTTTCATAGGCGATCGCACAGACGCCACTATTAATTAAATGCTCGGTCAAATCCCGATGAGCCGCTAAGTGTAAATAAGTAAATAGAACCTGCTCTTTTTGCAAAAATTTATACTCAGTAGCTAGGGGCTCTTTGACTTTTACCACTAACTCGCGATTCCAAGCGGCTTCTGGTGTTGGGACTATTTCTGCGCCGGAATTTCTGTAGTCATCATCTGTAAATCCAGCACCTTCACCGGCTTGAGTTTCTACAAAGATATTGTGACCACTTTCTTTGAGTACCCTAACACTAGAGGGACTCAAACCAACTCGAAACTCTTGGTCTTTAGTTTCTTTGGGAACACCTATATCCATTCACTGCCCCTAATTAATTTAATTTTTGTTTAGCTTTAGTTTGTCAGTCTTATCCCTGGTATGTTGAATCCAAAAATACGAATTTACCTGAGTTTGCCCTGATATCACCAATTTAACATTGACTCCATTTTGGGATCGGGGACTATGGGGAGTGTGGGGAGAATAATATAGCAACTAATTCCCCCTTCCCTGATCTCGTATATGGACTTGACGATTTTCTGAGTATTTCTAAAATATATTAAGAATAATAAAAAAATGTAAAACAGTAGTTGAGCTACACAGCTCAATATGCTTTACCACAAAAGTGTAGTAATTTACATTTCCCAACAAAAGGATTTTTCAAATGATGACACAATCACAACCCAGCGTCACCCCTAAGCTAGAAGAGCCAAAATTTGGATTTAATGAATATGCTGAGCGCTTGAATGGCCGAGCTGCAATGATTGGCTTTATTCTGATGGTGTTGATTGAATACTTCACCGACAAGGGTGTCCTATCATGGCTAGGTCTGAAGTAAATTGCATAAAAGTACTAATGTACTACTTTGAATTAAATGATAAAGCGATACGGTTCAGTTAAGGTTTTACTCTAACCTTTGGAGGTGCGAGTCTGAAAATAATTGATTTGTCTTGGTGTTTTAGTGTCTTGGTGTCTTGGTGGTGAAAAAGATCATCTTGAAACCACCAAGACACTAAGACACAAAGAGTACTAACGAACTGTGTTGAGTGATAAATGAAGATTTCAACCAGTTGGATATTCCAGCTGGTTTTCTTATCTGAACAACAAAAGGCTTCTTTAATAAAAGTCAGGGTTCTATGGCTGTTCGGAAAACCCCCCAGAAGTGGTTTGCTGTAATACTCTCGTTTAAGAAATAAATATAATATTATGATGTAAATGTAAAACTTAGCTCTGAGCGCTAAATGTAGATTAATATTTTTCAGTAAATTTACATAAAAGGTTAACTGAAATAAACCAAACTGTGATGAATGCTCTATTGCCTCGTTTTTTAAAGTCATCCTACCGGAAAGAACCGCTAATCAGCGTAGTGATTACGATGGGAGTGGTAGAAGCGCTTATCGGTGGATTTGACGATAAGTGGTCTTTGTTCGCTTTTGGTTTAGGAACAGCAGGAATAACGCTTTTAATAAAATTTTGGCTGCGTCAACGGCGTCGCCCTCTACCTGCTGAAGAGACTGTGGTGCAACATTATTTACCTTCACGCTCTTCGAGTCCGACTTTACCAATGCTGAGTATTGCTAAGAAGAAACCACCCCAGTAGAGTTTAAGTTTAAAATTTTATATTCAAGATTAGAAGATTCGCGCAGCATCGCTAAATTTATGGTTTTCACTCTTGTGGAGTTTTTTTTCTTGACTTACAAAAGAAAGTAAGTCTGAGGCGATCGCTCGTAGTTCTAATCAAAAATATATGGGTAATAGTTATAGTGAAGTGTTTGACAAAATCCTAAATATCAGATTAAAAATTTCCTTTGCAACTAAGCTTAGTATAGCAGGTGCTGTGGCGATCGCTTCCTTGGTACAAATACCACTTGTAAATCCTGCAACTGTTGAAGCCAGACCAAATCCTGAAACTAGCCACAACTTTTTTCAACCCCAGCGAATTTATACCTTTAAAAATCATTCAGGAAGCATTAAATCCCTGACCTTCAGTCCCGATAGCAAAACTTTGGTGAGTGGAGGTTCACACAACGATGGTGTAATTCGCCTGTGGAGTATCAAAAATGGCGATATCATAGGAACCATTCGCAAGGCTCAGAAAACAGCTGTCGAATCTGTGCTGATTTCACCAGATGGTCAAACTTTGGCTAGCTGTAGTAACGATTACACTGTTAATCTTTGGAATCTCAAAACTAACAAATTTACTCGTTCCTTCATCGGTCACACTAGCAACGTTCTATCTTTAGCTGCAACTCCTGATGGAAAAATTCTCGCTAGTGGTGGTTTAGATGGTATTCGCCTCTGGGATTTGGTGAAAAAGCGTCCCCTAGCTACTTTAGTACACTACAACAACATTTCTAAAATTACGATTAGTCCAGATGGTCAGATTCTCGCCAGTGGTGAGACTCGGGGTGTAGTCAAGTTATGGAACTTAAATTCTGGTCAACTCATCCGTCGGTTTTCCGCGCACACTCAAGTAGTCAGTGGTTTAGCTTTTACCCCAGATGGACAAACTTTAGTTACTGCTAGCCATGATGGCACTATTAAACTGTGGGATGCCAAAACAGGAGATTTCGCTGGTACTCTTACAGAAAACAACAATCCATTGAATCATAGTAATTGGATAAATGCCATTGCTATTAATCCCAATGGACGTATCTTAGCTAGTGGTGGGAAACAAGGTGTAGTACAATTATGGGATTTAACCACAGGAAAGTTACTGAATACACTTGAGGGACATACCGACTGGGTAAGTACGATCGCCTTTAGTCCCGATGGAAAGTTATTTGCTAGTGGCGGATATGACAAAAGAATTTTGGTTTGGCGCATTTAACGCATTCCCCACAACTGATTATCAATAACCAACAACCAAAACTAACCGTAGATTTGCTAGTCTAAGGATGTTGGCAAGTCCATTGCTGGCGATCGCACCATTCCGGAATCATTACTAAGTAAAAATACTAATAACTAAAGTAATAATAGAGACATGACCATGACAGCACCAGAAGATCGAGCCACCCGTTTTTACACTCAAGAAGATATACAGAAAATTCTACACTTGGCGATCGCCCGCCAAGCCAAAGACCAAGAAAAAGAATTTTCCTATGAACAACTTTTAGAAATTGCTACAGAATTAGAAATTCCCCCAGAAACCCTGAAACTAGCAGAACACGATTGGCAAATTACCCAAGGAGAAATACAGCAAAGACAAGCTTTTAACAATTATCGCATCGGAAGATTTAAAAAGCGCTTTGGTAAATTTACTATTGTCAACGGTGTTTTACTCTTAGTTGATCTAGTTGGTGGCGCAGGTCTATCTTGGTCACTGTATATTTTCCTATTTTGGGGACTAGGTGTAGCCCTTGATGCTTGGAATACTTTCCAAACCAAAGGCGAAGATTACGAAATGGCTTTCCAAAAATGGTATCGCCAGAATCAGATCAAACAAACTATTAACAGAGTAGTCAATAAATTCCTTAACGCATGGCAGAGTTAGGAGAAGGGAGGTGGGGAGTGTGTAGACGCGTAGCAGCTTAAGGTAAGGGTGGAGTATGAGGAGTATGAGGGGTAATAAACCACTAACCACTAACAACCAACAACCAACAACTAAGTATTTATAAACAAAAAGCCGACAGCCTTTGAGAAGACTGTCAGCAATTAGTGTGTTCCCTATTAATGACTCGGCTAGAGTTCAGTTGTCATTTATTCTCTGTGTTTAGCAATTGCAGGCATAGGATCTTAATCATGCATAATTGTGATTGTCATCACAAATTTACTTGAGTAAATCTTGTATTTAGCAGGATTTTTCCCTTTTAAAGCTGGATATCCTGGATTTTGATATGTGCTGGACTGCGTATTCAAAGAAATCCTTTAGTACAAGCGATCGCCGTCATAGTCTATGGTGTCGATACTTGCAAAAGGCTCAATAGCAAAACACCCTGTTCAGTTCAGAATCGTATCTTTTCAAAAGCTTAATTATGGGATGTTTACATAACAAACTTAGAGTTCAGGTTTGAGTGCTTGGTGAATCTAGTAAATATATATTATGAAATGCTGTTTATTTTTAGAACTCGTGAAAATATTGAAGTATTTTTTACGAAAATCAGGAAAAAATTTACGTATTTTTGCTGTTGACTAACAAAACTAGACCTCAATAGTCCTACGCTGACGCTCATGTCCGACTAATTGCTTACGACATAAAGCTTGGGCATCGGGTATTGGGCATTAGGCATGAGAAAATCATCATTATCTTAATTACCAATAACCCATTACCAACAAGAACGGACAATATTACTGTGAACCCCAAATTCCAGATTTTATTCCTTGATGGTACACGCCCCCTGAAAAATCTGTGGAGTCAATCCAAAATCCAAAATCCAAAATCGGTTGACAGGAACGGGACAGAAAATCGATACAATAATCCTTTGTTCCCTTGGTGCAAACTTCCATGACCAGCGCTTCCGAACCTCCTTTTTCTCCTCAAGAAATAGCATCTGAAGGACTTAAACTTGAAGAATACCAAGAAATAGTCCGGCGACTAGGGCGTCATCCCAACAAAGCTGAACTAGGTATGTTTGGGGTGATGTGGTCAGAGCATTGCTGTTATAAAAATTCTCGTCCTTTATTGAAACAGTTTCCGACCACAGGCGATCGCATCCTGGTGGGGCCTGGTGAAAATGCTGGTGTTGTAGACTTAGGTGATGGACTGCGACTGGCGTTTAAAATAGAATCTCACAACCACCCCAGTGCAGTCGAACCCTTCCAAGGAGCCGCCACTGGTGTTGGAGGCATTCTGCGTGATATATTTACAATGGGCGCGCGTCCCATTGCTGTTTTAAATTCTCTCCGCTTCGGCTCTCTGGAAGATCCCAAGACACAAAGGCTGTTTATCGGTGTGGTAGCAGGGATCGCTCACTATGGTAATTCTGTGGGAGTGCCCACCGTTGGCGGTGAAGTCTACTTTGATCCTGCCTACTCTGGCAATCCTTTGGTCAATGTCATGGCCCTGGGATTGATGGAAACACCCGAAATTGTGAAATCTGGGGCATCTGGTATTGGCAATCCGGTGCTTTACGTCGGTTCCACCACTGGACGCGATGGTATGGGGGGTGCAAGTTTTGCAAGTGCCGAACTCAGCGATGCATCAATGGACGATCGCCCGGCGGTGCAAGTCGGTGATCCCTTCCTGGAAAAGTCTTTGATAGAAGCTTGTCTGGAAGCCTTTAAAACAGGTGCTGTAGTTGCAGCCCAGGATATGGGTGCTGCTGGGATCACCTGTTCCACCTCCGAAATGGCAGCCAAAGGTGGTGTGGGTATTGAATTTGATTTAGATAAAGTACCTGTGCGCGAACTGGGAATGGTTCCCTATGAATATCTGCTTTCCGAATCTCAAGAGAGAATGCTATTTGTCGCCCAAAAGGGACGGGAACAAGAGTTAATCGATATTTTCCATCGTTGGGGACTTCATGCCGTTGTTGCTGGTACAGTGATTGCCGAACCAGTTGTCCGGATTCTGTTTCGAGGTAAAGTAGCAGCAGAAATTCCTGCTACAGCTTTGGCAGAAAATACACCTGTGTATAAGAGGGAATTATTAACAGAATCACCAGAATATGTGCGTCGAGCTTGGGAATGGACACCAAATTCTTTGCCCCCATGTACAACTGCTGGCATAGAAATTCAAGGAAAGTTGCGTACTTGGAATGATATTTTATTGATTTTGCTAGATAATCCTACGATTGCTTCTAAAAGCTGGATTTATCGCCAGTATGATCATCAGGTGCAGAACAATACAGTGATGTTACCCGGTGGTGGTGATGCTGCGGTGATACGTTTGCGTCCATTGGAACCCCCCCCTTCCCCCCCCGTAAACGCAGGGGGGAATAAAGCTGTTGCTGCTACAGTCGATTGCAATCCCCGCTACGTTTATCTTGATCCTTACGAAGGGGCGAAAGCCGTAGTCGCAGAAGCCGCACGCAATCTTAGCTGCGTCGGTGCAGAACCCCTGGCGGTGACTGATAACCTCAATTTTGGCAGCCCGGAAAAACCGATTGGTTATTGGCAATTAGCAGAAGCTTGTCGTGGTTTGGCAGAAGGTTGTCGGGAATTAGCAACTCCGGTAACTGGGGGTAATGTTTCTCTGTACAACGAGACTCTTGATTCTCAAGGAAATCCTCAGCCGATTTATCCAACTCCGGTCGTCGGTATGGTGGGGTTAATCCCCGATTTAAGCAAAATTTGTGGTCAAGCTTGGCAAGTAGCAGGTGATGTAATTTATCTTTTAGGACTATCAGAATCCAAAATTACCTTGGGTGCTTCGGAATATTTAGCTAGTATTCATGGCATTGTAGCTGGTAAACCACCACGGGTAGATTTTGACTGGGAAAGACGGGTACAAAAAGTGTGTCGTGAGGGAATTCGTCAAGGTTGGGTACGTTCAGCCCATGATTGTGCTGAGGGTGGTTTGGTAATTGCTCTGGCTGAGTGTTGTATTACGGGTAAAAGGGGCGCAGATATTAGCTTAAAGTTACCTCTAGATGATTCGCAACGTCTAGATGAAGTACTGTTTGGTGAAGGTGGTGGGCGGATTTTAGTTGCCGTAGCACCAGAACAACAAGAAATTTGGGAATCTTACTTACAGGAAAACCTTGGTCAAAACTGGCAAAAACTCGGTAAAGTTGGGAATTCCGAAATTGGCTTGCGGGTTTTATCCTCTGATGGTCAAACTTTAATCAACGCTAGGATTGAAGAGATGGGCGATCGCTACTTAAAGGCGATCGAAAGGCGTTTAGCCGTTTATACCAATACCCAAGAACGTTAAGTAATCTAAAGATGAATCAAATTTCATACTTTAGACACTTTACATTTCGCGCTTGATTAGCTTCCACGAAAATAATAATTACGCTACTGTTTTAGTAGATGGTTAACCATTTATTAATATTTTTGCATCCATCCATTTACATAATCCTAGTGATTTGACACCCTCATCAGGAGCCAAGCTAGCATGATTCCCACCCATCCCATCACTGCGGATGAGCAGCCTCTACCAACTAATAATCCAATGACTCATCAGGATACTCGACCAGATAAGCCAGAAGAAGCTTGTGGTGTTTTTGGCATCTATGCACCAGAAGAAGATGTTGCCAAACTTACTTACTTTGGTTTGTATGCTCTCCAACACCGGGGGCAAGAATCCGCTGGCATTGCTACTTTTGAAGGTGAACAAGTACATTTGCATAAAGACATGGGTTTAGTATCCCAGGTCTTCAACGAAGGAATTTTAAGCAACTTGCCTGGCCAGATGGCAGTTGGTCATACTCGCTATTCCACCACAGGTTCGAGTCGAAAAGTAAACGCCCAACCTGCCGTGGTTGATACTCGCTTAGGAACACTGGCACTAGCACATAATGGTAATTTAGTCAATACAATTCAGTTACGCCAAGAATTACTAGAGAATAACTGTAACTTGGTGACTACAACAGATTCTGAAATGATTGCTTTTGCGATCGCCCAAGAAATAGACGCTGGTCAAAATTGGCTAGAGGGCTGCATTAAAGCTTTTAGTCGTCTGAGTGGAGCCTTTAGTTTGGTAATTGGTACACCTGCTGGTTTGATGGGCGTTCGTGATCCCAACGGTATTCGTCCTCTGGTAATTGGTACTTTGGGAAGCGATCCGGTGCGTTATGTGCTTGCTTCTGAAACTTGCGGTTTAGATATTATTGGTGCTGAGTATCTGCGGGATGTAGAACCAGGTGAATTAGTCTGGATTACACAAGAGGGTTTGGCTTCCTACCACTGGAGTCAGCAGCAGCAACGCAAGCTGTGTATCTTTGAAATGATTTACTTCGCCCGTCCCGATAGTGTCATGCACAACGAAAGCTTGTACACTTACCGGATGCGGTTAGGGCGACAGCTAGCAACGGAGTCAATTGTAGACGCAGATATTGTCATTGGTGTTCCTGATTCTGGGATTCCTGCTGCCATTGGCTTTTCTCAAGCCTCCAGTATCTCCTATGCCGAAGGACTGATCAAAAATCGCTACGTCGGACGCACATTTATTCAGCCTACTCAAACCATGCGCGAATCAGGCATCCGCATGAAACTCAACCCCCTCAAAGATGTGTTGAATGGTAAACGAGTCATAATTGTCGATGACTCAATTGTCCGAGGAACTACTAGCCGCAAACTTGTCAAAACCTTGCGTGAAGCCGGGGCTAGAGAAGTACATATGCGAATTTCTTCGCCGCCAGTCACTCACCCTTGCTTTTACGGTATCGATACCGATAGTCAAGATCAGCTAATCGCAGCCACAAAATCAGTAGCAGAAATCACCAAGCAACTAGAAGTAGATAGCCTTGCCTATCTCAGTTGGGAGGGAATGCTGTTAGCGACGGGAGAAGATCCACAAAGTTTTTGTTCTGCCTGTTTCACAGGAGATTACCCCGTCACTGTACCGGAGCAGGTCAAAGCTTCTAAATTGATCTTAGAGAAAGCAGTCATGTCATAAATTAGGGTAAAAAATCTTTAAAGCACCTCAAAGCTTGAGGTGCTTTTTGATTAACCCACATTCCGCAGGTTAGTAAGATGCAGTGTGCTAAAAGCCGACAATCATTATCATATCAAGTCCGGCTAATTACTTACGATATTATTCTGATGCAGTTGGGCATTGGGCAAGAGATTTTTCCCATTACCCATTACCGGCCTTCACAGATATGATAAGTCTTCAAACGGACATGATATCAGATGAATCGACATGAAATTCTAGAATTGCCGTTTTTTTGTATCTGGATTAGATTATTGTTTTAATCTTCTGCAAAAATTTTTGCCATACAACCCGAAAATCGTTGTGATCAATGTGAAGTATGTAATTGACCAAGTTCAGCCTAGCAAAGACTAAAATGCCAATTATTACCACAATATCAGAACTATATTTTTACTTTTTTCTATCTATTCACCAAGGTGCTTACTAATGCTAAATACCAAAAAAATATTGCATTTACAAACACCTATTCAACAAATTTTTCCATCAATTTGTGGAATAATTGTATTTCTCACAATTTGGTATTTCCTCAGTCTGAGACCTGATACTTCACTTCCATCTCCCTTTGAGGTTGTAAATCACACTTGGGAATTGATTCGTAACCCATTTTTTAACAATGGTAGTTATAACAAAGGTATGTTTTGGCTCATCCTTGCCAGTCTCAAGCGAGTTGTTTTTGGTTACTTACTGGCGGCATTGGTGGGAATTCCAATTGGATTTCTCATTAGTTTGAATAGTTTTATGAGACAAGCGATCGACCCGATTATTCAGTGGTTGCGTCCTGTAGCGCCTCTGGCATGGTTGCCTTTAGCGCAAGCAATTTTTCTCAAGCCCAATCCCTCAGCTATCTTTGTTATCTTTATTACGGCAATTTGGCCGATTATCCTGAACACTGCTTTAGGTGTACAGCTAATTCCCAAAGACTACCTGAATATTTCCAAGATATTAGAATTCTCTATATTTGAAAGCTTTTTCAAAATTCTTCTACCTGCAACCATGCCCTACATTTTTACTGGATTAAGGGTTGCCCTTGGTTTATCTTGGTTAGCGGTAGTAGCTGCTGAGATGTTGTTATCTGATGATGGACTTGGCTTTTTTATTGTTAATGCTTACAACAACTCTGACATTGATGAAATCATCTTGGCAATTATTTATTTAGGTGGAGTTGGGTTGATACTTGATCGGATGATGGCATATATATCCTCTCGAGTAACTCCGCAAGAGTAATACCCTAAATTGGATTTTAGATTTTGGATTGTTAAACATTTATTGAATAAGTGTTTCAGATTTCCATCTGTCGCAATCATTTTTCAATTTGGTGTATTTTTTGCCTTAAAAGATCAATTTCGTTATATATAAGCTACTATGTCTATTTTTGTAGAAATTCGGGATCTATCTAAAGAATTTCGCTCACCGGAAGGTGGCAGACATGCTGTACTCACAGATGTCAACTTGGAAATTAAGCAAGGAGAATTTGTTTGTCTGATTGGTCATTCTGGTTGTGGCAAATCCACCTTGTTGAATATCGTCGCTGGTTTAGAAAAAGCTTCACGGGGTCAGGTATTAGTTGACGGTCAATTAGTCAAACGACCGGGACGCGATCGCATGATGATGTTCCAAAACTATTCTCTGCTTCCTTGGTTAACGGCTTGGGAAAATGTGGCGATCGCAGTAGATAAAGCAATGTCCCACAAATCCAAAGCCGAACGCCATCGCATAGTTGCAACCTACCTGGAAATGGTCGGTTTAAAGGATGCAGCGCGCAAGAAACCCAGACAACTTTCTGGTGGGATGAAACAACGAGTAGCACTAGCACGGGCCTTAGCAATTAAACCAAAGCTGTTGCTATTAGATGAGCCATTTGGAGCCTTGGATGCACTGACTCGCAGTTCTCTACAAATAGAGTTAATGCAAATTTGCGAGCAAAATCATATTACGGCAATTATGGTTACTCATGATGTTGATGAAGCATTGCTACTCTCTGATCGGGTAGTGATGTTAAATACTGCTGCTAGTGTTTCGGTAGGGCAAATTTTACACGTACCTTTTGCTCGTCCCCGTATTGCCGCAGAGATGATTGATAGTCCTGATTATTCTGCACTACGTCACGAACTCTTGCAATTTCTACATCAACAACATCAAGCTAGGTATTTAGCAGGACTTACGTAAAAATTGCCAAAAAGCTTAATTTTTTAACCGCCAAGATGCCAAGAACGCCAAGGATTTATAGAGCTTGCGTAAGTCCTATTTAGTACTAAATTATACTTGATATTAGATAAAACGGTGATAAAAGTTATGTTTTAGAAATCGTAGATGCGCTCATAGGCTTCCCGCAGGGTACACCGATGGACACCGATGGGTACGGATAGATAAATCGCTGTGTTGATGTCATATGTTGGTGTTTTGTTCTCTAAAGTTGAAATATTAAAGTAATTTTCTATGGCAAAGTTTTCTAGACGCCGATTTATTGCAGCTGGTGGCGCAGCTGTTTTGACTCACACTTTAATTAATCGTTCTTCTACTACGATTGCTACCCATTCTGCTCCCAGTGTTCATATCGGTTACAGCGACACCCCAGAAGTGACATCTGTAAAACTAGGGTTTATCCCTGTAACTAGCTGTTGTCCTTTGGTTATTGCTAAAGCAAAGGGCTTTTTTGCCAAGTACGGAATGCCAGATGTGCAAGTTATCAAACAACCTTCTTGGGCAGTTATACGGGATAAACTCATGCTTGGTTCAGCCGATGAAGGAGTAGACGGCGCTCATTTGCTGTTCCCGATGGTCTATCTTATGGCTACTGGTGAGATTAGCTACGGTCGCAAAATTCCCATGTACATCCTAGCTCGGTTGAATGTGAATGGACAGGGTATTTCTGTTGCCAATAGTTACAAAGCCTTGAATCTGAGTTTGGATAGTTCTCCTCTCAAATCAGTATTTGCTCAAAAGAGTTTGAAAGGAGATACGATGCGCTGTGCAGTTCCCTTTCGACGGGTGACTGGGGACTTTTTTATGCGTTGGTGGCTGGCGTATGGTGGTATTGATCCTGATAAGGATGTTTCGATTATTGTTGTACCGCCTCCGCAAATGGTTGCTAATATGCGTGGTGGTACAATGGAAGCTTTTTGTGTGGTAGATCCTTGGCATCAGCGCCTAGTAAAACAAGGAATAGGCTACTCCACATTAACCAGTGGAGAGTTGTGGAACAATCATCCAGAAAAAGCCTTTGCTATGCGTGCTGACTGGGTAGATAAACATCCTAAAGCTGCAAAAGCACTCTTAGCTGCTGTGATGGAGGCGCAAATGTGGTGCGATCGCCCTGAAAATAAGGAGGAGATGTTTCAAATTCTCTCCAAACGAGAATGGATAGGAGTAAGTAGTGATGTCATTCGTGATCGGTTGATAGGCAAATTTGATTATGGGAATGGACGTGTTGTTGAAAATAGTCCCCACAGGATCAAGTTTTGGCAAGAAAACGCATCTTACCCCTACAAAAGCCATGATTTATGGTTTTTAATCGAGGATATGCGTTGGGGAAACCGTTCACCAGACTTTGAAACCAAACCTCTGATCAATGCTGTCAACCGGGAGGATTTATGGCGGGAAACAGCTAAATTTATCGGTCAAGCAGCAGCGATTCCAGCAAGTACATCACGAGGAATAGAAAAATTCTTTAATGGTTTAGAGTTCGATCCAGAGAATCCCCAAGTATATCTGAATGCACCAACAATCCAACAAAGATTTTAAGACTAACGTGAGTACAATCTAGTATATAATAGAAAATGCGATCGCTTCTGGAATCAGTGCTAGGGCTACTACAGTACCAGCTAGGATATCTGCTTTAGTATTGGAGAACCATTCTCGCTTCAAAACTGTTGTGTTCAAGTTGTCCTCTGTGATTTAGTGGTGAAATTTAGGTATACAGCCTATTAGCCAACTCTTACACTCGGTGGATTAGTTGAGGATTAGAAGCATGACAATTCACAAATGCAATCAGATAGTGTCAAGGGTTTAAAACCCCTGAATCACTCTTTAATCCACCACTATATTGCTAAAGTTTATGCCAATAATTTACATACATTAATTCAGGTTGTAATCTATGTGTGGTTTGTATACTCTACAAACTGTTTTGGCATTTACTTTTAGTTAAAAGCTGACTCAATACAGATGGCTATGTGACTGGTTTGTTGTACCGATAAAAACATTACCTGATTTTATAGATGAATAAATGTAGCTTAAAACCAAGTAATTACAACACAAATATATTGATGTTAGCCTTCTGGATATACACTTATTACTTGAGTTGCAGAGTTGAATGTTAAGAAATCTGTGATAAAAATAGCCCAAAATATTGTAAATCCTGGCCGAAGGATTAAAGTAAATTGATTGATAATGATTATAAATTCATTTCCCAAGGATTTCTACCCTTTGAATCTGTTGCCGAATGGTAAAGAATTGATATTACTAAAATCCATACTAGGCAAAAACAATGGCACAGAAAAATGCGGCGCTGAAGTTTGTAATTTTACTAGGGGTAGTTAGTCTTTGTGCCGATGCCACTTATGAAGGGGCGCGTAGTATTACAGGAGCATTTTTAGGAACACTGGGAGCTAGTGGTACAGTTGTGGGGCTAGTTGCTGGCTTGGGTGAATTAATTGGTTATGGGTTACGCCTAGTCACGGGATATCTGAGCGACCAGACACGTAAATACTGGGGAATGACTACGCTGGGATACTTTATCAATACCGCAGCAGTGCCACTTTTAGCTCTGGCGGGACGTTGGGAAGTTGCAGCAGGGCTGATGATTACGGAGCGTACAGGCAAAGCGATTCGCACACCACCGCGAGATGTGCTCCTGTCTCATGCTGCTATGCGGGTGGGTAGAGGCTTAGGCTTCGGCTTGCATGAAGCAATGGATCAAATTGGTGCAGTGCTGGGGCCACTGATGGTTGCAGCAATGCTGTATTTACAGAAAGGATATCAAGGGGGCTTTGCTATTCTCGTGATCCCAGCAGTTTTGGGATTGGTTATTCTGCTTGTCGGACAAAGGATTTATCAGAATCCGCGTGAATTTGAACCTAAAGCATTGGATTTGAAAACAGAAGGGCTACCGCAAATCTTCTGGATTTATCTGGCGGCGATCGCTTTGGTGGCAGCTGGCTATGCAGACTTTCCTTTGATCGCCTTTCACTTTCAACAGGCGAGTATTGGTAGCCAAGACCAAATTCCTCTGTTTTACGCCTTGGCGATGGGCGTAGATGCGATCGCTGCTTTAGCATTTGGACGTTGGTTCGACCGGATTGGGTTTACGAGTTTGACCTTAGCAGTGCTTTTATCCTCTGTGTTTGCTCCCCTTGTCTTTTTGGGAAATTCCGTGATGGCATTGGTGGGTATGGTGTTATGGGGAATTGGTATGGGGGCGCAAGAATCGATTATGAAGGCTGCGGTAACTGGTATGGTACCAGCAGACAAACGCGGATCTGCGTTTGGTATCTTCAACACAGGTTATGGCTTGGCTTGGTTTGGTGGCAGTGCTTTGATGGGAATTTTATACGACCAATCGGTTAACACATTGGTTCTGTTTTCAGTCGTCATTCAACTCGTTGCTATTCCTATCTTGCTGCTAGTTCAAAGGCAGATTCATCGGGTTTGAAATTCAAAAACCGATACCTGTTAAGCTCTGTAAATTCTCAAGGTTCTTTCTTAGATTGAACAGCAAGAAGCCTCACACTTACCGCGATAGCGGAAGTGTTGAGATGAATTGCGCGTGAGTTGACGACAGTTATGCGACCAAATTCTTCCGCAGGAAGAACAGGGAGCAGAACATGGAGGAAACGTAGCTTGCTTCCCGTTCGCGCAGCGTCCCGGAGGGAAGGGTACAAATCTTATGTTATCTTTTATAGCAAACGTAGTTCACTCTAATATGTTAAGAGTCGTCAAAGTCAGGTTATATCCAGATGTCCAACAACAGCAGTCACTAGCGCAAGCTTTTGGCAGTTGTCGTTGGCTTTGGAATTATTGTCTGAACTTGATGAACCAAACATATAAGGAGACTGGTAAGGGGTTATCTGGATATGAAGTTAAAAAGATAATCCTTCAGTTAAAGAAAGAACATGAATGGCTGACAGCAACCTATTCGCAATGTTTACAGCAGGTGTGCTTGAATCTTGGCGTGGCTTTCAATAACTTCTTTGAAAAAAGAGCTAAATATCCTAGATTCAAATCAAAGCATGGTAAGCAGTCAATACAATACCCTCAAAATGTTAAAGTTGCTGATAATTATTTAAGTCTGCCCAAAATAGGCGACGTATCAGCAACAATTCATAAACCCATTGAGGGAAAAGTTAAAACTGTAACCATATCTAAAAACTGTTCCAATCAATACTTTGCGGCTATTTTGTTTGATGATGGCAAAGACAAACCTTCTGCAAATACAGACGGCAAGGCAATAGGTATTGATTTGGGGCTAACTCACTTCGCTGTTACCAGTGATGGGTCAAAGTTTGATAATCCTAGAATACTGAACAAGCATGAGAAGAATTTAAAACTTAAACAGCAACAATTATCTAGAAAACAGAAAGGTTCTAATAACCGTATCAAAACTAGAAAAAAAGTTGCTAGAGTCCATAGAAAAATAACTAACTGTCGTGAGGATTTTCTGCACAAGCTATCGCGTAGGATAGTTAACGAAAACCAAGTAATTGTGCTTGAAAATCTCAACGTTAAAGGCATGATGCAGAACCATAAACTAGCCAAGTCTATACATCAAGTTGGTTGGGGTATGTTCTGTACAATGCTTAAATACAAGGCAGAAATGGAAGGGAAAATTTATCTTGAAGTTGATAGATTTTTTCCCAGTTCAAAAACCTGCCATGTGTGCTTGAACCAAGTTGGTAGTTTGCCGCTAGATGTAAGATTCTGGACTTGTGAAAACTGCCAAACTAGGCATGACAGGGATATCAACGCAAGCATTAACCTCAGAGATGAGGGACTACGAATTTTGACCTCTGGAACGGGGGATAAAGCCTGTCGCCCAGATGTAAGTCGAAGTAAGGGAGGACGAAAGAAATCCACTACTGCGCTTTCTGTTGGGCAGGAAGCCTACACTGTACCGCAAGGTCAGTGTAGGTAGTTCACTTCAGGAAATGGTTGTAGGTGGCATTGTCATTCAAGAAACAGTGAATGTAGTTCATCATGCACCCATAACTAATCTTCCAGGCTTATGAGTAACTGGCACCAAATCGATGCAATACAAGTTGCACAAAACTTAGGCACGATTGACTTCTACGGTTTGAGTCAAGAAGAAGTCAACCGTCGTCTGGCACAGTTTGGGGTAAATGAGTTAGCAGAACGCCCTGGTAAAACTTCCTGGCAGATTCTTTGGGAGCAATTTACTGCCACAACCGTTCTTGTCTTGATAGTGGCAGCAGTGATTTCCGGAATTTTGGGCGACTACAAAGACACGATCGCCATCTTAGCAATTGTAGTATTCAATGCCCTTTTAGGATTCAATCAAGAATATCGCGCCGGCATGGCCTTTGCAGCATTGAAAAAGTTAGCTGTGCCTACAGTTAGAGTGTGTCGTCAAGGGCATTGGGAACAAATCATCGCCCGGAAATTAGTGCCTGGGGATTTAATACTGTTAGAAGCTGGAGATTTAGTACCTGCGGACTGCCGTTTGCTGGAGAGCATTAATTTGAGAGTGCAGGAATCTGCTTTTACTGGAGAATCAGAATCTGTTGAGAAGAACAGCCTGCCTGTAGAAGGTGCTGATTTGGCATTAGGCGATCGCCATAATATGGTTTACATGGGTACAGTCATCACCTCCGGGCGAGGACGGGCAGTGGTCACAGAAACGGGGATGAACACGGAGTTGGGTAAGATTGCCCACGCCATGCAAACCGTAGAGCAAGAATCCACTCCCTTACAACGGCGGCTAGATCAATTAGGTCGGAAATTGGCGATCGCATCTCTGGGACTAGTCGCTATCATTTTAGTCTTGGGCTGGCTACGAGGTGAGACAATTAATGTATTAATTCTGACTGCGGTTAGTTTAGCAGTAGCAGTGATTCCAGAGGGGCTGCCTGCTGTGGTCACGATAGCCCTAGCCATTGGCTCGCGGCGAATGTTGAAACGACACGCCCTGATTCGCAAACTGCCTGCGGTGGAAACCCTTGGTTCAGTCACCACGATTTGCTCAGATAAAACAGGCACACTGACCCAGAACCGCATGACTGTTGTTGTCCTAGATGTAGCAGATCAGCATATTGATTTGCCAGCCAACCCACAGCAACCTATACCTTTACAGCCTGCACTGGATCTACTCCTCACAGCCGTTACCTTGTGCAACAATGCCATGCTGTCTAGCCGTGATGCAGTAGATACTGCCAACTCTTTTGGAGATCCCACAGAAATTGCCCTTTTAGTTGCTGCTACCCATTTTGGGATGCAAAAAGCCCAACGAGAGCAGGAATTTCCCCGAATTGCGGAACTTCCCTTCGACTCAGACCGCAAATGTATGACCACAATTCATGAGTCTAGGAATCCAGACCTTTGGGGGTTAGCAGATTATCCTTATATCGCCTTTACCAAAGGAGCTTTCACAATTCTCATAGAACTTTGTCACGAAGTTTGGGTGAATGGACAGACCCAATTACTTGATGCAACATGGCGCGAACGAATTGAAACAGCTCATCATCAGTTAGCCGCAACAGGCACACGGGTATTAGTTGTTGCCTGTCGTTTGTTAGAAATATTACCAGAGACTATTGCTGCCGCAGAGATAGAACAGAATTTGATTTTCATTGGCATCGTCGGGATGATTGACCCCATCCGTCCCGAAGCGAGAATGGCTGTGCAGACTTGTCAGCAAGCAGGAATTCGCCCGGTAATGATTACAGGCGATCATCCGCTAACGGCAAAGCACATTGCTGAAGAACTGGGAATTTCCAACGGTCAAGTCCTCACAGGTCAACAGTTAAACCAGTTGACGCTTTCAGAATTGGAAAGCCGTGTAGAATCGGTTTCAGTGTATGCTCGTGTGTCTCCCCAGCAAAAATTGAAGATTATTGAGGCACTGCAAGACCGGGGACACATCGTTTCCATGACGGGCGATGGTGTCAATGATGCTCCAGCCCTGAAGAAAGCGGACATTGGTGTGGCAATGGGGATTACGGGTACTGATGTTGCTAAAGAAGCGGCTGATATGGTGCTACTGGATGATAACTTTGCTACCATTGTCGCGGCAGTGGAAGAAGGACGGGTAATCTACGACAATATCCGCAAGTTTCTTAAATACAGCATGACAGGTAATGCCAGTGGTGTCTGGATCATGTTATTAGCTCCCCTATTGGCAATGCCCTTACCTCTGCTACCTTTGCAAATTCTCTGGATTAACTTGTTGGCAGATGGACTTTTAGCACTAGCACTCAGCGTTGAGCCTGCGGAACGTAACACCATGCAACGCCCGCCCTACCGTCCCAATGAGAATATCTTTGGTCGGGGTGTAGGGAGAGATATCATCTGGGTAGGACTACTGATGGGGGTTGTGTTTTTGCTGCTGGGCTACGAGTATTGGTCAACTGCCCAAGCTAATTGGCAAACAATGGTATTTGTAACCTTGGCTTTTTCTCGGATGAGCTTGGCTTTGGGGATGCGATCTAATCTCGACTCGCTATTTAACATTGGCCTTGGGAGTAACAAACCCATTTTAGGGGCAGTGGCGTTGACTTTTATTTTGCAACTTGCAGTTGTGTATATTCCTTGGCTGCGATCGCTTTTCCAAACTCAGCCATTGTCTACTAGAGACTTGGTTCTCTCTTTGGCGATTAGTACCGTTGGTTTTTGGGCAATTGAACTTGAGAAATGGGTGATTCGTCGTCGTGCTAAGAGTAGGCTTGGGTAATGACATTGCTGATTTAGAAATGAATTTGTCTCACGCATTCGACGTTCGCCAGGGGCGAAAATTGTATTTCTGCCTTCTGCCTTTCTTCGGTCAGCGATCGCGATTTCTACCAGCCTCTACTGTCGCTACTACCTCCCCCGTCAAGTTGGTATCATAACCACCAAGTGCTTGCAGTTGTGAAATCACCTGTCGATGTCCCAAAGTACCGAGTAATTGTTGTACAGGTGCTTCTTCTAAATATTGCTTGAGAATTACTAAGTCATATCGTGACTGATGTAAGGGAATAAATTCTAGTCCAAAAGCAGTAGCGATGGATGCTGAACTCACGCCTGCATCGGCTTTTCCAGTAGCTACAGCCAATGCTACATCTTGATGTCCGCTAACAACTTGATTAAATCCTTGTACGGCAGTAAAAGATATTTTTTCCTCTTGAAGTTTCCTGTCTAGTAACTCCCGACTACCAGAACCCTGTTCGCGGTTAACTATCCTCACCCCAGGTTGTGCTAAGTCAGCAATGGTTTTTAATTGCTTGGGATTTCCCGGTTGTACTAAAAGTCCTTCTTCCCAAACACCAAGGTTAATCAGCACTGCTGCTCGATCTTTTAGTACACGATACACAAAGGGCGTATTATGCTCCCTTGTTTCTGGACAGTATAGGTGCATCCCCGCGATGTGAACTTCACCCCGACATAAGCGTTCTAAGGCCGCCATACTGTTAGCGAAAGTTAGGTGTACCCGTAATTCTGGGTGCCAGCGTTCGGCGGCTCTTGCCCATAGAGAAAGTGCGGGCGAACAACCAGCCAAAACTACGGTGTTGTACAATTTTTTGGGGTCATCTAAAAGTTTGACCAGAACAGTATCCATTAAAGACAAGTGATTTGCCGCACCATCAGCAGGAATCATCTCAGTGCGAAAGGCATCTGTACCAATTAGAGGATGTGCCACCCATCGTCCCCCTACCCGTGCCAAAATTACTCGCAATTCCTGCCCCACTGGTAAATTTTGAGCAGGTAAAGCCTCAATTTCTGGTAAATCTTCCTCTAGCCAAAACAAGTCTTCTACTTGGCAACCAAGAGCTTTCGCCAAACGTAAGGAAATTGTGGTCGAGGGAGCATACTGTCCTGACTCTACGCCACTAATAGTCTGACGAGTCACCCCAGCTAAGTTAGCCAAATCCTGTTGGTTCATACCCAAGCGGGTTCTGATTTGTTTTAAGTTATTACGAAGAACTTCCTGTTTCACTAAATCTTAATTATTGTTTTTCTACTGTGATGTCCTTACTTAACTTAGCCTAACAGTTCTTGCCGCAATCAATCTCAGAGCCGATTCAATCAGGTATACATTACATTGTGCTAATATACTTGCTCAATTTGGGTAAAATATTGTCTGTCAGTACACATAGTACTTTCCTCATTACTTAGGAGTAAGACATGAAAGTTAGTGCGCGTAATTCTCTCAAGGGCAAGGTGAAGCAAATTACACCTGGATCTGTCAATGCAGAAATTGTAATTGAGATTGCCCCTGGAGTTGAAGTTACCTCGATTATTACCAAGTCTTCTTGCGAAAATCTGGGTTTAGAAGTAGGTAAAGAAGTCTATGCGATTGTCAAGGCAACTGATGTGTTGATTGGTGTTGATTAATAATTAGCAATTTTTCCTGAATGAGCTAGCTCTTTTCACAAAAGGAGAAATTAATATTATTCTCTACGAGAGGCTTTGCAAACACAGAGTGTCTCGTAGAGAAAAAAGTTTTGAGACCACAATAAAATACTACTAGATTTTCAAAGGATAGCTGATTTAGATGCTTTGAATGCTTTCAAGGTCTAGATACATGGCGATTAACAAGCACCAGAATCGGTACAGCAACAAGCTGAATGATAATTGAAAATACAACCAGGGCGTTGATTGACCTATCGTACAAAATTCCCATCAAAGCACTACCCAAAAACCAGGACAAGCCATAGCCAGTGTTAAATATGCCAAAAGCAAAGCCACGTTTTTCAATGGGAACCATTGCGGCAACTGCGGCTTTTAAAATTGATTCTTGCGCTCCCATCCCTATACCCCACAACACAATTCCCAACAAGGCAAGATTGATGTTGCTCAAAAATACTAACGGTGCAAAAAGGGAAGATACAACAGCTGCCACAATTAAGATAGATATACCAAAGTGGTCAAATAAACGCCCAAACACCAGTGCGGCAATTCCATCAACTCCCATTGCTAAAGCATATAATAAGGGAATTGTATTGCCTGTGGCAACGGCTTTAGTTTGAAAATGATAGGCAATCAAGGGGAAATCTGCAAAACCCGCAGCCATAAGTCCTACAGCCCCTAAATAAATCCAGAATTTTCGCGGTAGTCCCTTTCCAGTTAGTTCAGAAGTTTGGTGTTCAAAATCACGAGGATTTGGATAAATTCTCTGTCCTATCAACAGCACAATCATCCCAACTATCGCAGGTACGATTAGAATTGCAAAACCGCCTTGATACCCGCCTTGATAATAAACTACCGCCGCTACAGCCAGTGGCCCCATCACTGCACCGATTTGGTCAAGTGCTTCGTGTAGCCCAAATCCGAAACCCCCTCCCAGTCTCAAAGCAGCATGGGACAGTAGCACATCTCTAGGCGGAGTACGAATTGCTTTGCCTGTGCGTTCACCAATCATCAACAAAGCCGCAATTTGCCAAGTTCCCGCTAAGGCTAAGAGTGGTACAACTGCGGTATTGAGTGCATAACCAATGGTAGTAATTCGCCAATATTTACGGGTTTGGTCGCTGAGATAGCCAATGAAAAGACGAAAACAATAGCCAATTAATTCTCCTAAACCTGCTACTAACCCAACTACAAAACCACTAGCCCCTAAAACTCCTAAATACGCGCCTGTAATGCTTCTTGCACCTTCGTAGGTAGCATCGGCACAGAGGCTAACTATACCCAAGATCACTATAAATTTGAGAGCAGATTTATCGGATTTACCCTGTGCCATAATTCAATTCTATCTTGCTAATTGTGTTGATTTTTGCTTACCGTAGGTGATCAAGAAGCTATACGAAATCCATATTTTGTAAATATGTTTTTGGCTGTATTGCTAAATAAAAACTGCACGTAAGTAATAGCCGCATTAGTATTTTGACTATTTTTTATAACTGCTACAGGAAAAATAGCTGGTGAGTGCAAGTTTTCTGGTATTGTCTGCACTACTTTGACTTGTTTTGATGTTCTGGCATCAGTAACCCAGACTATGCCAGCATCGACGTTGCCCGATGAGACATAACCTAAGACTTGACGCACAGTGTTACCAAATACAAGCCTAGATTTGATTTTCTCTGTAATGCCGACATTTTTAAAGATTTCTTCGGAATATTGGCCGATGGGTACACTTTTCGGATTACCAATGGCAATTCTTTTGACTTGGGATTTTGTCAAGTCTTGGAGGCTAGAAATCCCTTTAGAGGCTTTTGGTACGATCAGTACAATGCGGTTAGTTACCAAGTTGCGACGAGTATTATCCAGTAAAAGTCCTTTGGTTTCTAGAGCATCCATTTGTTTTGGGGCTGCGGAGATAAAAACATCTACAGACGCGCCACTTTCAATTTGCTGTTGTAAAGCACCAGAAGCACCTAAATTGTAGATAAGTTTAACATTGGGTTGTTGACGTTGGTAGATTTGTTTGATTTCCTGTAATGGTTCAGAAAGTGCGATCGCTGATGAAACAGTCAGAGATAATTGTTGTTGTGCTAGGGTGGGGGATGTATAAATTGCTGTTAGAATTGTGATGACTAAAGTGACGGCAAATAAAGCCATCCCCGCAAACAAGCGTTTGTGATTCGATGTCATATCCATTGTGTTATGCTTCCATTAAAAACAGATTAAGCGGATCTAATTTGACATACCAAGGGAAAGGACGGTCTTTGATAGTTGACCATTTTTCTTTGAATACTTCCGCTTGGATATGGTAATCGTTTGATTGAGTTGGCGGACTATTTAGCTTGAGATAAAGCGTCATCCTGTGGGGTGTTTCCCGTGTGTGAGCTAACCAACAGGGAAAGGTGTTTTCAGCATTGGAGTCACTGGTAAAGGTGAGATGATGGGCGCGGATTCCCACATAAGCGAAAGATTCAGGAATTGGCTCAATCACATTGAGAGTACAACCCCAATCTATAGCTTCTACTTGTGTGGGGGAAATTGCTCTTGTCTTAGAAAAGTTCTTACAACCAGTTAGTTGGGCGACTGTGTAAGTAGCTGGACGCTCGAAAATAGCTTGTTTTTGATCGTAAGCGATCGCTTGTCCTTGGGACATAACTAACAGTTGTTCACAAATCTCATAGGCTTCTTCTAAATTGTGGGTGACAAATAACGTTACCCCTTGATAACTGCTCAACGTCTCAATCATTTGTTCTTGCAACTGGTGTCGCAGGTAGGTATCAAGAGCCGAAAAAGGTTCATCTAACAACAACACTTCTGGTTCTACTGCTAAAGCCCTGGCTAAAGCTACGCGCTGCTGTTGTCCGCCAGATAGTTGCTGTGGATAGCGATTCTCTAGTCCAAAAAGTTGTAATTTGGTAATTTGTTCATTCAAACGGTGCTGACGTTCTGCAATAGATAAATCTTGTAACCCGTAGGTAATGTTTTGGGCAACTGTCAAATGGGGAAACAAAGCGTAATTTTGAAAGACAATCCCCACACGGCGTAAGCGAATTGGTAGGTTAATTCGTTTGTTCGAGTCAAACAAAACCCTTCCATTAACGACAATGCGACCCCGCTTAGGAGTTTCTAATCCAGCGATACAACGTAAAGTCATGCTTTTGCCAGAACCAGAACTTCCCAATATTCCCAGGACTCGCCCCTCTAGGTTAAACTTCACTTCTAGGGGATAACTGGCTAGTTGTTTGTGAATGTCTACTGAAAGCTGCATCAGAATTAATTCGTAATTTGTAATTCGTAATTGAAGAAAGTTCGTTGTGATTATTTGTTCACTAGTATTCTGCTAAGACAACTATGCGGAGTTCGTAGTCAGAGCTAACAATCCTCAAGCCAAGGACTAAAGTCCTTACTACGAACTTATTCACTCACCAAAGTTGATGTGGTGAACTACTAGAAGGCTTTGTTTCGCCTACGTTCTTCCAGACGACGCGCCCATAACAGCAGCAAAAATGCCCAAAAGGTCATTACTAGCACCATTAAGTTGGCTTTGCCATACTCTTGGTTCTGCACGGCATCATAAATAGCCAAAGGTAAGGTTTGGGTGCGTTCGGGGATGTTCCCTGCAACCATTAATGTGGCACCAAATTCACCTAAAGCTCTGGCGACTGCTAAAATAAAGCCTGCCAAAATTCCCGAACGAGCTAAAGGTAGGGTAATTCGCCATAATACCTTGATTTCTGAGTCTCCCAGGGTGCGTGCTGCTGCTTCTAGTTCGGGGTTGACATCTAAAATTGCGGCTCTAGCTGCTTCCACAATTAGAGGTAATGCAACTATGGCACTAGCGATCGCAGCTGCTTGCCATGTGAATAAAATATCTATATCGAACCATTCTCGTATCGGACTACCACGACCTAATGCTAACAATAGGTAAAAACCAACGACGCTAGGAGGTAGTACCAAGGGTAAGTTCAGCACTGTAGAGATGACTAATTCCCCTGGAAAACGAACACGAGCTAAAAAAATTGCCAGTCCCAGACCAAGAATTAACAGCAACACTGTAGCTAGTGCTGTGACTTGCAATGACAATATATAAGGAAACCAATCCATTAATTTGCTGTTTCTCCTGGTAAGACGAAGCCATATTTCTTCATCAACGGTCTTCCTTTGAAACCGTTAATAAATTGGGCAAACTGTTTGGCTTGTTGTTGATGGCGACTTTTCTCAACTACAGCCAACATTTGGTCAATGGGTTTGTGTAGGTTTTCCGGAATTAGCTCCCATTTTCCTGGCTTGTTGACGCTTAAAGATAAAGCCACGATACCGACATCAACGTTACCAGTTTCTACATACTGTTGAGTTTGGCGGATATTCTCACCCAGTACCAGTTTTGGCTTGATTGCATCCCAGATACCTACTGACTGAAATGCTTCTTTAGCAGCGATACCGTAGGGAGCATGATCCGGATTAGCGATCGCTACTCTCTTATATTCCGGTTTGGTTAACTCTCTAATATCTTTGGGGTTAAGTTTACTGTCTTCTCTTGTCCAGACAGTAATCCGTCCCCGTCCATACAAAGCTTTAGTATTGGATACTATTAACCCTTTTTTGTCAAGGTCTTCCACAAATGACTTATTAGCAGCCGCAAATAAATCTACTGGTGCGCCTCGTTCAATTTGTTGCGCTAGTTGTCCTGTAGAACCAAAGTTAAAGGTAACTTTGTTTCCTGTTTCTTTTTCCCATAAAGCACCGATTTCTTTAAACACATAGTTGAGGTCAGCCGCAGCAGATACAGTTAGTGTGACTGGTCTTTGAGCTATTAGCGTTTGAGTTGCTGGTGCTGTATTGAGGAGCAATCCCCACGATGCCACTAGAACTGCTATGAGGCTGGACAAGACAAAGTATCGTCTTTTGATTTTCATGTGTTTTTGGAAACTAACAGTGAATACTTGTGCAACAAGTTGTTAGTTGATATTGATACACGAATGTAGTTTGAGATTCTGTAGCAGGGATAACTGACATTATGACAGAATGCTTGCACAAAGGAAGCAACTCTAGAGACTTGAACTTAAGAAATGGGTGATTCGTCGTCGGAGCAAGAATAGACGTTGATTGCCTAATTAGGCGATTGGCTACGCCAGTGCCGGAGGCGATCGCCTCCCCTACTACATCGACAGAACATCTATACTTGATCCTTGATCTTGCTCTAATTAAAAATTAATCAACTGACGCAATCGTTTTTGGAGTTTGGTGAATGAGGATAATGTTTGTCACAGGTGGAGATTTTTTATTGTTTGTAAATTATGTGATGCAAACAGCCTCTAATGCTGTTGTGAGTGAATCCAGCCTGCTTGAGAAGGTGGAAAATATTTGTGGGGATTGGGATTGGGGTATTTCCCGCATTACTAGCGGGTTTATTACTCAAGACTTTTAATGTAGAGTTAGAAAGCCCCTTGATGATTGCAGGAATGTCAATTGTGATGGCGGCGTTGTTGGGTTTGGCAGAGAAATTTGGCTCCCGCAAGCGTGGGTTTGCAGAGGTGGAAATTAAATTGCAAAATAGGGTGATTCACATAATATAATTTCAGATTTCGAGAAAATTATCAAAGTCTGTTGGCTGAGTCTCATAAACCTGCTGGCTGAAAACCTGGAAGTCTTGCTCACAGGCGCTTAGAGCCTCCATTGCTTGCGTATATTTCCCCGGAGCCTCAAATAAATCGCGTTCCCGAATCTTAGGCAGCCAGGAGCGGAGCTTTGCCAATTCCACTTCATTTTCATCCAATTCTGCAAAGGTAAGATTCTTTATTTCCCGTTCATGGCTCAATTCCTTGTGAAAATCTTGGCAACGCCCTAAAAACTCCTGGTATTCTTGGGCTGCTTGCTGCTGAAATCGCTCAATCAGCATGGCGTTTTGCTCAGTATTGTCAATTGCCACAGTTAGTAAGTCCGCTTCACCTCCACTTTCTAAAATGTCTGCCTTTAACTCTTCCATCTGATGCTGTAAATCTTCCCTCTGAGGCAGAACACAGACTGACTGTTGCAGGTAAAGTCCTCCCCATCCTTTGAGCTTACGCCATATATAGACTCGTTTTGTTGAAGGTTGAGCTGGTACACGATATATCAGCAAGTTCCAAAATTTTTGGTTCATAAGAATTCTCATAGTTCTGATTTGCAGAATTAAATGCAACAGATGTTGCATTTATAAAAGTATGTTACTATGGTTTAAATGTAACAAGTGTTGCGTTAGTAATTCAACCTTAACAGTAGAGAATTACGAGGAACTTTATGAATTCGAGTTTTACCGCGAGCGGGATTGATTGGAGTCCTGTTCTCAATTCCATGTGCCGCAGTGAAGGTCAGCGTCTACCGTCTTACTGCGGTGATTTGAAAACTGCCCTGCTCAACCATGCAGGATTATTGAATCATCCTAAAGGTGAGAAGGCATTCCAGCTTGCTAGAGAAATTGCCCGACTGACAACGTACTGTGACCCAGAAATTGTCTACTGGTTCTCTCGGCTGATTTCATTGATGGATAATTGCGAGGAGGAGAGTCTGTGATTGCCTTGTGGATATTGGCGATTATTGCGGGAGTGGCTGCCATCGTCTGGGGTGCAGAAACCTTTGCCAAGCATTTAGGAGAAGCCGCCGTGCGGTTGCAGATAAGTAGTTTTGCACTGGCATTGTTGCTGGCAGGAGCAGAACCGGAAGAACTGGCAACTACCATCGCAGCCACCTTAAAAGATGCCCCGGCGATCGCTTTTGGAGATGTGATTGGGGCGAATATTGCCGTGTGTTTAGTGGCATTGGGTGTTGGGGCGATCATTGCTCCCCTACCGTTTGGCAAACAAGTGATGCGCTATGCCCTGTTTGGCTTCCCTATAGGGGTTGCAGCCGTTGGGTTTATTTGGGATGGACAGGTGACAAGGATTGAAGGCGCGATTCTACTGGCACTCTATATTCTCTATCTCGGTATGATTTGGATAGTAGAACGACAGCCTCCTGCAATGGGAGAAACAGAAGTGATTGAGGAAGCTGCCGCAGGACTGGCACAGGAAGAAATCAGCAAGAATAGAGGTCGAGTTGGCAAAGAATTGCTACTGGTGGTGGCAGGTTTAGCAGCCATGACGATTGGCTCGTTGATGTTGGTGGAGGCAGTACGCCAGATTACCAATGTGGAAGCCACCCAAACTACTCTATCGCTAACTGTGGTCGGCTTTGCTACGGCATTTGAGTTAGTGATCCTCTGCTGGTCGGCAGCACGTAAAGGAGCCACAGAGGTTGTGATTGCGGGAGTGGTGGGTTCATTTGCCTATAACGTCACGATGACTTTGGGTGCGGCGGCCGTGATTCGTCCTCTCAATATTACTGATGCCACGCTGTTGCATAAACCAGCGATTGCTATGCTTCTGGCTCTGGTTTTAGTGATTGTGTTAGCAACACCAACCAAGCAAATCACTCAAAAGGCTGGCTGGTTCTTGGTGGGAGCTTACCCAGTCTTTCTGCTTGCCATGTTCTGGTTGTAATCCTGGGCAACCAAAATATAGTAAGATGTTAAAGGTGATGAAACTCACCTTCTGGCATTTCCAGAGAACCGCCACTCGGCTAATAGTTTCTAGCTCAACTCTTCAGATGACTTTTGGCGATCGCAAAAGTCTTCAAAGCTAAAAATT
The DNA here is from genome assembly GCF_000317225.1 of Fischerella thermalis PCC 7521. Taxonomy (GTDB): domain Bacteria; phylum Cyanobacteriota; class Cyanobacteriia; order Cyanobacteriales; family Nostocaceae; genus Fischerella; species Fischerella thermalis. Next base: position 110,545 of record NZ_AJLL01000089.1, read on the forward strand.
ATTGAAAAGCTGATGGAGGTGGCATAAAAGCATTTCTACAACTAAGAGATTATCGGGAGCAATTTCAGGTTTCTCTGCTCCAGAGTAATTGAGAAAAAATAAGTAGGGTGAAATTATGGTAGACCACGCTTATTATTGTCCGGCTTGCTTCGTTGAAATTGAGCAAGAGGTAAAGGTTTGTCCAGCTTGTGGCATCAATATTGAAGAATGGGAGAAAAACCATGATTATTTTGAGCGTCTAGTCCATTCCCTCAAGCATCCTAATCCGGAGGCGCGGATGGGGTGTATTCTCACACTGGGAAATCAACGTAATCCCAAGGCTGCTATACCTCTAGCCGAGTGTGCTTTTGCACATTCCATCGATGTTTGGCAAGCGATGGAAATTATTAGAAGCCTGAGAAAAATCTCAAACAGTTCTGAAAAAGAAACGGCTCTCAAACTATTGTTAGAACATCCTGCTGTGGTAATTCGTGAGGAAGCTCAAGCTGAGATAGACAGAATAATGCAGACATGATTCTCTCTCAGAAATTTGTGCCAGAATCAGTTGTACTAATAAATACTCATCCAAAAGACCAATCCTGCCCATCATCCTTCAGGAAGAAGATTTACAAGCTTAGGTCTGTTAAGATGGTTCATTACGTAGAAAAAAACAGTAAAAAATATTGCTTGTATACTCATGATTTTGAAACTACAAGGAAGCAGATTTGCAAGTGCGATCGCTCTACTATCTTCCAGCTTAATATTCGGATGCGCTAGAGCAGAGCAACCCCAAGCAACAGTTCTTCCTCCAACTAACTCTGAACAAACAGCAACTCAAACGTTTGCTCAAAATACAACTAACAATGATGCCGTAAATCGTTTGCTTTCCACCCGCGAATGCTCAGGTTGCGATCTTCAAGGTGTAAAATTGGAAAGGGCTGACTTAAACGGTGTGAATTTAAGCAACGCTAATTTAACGAACGCTGACTTGGAAAAAGCTAACCTCAGCAATGCTAATTTGAGTGGAGCTAACTTAACCAACGCTGATTTAGAAGAAGCAAACTTGACAGGGGCAAATCTCAGGGGAGCAAATTTTCAAAGAGCTGATTTAGAAGATGCTAACCTAACTAATGCAGATGTCACAGGCGCAAACTTCCAAGGTGCTGACTTAGAGGGTGTAATTGGTTTGAGACGGTAAGATGTGATTCATTGTGAAAAGAGAGACTGTTACAAGTTTAATAAAAAGCTCCCAAATAATCTTTATTACCAATACTTGTAGCTTGGATTTGAATACAATTTTCCTCGATCAGCAGGCAGTATTTGACTGTAGATAAATCACTTTTAAGTTTTTCTGTTTCTGCGAAAAGCAATATAAAAGCATCAGATTTGACAGGTACGGGCTAGTTCACAAATTCGCTTACCAGAACTTCCTTGACCCTGAATATACTCGGTGCTGATGCCACTAGAGGTGGCTTAGACAGCGTGCGATCGCAAAAAATCTAGTCCTTCTTTGTGATAGACTTCCCATTGATGCAGGTAAAGACTCATCAAGTTGCCCAGTTCCTCCGTATATTTATCGGGTGCGGTTGGCACTGGATACCCTTCTGCTGTTGGGGACAGTAGATGTAGTAGCATGAGAGAAGCATTATTGGTCTTCGCTAAAGCTTGCTTAAACACTTGATTGCTCAGGCTGGAATGATCTAATGCAACTAAAATTTTGTGAAACATTTTTCCTCCTGGTACGGCACAGAAATTTCTAGCTTTAATAATCTGCTTTGCACAGATTGTTGATTGAAGTGAGAGCTAGAAACTATCAGCCCGGAGGTGGTTCTCTGGAAAAACCAAATGGTGAGTTTCATCACCGATACTCTTATTATGACATAGCATTTATTTGGAGAGCGAAAAATTTGGGGAGATTAGATATGACAGCGATCGCATCCATCACAGCCAGAGAAATTCTAGACTCTCGCGGTAATCCTACTGTGGAAGTTGATGTTGTATTGACAGATGGTAGCAAAGGTAGGGCGGCTGTTCCTTCTGGGGCATCGACGGGAATTCGTGAGGCGGTAGAGTTGAGAGATGCAGACCCCAAACGTTACGGTGGCAAAGGGGTAAAAAAAGCAGTTGCCAATGTCAAAGGTGCGATCGCCACAGCCTTGAAAGGTGCAGATGCCACCAATCAAGCAGCCATCGACCAAACAATGCTGGAATTAGACGGCACGGAAAACAAATCCCAGCTAGGTGCAAACGCGATTCTGGGCGTTTCTATGGCCGTTGCCCGTGCTGCGGCTACTTCTGAAAATTTATCTGTCTTTCGTTATCTCGGTGGTGAAGCAGCAACCTTACTGCCCACTCCCTGCTTTAATATTCTCAATGGTGGAGCGCACGCTGACAATAGCGTTGATTTTCAAGAATATAAGCTAGTTCCCGTTGGTGCTACTAGCTTTGCCCAAGCATTGCAAATGGGAACTGAAGTCTATCATGCACTGAAATCAATCCTCAAACAGAAGGGGTACAGCACTGGCATAGGCGATGAAGGCGGCTTTGCTCCCGATCTCAAGGCAAATGTAGAAGCGGTGGAACTGATTCTAGAGGGCATTGAAAAAGCTGGATACAAATCCGGCGAGGAATTAGCGATCGCCCTCGATCCGGCAACCAGTGAACTTTGGCGAGAAGGAGGATATTACGAATTCTTTAAGTCAGATCAAAGCCAGAAAAATTCATCACAGATGATTGATTTATGGGAAAGTTGGGTCAACCAGTACCCGATTATTTCCCTAGAGGATGGTTTGGGAGAACAAGATTGGCAAGGCTGGCAAGAATTAACCAAACGATTGGGCGATCGCATTCAATTGGTGGGAGATGATATTTTTTGTACCAACCCGAAAATCATTCAAGAAGCGATTGACAAAGGTGTAGGTAATGCCTCTTTGATTAAAGTCAATCAAATTGGTAGTATTACTGAAACACTGGCAGCAATTAACACGGCTCGTTCTGGTGGTTATACAGTCTACATTAGCCACCGTTCTGGTGAAACCACCGATGATTTCATTGCCGATCTGGCTGTGGCAACGATGGCTGGGCAACTCAAAACTGGTGCGCCCTGTCGGGGTGAACGGGTAGCAAAATATAATCAGTTGCTTCGGATTGAAGAAGAACTGGGCAACAAAGCAGTCTACGCAGGTTGGCAGAACTTTAAAAAGCCTTGACACTTCCCGCATCTGATGAAAACACAACAAATCAAATCAGCGATTGCTAGTGCCGTAGCATATATACATAGTAAGCAGTGTGCTAACGGTGGTTTCTGTGCTTACAAAATGGAATACCTAGAAGAACCTAATCCTAGCGACACTTTTTTTGCCGTTGCCGCATTGCAAACTTTAGGATTAGAACCCCCTAATCGCCACCAGATATGCGATTACCTGCACTCTGTGTTGAATCAAGTCCAGAAAAACTTTGACATTTCGCCTCATGGTAGCATTTCTCAAGCAGCCTTCAATTATTTGTATTTTCCCCTTTATACTCTGTATCGACTAGGTGTAACCGACTCAGTGAACGAGTGGCAACAGGCGATCGCCCAATTTAAGATGACATTACCAAAGGCAACCAACCCAAACACAACGGACATCACTCAACAATGGTTATTGCGTAAAATTCGCACAAAGAAGATTTGCAAAGATTTACCACAAAAGCAACCTATCCTAGAGTTTGTTTTCAGACTTCAGCATGATAGCGGTGGCTTTGGTATCCCACCCAATTTAATTGAAACCTATTGGAGTCTGGCTGTTCTACGAGAACTAGACTATGACCTGGCACAATTGCATGAGACTCGCAACTTCATTCAGCAACTCCAGGTGCAGGAAACCGGTTTTAGTAACACAATTGATAGTCTATCCACAAACATGGATGTAGTCTACGCTGGTATATTTGCCAGTATGTTATTAAACTTGGAAATTTTTTATCTCGAATCGGCCATGCAATTCGTACTCATGTGCCAGATGGCAAAGGGAGGCTTTGCTCGTGCGCCTGTCGCCTTACCCGACATTGAGACAACCTACCGCGCTTTGAAGATTCTGCAATTACAGGAATTAGCCAAAGCATGAACTCTGCTATTTATATTCCCATCGTGATTAGCTTGGGAGCAGTTCCCGGTGCGCTGAGTCGCTATTACCTAACTTTATGGTTTGGGCGTTGGTTCGGGACAGCATTTCCTTGAATCTCTTACACACTAGAGACTATAGGACTCATATTTGATTTCTGAACAAATCTCAGTACACTCATGTGTTCCCTGTTCCCTGTTCCCTGTTCCCTCCCTAGACAAGTATGTTCATTAATCAAACCGGATTCCTATATAAAACTGCATTAAGCTGCGACGCATCTAATTTGTATATAAGACGCGGGCAAGATCCCGCACTACAATAATTTTGCATTTTTGGCTTATATAATTTAGCCGCACATCAGCTTATTGTACTGGTTAGGTACTCCATTGTTGGGGTTTATTAGTATAGAAATAGGAATTTTTTTAGGAAAAATAATATAGGGTCTCCTGAATAATGGTAAAACGTTGATTTATCAATGATTTGAGGCTATTTCCGTACAAATTGGTGCAAGTCAATAGGGGTATCAGGCTGAAAAATCTTGCAGTCAATCCAGGAAAATATCAAAATAAAAATATTTACCTATTCAGATTTCTAATTATTCTAAATTGTAACTTTGTTTTTATCCTGACGTACTAGTAATAAAAAATAAGCTCAATTTTTTGGAGCTTACTTATTCAAAAAAATATCATACATCTAGTAAATAAGCAGATACTTGTAGAAGCTCAAAGTAATGTGATATTGATATAACGAACAAGAATGCTTACTTAAAAAAGGAGCTAATATCATGCTGAGGCGGACTTTTCCCTCACCAGAAGCTCTGCGACGCTTACCATTTGGTTTAGCTGACGTTGCTTTAATTCTCGGTACATTAGTATTATTAGGACTCATTGCCCGCGTTGGTGCAGACACACTGATCAGTTTTGTACCACCAGATGTTGTACCCAGTGTCAGCTTAGATCCAGTTAATTTGCCATACTATGCAGGGCGTTCAACCTTAAGAATGTTTATAGCCCTATTTTTCTCGACTTTGTTTACCTTAATCTATGGCTACATTGCGTCCAAAAATCGGCGAGCAGAGCAAGTATTAATTCCTTTATTAGATATTTTACAATCAGTTCCCGTCTTGGGCTTTTTATCAATTACGGTAACGGGATTTATTGCTTTGTTTCCTGGTAGTTTATTAGGATTAGAAGCCGCTTCGATTTTTGCGATTTTTACCAGCCAAGTCTGGAATATGACCTTTTCATTTTACCAATCCCTAAGAACCGTACCGCCAGAACTTGATGAAGCAGCAAGACTTTATCGCTTATCAGGATGGCAAAGATTCACCAAATTAGAAGTACCTTTAGCAATGATTGGATTGTTGTGGAACGCCATGATGAGTTTTGGCGGCGGCTGGTTTTTTGTCGCCGCGAGTGAAGCTATCAGCGTCTTGAACCGAGATTATACCTTGCCGGGACTGGGTTCTTATGTGGCAGCTGCTATTGCCAAGGAAGACTTACCCGCTTTAGGTTGGGCATTACTGACCATTGCTGTAGTAATTTTATTGGTAGATCAACTGTTCTGGCGACCGTTGATTGCTTGGTCAGATAAGTTTCGCTTAGAGACGAGTGCAGCCGCCCAAGCGCCAGAGTCTTGGCTTTTGGATTTAATCAAAACTGCTCGACTTCCCAGTTTAATGGCTCAGGGGTTGACACCAGTGGGTGAAGCGATTAACCGCCTACTGTCATCTTTGACTCCACCGCGTCCCATCCAGAATGTAGATGAAAATGAGCAAGTATTGAGCGATCGCCTCTACAACTTTGTTTTATTAGTATTGATTGGTGCACTTTTAATTACCGGATTGCACTTTATTCTTACCACAGTGGGTTTAGCTGAAGTCATTAAAGCCTTTTTGCTAGGATTACTTACCTTGGTGCGAGTGTCGGTATTACTGGTAATTACCACAGTTATCTGGACACCCATTGGTGTAGCGATCGGCTTTAACCCCAAATTAGCACGTCTATTACAGCCTGTAGTGCAGTTTTTGGCATCATTTCCCGCCAACTTTATCTTTCCCTTTGCCACCCTGTTCTTCATTCGTGCCAACATCAGCATTGATTTCGGTAGTATTTTGTTGATGTCTCTAGGCGCACAATGGTACATTCTCTTTAATTCCATCGCTGGAGCTATGAGCATACCTACGGATTTGCGGGAAATGGCAAAAAATGTAGGCTTACATGGCTGGAAATTATGGCAGAAATTAATTATCCCCGGCATTTTCTCTTCTTGGGTGACAGGTGGTATAACTGCTAGTGGCGGAGCTTGGAACGCCAGCATTGTCTCTGAGATTGTTAGTTGGGGACAAACCACCTTAACAGCAACAGGGTTAGGAGCATACATTGCCCAAGCAACTGAAGCAGGTGACTGGCCTCGCATCACCTTGGGCATTGGGATGATGAGTTTATATGTGGTTGGTTTTAATCGCTTATTCTGGCGGCGATTGTATCACTTAGCAGAAACAAAATACCATTTGTAAAAGCAAATCAATATTGTCTACAGGAATCCGATTTGATTCAGGAACAACTCGTAGGGGTAGAGAGCAGGCAATAGGCAATAGAAAACATCAAATATGAGTCCTATCAAGGAGGAAGATTTTTCTACTCACAAGTATTGACTTAATTTTTTTTTAGAACTATGCTTGTTTCTTAGGTTGCACAAGCATACACAGATTGTATTGGCTGTCAACTCATAATTATCTCACAATTTAGTTAGGAGAAAAGTTAAATGGAAGCTTCTGGTAGTAGTAGCCATCAGGTGACTACTAAAGAAACTATGGTGTCAGACGAAGACCCTTACCCAGAACCTGCTCAGTTCAAGTTGGCGATCGCTGCGATGAATCCGCCCTTATAGACTTATTATTGAGTCTCCGGTTCATCTCTGGTTGCCACTGGGTGAGGCAACTGCACAGAAAGGAGATGAACTATGAAAAGCTTATTTTCAACAGAATAGTCTCATAGCATAGGTTTTTAGCTGTCTTATTGAATAAGACTAGCCAAATATAGGCTGCGACTAATTAGGTTATCTAAATAATTTTCTAGAGATGTAGTATTGCTACGTCTCTACTGTTGGTGTAGTTTTCCCATAGAGTCGTACCAATTCGCAATTTGCAATTAAGTTATTGAATTGCAATTGCAGCAAAACCAAAACTCGATTTTGGTTGTTTTGCATTGCCAAAATTTTGATTGGAATTAATCTCCCTTGCAGTGTAAGTAAAGGCTAATTTTCTCTTATTGAAATTGGAAAATTAGTCGAAATAACTGCGCTATTTTGTGATGTTTTGATATCAGTAAAGGAGATGAGGAAAATGTACAAATTTCTCCTATGTAGCAGTGAAAAGCTGTTAGAAATTTTGGTAGAGAAAGCCTTACCAATTTTGCTGGAATATTTTGTGACTGAGTTAGTTAAAGCATCAATTAAGCAGGCAAATAAATATCCTAAAACTCGTATCATCAAAAATTAACTAAAAACCTGGAGGTGAATCATGACCAAAGCTACCAGAAACCAGCGTTCTCACACCGAACAAATGCGGCTATCAATGCGGGTAGTAGAAGAATCGGCTACAAGTATTGACCAAGTGCTGCGAACCCTGAATAGTAACAAACAAGGCTTGGTGGAAAATGATGCTTTATCTCGCCTGAAAAAGTTTGGTAAAAACGAAGTTAGCCATGAGAAACCCCCTACTTTGTATGGACAACTACTGCAATCCTTTAATAATCCCTTTGTCTATATCCTGATTGGGTTAGCGGTTGTTTCCTATCTGACGGAAGACGTGGAAGCGACGATAATCCTCACCATCATGGTTGTGGTTAGTGGGGTGTTGCGGTTTGTGCAGGAGTATCGTTCTACCCAAGCAGCCGAGAAACTCAAAGCATTGGTTAGCACCACAGCCACAGTGAAACGTCGCAATCGTTTAGACAACCCAGGAGAACAACGAGAAATCCCCATTAACGAATTAGTCCCTGGAGACATTATTCACCTAGCAGCAGGAGATATGATTCCCGCCGACGTGCGGCTACTTTCTTCTAAAGATTTGTTTGTCAGTCAAGCCGTACTGACTGGCGAATCCTTACCCGTAGAAAAATATGATACCTTGGGTGCTGTGGTGGAGAAACGGGCAGATGTTGTAGTCCAAGACCAGGTAAGCTTTCTCGACTCTCCCACCATCTGCTTCATGGGTACAAATGTGATTAGTGGTACAGCCATTGCCGTAGTTGTGGCTACAGGCGATCGCACTTACTTCGGTTCTCTAGCGAAAAATATCGTCGGTAAGCGCGTCCTCACCAGCTTTGAACAAGGCGTGAATCGAGTTAGCTGGCTACTGATTGGATTCATGGCAGTGATGGTTCCCATTGTCTTCCTCATCAATGGCATCACTAAAGGAAATTGGTTCGATGCTTTCTTATTCGGCGTTTCCGTCGCCGTCGGTTTAACTCCCGAAATGCTACCGATGATTGTCACCGCTAACCTCGCCAAAGGATCTGTAGCGATGGCAAATCAGAAAGTAGTCGTCAAACGCCTCAACGCTATCCAAAACTTTGGGGCAATGGATGTGCTGTGTACTGATAAAACTGGGACACTGACCCAAGATAAAATCATCTTGGAACGGCATATAGATTTACACGGTTACGAAAGCCATGAACCTCTGCAATACGGCTACCTCAACAGCTACTACCAAACTGGGTTGAAAAATCTCCTCGATGTCGCTGTACTGGAACACGTAGAACTCAATACCAAGTTAAGACCTTCTGAAGGTTATACCAAAGTTGATGAAATTCCCTTCGACTTTGTGCGGCGGCGGATGTCTGTTGTGGTGGAAGAACTGAATCCATCACATAACAAGCACATTTTGATTTGCAAAGGTGCAGTTGAGGAAATCTTTAATATCTGCTCTCATGCCAAATATCAAGGTGCAATCACCCGCATGAATGAATTTGTCCGAGCAGATGGAATGCGAGTCACACAACAATTAAACGAAGACGGTTTCCGAGTAATTGCCGTTGCCTACAAAGAAATACCCATCCCCCAAGATACCATCCCCACCTACGGAGCTAAAGACGAGTGCGACTTAATTTTAGTTGGCTATCTTGCCTTTCTCGACCCACCCAAAGATAGTGCATCCCAAGCCATTATGGCACTGCAAGAGCATGGTGTGGCTGTCAAAATCATTACTGGTGACAACGACATTGTGACTCGCAAAATCTGCCAAGAAGTAGACTTACAGATTGATGGTATCCTCTTGGGCAGCCAAATGGAAAAGATGAGCGATGAGCAACTGGCAGATATGGTAGACACTACTACTGTATTTGCCAAAATGTCGCCCATCCAAAAAGCTCAGATTATCCGAGTCTTGAGAAGTAAAGGTCATACTGTGGGCTATATGGGTGATGGGATCAATGATGCCGCAGCCTTGCGTGATGCCGATGTGGGAATTTCCGTTGATACGGCGGTGGATATCGCTAAAGAATCGGCTGATATTATTCTGCTAGAGAAGAATCTCATGGTGTTGGAGAGAGGTGTGATTGAAGGTCGCCGCACCTTTGCTAACATCCTCAAATACCTGAATATGACTGCTAGTTCCAACTTTGGCAACGTTTTCAGTGTCATGGGGTCAAGTGCTTTCCTGCCTTTTTTACCCATGCAACCCATCCAATTATTGACGCAAAATCTACTTTACGATATTTCCCAAATCACCATCCCCTTTGACAACGTTGATAAAGACTTCCTCAAGAAACCCCAAAAGTGGAATGTTCCCAACATTGGACGATTCATGTTGTTCATCGGCCCTGTGAGTTCGATTTTTGATTACGTTACTTTCATTGTCATGTGGTTTGTATTTGATGCAAATACACCTGAAGAAGTCCAACTTTTCAACTCTGGTTGGTTTGTGGAAGGGTTGCTCTCCCAAACCTTAATTGTCCACATGATTCGCACATCGCGCTGGCCGTTCCTGCAAAGTACCGCTTCCCTACCTGTATTGCTTTTGACTGGCATCATTATTGCCATTGGCATGGTGATTCCCTTCACACCCTTGGGTGCTGCTTTAGGGATGGTTCCTTTACCCATGCGCTACTTTGGTTGGTTATGGGCAATTCTCGGAGCTTATTGTTTATTAACTCAAGCTATTAAATTGTGGTACATCCGCATCTTTGGCAAATGGCTGTAAGTCTTCAGTTCGTAGTCAGCACTTTAGTGCTTGAGTATTTTCAGGACTAAAGTCCTCACTACGAACGCATATATGAATGGAAAATCAAGGAGGAATTTGTGATGTCACTTTTTCAAGCAATAGCAGCTGTCGTTGTCACTTTTGTAGCTTACTATGCTTTGATTTATTTAGTTGTTGTGGTCTTTATGGGACAAGGACGACGTGGGATATACAAATAAAGTGAGTGCTGATTGGATAAGATAGGGGCAAGCGATCGCTCTCAATTGATGGTAGTTTGTCAGATTCAATTTGAAATTATTAACAGGCTTGTGGTTCAGCAATTTACTCTCCATTAAAAAGGTAAATTTTATGAACAAAAATATCAAGCGATCGCTTTTATGCGTTGGATTGCAACGCAGTTATCGTCATCAACGATTTGCATTCCACCTTTATCAAGCTTTGGCTGAACGAGAAATTTCGGCAGATAAACAAGAATTATTGCTCATTCTGTCCAGAAATGCTGAAAAATCTGCTGCTACCCACGCCATCCGGTTATTGCGCTTAGATGTCAAACTACCCCAGGATTTAGATAATTGGAGCGATCGCCTTTGGTATTGGCTCTTATTACATACTAAACTTCAATGGGTAATGGCTTGGATGGAATGGCAACAACACCAAGACGCAAAACTTTATCTTCGACTATGGCGACTGCATTCAATCACAAATCCTTTTAATTGTTAGGGTTTTAAGTAGATTTCTGTTTCTTGGTACTCAGTCCACAATTATCTTTGCACGGAGATTAGCAGGGAATTATCTGGGGTAATTGACAATAGTTTTCAAAAAAGCTTAAATATTTTCAGGTTTAGTATTTAGCAATAAAATACTTCCCCAATCCTGATTTAACCCCTTTTTACCTGCATTCACTAAGACCAGTGCAATGGGAGATGGGGGTTATTCCCGTGCAATTATCACTACCAACCAATGAAAAATCGAACCAACGCCCTGAAATTCGTCATCTTGCTGGGTATTGTTAGTCTTTGTGCTGATGCTACCTATGAAGGAGGACGCAGTATTGCTGGAGTTTATTTAGGAGTCTTAGGTGCAAGTGGCGCAGTTGTGGGATTTGTAGCAGGCGCAGGTGAGTCTATTGGTTTGGCTTTGCGCTTATTTATTGGTTATATCAGCGACAAAACCCAAAAGTTTTGGGGGATTACAACTCTAGGATATATTCTCAACACTGGTGCAATCCCATTATTGGCTTTAACTGGACGTTGGGAAACAGCTGCGGCACTGCTAATTGTCGAACGAACTGGTAGAGCTGTACGCAGCCCACCAAGAGATGTTTTACTGTCTCACGCTGCAAGTCAAGTTGGTAGAGGATTGGGTTTTGGTTTACACGAAGCACTAGATCAGGTGGGAGCGGTAGGCGGGCCTTTACTGGTGTGGGCGATACTCTCATGGCAAAAAGGGTATCAGGTGGCTTTTGCAACTCTTGTAATTCCCGCATTAGTAGGGTTAGTAATTCTGCTGATTACCCAGAAAATCTATCCTAACCCCCGCGAATTTGAATCTAGAACGATGGAATTCACAAGCGAAGGATTACCCCGTCTGTTCTGGATTTATCTTGTCGCCGTCGCGTTAATTGCTTGTGGATATGCCGACTTTCCCCTAATTGCATTTCACTTTCAGCAAATTGGGCTAATGCAGAATAGTACCATCCCCCTATTTTATGCGGTGGCGATGGCAACTGATGCGATCGCTGCCCTTTTACTTGGGCGATGGTTTGACCGTAATCAAGTAGTAGCGATCGCAGGTGCAGTAATCATTGCAGCCTTTTTTGCTCCACTATCATTTCTGGGAAATTCTCAACTAGCCTTACTGGGTATGGGACTATGGGGGGTGGGTATGGGAGCACAAGAATCCATCTTAAAAGCTGCGGTAGCCGCAATGGTGCCTATGGATAGACGAGGTTCTGCCTTTGGAATTTTTTACCTTTGCTATGGTTTAGCTTGGTTTGTGGGCAGTACTCTCATGGGTGTGTTATACGATCATTCGGTAATGGGACTAGTTATATTCTCCTTTGTGACACAACTAGCAGCAGTTCCAGTACTGTTGTGGGTGAGCAAAAGATTTCGGTTGCAATAAATACTCGTATCAAACATCTTCCATCTAATCATCCTTGAGAAAGAAGATTCACAGCATCATGTTTGATTACGATCAGTATATACGTAGGACAAAAAGTAACAAATTTTTCTCAAATCCCATGATGTTGCAACGACAAGGAAACACAGTTACAAGTGCGATCGCCCTAATATCTTCAAGCATAATTCTTGGATGTGCTAGACCAGAGATACCCCAAGCAAGTACTCTTCCTCCAACGTTCAAAATACAAGTAGCAATGATGCAGTAACTCGGTTGCTGTCAACCCGCGAATGTCCAGGTTGCGATCTTCAGGGTGCAAAATTGGAAAGGGCTGATTTGAGCGGTGTTAACTTGAGTAACGCGAATTTAACGGGTGCTGACTTAGAAAAAGCCAACTTAAGCAATGCCAATCTGAGCGGAGCTAATCTAACAAATGCTGATTTAGAAGAAGCAAATCTGACTGGGGCAAATCTGAAGGGGGCAAATTTTCAAAGAGCCGATTTGGAAGATGCCAATCTCACTAATGCAGATGTTACGGGAGCAAACTTTCAAGGCGCTGATCTAGATGGAGTAATTGGTTTGAAACGGTAAAATTTGTTTATGGACTTTCAAGAAAAATCCGATTCCAAGCTATTATCCAATTTTGACCATATAAACCTATCCAAAAATTACTGTGTCGTTTAGTGGTTTTACTTTTTTCTTGAATGCGACAAATATAGGATTCTTGTTTTTGAAATTTAGTTCTTTGTCTGTGTAACCAAGCACTAGTCATTGCCAAAGCAATTAAGAAAATTAAACGCATCAATCTATCAGGGTTGGCTTTAGAGCCTTCAAGATTATAACCCCCTGTTTTGCAATCACGGAACATAGCTTCAATACCAAAACGCTGTTTGTAGATTTTAATAGCGGTTTCACAATCAGCTAGATTAGTTAGTCAATGGTAAATTACACTAACCATTAACACGTTATTCTCTTTCAATTGTGTTCTGTCCAGCGCGACAATTACTTGTGAGCCAGCTTTAAATTTGCCTGCTAATCATCTCTTCAATAAGCGGAAACCATAACAGTACCACACCCAATGCATTCAAAGTTAAAAACCTTTTTAAATGCCGTCTACGACTGTTTTGTTGTGTGGGTAAAGGTAGGGTTGATGCCAGTCTTTCTATCCTGACCTGTTTTTGATTCTGTAGCAACCACAATAAAATTTTCAGGGTAATTAACTGCGATTGATTTAGATACTTTGCTATGAACTCTTGGTAGAATGAGGGCAACATTATGTGACGGTCTTGTTTAATTGATGAGACCGCTCTTTTTTACCATCAAACTGTACCCCCTAGATAAACCCTTAATAACTGCACAGTTCCTTCTCAATAAGCACCTAATTTTTTCAAGAATTATGTGCCTCCAAAACCTTTATCTGGTTTAGTTTTGCGCTGATTGTCGCCCCTTGACATCTAGTTTAATAGGTGGGGTATTAGTCATATTACTGAAGTATTTAGCAGTATGATAAGGGGGTATTTTTCTGGATATTTTCTACATCATCACATCAAAATTTGGCAAACATACCACCAAAAGTCAGCAAGATTTCTGCATCAAAATAGGGATAACCTTTTCTTAATCAAAAAGCAATAAACTTTGACTTTAATCAAAATTCATGAAGCACATAAAACAGGTAAATTTATCTGTCGAATCAATCTAAAATCCAAAATCTAAAATTGATATGACCTGGCTAGATTTTACAATTCGCTTGGCAGTAGCGTTTTTATTAGGCTCTGTGATTGGTCTAGAAAGACAGTGGCGACAACGCATGGCTGGATTACGGACAAATACCCTTGTCTGTGTCGGTGCGGCTTTGTTTGTCATGCTATCGGCACAAACTCCTGGTGATTCTAGCCCTACCCGGATTGCGGCTCAAGTCGTGTCAGGAATAGGCTTTCTGGGCGGTGGCGTGATTCTCAAAGAAGGGGCAACTATCAGAGGGTTAAATACAGCTGCTACCTTATGGTGTGCTGCGGCTATTGGTACTTTTTCTGGATCGGGATTAATTATCCAAGCATTTCTCGGTGCAGCAGCCGTTTTAATTGCTAATATCCTGCTGCGACCATTAGGGTATAAAATCAATCAACAACCACTCAAGGGTACTGATGTAGAATTATGTTATCGCTGCTCAGTTGTTTGCAGTGGTCAACATGAAGCTCATGTGCGCGCATTACTTCTGCAAACAGTCAATAGTGGTGGATTGCGGCTGCGTTCATTACACAGTGAGGATTTAGAAACACCAGACCGTGTGGAAGTAGAAGCAGATTTAGTCACACAAGAGCGTAATGATACTTTTTTAGAACAAATTGTTAGCCGACTGAGTTTAGAACCTGGGGTGAGTGCAGTCAGTTGGCGAATTATTGAAGAAGAGTACGGTTAACTTGCTCCCATCTATCACTTTGAGGAAAAATGTAGGTTGATATTTTGACGTTCAGTAGTACATTTTATTTAATTCTGGTTGTATCACTTGGCAGAAACCAAATACCATTTATAGGAAAAAATCAATCATGCGTTAAATATATTTTTGTATAAAATAATACTTTTTGTCAAGAAAACCAGATTTATGCCTTCAATAGCAAACTTGAGCAACAAGCAGTGTAATTATGATAAAAACAACACCAACTACAGGGCCGACACTCATCGCTGTTGAACAGGTAAACAAAAGTTTTCCCCTTCCTGATGGTAAGGGCGAGTTTACAGTTCTGCGTCAGATTAACGTCAGAGTCAATGCAGGTGAAGTCGTCGCTTTACTAGGACGTAGTGGTAGTGGTAAAAGTACCCTCCTGCGGATTATGGCAGGTTTAATTCCACCCAGTGAAGGGCAAGTCATTAGTAATGGTAAACCTTTACGCGGTGCTAACAAAGATGTGGCAATGGTTTTTCAAAGCTTTGCCCTACTACCTTGGCTAACAGTACAGGAAAACGTTGAACTGGGACTAGAAGCCCAAGGAGTGAGTCGAGAAGCCCGACGACAACGCGCCTTGAAAGCCATTGACTTGGTAGGTTTAGATGGTTTTGAAAGTGCCTATCCCAAGGAATTATCTGGAGGAATGAAACAGCGAGTTGGTTTTGCGCGGGCATTTGTGATTGAACCGCAAGTATTATTTATGGATGAACCATTTAGTGCCTTGGATGTGCTGACAGCTGAGAACTTGCGGGGTGAGATTGACGACCTGTGGAATGCAGGTAGTTTCCCTTCTAAAAGTATATTAATTGTCACCCATAATATTGAGGAGGCAGTATTTTTAGCAGATCGGGTGATTATTCTGGGAGCAAATCCCGGACGTGTTCGTGGTGAAGTCGTGATTGATTTACCCCGCCCCCACGATCGCACACACCCTCGATTCCAAGCTTTAGTAGACTATATATATACGGTGATGACTAACCCAGAAGCCGAAGTCACTGGAGAAGTTACAGTAGCCAAAACTGAAGCCCCAACTCAAAAACCTCAATCACCCTATGCCCAATTATTACCTCATGTGCGAGTTGGTGGCATTAGTGGTCTTTTAGAATTAATTGTCGAACAACCAGATAGCAGGGAAGATATTTTTAAGTTAGCAGAACGGATACAACTGGCAGTAGATGACCTTTTACCAATTCTCGATGCTGCGGTGTTGTTGGGCTTTGCAAAAGTAACCCAAGGTGATGTCCAACTCACTGATATTGGGCGTGACTTTGCCACCACTACTATTTTGCGAAGTAAGGATCTATTCCGGCAGCAAGTGTTGCAAAATGTACCTATGTTAGCCAGTATGGTACAGACACTACGGGAAAAACGCATTGGTTCAATGCGGGCAGATTTTTTTATGGATTTGCTGGATGAACATTTTCCTCCTGAAGAAGCAGAACGACAATTTGCTACCGCCGTTGATTGGGGACGCTACGCAGAATTATTTGAGTATGATGCTAGGGAAGAACGACTTTATTTGCCAGAGCCGACATTGGCAGAAACTAGAGAATAGGAGAGTTTATCGATCAAAAAATTGTCATCTACTCATCTTTTTTTTAGGTGGACGAGCTTGTTTTCTGTGCGATCTCAACCCAAAATGCAGTTAAAGCGATCGCACTTGGCAGTATCAAAAAAAAGCCCAGAATTGGCGCATAACTACCAAAATTATCAAATATTGTAGCAAATAACACTCGCCCAAAAGCCGTACCCGCAACAGAGATAGTTGTGGCTATATCGCTAATTGATCCCAGATGCGATCGCCCAAAATAATAGGTGATGTGGGAAAATTAACACCACATTTGCACAAACGCGCTCAGAAAAAGCTGACAGCCAGGGGACAAAAGGAAGGTGAGGAAATGAAGAAGATTTTAGAAGAACAACGCGATCGCACCCCTCGAACGAAAGCTATGAACTATATAGTTTGCAAAATTTCCTCATCCACAGAAAAATCGATTTCTGCCTTGTCCCGTCCTGACACCAAATAATCATTCCCGAAGGAGTCTTGCAGCCCAGAAATTAGATCATACTCAGGTTGCCAATCTAATTCTGTCATGGCTTTATTTACTGAAGCAAAAAAGTGCTGTATTCTTAAAGGAAAAGCTTTACGCTTGCCGAAATCAAACTTTTTCGGGTCGTAATGGACGATTTTGATTTCATCTGGTGATTTACCAGCCGCTACAGCACAAGCACGCGCTAAACCATCAAAAGTGACAAAGCGATCGCCTGAAACATTATAAATTTGTCTGAGTGCTTGAGAATTACCCAAAACTTTGGTCATTGCCGTTGCTAAGTCTTTGACATGGCCTAGCTGGGTGATGTGTAAGCCATTTCCAGGGATGGGAATCGGGCGATCGCGCACAATTCTGTCAAAAAACCAAGCTTCCAAATCGTTATAGTTCTTTGGCCCATAAATGTAAGTGGGACGAATAGAGGTAAAGGGAATTCCTTGTTGTATTAGGTAAGCTTCTGTTTCATGCTTACCCTTGTGGCGACTTTTCGGATCAACTGCATCACCTTCAATATGAGGCATTTGGTCTGATTTGAGGTACACTCCAGCAGAACTCATGTAGATAAAATTTTGCACGCGGTCTTGAAAAATTTCTGCAAGTGGTTGAGTATCAGTAAGTTCCCGTCCGTTATTGTCAAAAATGGCATCAAAATTCTCTTTAGAAAGTTTTTCTTTTAATTGGGTGGCGTCAGTGCGATCGCCTGTAATTTGTCCTATACCCTCAACTGGTAGCGGACGATTCCCACGATTGAAAAGTACTACCTCGTGTCCCTGCTGTACCAGCAGTTGAGTTAGGTAGACGCCAATGAATCGAGTACCACCCACAATTAGAATTCGCATAAATCCCCAATTTTTCTGTCAGTTGTCATTTTGGGGGCTAGGGACAGGTCGGACACTTTCCCTTTGTCTTCTCCCCAATCCCTAATCCCTGATCTGAGATTATCAGCTTGTGGAACCTATTTTGAGAAGATAACGTCCTTGATTGGATATGGGGCATTTCCCATTTTCAATGACAACGGGAAACTTTTCAGTTAACCTCATAATTTGCGTGTGTCGTTTTCTACCTACTAATTAAAGTTAGCTGTGCCCTTGAAATATGCTTTGGTGCATGAGTGGCTAACACCTAAAGCCACTGGCGGTTCAGAACTAGTTGTGCGGGAAATTCTGAACTACATTGATGCGGACTTATATGCCCTCATCGATTTTGAATCTCGTAACCCAGAAAGTTATTTATATAAACGTCAAATTGGCACGACGTTTCTCCAACACTTCCCCTTTGCCGAAAAAGGTATACAAAAATACCTACCTTTTTTGCCTTTAGCAATTGAACAACTCGATTTACGTGAGTATGATGTTGTTCTTTCTTCATCCCATGCTGTTGCTAAAGGAGTTCTAACTTCTCCTGAACAGTTACATATTTGCTACTGCCACAGTCCCATGCGCTACGCTTGGGACTTAACGTTTGATTATCTGCGTCAAAGCAAACTTGGTAACGGTTTACCCGGTTGGGTGACGCGATATTTATTACATCAATTACGCATGTGGGACGTGCTAAGTGCAAATCGTGTTGATTATTTTATTGCTAATTCTTACCATACAGCTCGTCGCATTTGGCGTTGCTACCGACGGGAAGCAACTGTTATTTATCCACCTGTGAATATTGAAAATTTTTCTTTTTCTCCTGACAAACAAGACTTCTATTTAACTGTTTCCCGATTAGTTAGTTACAAACAAGTATCTCTAATTGTCAGCGCTTTTAACCAAATGCAAAAAAAATTAGTAGTAATAGGCACAGGTCCAGAAATGAAAAAAATTCGTAAAATAGCAAATCCAAATATACAAATTCTTGGGTGGCAACCTGATGAGGTTGTCAAACAATATATGGCTCATGCTAAAGGTTTTGTATATGCAGCTTGTGAAGATTTTGGCATTGCCTTAGTAGAAGCACAAGCTTGTGGCACACCAGTAATTGCCTATGACGCTGGTGGCGCTAAAGAAACGGTAAGGGATATCCGCACCTGGGGAGAAACAGGAACGGGTATATTGTTTGAGGAACAAAAAGAAGCATCCTTAATCGGAGCTATAGAAACTTTAGAAGTCTCTTACAGCAAATTTATTCCCGAATATGTTCGATCACACGCCGAGCAATTTAAAAGTCAAATATTTGCCCAACGTTACTTAGAATTTTTACAGACGTGCATCGAAAAAAAATTCTCCAAGTGTATGTGAGGTCTGATTTTTGCAGAAGCTTTTGGAAAATTGCTCCCAGAAGCACCTGCGTTTAGCTTTAAGATTGGGACTATGTGTGGTGTGGATTATTAAGGAGTATGATGACTGCCCAGAGCTCACTCCTCTCCGGCAAGCGCTCACGTAGCGCATCCGGGACGGGGCGTTCTTTCACAGACAGCCCCTCTTTGCCTGAAAGACGTTCACCATCTGGTGAAGCCAGATTAACGTTGATTGGGCGATCGCGTACGTTCTTAAAACGCGGTCAACCAGCAAAGACGCCTAGAATAAAGCCTAGAGGTCTGTCTTTTCAGGTTCTCAACGGAGAGTTTGCTAAACGACTATTTGATATTGTCTTTTCGCTTTCTGTATTAATTTTGTTTTCTCCCGTTTATTTAATTTTGGCCTTGTTGATTGCTTTAAGCTCGGAAGGCCCAATTTTTTATGTTCAAGAACGGGTTGGTAAAAACTACAAGCCTTTCAATTGTATAAAATTCCGCACAATGGTGACGAATGCTGACGAAATACTCATGCAAATGATGGATACATCACCAGAGTTGCGGCAAGAGTTTGAAAACAATTTCAAGCTCAAACACGACCCCCGGATTACAACGATCGGTAAATTTTTACGAATTACCAGTCTGGACGAATTTCCTCAATTTTGGAACGTTCTCAAAGGGGATATGAGTGTTGTCGGTCCACGACCATTAGTTGCGGAAGAATTACCAAAATACGGTTATTACATTGATCAGATTTTAACTATCCGACCTGGAATAACTGGATTATGGCAAGTCTCTGGTCGCAATGACATTCCTTACCCTCGACGAGTCCAAATAGACCTGCATTATGTAAAATTTAGGAACTTTTGGCTCGATCTATGGATAGTTTTGAAAACGATTCGTGTGGTAATCATGCCTAAAGATAACGGAGCTTACTGAAAAATTAGCACACCCTGATTTTGTGGGGCAGTTAATGCCCCAAATGCAAAATAAAGATGACTCATACCAATTTTGGATTTTGCAAAAAGTTTGAGCAGATGAAACCTCTGCTAAAGCTTTTGAAGATGGATTTTAGATTGGGATTCTTTGCTAAAGGACTATTCGTGGAATTTAAAACAATGCTAACTGTTACAATTTGGTATGATAGAAAAATTGTATTTAAAAGTAGGATAGTTTATATTTATAATCAATTAGCAAAAAATATTTAGTCAAAAAATCAATGTAGTTGTCACTTAAAATTATCTCTATTATTTAAGCTTTATAAATTCTTTGCAATTCAAAAAATATATAAACTTTTAGTAAAAGGTTTTAGAAAAAATAGACAGTATCAACAAATTTATCTGTTTTGATTACAAAAGTACCTGAAAATGATTTAAAATCAGCATATTTACTGAGGTTAACTAACATAGAAGCAAGGAAACTCGTAGGTTTCCCATTGGTCAATTAAGCAAATTATTGCTAAGTTGTACCAGGTCGCCTGTATCAATAATCATCAGAAACGACAAGGGATAATTGAGCATGACGCAACAAAAGCGAGCGTTGATTACTGGTATTACCGGTCAAGATGGTTCCTACCTAAGTGAATTTTTACTCGAACAAGGTTACGAAGTTCATGGCATTATTCGCCGGACTTCCACCTTCAACACAGACCGCATTGATCATATTTATGAAGACCCTCATAAAGAGGGAGTGCGGTTATTTCTTCACTATGGGGATCTAACAGACGGTACTACACTGCGCCGCATCTTAGAAGAAGTCCAGCCAACAGAAATTTACAATTTGGGCGCTCAATCCCATGTAAGGGTCAGCTTTGATGCACCAGAGTATACAGTTGATGCAGTGGGAATGGGAACACTGCGTCTTTTAGAAGCAATCCGCGACTATCAAGGCCGTACAGGTATTCAGGTGCGCTTCTACCAGGCTGGCTCTTCAGAAATGTTTGGTTTGGTACAAGAAGTACCCCAAAAGGAAACTACACCTTTTTATCCCCGCAGTCCCTATGCCTGTGCTAAGGTTTATGCCCACTGGCAAACGGTAAACTACCGGGAATCTTACGGCTTATTCGCTTGTAACGGTATTCTTTTTAACCATGAATCACCAAGACGGGGTGAAACCTTTGTCACACGTAAAATAACGATGGCAGTGGCCCGCATTTTTGCTGGTAGACAGAAAAAACTATATATGGGTAATCTGGATGCCAAGCGGGATTGGGGTTATGCCAAAGATTACGTCAAAGCAATGTGGATGATGTTGCAGCAAGACGAACCTGACGACTATGTAATTGCCACTGGGGAAACCCATACAGTCCGAGAGTTCCTAGAACTGGCGTTTGGTTATGTAAATCTCAATTGGCAAGATCATGTGGAATTTGACCCACGCTATCTCCGTCCAGCAGAAGTAGACTTGTTGATAGGTGATCCGACAAAAGCGCAACAAAAATTGGGCTGGAAGCCTTCAGTAACATTTGAGGAACTAGTTTCCTTGATGGTAGAAGCAGACTTACAAGCTTTAGGTTTGACTTCTCCCAACGGGAAATTAGCAAACACAATTATGGATAATGCCATGATTCGGCAAGAAGTAGGGGTGCTGCATCTGTGAACAAGATCCACGAGGACAAAAGATGAATGCCTTGGAACTCAAAGATAAACGCATTCTTGTAACTGGAGGTACTGGTTTTCTGGGACGTCAGGTAGTCAACCAGTTATACAAAGCTGGAGCCAACCCAGAAAAAATTACATTACCGCGATCGCGTGATTGTGATTTACGCCTGATGGAAAACTGCCAGCGTGCAGTTGATCAACAAGATATTGTCATTCACTTAGCAGCCCATGTCGGCGGTATTGGTCTCAATCGAGAAAAACCCGCCGAGTTATTTTACGACAACTTGATGATGGGAACCCAGCTAATTCATGCTGCCTATCAAGCTGGCGTAGAAAAATTCGTTTGCGTGGGTACTATTTGCGCCTATCCCAAATTTACCCCAGTGCCATTCAAAGAGGATGACCTATGGAATGGCTACCCAGAGGAAACTAATGCTCCCTACGGCATAGCCAAAAAAGCCCTTTTAGTCCAACTGCAAGCTTATCGCCAACAGTATGGCTTTAACGGCATTTATCTTTTGCCAGTGAATTTGTACGGTCCAGAAGATAACTTTGATCCCAGAAGCTCCCATGTTATCCCAGCTTTAATTCGCAAAGTTTACGAAGCCCAAATTAAGGGAGAAAAGCAAATCCCTGTTTGGGGTGACGGTAGTCCTACCCGCGAGTTTCTCTATTCAGAAGATGCAGCGCGGGGTATTGTCATGGGTACGCAATACTATAACGACCCAGAACCCGTGAACCTGGGAACTGGTTACGAAATCTCCATTCGTGATTTGATTAGCTTAATTTGTGAATTGATGGGGTACGAAGGTGAAATTGTTTGGGAAACCGACAAACCTAACGGTCAACCCCGCCGTTGTTTGGATACCGAAAGGGCAAAACAAGCCTTTGGTTTTGCTGCTCAGGTGGATTTCAAGCAAGGGTTGAAAAATACCATTGAATGGTGGCGTCAAAACGCTGCGTAAGTTCAGTCTGAGTTGAATTAAGCATAATAGAACCACCAAGACACTAAGACACAAAGAATTTTGCCTTGGTGTTTTTGTGGTTATTTTTTATAAATTATTTAATGGATAAAACACAGCTACGCCGATCGCTTCTTAAACAACGTCAATCAATGTCAGTCGCACAATGGAAACAAAAAAGCGATCGCATTTGCACTAACCTTTTAAGTTCACCACAGTTTACCCAGGCAAAAACAGTACTTGCTTATTTCAGCTTTCGTCAAGAACCTGATTTAAGTCCCTTATTGGAAAATACCCCTACCAAAATATGGGGAATGCCTCGCTGTGTCGGTGATTCCTTATTCTGGCATCAATGGACACCCAATGAGGCAGTAGAAATTGGGTGTTATGGCATTCCGGAACCTTATGCCAACGCTCCAATTATAAGCTATGAGCAAGTAGATTTAATCCTTATACCTTGTGTTGCCTGTAACCAACAAGGCTATCGCTTGGGCTACGGTGGGGGATATTACGATCGCTTGCTTGCTGCACCTGAGTGGGCAAATAAATCCGCTATTGGCATTGTCTTTGATTTTGCTTATTTACCCGAATTACCAATAGACCCGTGGGACAAACCTTTACATGCTATTTGTACAGAAACAAAGTTAGTTGTTGGTTGTTAGTGGTTAGTGGTTAGTTGTTGGTTGTTAATTTGCTTCCTTGTCTCCCTTGTCTCCCCATCTCCCGACCTCCCCAATCCCCAATCACTTCACCCGACAGAATTTCCGTTGTTGGTCGTGTTCTGGATCTTGCCAAGAATAGGCAAAATGGCTTACCCCTGTTAGTTGGGAAGCAAATGGTCTTATTGCTTGCATTTGTGTGTCTAGTGATGGGCGACCGTTAACATTCTTACCCCATTGACCAGCGATCGCAGGAATTACCTTAGTACCTGGTTTAGCCATGCTTAAAACTCGTTGTACTTGTGCTGCGATACAAGTGGCATTGCCGCAGTTTGCATAAGACATCGGATGCCATTCTAAGGAACTGGGAAACCTATCCCAAGGCTGTAAGCGAGAATCATAACCTTTTCCGACAGTTTGGTTACCATCAGGAAAAAATACTACCCCTGCGGGAATACCAAGCTTTTGGGCTGGGTAAGCAGCTAGATTGACAAAATCCAGAATACCCTGCATGGCGTGGGCAACAGAGAGCTGCCATAATTCTGATTGGAGGATTGGTTGTCTTTGTACGGGAGGAATTACGGCAGCGACAGCTTTTTGTCCTATTGGTGATGGTGGTTCTATTGGTGGCGGTGGCGGTGGTGTACGCCCTTGCCACATTGGTTCTCCTTCTTGGGGGTAGAGTTTATCAACTTCACTGATATCTCCTGCTGTCACGTATCCTTTACTCAAAAAGCGGCGAATTAATTCTAAGCCTTTATTATTTTGCGCCCGTTGAAATAACGCTTGTTGAGTAGCTTCACTGTATAACCACAAATCTGTAACTTTAGTGGCTATAGAATCAGCCCCTGCTTGTCGTGGATAGCGTACATAATCAAACAGTATTCCATCGGGACGACGGCGTAAAATTTCTTGTACCATCTGGTAATAGTCACGCTTTGCTTGTAGGTTGTAGGGGTCAATAAATACTTGAGAAGCGTCATCTACAACATATAAGCTCGTTTGACCTTTGCCATTGCGAGCGATCGCTCCTTCTCTGTCACGACGCTGGGCATATGTGTAGCCAAAATTAGTCGTAAACATCCAGGCGTAGACTTTTAAACCCCGTTCTTGTCCTTTTTGAATTGCCCTCAATAGTAAATCAGTATTTTCTGCCCCTGGTGTGCGAATTACAGAAGGCCATACTGTAGGATTAT
This sequence comes from Fischerella thermalis PCC 7521, assembly GCF_000317225.1. Classification (GTDB taxonomy): domain Bacteria; phylum Cyanobacteriota; class Cyanobacteriia; order Cyanobacteriales; family Nostocaceae; genus Fischerella; species Fischerella thermalis. The sequence goes on from NZ_AJLL01000089.1 coordinate 135,088, forward strand.
TGGCTGCTGGTAATAATACCTGTCCATCGTAAAATGCTTCCAAATAAACTTGGTTATAGCCCCGATTGACTATTCGATCCATGATTCTGTCGATTTCGCCCGGCTGAATATCGCAGGGATACAAACGCAACCAGATTGCTTGCACTTGTGGCCAGTTGCGATTTCGGCATTCTTGTACAGCTTGTTTGTGTTGGCGTACGAGTTCTTGGTACTGGTTTTGCGCTTGTTGATCGCCTTGCAGGGCTGACAAACGTAATTTTTCTTTTGCTTGCGCTTGTGCTGCTGATATTTGGCAATATTGGTTGACTTCCTGTGCTTGTGCAGACTGATTGCCAAAATATGACATCAGCATACTACTGCTGAAAATCGCAGCGAAAAGACGCCGCCAAAAGAATATTGGTTTTGCAACATTCAGGGGACGGTTAAACATAACTTAGCAATAACATGACAAAATAATCATTTGTCCCAAATTTCAGATGATTTGGGAAAAGTGTATAAAATTCCAAGCTTAGTTCTGAGGCTTTGCAGCCTAGTTTTGACTGACTCTCAAAACCTCATTTCTGTTGCCGCATTTTTGATTTAGTTGAGTGATCAAAAATTATCACATTAAGTCCCAATGATGTTGCTAGTAGCTTGATCATTAATATCAATACAGTGACATTTCAATATTTCTTGGATAAGCACACTTAATTTTCATCTGTGTCTGGGAAAAGGTGAAGGAGTAGGAGTGTTATTTCCATCCCTTGCCCTTTTCCCTTTCTCCTTTAACTGAGAAGTACTAAGTGGCATCACAGAGATCACTATGCATCAAGTTTAACAATAGTTAAGTTTCAAGAGTCAATTGTCAATGTACGCCAATAAAAACTCTTGACTCTTGAACAGCAGTCGCTACCTTGACAAATCTCTGTATCAAAACTCGTTTTCATCTCCTGGCAAAAACCTAGAGACTCTCAACGGTTTCTCTGTAACAGACAATTACGCCCCACGCTGTAGTGACATTTCGACCTGCTTAAATTCCATTTCTAGACGATCTTTGAGCTTTTTCGGTACAGGACGATTGGGATAGGAACTGTAGTGTCCAGCAAGGGAATTAAGGGCAGTTCGCATGGTTGTAAAAGAACCCAAACCTGCCACAGAATTATCCCGTTGATAACGAGCTGCAAAAGTATTTATTTGTTGACGCGCTTGTGCTTGCGCTGCTGCTTTTTCTGGTGAATCGTCTGGTAACTCTAGGGTATGTCTTAAAGTATTGAGTACAGTCAATGTGTCCTGGCGATAATCGCCAGACAAACCATCTGGACTACCGGAACAACCCATTAGGCCAATAGCTACAACTAAGACCAGAGCAAGCAGACGTGACCAATAGCGCTTCATAATCATTGATGTGAAACTATACGTAAATCAACGTCCATACTATCCTGGATTGGTATCATGGGGATCATTCTGGATCTGGGGAGAGTGTTGTTCAGTTATCAGTTTCAGTTATCAGTGAGCAAATTCTATTACTCACTGCGGCTGCTAGTACTCACTGTTCACTGATTCCTAACAACTAACCACTAACAACTAACTCTGTGATAAAGAGTATCCCGTTGTTGATAAGGTCTTCCCAGAGAAGCGATCGCACTTTGCAAGGTTTCAACTTCCATGCATGTACCCCCAATGGCTCCTGCCATTGTGGTTATGTGTTCTTCCATTAATGTACCACCAATATCGTTACAGCCCCAATTTAGAGCTGCAATTGCTCCTGGAAGACCCAATTTGACCCAACTTGGTTGATGGTTAGGAATCCAATTTCCTAAAAAAATCCTCGCGACGGCGGTAAGTAAAAGTGCGTCTTTTAACACAGGCTGATCGCGACCGACACGTCGGCGTAGGGGTTTGGGTGCTTCTTGTCCAACAAATGGTAGTAAAATAAACTCGGTTATTCGGGCTGGATATTCTTTATTGACAGCAGTTTTTTGGAGCGATCGCAATTTTTCTAAATGCTGAATTTGTTGTGTTGGATTCTCTATATGTCCCGACAGCATGGTGCTAGTGGTATGTAAACCCAATTTATGAGCTGTACTCACAATTTCTAACCAAGTTGCTGTGTTAATCTTTTCAGGACACAGGATACGTCGTACTTCATCATCTAATACTTCAGCTGCTGTTCCTGGCATTGAACCCACACCAGCATCTCGTAAAGCAGCAATTACCTCAGCATAACTAAGTCCATCGGTTCTAGCGATGAACTGTACTTCTTGGGGAGAAAAAGCGTGTAGATGCAGATGAGGAAATTCCTGTTTGATAGTTTTTACCAATTTGAGGTAATAAAACAAAGATTTACCATTAATTTGTGCTGCTGGATTCAATCCACCTTGCATACAAATTTCCGTTGCACCCCGCTTGACAGCATCTTTTGTTTTTTCCAAAATTGCTGTCCAATCTAACCAATAAGCACCTTCGTCACCTGCATCTCGCCGGAAGGCGCAGAAACTACAGTGCTGTTCGCAGATATTAGTAAAGTTGATATTACGATTGATCACATAGGTAACTGTGTCGCCTGCTTGGCGGTGACGCAGTTTGTCTGCTGTTGTGCAAATAGCAGCAATTGAACTTGCATCAGACTGTTGTAATAATACCAATCCCTCTTCAGGAGATAAGTCGTATCCCATCAAGGCACGGTCAAGAATCATTTCTACTGTGCTATCTATCACCTTATGTATCGCTTTTCTCAAAGACTAGATTGATTGAAAATTGACTATCATAATAAAATTTTACTTTCTGATAAAACACAAGCTATGCCAGTAGAAGACTTATGATAGCAAATGAAAATTTTATCTTTAATTAAATCGCCGTAATACAAATTTTATATTTTGTCGATAAAAAAATTACCTTAATTGACTTCAAAATACTTATTTTATCTCCTCTGCAATACAAATTTCATTGCTAAAAACTTGGCAAGCATTGTTTTGAATGCAAAAATTCAATTGTTTTTTTACAAGGCTATTGATAATATTTTGTGTTATCTATATTCTCATAAAATCCGCATTTTAGTAAACTACTATAACTGAACGCACAGTCTAAAAACCTTGGCGTTCTTGGCGTCTTGGCGGTTCAATCAATTAAGCTTTTTGTCAATAACTCAAAGCTTAAATTTTTTCAAATCCAATTAGCTATTATATAATAGCTGCTAATTAAAATAGTATAAATTGACTTGAATGAAAATTTAAACAAGTATAAACAATCTTACTCATACAAGAAAGAGTAATATAAACGACATAAGCTCCCTCACTAAATGCTAATGTTGCTGCTTTTTAATAATCTCTCCTTTGCTGAATGAATATAAATCAACCGAGTTCATTGTTACCAGTTCCATCAGGGACATTACAGATACCAGAATCACCTTCTCAAGAATTAGTATGGTTTTCGTTGATTATTCCGACTTACAACGAAGCTGCTAATATCGAAAAACTTATCCAAAGATTAACTAACTTGTTGGATGAGCGGATTCCTGGAAACTACGAATTGATAGTAGTAGATGATAATAGTCCTGATGGTACATGGCAGATAGCACAATCTTTGATACAAAAATACCCGCAATTACAAGTGATGCGGCGTCAGGATGAGAGGGGTCTTTCCTCAGCAGTGATTCGGGGTTGGCAAGTAGCAAAAGGAACTATTTTAGGGGTGATAGATGGCGACCTACAACATCCACCCCATGTGCTTTTACAACTATTAGATGCAATTATCAAGGGGGCAGATTTAGCAGTCGCTAGTCGTCATATAGATGGTGGGGGAGTCTCCAGTTGGAGTTTAATCAGGCGTTTTTTGTCTCGTGGGGCTCAAGTGTTAGGATTAATTATTCTGCCCAGCGTAGTTGGTCGAGTTTCAGACCCCATGAGTGGTTATTTTCTGGTGCGTCGCCAGAGCATAGCGAACGTTACTCTCAATCCCGTAGGATACAAAATATTGCTGGAGGTGATCGGGCGTGGTCAAATCAAGCAAATCGCTGAAGTTGGTTACGTCTTTTGCGAACGTAAACAAGGTGAGAGTAAAGTTACTTGGAAGCAATATCTAGAATACATTCATCATTTGTTGCGCTTACAGTTTTCCACCGGACACATTGGGAAATTTAGTCAAAACTTCCCAGTCGGTCGATTCGTGCGTTTTGGTTTAGTGGGACTGAGTGGAGTGTTTGTAGATATGGCGGTGCTTTACTTACTCAGTGATCCAACTACCTTAGGATTACCCCTAACTCGCAGTAAAATTATTGCTGGTGAAATTGCGATTTTTAATAATTTCTTGTGGAATGATGCTTGGACTTTTGCAGATGTGGCGATGCAACAGAACTCATGGCGTCAGCGCTGCAAGCGGTTTTTGAAATTCAACATTATTTGTTTGGCGGGGCTGGTGTTAAACGTGTTGGTGTTGAATTTGGTGTTTAATTTCCTGATTCGCAACCGCTATGTTGCTAACTTGATTGCGATCGCTATTGCTACTGTTTGGAATTTTTGGGTGAACCTCAAACTCAGTTGGCGTGTTACCCAAGTTAAATAGTTGTTTTGGGAATTGAAGCAACTAAGTGTGTATGACCAGTGTATGTACTTGGTCATGTTATGTATACTTGCAGGTGATCAAGAGGATCTTGGTTACATTCACGATGTCGGTTTTGGTGCTTTCTCAAGTGAATCTGCACCAGGCTTATTGGAAATTTTGCATCAAAAAGGTATAAATAAGGGTCTAGTAGTTGATTTAGGATGTGGTAGTGGTATCTGGGCAAAAGCACTCACCCAAGCTGGTTATGACGTTTTAGGGGTTCTGAAATTTTACAACAATTGCAAAGAGTTGGCTTTCAAGTCAGAGTTATTCATGGATATGGAGAATTCAAATTCAGTCAAGCCCAAGTCGGATTTATCGCAACGAAAGCATAAATTCAGTCTAGGTGATGTTGAATTTAGTAGGATGTTCAGTTGAACTTTAATTTAAAATTTTACGTCTGATACTTAAATTCAATATTAATGTGATGGCGGCTCCAGCATATCCCCGTTGGTTTCACCCCTGTTTGCTCTTGGTTTGGCTGTTGATCGGTATGGGTTTACGCTTAACCAATTTGACGGCAAAATCTCCTTGGACAGATGAATTTTCTACTTTAGTATTTAGTCTGGGAAATAGTTTTTTGCCAGTACCGTTAAATCAACCGATCGCAATCGATGCTTTATTACAACCACTGCAACCCCAAAGCGGTGCAACAATTCAAGATGTATTGACGCATTTATTCAGTGAAAGCAATCATCCACCTTTGTACTTTGTGCTAACTCACCTGTGGCTGAAGTTGTTTCCCACACAAGCAGATCTAGTTTCATTATGGGGAGCGCGATCGCTTGCTGCTATTTTTGGAGCAATATCTATTCCTGCGATTTATGGTTTAAGTTGGCTGGCTTTTCGTTCTCGTCTGGTGAGTCATTTAGCTGCTGCGTTCATGGCAATTTCACCCTATGGTATCTTTTTAGCTCAAGAAGCTCGTCACTATACTTTAGCTATTTTGTGGGTAATTGCTTCTCTGGCTTGCCTAGTAGTTGCTACACATCACATTCAAAAACGCACTCAGTTACCCATTTGGCTAGTTTTGGCTTGGATTGGAATTAATGCTTTGGGTGTTGCAACTCATTATTTTTTTGTGCTCACCCTAGTTACTGAAGCCGTTGTGCTAACTTTTCTAGCTTGTCAACAGTGGAGACCAAAAAACAGATCGCCACGAACACAGATCACCAATGAAGATGACATAAACTCCCCATCACCCCATCACCCCACCTCCTTTCTCTCCCCCCCCTGGAAACGCATTTATGCTGTTGCTATTGGCACTTTGATGGCAGGTATAGTTTGGATACCAGCATTTTTACACAATGCTTATGGTGACAAATTAACAAATTGGATTCAGGGCGATCGCATTGGCATTGCTTGGATTAGTCCGATTTTTCAAGCTATGGCAGCATGGATTACGATGATTTCTTTGCTACCAGTGGAATCACCAGAAATTCCAGTAGTAATTGCTTCTGGGTTAGTAATGATTATCTTCTTTATTTGGGCAATACCAATTTTGTTTAATGGCTTTAGAACTCAGCTAGAAAAACCACAAAGCCGGATGATCACCCAAGTGTTTGCTGGTGTAGTTGTAGCGGCGATTGCTTTGTTCTTTTGCTTCACTTATTTTCTGGGTATTGATCTGACCAGAGGCGCTCGTTATAACTTTGTATATTTTCCTGCGGTAGTGGTATTAATCGGGGCAAGTCTGGCAATTAGTTGGAATACTCTCCAAGAAAAAATAGTCAGGTGGGGAGTAACAGGAAAAATGTCTGTGATCATTATTTGGGTAATGGGTTTTCTCAGTGCTATTACAGTTGTTTGTAATTTAGGTTATCAAAAATATTACCGCCCAGACTTGTTTGTAGAACTGATTCAAAATACATCTAAAGTACCAGTCCTAATCGCTACTACCCAAAAAACTCATGTACAAATTGGTGAAATGATGGGAGTCGCCAGAGAATTCAAGTTTCATAATTCTCATTCCCTGTCTGCAAAATTCCTCTTAGCCCATAAAGACAAAAAAACTAATGCTTCTAATACTCTCCAAAATGTTTTAAAAACCCTACCCCGTCCCCTTGACTTATGGTTAGTAAACTTTCATGCTGCTGAACCAGAAGCAATCAAAAATTGTGTTTGTGATACCCAAACTTTACCACCAGTAAATGGTTACAAATACAAAATTTATCACTGTAATTCATAACTCATAATTCACGCCTAATGTGAATTAAAACTATAGTAAAAATCCTGTTTTTGAAGTCGAACACAGATGCACACCGATAATCTATCTGTGTTCCATGAGTGTTCGTTAATCAAAATCAACTAGGAAATTGCCAAAAAAGCTGATGTTACTTCTTCTATTCACATCAGACGTAATTCATAATTCATAATTTCTTCGGTACACCCACCGAAGACAAACCAGCGATCGCTCGTAAGTTTTGGCAACGAATTAATTCATAAAAAGTTAATGCACTACGTCCTTCTATTTTGGCGACAGTCTCAATCGCAGATAATAAATGTTGCGCCGCTTCAACTTCTGAGTAACCACGACGTTGGGCTATGTTGATAGCAGCTTCATCAGCGTTTAACTCGGACTGTTGAGAACGGTTGATAGCTGTAATCCGATATATAGCCAGAGTAGTCAATCCACCAGCAACAACAACACCCACTGGATCTGTTTGTGAGAATTCTACCAATGCGCCTAATATTCCAGCTACGGCTACACCTTGATAAATATCTGGTTTAAACCACCTTACCCCTGTTAGCCAGCAAACTGTGCGCAATATGATCAAATCCCGTTGCTGTTTCGGCAACCGACACCACAAATCGAAGTTAATATATATTGGTCGCTCGCGGTTCCAAGGCAAAGGAAAGGAAACATCAATTACTTTTGCCTGTTGGGGTTTACTCAGAATTTTGGTCATGATACGACCAGAGGCAGGCATAATATCAAACAAACGACGAATTTCGGGGGTTGGCTCCATAAGACTAGGGATCAAGGACCGGGAATAGGAATCGGGGATTGGGATTTCCTCAGCCGTGAGCTACCATCGGCTTGTATGATTTTTTTGGTATATGCTTAGGATATTTACATACCTAGTCTAATAAAAGTTCTTATTGCCTTGACTTTTGACCAATGACTAATGACTAATGACCATAGATGCTTTTGCTCCTATCCCACCTGAATGGACTAATAAAGCAATTCACGCTCGTGAGTTTTGCTGTCCGACATGCCACTCTAGCAGTCTCGAAGCTACACAAGTGTGGATTAATCGCCGTTCGCCCGTAATTACAGAAGAATACCGTCGCAAGTGGCAAGAATTTTACCACTGTCAATGTGGTTGTGTCTGGTGGGCTTGGAGTAGCGATCGCCCACCATCCAATTTTACTAGTCAATAGTCTTTGGTTAATTGTCATGAAAAACCCCGCACTTTCGCGGGGATAAATTTTTTGGATCGATGGGGTGCGATTTTATCCGCTATCATCCCAAAATTATGCAACGCCAATTTTTTAGTATTATATAGCAGCTGATTGCTGTTAGTTATTTGACATAGATTTAGACCTTGCACCTACTTTTTCGTCTGCCAAGAAATAAATTTCAAAGGTTCAAACCTAAAGTAAGCTTTAGCTTAAGCGTACTCAGGGCGAGGTGCAAGTTAGGAAATAACCAACAACAAACAACCAGCTAACAACTAATTAAAAAGTGAAGGTGGTACGAAGGGTACCAACGTACACAGTATCGTTGTTGTCGTTATGCTCAGGGTTGAAGATGGCTAGGAAACCAGGAGTAATAGAGATGTTGTCGGTGAGTTGGTATCTGTAGAGTGCTTCTAGGTGATAGGAAGTGTCATCATCTTCACGAGCACCTATATCATTATCAGTGACTTTGGGTGGTTGACCAAACTGAAGACCGAGCAAGTTACCCTCTTTACCAAAGTCTTTAAAAGCTACGTTAGCCATCCAATAGAAAATATCGGCATTATCGCCTCTATTGGCACCACTCCTTGCTTCTGCGTTACTGAAGCCTACCCAACCGCCAACAGTCAGCTTAGAACTGGGCTTGAAGTTAACTTGGGCGCCATAATGGTTAGCAGAAGTTCTAACATTACCAAATGGTTGGCTAGCGTTGGAGCTACCTGTAGAAGAAAACAGGTTAACACCACCAACATTATTTTGATAGCTACGGGCGTAAGTCAGACCAACGTTAAACGCTCCAGTTGGCTGGAAACCAACCTGAGCAAGGGCAGCAAAGTTGCCATCAAATAAACCAGCTCCGCTTGCGGGATCACTAGCAACGTTATTACTACCGCCAGCTAGATAACCTATAGCTGCATTGAAAGCTGATCCTTTAGGCCGGAAGCTAACAGTTATACCTGCACCACCAGAACCTTGGCGATAAATGGGGCTGAAGCGACCATAACGGGAAATAGCACCTCTTGCGGAGCTAGCAAATTCAGAGAAGTTAGGAATGTTTTCCCAGAATTCACCATTGTTAGCATCTACCTTGACACGAATCGCATCACTGAGGTTGAAAGCGTAGTTGATTTTATCGATTTCAACGTCGTTGCCAGTATTGTTGTCAAAGGAGAGGCGGGCCATGTTAGTACCAGTTGCAGAACCAAAGTTAGGTACATTGCCAGCCTGCAAACGGATTTGCAATTGGTCTGAACCAGTGAAACTGCTGTTCAAACTTAAACGAACCCGGTCTGAGAAAGTAATATTGTCATCTATATCGGTCCCAGTACCGTTGGCTCTTTCATCTCCAAAGGGTGCGCCGAGATTAAAAATTGCTTCACCGACTAACTTTGTAGTAGTGGAAAACTGGTTTGCTTCCAACTCAGCAGTGCGAGCTTCCAAAGCATCTACACGACCACGCAAAGTTGCTAGTTCCGCAGAAAACTCTTCTTGCAAACGTTGTAGGGTAGCCAAGTCTTCCTTAGTAACCAATTCAGCTGTTGCTGTGGCAATTAGTTCATTAACCCGGTCTAAACAAGCATTCAAACCTGCGGCAAATTCATAGCGGGTCATGGGGCGGTTACCGCGATAAGTACCATTGGGGTAACCTGCAATACAACCATACCGCTCAACTAGAGACTGTAAGGCTTGGAATGCCCAGTCTGTAGGCTGTACGTCGGAAAACTGGGAAACAGATGTAACCTGGCCGATGCTGTCAGCAGATCCTTGGGACAACTGAGCTACAGAAGTCACGTCTTGATTGATTTCCTGCTTTACTTCTGCTGCAAAGGCGTTATTTGCTGCAAACAAGGTGGCAGCAAATAAAAGCGGGCTCAACTTTAGGGCGTTCCACAATGGTTTTGTCATTTTGTTTCAGTCTCACTCACACCTACTGGGTTAATCGTGGTATATTTCTTCAAAGCGTTTTTTCACTTGAATTATCACCATGATTTTCAGTAATAATTCTACCAAAAGAGGCAGTGATTAACGCAAGTACTCACCGCCTTTTTTAATTGTTATTTAATTACTATTTTTAGATAAACGTAAAATGATTCTGCGTTTGTGACGTAACAAGTTACCCTCGTCCTCGAATTGCTGGAGAAGGCGCGTTACTGTTACTCTTGTTGTATTTAAAACTTCTGCCATCTCTTGATGAGTAACATTGAGTTCAATCAACTTGCCTTGTTCTACATCCCGACCGAATTTTTCACTTAGCCAAACCAAAAATTGCCACAAACGCAGAGAGATCGGTTTTCTATGGACAATACTTAACAGTTCCTCTGCTTGTTGAATATGAATCATGAGAGCATTGACATCTTGATTCCAATGATGTGGTGGTACTACACTCACTTCCACACTGGTTAAGCATTCTATTTGGTAAGGCTTAACTCTAGAAAGAGGATAACCAATTAAATCTCCTGCTCCCCAATATCCCAGAGTAATGAATGTTCCATCTTCGCTCCAAGTTAAGGTACGTACTGCTCCACGCTCGATTCGCCACAATACGTCGTTACGTGGTGGAATAACTTCTCTGCGAGTAAAGATGCGTTGAGGGAAATTGGGTGATAAGCTACTCTTATGTGATGCAATTGAATTTTGTATGTGACTGCTGGAATAGATCATTGGTGTTGTTGGGTTAGGATTTTAATCAGTTCAAAGGAGTGAATATAGATAACAAATTTAATTGCGGTATCATACATTACTTGCCAAAGCTATGAACTTGTGGCTAAAGTCATCTAGAGAAAAACTAAGTTAGTGTTGATGACCATTAGTTCAACCAAAAGATAGATGTCTGGTGTAGAAAAATTTTGTAATCTAGGGAACACTTGTTTGACTTGGAAAAAGGCAAAATCGTCACATGAGTCTAAGAGTTGCTTTTTGGACTCATGCTTATGCTAATATCGCTGATTCACAAGGGGCGAATATGACTTTGGTGTAAGAGATTTTTGGCGGATTTTAAAGCATATCGAATATTAATAAATAGTGGTTACTGAGTGGGTGGTGTACCATAGTGTCTACTTTTAGGTAGTTTTGATACTTCCAAAGAAAGAGATTACTAAAAAGCTTAACTTGCAAGTATGCAGTAATACTAATCCAAATGTGCAGCTATTTGCTTAATTCTTGGTGAATTATTATTGCAGTCTAAAATAATTGATAATTATTGTCAACTATTAGAGGTTTTGGTGACGACAACAACTGCTGGTTTGGGAGGTGCATCAGCGCTTTTTGTGGGCCAATTGGAGCCAATAGGGACTTGACGAGTTTGCAAAAATTCTTCACCTGTTGTGGTCATTAATAGGAATTCTCTGCTTTCTTGGACTTGGTTCTTACGAATACCATTTGCTTCTCCAGGATGCTGTATAGAAATAAACATTGATTTTTCGTCAACAGTAAAACAAGGTCCTGTGATTTCACACTCTACAGGGCCAGTAGCAAATAAAAAAGCCTTGCCTGCATCATCTCCCTGAGTAGGGATTAACCAGATGGCATTATTACCAAACAAACCAGAAATAGCCGTAGCTTTACCATTACTGTCAGTACGATTTTTAACAGACTGATTCATTTTCCCTGTGGACATGTCTGTCACCATCCAGATATTGCCATTTTTATCCAGTAACAAATTATCAGGATTGGCAAAACCCATAGCACCAGCAGCTGGTTCTCCACCAGTGGCTAACATCTGCCATCGAAAGGTAACTGCTGCGGGATCATTGCTATCTTCTGTAAGACGCATCACCCAGCCATACTCATAGGGAGTTTCACCTTTGGGACCCTTGAAAACTCTGACATCTGGACCACCCTCTTGATCAGGAGAACCAGAGGTAAAGCTAATATACAAATCTCCATTTGCTGCAACCTCTGTATCCTCTGGACGAGCAGTACAAGTTGCACCGACAGCATTGGCTGCGTAGTGAGCATCAATTAAGATAGCGCCTTGTTTTTCTTCTGTGTTACCACTGTAGAGATCACCTAAATTCTGAAACTTTTGTTTATATTTAGCGATTTCTTGATCTTTGGCGATCGCTAAGTAATCACCTTCTGCTTTCTCAGCAGTTTTTGCTTGGGGGCTTTTTGGTAATAAAATTAGGTTGCCTGCGATGTTGCTAGGAAGGTCTGGATCTATTGGTGTATCTGCTGTTAACGGTATCCAACGACCAGTACCATCGGAGTTAAACTTGGCAGCATAGAGTATGCCTTGAGTCAATAGCTGAGAATTAGCTTTATTTTTGGGGTCTTGAACCTTGTCGCGGCTGACAAATTTGTAAATGTGTCCTCCTCTGCGATCGCATCCTGAATAGAATGCCAATGGTTTACCTGCTTCGACGCGCACACCTACAGCTTCATGACGATAGCGTCCCAACCACGTATGTTTTGTGCCATAGTCATTAGGATTGGCGGGATCTATTTCTACAATCCAACCGTATTTATTCCCAGCTAACCCAAAAACATTACCCTGTCCGTACAGTTCCTCATCACCTAAAGCAAAAGGACGTTTGCTGGGATCTAAAGAAGTACCATCAGAGTATACAGCTTCCGGGACTTGGGTTTGAAAATTTTCTTCTGCACTGAGGACTGTACCCCAAGGAGTTGTTCCACCAGCACAGTTGCCAAAAGTACCAATAATGCGATCGCCTAACTGATCAATATATCCCTGTCCCTGTTGCTTGCGAAATACAGCTACCGCAGGACCAGTTGCTTTTAAGTATTTGCCATCATTTAAACCGGAGATACCAGAAATTCTTCTATCTGCTGGAGAATTAGTACGTTCCCATTTACCATCCGTTGTTTTCCGTACAGAAATCACACCAAGTCCTTGATCTAGAAGTGCTTCCTGACAAATCTCCGTAATTTGAGCTTTGATTGGGTCATTATCCGCTAAAGCAAAAGCATTGATTTCATTCTTCCCGGATGAGTTATTTTGTAGTGCTGCTTTCACTTGTGCAAACGGTAACGGTTTTCCGATGACTTGTTCGTAAGTTTGCATCCAAGGGATGGCACTAATATATTCAAAGTTAACCGACAGAAGTCCTTCGTTTTCGCCTATAGAGATAAAAGAAAGATAGTCGTTATTGTAACCAAAGCGAGAATCACCAACTTTATCACCCCAAGCAGCAATAATCTGGTACTGATAGCCTTCTGGCAGGACTAAATCATCTACTACTTCGTAGGTGCTGTATTGTTCTTTTTGTTGTTCTGGTTTGAAGCCATCGGTCAGTAAGGGTATCGGCCCTTTGATGGGTTGAAATGTAAATTCAGGCTTTTGTGATGGTAACTTTACATTACATCCCCCCAACGAATTTAGTGCTACTGCACCTGCACTACCTCCCATTAACAGCAAAAAATGTCTACGCGTGATACTCATCAGTTTGGTTAATTACACATAAGCCACTGTTTAGATGGCAAACATTTTAAGTGGTCATTGTTAATTTAGTAGTCAAAGTTTAAGAATAGGTAAGCTTTTTGTGAAATGTTAGTTAGATTACAATTGATTTCGGTTACTGTTCTGGTAAAGAAGGCAGGAGGCAGAAGGCGGATGAACGCAGATAGACTATTCATGGGCAGTTTGAGAAAAACTCTGCGTCCCTTTGCGTTTAAAAACTCTACAGGCTTGTCACTAACTACCATTGAAAGTCAGTTGATATATAAATTTTGGTTAATTTTTATTAAGAAATTAGTTAAATATAATAATTTCTTATCTCGACAATTGACTTTTGCTTACTAACTGATGGTAAATTATTAATTGTCTATGTTAAAAATCTTAGCTATTAAGCGAGATATGAATAAACAAGCAACAGAGGCAAAGCCTCTTGCCTGTTTTCTACTTTTTGCATTTCCTAGTGACGCTGACCTGTGACAATATATGCCACTCGTTGACCAATATTAGTAGCATGGTCTGCCATGCGTTCTAGATGGCGTATTACTAGTACCAGCAACAAAATAGGTTCAATTACGCCAGGCACATCTCTTTGATAAGCTAAAGTTTGATAAAGATGTTCGTAAGCACTATCTACAGCATCATCTAACTGTTTGATACTGCGTCCACCGGCTGCATCTAAATCTGCTAAAGCTACCAAACTAGTTGCTAGCATTGCCTGAGCGTGATGCGACATCATGGCAATTTCTGGTAAAGAAGGGTGGGGCGGATAAGGAAAAATTTTAACTGCAATTTCAGCTAAATCCTTAGCGTAGTCCCCTATTCGCTCTAGGTCACGCACCAATTGCATAAAAGCACTCAAACAGCGCAAATCTTGAGCGACAGGGGCTTGCATTGTCATAATCGACGCACAATCTGACTCTATTTGCTTGTAGAAGTGATCTATTTGTTTATCTATATGGGGAAGTTCCTCGGCTGCTTTTAAATCACGGGCAAATAGCGCCTGGTGGCTGAGGCGAAAGGATTGTTCTACCAAAGCTCCCATGCGCAAGATATCTCGCTCTATGCGCCTGATTTCGCGTGTTAACTGGGTTGTTCCAGAGTTAGGATCATATATAATGGCTTTCACGCTTGTATTCTCAAACATGAAGATATTTTTAAATATAGTCTTGGCTTTAAGAATTTGCCATGACCTCGGGTAATACAAATTGTATCCATGCTCCACCTGTGACGGGGTGATTCATGGCTTTGATGGAACCGTTATGAGCCAGAATTATTTGACGGACGATCGCCAAACCTAAACCACTACCCACTAATGTTGTTGTAGAACAGGTTTCTACTGTTTTGTCGCGAGCGCGTGCTTGATCTCCCCGATAAAATCGTTCAAAAACATGGGGTAAATCTGCCTCGGTAAAACCCACTCCAGAGTCAACAATATTCACTTCAAGATTGGCTGATGTAGTTGGTTTAGCACTACTATTATTTTCTACATTTAAGATTTTTGTTTCAACAGTAATAGTACCGCCAAAAGGGCTGTACTTGATACTATTGTCCAACAAATTCAGGAAAACTTGGTAAAGACGCGAAGCATCTGCATTAATCAAGATATTTTCCGGTCCTTTATAGATCAGCTGGACTTGATAGCGTGCTGCTAGGGGTTCAAGACTTTCCCAGACTTTGCTAATTAGCGATCGCACTTCTGTAGATTGGCGGTTGAGTTTGAGGGTGGGATCGGTTTCTAGTTGGGTGAGTTCTAGCCAGCTTTGCACCAAAGAAATCAGTCGGTCAACTTCCTGCATGAGGCGATCAACCCAGCGATCTAAAGGTGCTTCAATGCGGTCTTGCAAAGTTTCTACTACCAACCGAATAGAGGTTAATGGCGTTCTCAGTTCGTGTGCTAGGTCGGAGAAAGCGCGGTCACGTGCTTGGTTAATTTCTAGCAGTATTTGGCGATTTTCCAAGAATACGCCAACTTTTCCCTGGGATAAAGGCAAGCTAGTAGCTCGCAATACCACAGGTTTCTGTTCTAACATTGCATCTGCATTTTCACAAGAGGGGTGAAATACCCATTCTTTGATTTGAGATTGCTGGCGATCGCGAGTTTGTTCAATCAACTGGTCTAGTTCATAAGAGCGCACTAATTCTAATAACAACCGTATTTGTCCTGGTTGCCATCTTTGCACATACAACATCTCTCGCGCCTGCTGATTACACCACAGCATCTGATTTTCTTCATCTACCTGCAAGTATCCTACTGGCGCCGACTCTAACAGTACTTGATAATTATTAATAATTTCTTGCAAGTATAATTGTTGCTGTTTCAACTCAGAAATTTCGTGCCGCAAGCGTGGAATCAGCGGTAGTGCAATATCACTAGGTTGTGATTTTAATGAGGGCGGTATTTTTCCGATAAGGCGGCGCAGTTGCACCATTTGGCAAATCCAAACCCCTAAGCCGATTGTCAAACCAAAAAGAAAACTAAATACTAACATCACAAGTTGTTAGTTGCTTTCGCACAGATCATACTAACAACTTAGCCAAATCTATAACCAAAACCGCGTACAGTCACAATATATTCAGGACGGCTAGGATCTTGCTCTAATTTTTCCCGTAACCAACGGATGTGAACATCAACTGTTTTACTGTCTCCGACAAAATCTGGTCCCCAAACTTGATCTAGTAACTGTTCTCGTGACCATACCCTGCGGGCGTAACTCATAAACAGTTCTAACAAACGGAATTCCTTTGGTGAGAGACTGACCTCTTGACCACGAACTAGGACGCGACACTCTTGTGGATATAAGGTGATTTCTTTATACTGTAGTGCTGGTAGTTGTGGTAAACTGCTCAAGCGCTGGCGACGCAGCAAAGCACGACACCGGGCTACTAATTCCCTCATACTAAAAGGTTTGGTTAAATAGTCATCAGCTCCCACTTCTAAACCTAAAACACGGTCAGTTTCGCTACCTTTAGCACTGAGCATGAGAATAGGTACTGGGTTACCTTGATAGCGCATTAAGCGGCAGACATCTAAACCATTAATGTGAGGTAGCATCAAATCTAGGATGACTAAATCAAAAGTAGGTTCCCCTAAGTTGGCGTCAAAACTTTTTAACTGTTCTACGGCTGAGCGTCCATCTGCCGCTGTTACCACTCCATAACCCTGCTCCTCCAAAGCCAGAACAATCATTTCTCGGATTAGTTCTTCATCTTCGACAACTAAAATACGACTTCTTTGACCGATGTCTGTCGTTGGAGAATACTTAGTTGATTCACTAGTATGCATTGATGCTCACGCAACTCTGTAATTATGCTGTATCAATATATTTATCAGACAACCGCACTTTTACGCTTGTTTGACATAAAACTATGATTTTTGGTAATTAATATGACAATATGCCATTTATTATAAACCATCTAAGCAACAAAAATATAGGATAATTTCATAGAAGATTGCTGGTAATTAATGGTTGATAGTAATTTTCTTGTAGAAAGACCTAAACGAAATATCCCGAATAATTGCTGATTTTTGGAAATTTCGGCTTTAATTCATGGAATTTGCCATTCCTTTTTTTTCATCTCATATCTTCAATCTCAACATTAAACACCTCCCCAACTTCAAGTTGGGGAGGAGCATCATACAGTCATCCGATTTTGGATTTTAGATTTTGGGAAAATATCAAATCAGCCATGTAAGGTAAAATTCCAAAAGCATGAAAATACCTCTTGCTTTTTCCCCGATCCCAGTTCCCTATTTTTATTGAAGCAAATTATTAGGAACCTGCTCAGGAACAACCCAGAGGTAAAGAGTAGAGCCTTGTACCTGCACCGTCTTCTGTGGTTTCCACTCACCCATATCAAAGGCATGGGAAACAATACGAGTGCCTGGTTTGAGCTCTTGTAAAAGTTTGGGTCGGAGTCTCAAATTGACATCAGGCAGCAAGTATAGTGTTACTACCGTTGCATCATCAAACTGGGTTTGAAATAAATCTTGTTGTCGGAATGTAACGCGATCGCTTACTCCTGCTTTTTGAGCATTAGCTTTGCTTTCCTGTACAAGTTCGGGATTGATTTCTACACCTACGGCACGACGAACACCATATTTTTGGGCTGCGGTGATGGGAATACGTCCGTCACCACTGCCAAGGTCGTAAACCACATCATTTTTACTGACTTGTGCCAGTTGCAACATGGCATTTACAACTTCTTGTGAAGTCGGTACATAAGGCACATCAGCTTTTGGAGTTTCTTGGAACTGAGTTGTTGTAGCTGGTGTTTGTGCATCTGCTTGCACATTACCCTGGTGATTCGTACATCCAACCACACTCAAACTCGCAGCACTAATTCCAGCCACAAGTAAAATTAGCATTCGTCGTAACTGCATGATTTTTCTCCTTTGACTGATAGAGTTGGTTGTTGGTTGTTAGTGGTTTGTGGTTAGGAATCAGTGAACAGTTAACAGTACTAAGCGGAGTGAGTAGTAGAATTTGATAACTGATAACTGACAACTGAACTACACTCCCTACCTCTTTCACTTATTCCTCAACAGGTACCGATCCCAGTACAGCAACGGGATTGCACAAATAACGGCTACCACACCAACTATTGCCCCCACTCCCGTATAAGCCAAACTGGAGTAGAGTAAATAGCCACAGACAAGACAAAATAGCAAAGGCAACCAAGGATAAAGTGGCACTTGAAACGGGCGACTAATATGGGGTTCCTGCATTCGCAATATAAACAGCGATATGCCAGAAAGTAGGAAGAAAAACCAAAATACAGGGGCTGTGTAGTCTACCATTGTTTCAAAACCGTTGCGGGTGATACTGCCTAACCCCACCAAAGCTAGGGAAATCGCTCCCTGCAACAGAAAAGCCATACCGGGAGTACTTTTTTGATACTGCCAATTTCCCATAAATTGAAACAGTGAAAAGTCCTGTGCTAAGGCGTAGTTGGTACGTGCCCCTGTTAAAATAGTGGCGTTGATTGCCCCTAAAGCAGAAACTGCAACCAGCAGACTGATAAAGAATGCTCCCACTTCACCTAAAGCCTGACGCATCAAAGCAGCTGCGACTGCTTGCGACTGGGCCATTTCCACCAATCCCAATCCCCGCAAATAAGCTAGATTGATCAACAGGTAAATGCTGGTGATAATGCTAATACTCCAAAGTAAAGAACGGGCTATATTTCGCTGTCTATTTTTGATTTCTGCTGAGATATAGGCTGCCTCGTTCCATCCACCATAGGATAGTAAGACAAACACCATTGCTAATCCCCAGGTGCCTTCAGAAGTAGGGGTAGTAGGAGGAGTAGAGGGGTTAGAGGGAGTTGCAAAGGAAAGTCCAATAATTACCACTAGTAGCAAGCCAAGGACTTTTGCTATCGTCAGTAAATTCTGTGTCCATTTACCCTGCTGCAAACCGAAAATGTTTAATGCTGTTAATACAGCGATCGCTATTGCTGCATAAAGGGCAGAGGAAAAGGCTCCAAGTGGCAAAATTTGGGAGATATAATCACCGAAAACAAATGCCAACAAAGCAATTGAACCTGTCTGAATGACTATCATCCGCGCCCAGGCAAATAAAAAGGCGACTTTCTGCCCAAAGGCGCGCTTGAGATAGTGGTAATTACCCCCCACATGGGGATAAGTTGTTGCTAACTCGGCGTAACATAAAGCCCCAATGAAAGATACCGCACCTCCTGTTAACCACAACAGCAGTACAGCAACATTACTACCTGCATTAGCTGCAACCAAAGCGGGGCTTTCAAAAATGCCCGCTCCGATTACAATACCAACTATTAAGGCTACAGCATCGCCAAATGCCAATGAGGGCTTCGGTGCTGCGACTTCATTTGTTCCTGTCTGCTTTGATAAGGCATAATTTTCACGTTTCATATTTTGCTAGAGAAAGGGAAAAGGTAAAAGGGTGAGCATCAGAACTTTTTCTGCTTACCCTCTAACCTCACCCCAGTTTGTGATAGTTAATGTGGTGAACCTTATGGTAAGAGGGAGTAGTGACTAAATTTCCCTATCTCTAGGGTTAAAAATAAATGTGACTTAAAAATGACAGCGGCAAATTAATAAGTCGGTGCATACGTATAAATTAATGCAGTAGTGGCGATCGCTTCTCCCTTGACAACAACAGATGAGCTTGAATATACTTAGTACATAAGTACTAAAGCAAAATCCAACCTGCGTTCCTTAACTTCAGTCTTTGACTAGAAGTCAGTCAACATTAGGAATAGCAACCTCAACAACAAAGTCATTTTCATTTCAGTATTTCCACAGCTCTGAAAATACTGTTTTCAAGGCTACCCTCAACACAGTACAGGGTTAGCCGCAGTCTTGCTTGCTACCAAAAAATAATGCACATTAACTGGAGTTTAAGTATGAGCATAGTTGCTGCTAAGGATAGTAAACAACAACTCTTACAAACATTTCAACAAATTTTGGCAGATAAGAAAAAGCTGGAATCAAAAATAGCTACCAAACAGGAAGAAGCAGAAAAGGCAAAAAATAAACAAATTTTAGAAGTAGCTTCGACATACACAGTTGATAGTATTATCAAAGGTTTAGCAGACTTGCAATTAGAATTTGGTGGTATAGTCACTACACTTTCTGACAAATTAGCCAAAGAAAATTCTAAGTTAGATGAACTAAACCGCGCTATCGAAATTGAAACTCAAAACTTAAAAGAACTTCAGCAAATTAGAGTGGTAGCAGATACATTAGACATACTCACTCAAGAACATCAAGAAAAGCTGAAAACTCTAGAACAAGATACAAATAGTCAGCGAGACGCCCTAGAAAAAGAAATAGAAAAAACACGAAAAGATTGGCAGCGAGAGCAGGAAATATATGCAGAATCAGTCAAAGCATTCAATGAATTATTAGCAAAAGAAAGAGCTTTAGAAGCAGAGGAATATCAATATAAATTAGAAAATAAGAAAAAAATAGACACAGATGCTTTCCAGGCGAAAAAGCGTCAACAAGAAAGACAAATAGAAGAAAGTAATCAAGAAAAAGAAAAAAATTGGTCAGAAAGAGAAAAAATACTTTCTGCAAATCAATCATTATTCACAGAATACCAACAAAAAATAGCAGCATTTCCTGTCGAACTGGAAGAAGCAGTGAAAAAAGCTAGAGAAGAAGCTATCAAAGAAACTAGTCAAAAAGCAAAAGTTGAAGCAGATTTATTTGAAAAAGAATGGGAAGCCACTAAACAAAGTTATGAACTCAAAATTCAATCATTAGAAGAAATTATTCAGAAACAAATTGAGCAAATAGAAGGAATATCATCTCAACTTCAGACCACATTAAAACAAGCTCAAGATTTAGCTTTGAGAGCTTTTAGTAATTCTGATAAATAGTTTCACAGTCAAAATCAACTTGAAAACAACAAAAACCGAGGTTTATTATGCCAAGCAAAAAACCTAATGAAAGAAATACTAAGTCAGAGATATTGGAAGCTTATAATGAAATTTTCAAAGAGAAAGCAGCCCTAAAATCTCAACTAGAACAATTAGCAAAAGAACGTGATTCTGTACAAAAAAATCAGATAAACTCAACTATAGAAAATAAAGCAATGATGAATCAACCAGTAACTATTCAACAAAAAATGAACTTTACTATTGAAAGTCTCGCGAAAATTCAGCTAGGCTTTGGTAGTGCTGCGAATGAATTGTCAGAACAACTCACAACGCAAGCATCCAAATTAGCAGAAATTAGACAATTAGTTGAAAATGAAGTGCAGCAATTAAAAGAACTACATAATTTAGAAATTTCTGAAGATATCCTAGATAATCTCATTCAAACTTATGAAGAAAATGCTAAAGCTTACCAAGAAGAATTCAGCCAGCGTTCGGAAACTTTAATGCAAGCACATCAAGAACTAAGACAAGCTTGGGAAAAAGAAAAAGAAGACTACAAAATATCAATTAAAGAGCGGGATGAAAACCTCAAGAAAACTCGACAAAGAGATGCAGAAGAATATAAATATAATCTAGAACTACAACGTAAACTAGAGATGGATGAATACGAGCAACAGCAAAAAACTTTATATAAAGAATTAGAAGAATTTCGCCAAGAAATAGAAAAGCAATGGTCAGAAAGAGAGAAAGCGATCGCAGAAAAAGAAAAACAATTTGAAGAGTATAAAGCTAAAGTCGAAGCTTTCCCTAAAGAAAAAGAAGCAGCAATCAAAAAAGCAATAGAAGAAGGTAGAGGTATCGCTCATTACCAAGCTAAAGTCAAAGCAGATTTATTTGCTAAAGAAGTGGAAGGGCAAAAGCGTTTTTATGAGCAAAGGTTGCAATCTTTAGAACAGACTATTAATAATCAAGAAACACGTATTCAAAATCTCTCTAAACAACTAGAATCTGCCTTGAAACAAGTTCAAGATTTGGCAGTAAAAGCTATTGAAGGATCTGCAAATATAAATTCCTATCAAGCAATCAAAGAAATAGCTTTAGAACAAGCTAAAAGCCAAGTGAAGAATAAATAGTTTTGGGAGTTAGTCAGTAGGGTTTGTTACGGCACTAGTTAAATAAAGATAGTAAGCATAAACATTTTTGCCGTAATACTAATTCCCTGTAAAAGTTAAACATATTTGTGTTGTACCAGACGTGCCATGGCACGTCTCTAATAGTATAACGCACCGTGATGAATGGTGCGTTTATCTTCAGTATAACGCATCTTACCAAGTGAATATTTACTTGATCAATAGTCCTTCATTCTTTTCTCTATTTGTTGTTATTATTAGTTTTAGGAGTTAAACCACGCTCTCTTCTCAGGGGTTTATCCTTAACTGGTGGTTGAGGTGGATTTGGTTTCTTACGAGACATAATTTTTAACCTTGAATTTGATTCTTATACTAATTACACAACAGTTGTTATCACTTCCAGAAATATTTAAAATAAAATCCAAATTTAATAATTTATTATTACCAAGTTATCTAAATAAGAAAATAGAGACGCAGAAAAAGCGCCTCTAAAAGAGAGGAAACCCATTATGAAAATTTAAAAACTTAAAATTAAAAATTAAAGTTGGTTATGAAAAAGCTAACTAGCTATCAGTCATTAAGTTTACTTACTTGAGCATTTAATGTATTACATATACTCAAGCTGTCTTTGGTTTGGAATTGTCGTTTTGGGCTTGAAGCTTATTGCTACCAGATTCAGTTTTAGGTTTATTTGTGACCGGAGGTTTTGGGCGAGACATAGTAACTAAGTAATTTTTAACTCTGTACAGATTGAACTACACCGTAGTAAATTCGGAATCCGGAAAATAAAAAAATAACTGACTATCGAGTCAGTTAAAAAATATTAAACTCAAGAAAAGTATTTACTCTTTCTGCGACATAATATCCTACGCAAAAGCTGAAAAACCTAAATCCGGGGGTATATCTTGAATACGCCCCGAACCAACAGCCCGAACTGCTTCTGAGACAGAGATATCACCAGTGTACAAGGCACGCCCAATAATAACACCGGTGACGCCTTGAGGTTCTAATGCTAGCAGACTAAGAAGATCCGTGAGCGAACTAACTCCACCAGAAGCAATTACAGGAATATTGATTGCAGCAGCTAATTCGCGTAAAGCATCTAAGTTTGGCCCTGCAAGAGTACCGTCACGATGGATATCTGTGTAAATTACTGCTGCTGCTCCTAATTCTTGCATTTGTACAGCAAGTTGTGTTGCAAGTACTTCTGATGTTTCCAACCAACCACGAGTCGCTACTTTGCCATTACGAGCATCTATGCCGATAATAATTTGTTGAGGAAATTCTTGACACAGTTGTTGTACTAGCTGTGGTTGTTCTACAGCCACAGTTCCCAAGATAGCCCATTGTACGCCTAAATTAAATAACTGCTGTACGCTGTCTCGTGTCCGTAAACCTCCACCTACTTCAATCGGTACGGACACTGCTTGAGCGATCGCTTCTATTGCCTTTAAGTTTACTAATTTACCTGCTTTTGCCCCATCCAAATCAACCAAATGCAGTCTAGTTGCACCCTCCTCTACCCATTGTTTGGCAACATCCACCGGATTTTCGCTGAAAACTTGTGAGCGATCGTAGTCTCCCTGATAAAGTCGCACACAACGACCTTCTAGTAAATCTATCGCTGGAATAACTTCCATAATTATCCTGAAAGTGGTTAGTGGTTGGTTGTTGGTTGTTAGTAGTTAATGGTTAGTAGTTAGTGGTTGTTAGTGTTTAGTGGTTAGTTGTTTACTCCTCACACTCCCCCACCTCCCCATCTCCCTACGCCCCGAGTTCCCCACCTCCTACTCCCTAGTCTCTTTGATCACTGCTTGCCGAAAACCCAGCACAATCAAGATATTAGCAAGGGTCAAAAAAAATTCTGCACTTCCATGCAACCAATCAACATTTGCCAAAGATTGGTTGTAGTGCAGTTGAGCATAAATCCCAGCTGGGATAGTAACACCGACAAACACCAGGGTACAGTAAAATCCGTATAACGCCAACCGTGGCATTTGCTTGACTCTGCTAATAAACCACAAGAAACCCAAGTAGGGAAACAGTGACAGGATAAATAGGGTTTCTTTTGAAATCATTGCTTCGATTTAATACCTTCTGTAGAAGTTACTTGAGTGACTATATCTGTAGATTTAGCATTGCGCCAAATCCACACCGCAGCCGCCCAAAGCGTAATATTACCAACTAAAGTCATAGTAGCTTGTAGTGTGACCAACCATTCTAGTGATTCTGCATTCTCAAAATAATGCCAGGTGCAGGCACACATTGCACTCACTAAAGCTGGTAACATAGCCAAAGATAATGTCCACCAAGCACGATTGCCAGTCACTTCACCGTATTGCCAAATTAGCCAAATAGCAGCAATCCACTCGATAACGCTAGAAACGTGAATGATCCAGGTGGGAATTGAAAGAACGTGCATGTTAGTCAATAGTCAATATATCAGTGAAATGAAGCATTTGATGGTTAATCATCAAACTCATAAATTATAGTTTGACTTGGTCAACAAAACGATTAGCTAGGATATAGGTTGTAAAATTTAAACCTGGTTTGTTGTAGAGATTGAGCGTGATTTTCTGTTTTTCACCTTCCACGCTGATAGTGTCTGTGATGGTACTCGGTCTAGATGGGGAAGTAATCGCAGTAGTGGGTTGGTTGTTATTTACTTGATTACTAGATACTTGTTCTGTACAAGCAATGGATGTACCACAAATAAGTGCGATCGCTAATGAATATAAAAT
Organism: Fischerella thermalis PCC 7521; assembly: GCF_000317225.1. Taxonomy (GTDB): domain Bacteria; phylum Cyanobacteriota; class Cyanobacteriia; order Cyanobacteriales; family Nostocaceae; genus Fischerella; species Fischerella thermalis. The sequence continues at coordinate 159,723 of NZ_AJLL01000089.1, forward strand.
TTGGTTCATCATCTTTAATCTTGCTTTTATTTGCGTAGGAGCAGCACTAAAACTGACAATATAGTTCTATAGCCTGATCCTAAGAAAAGATAGAAGCAAGTAACCTCATGCAATTGGTTCACCAACTCAGGTGATATTTGGTCGAGTGTTGCGAGTGAAAGAGTTACAAATTGTTTACCCAAAGGTAGGTGCAATAATTTTCTTCAAAAATCTACACTGCAAGTAAAATCGTATTTTCTATGGGTGCTGATATTATGAAAGCAAGATGGATTATTACTGCGGTCTCAGCAGCATTATTTTTTGGCGGTAGCTTGTTTACATCTTTGCGCGATCCCTGGTTTCAGAGCTTGCGCCGTCCTGATTGGTTGACTTTTGAGTTTTTAATTCCGTTTATTTGGATATTTATTTGGATTTGCACCACAATCTCTGCTATTTTGGTATGGGAGAAAAGCTCAAAAAGGTTTCGTCCTTGGCTGTTGATGGGGATGTATGCAGCGATCGCCATTTTAACTTCAGCTTACAGTCCCGTTGTAGTAGAATTTCGTAGCTTGATTGGTGGAATGATTGTAGGCGGCTTAGCAACAGTTCTCGTTTATATTCTGGCTTTTTTAGTCAAGCCAATTTCCCAGACTGCTTCCTGGCTCTTTTTACCTTATGCCATTTGGGGTCCCATAGGCACTTACTTAACCTGGGTTTTGATTCAACTTAATTTTCAGTAATACTCACAAGACTGAATCAAAAGTTGTATAAGTTCCCACCCGCAAAGTTGACACCAAAACTCTGTATCCTTTGGCGTTGCAAATCCCCACTCTTTTATACAAGCATCAGCTTCTGACCAGCATTGCTTCTATCCAAAGTTTGAAATTTTCCTATTTTTAAGTCCTTAATTTAAAGCATAGGAAAATAATGATTCAGGCAAACAAGCGCCACTCAAATTCACATCATACAGATCAATATCATCTATGTTGGTGCAACTTAGATCCGCATAACGCAAATCTGTTCTTGATAAAATAGCTTTAGACATATTCGCGTTATACAAGTCGACTTTACTCAAATTTGCACCAGTTAGATTTGTCTTGCTCAAATTTGCACCTGCCAAATTAGCACCAGTAAGGTCAGCATAGCGTAGATCCGCACCCTCTAGATTGGCATTACCCAAATCAGCATAGCGTAAATCAGCTAGCCGTAGGTCTGCTCTAGTTAACATAGCGTTGTGCAAATCGGCTTTTGCGAGGATTGCTCGAATAAGACAAGCTTTGCTCAAATCAGCCCAAATTAATAAGCCTTCCCTTAAATCAGTCCTCCATAGGGTTGTTTCTACCAATTTTGCTTCATTGAAATTCCCTCTGCGCAAACAAGCTCCTGAGAGATTAGCCCGACTCAGATTACTCTGACCAAAGTTAATTCCAACTAAACAGGTATCATTCAAGTTAATCCGTTGCAAGCTCATCTGCAAAAAATGTCTGTTGCCCGCAGCATAGCGTTTGAGAATGTCATTAGCATCCATGATTCCAACACTTATGCATAATTGCATTTTATTTTGTAAATTTATGTAAATAAATATAACAAAAATTAAAAAATAATCAATACTAAACTGCGAAAAGGGTGAAGGTGAAAGGATATTCACTCACGGAAACTGAGGGTATCTCCTTCATGTACTGGTTTTCCCTGACCCTATTTTTGACTTCCCTTGCTTTTGGTAGATGTTTTATATAAGGATAAAAAGCTATCCCTATTGCAAAAAAGCAAACATAACTAGCAAATCAAAACCCATAAAAAAGGGAGTTGAGAATCTACATATATACATTTGCCCTTTGTTCCTTGTGCTTTCTGCCTTTTTGTACTAGCTATGTTTTATTAGCGTCATCTCCAGCAGTATTTTTTAAACCAAAATGACAGGCTCTCCTAACCCAGATAACCAACCTCAGTCTCATGACAATAGACGCTTCTGGTTCCTGCTGTTAAGTCGTACTGGTATAACTATAGGTGTGATTTTGCTAGTTGGAATTGCAGGAGGTGCGTGGTGGGCTTGGACTTTTATCAACAATAAGTTAGCACCATTAGTACAAACAAATCTTCAGCAATTACTCGGACGACCTGTGCAAGTAGGCAAAGTTGAGGATTTTTCTTGGAACAGCCTGCGATTTGGTCCATCATCCGTGCCTGCAACCCCCACAGATCCAGATAATCTTAAGACTAAGGCTGTCCAAGTACAATTTGACCCTTGGCAACTAATTACAAACCGGACTTTAAAGCTGAATGTAACCTTAGTCCAGCCTAATATTTATATTGAACAGGATCAACAAGGTCGCTGGGTAACAACAGCAATTAAGCCTAGTGCAGAAGAACAGACGGGTTTTATTCAAACTGAATTGGAGGGGATTGAGGTTAAAAGTGGAGATTTAACTCTACAACCAACTTCCCAAGCAAAAAAAACCATAGCTGCTGTGGGATTTAATCAGGTCAACGGTTCGGCTCGTTTTCTAGAACGAAATCAACTGATTACCTTTAAATTCAATAGTCAACCTGCTAACGGTGGTGATTTACAAATTGTTGGCAATACACGCCCCAGCATCGGACAAACTAACCTCAAGATAAATGCCTCCCAATTGTTAGCATCTGATCTTTCTCGGTTAGTGGAAACGCCAGTAGACATACTCGCTGGTCGTGTGGGTGGTGACTTAACAGTTCAATTACAACCGAATCAGCCAGAAATTGCTCTTTTTGGAAGCGTGGGATTAAATCAAATTACTGCACAAGTTGCTAACATTCCCACAAAACTTTCTAACACCACAGGTCAACTCAACTTCCAAAATCAACAAATTGCCCTGGAAAATGTGACTACGCTCTACGGTAGCGTCCCAGTGCAAGCCCAAGGAACGATCAATACCCAAACTGGTTATAATCTCACAGCACAGGTAAAGCCAGTTCAACTCCAGAATGTTTTAGCCTCTTTGAATGTGAAGTCGCCTGTACCTGTAGCCGGAACAGTGCAAGCCAATATTAAATTACAGGGGGCGCTACAAAAACCCATCGCTACAGGAACTGTTAGTACTGTCCAAGCTGCTCAAATCGATCGCCTCATTTTTAATCAAATTAGCAGTAGTTTGCGGCTGACTCCCAATGAACTAGTTTTTGCTAACATCCAAGCTACTCCTAACGTCGGTGGCAAAATTACTGGTAGTGGTCGAGTCGCTTTAGGTACTCAAAACCGAGTCGCTTTTAACTTGCAGGGGCAGAATTTACCAGGAGATGCGATCGCCAAAGCCTACGAAGCATCACCACAAATTCAAATTGGCAATATAGCGGCAAACACCCAAATTTCAGGTACTTTTGATAACTTGCAAACAGTAGTAAAAGCGGAAGCACCTACTGCTACCTACCCTGCACGACTGGAAGTAGCTATTGATAACTCTGGAGCTGTGCGATTACAGGATGCTGTTGCCAAAGTCGCGGGGGGTACAATTACAGCAACAGGAAAACTCGTAGATAATCGCTGGCAAGGTGTGGTTGATGTAAATGGCATTGAATTGAGTAGTTTTCCCCAAGTGCCACCACAGTATCAACAAGGAACTGTCAACGGTAAATTTAATTTAGCTGGCACTACTGATTCCTTCCAAATTGCAGATATTCAAGCTACTGGTCAGGCGAGTGTTAATGTAGCAGAAAGTACCGTAAACCTCAGGGATATTCAGCTGAATAACGGTCGTTGGCAGGCAGTAGCGAATGCTTCCCGAATTCCACTGAGTCGAATTGCCGAAAATATACAAGGACAAGTCACTAATGCTAACTTGCGTTTATCGGGAACAACCAATTCCTTGCAACTTGCAGATATTCAAGCCGCAGGTCAGGCAAGTGTTAATGTAGCATCAGGCACATTAAACCTAAATAATATTCGCCTCAATAACGGTCGCTGGCAAGCAGTAGCGAATGCTTCCCAAATTCAACTTAATACTTTCTCCGAAAATTTACGTGGTCAACTCAATGGCCGCGTTGACCTAACGGGAACTGTAGCATCGTTTCAACCATCCGCCATTCAAGCAGCTGGACAAGTAGGCCTTTCTCAAGGTTTAGCCCAACTGCAACAACCACTAACAGCCCAATTTCAATGGAACGGTGAGAAGTTACGAATTGTACAGGCAACTACACCAGGTTTAAGGGCTGCGGGTACGGTGGCGATTTCCTTTGCAGACACAACCACGCCACAAGTGCAAAACTTCAATTTAGATGTATTGGCACAGAATTACAACTTGCAAAACCTGCCCTTCGAGTTGCCTGGTAATTTAGCGATCGCAGGTACAATTGATTTCAATGGCACAGTCACGGGCACTCCTAGCCTGGGGCTTAAGCCCCAGGCTCTCGTCGCCTCTGGTAACATCCAATTAGAAAACTTTAAGGTTAATGATTTAGCATTTGATCCTGTATTAACTGGTCAGGTCAGTTATCAACCAGAACAAGGAAGCCAACTGCAACTGCGCGGTCAACAAGACCAAATAGCCTTGAACCTTGCCCCCGACAATCGCCCGATATCATTTTTAATTAGACGTGATAACACTGTCGCCACTGGTAGAACTCAAGGAGACAATCTCCTAGTCAACCTACGAAACTTTCCCTTATCTGTAGCGCAAAGTTTAATTCCTGGTGGTGCAAGAAATATCGACCCAATTGCGGGAGATTTATCTGGAAACTTTGTCGTTAATTTAAGTGACTCCTCCGTTGTCGGTGATGTGGCTATTACACAACCCCAGATTGGCAGATTTATCGGCGATGAATTTCGGGGACGAATTGGTTTTGCTGATGGTATCGCCAGTCTTTCAGAAGGCGAATTGCGACAAGGTCAAGGTCGTTATCAACTCAGTGGTAAATTCCCAATAATAGGTAATCAACCCTTAAATTTTCAACTTAGCTTCGATCAAGCCAGAGTAGAGAATATATTATCTGCCCTCAATATCTATAACTTTTCAGACATTACCACTGGCTTTGAACCTCCAGACTTCGCTGGTGCAGAAGCACTTGCGACCGTACCTGTCGGTCAACCGAATGCATCTTTGGCAACCCAATTGCAGTTGTTTAATGAAATTTCAAACTTGGTAACGCAACAGCAGCAGCAACAGCAACAAGCACGATTACCAACCCTCGCAGAATTAAGTGGGTCAATTAGCGGACAAATTGAAGTTACAGGCACTTTACAAACAGGGTTGAATACCAGCTTTAACCTCACAGGTGCTAACTGGGTGTGGGGTGATTACAAAATTAACGAAGTTGTTGCCAATGGAAGTTTTGCAGATGGTGTTGTGAGGTTAGTACCCCTACGGGTGAATTTAGATGGATCACTCCTAGCTTTTAATGGACAGTTGAGTCAGGAACAACTATCTGGACAGGCGCGAGTCCAAGCATTACCTGTGGAACTAGTCGAGGCTTTTCTACCAAACCTACCTGTAGAAGTTACGGGTAATTTAAATGCTCTTGTGACTCTGGCGGGTAGTTTAAATAATCCTACTGCGATTGGGGAAATTGCGTTGGTAGATGGCAGTATTAATAACCAATCTATCCAAACAGCAGAAGTAAGTTTGAACTATAACAATGCTCGCTTAAATTTTGGTAGCACCATTTCAGTAACGGGAACAGGTACAGAACCAGTAGAAATTACAGGTAACATTCCATTTGAGTTACCTTTTGCTACAGTCAAACCAGACAGTGATCAAATTAGCCTCAATGCCTACGTAGAAAATGAAGGCTTGGCGGTATTAAACGCATTGACTAACCAAATCAGTTGGGTTGGAGGTGAGGGAAACGTCAATCTGCAAATTGATGGTACATTCAGCCAGCCCAATACTACTGGTATTGCCACAGTTAAAAACGCCACATTGAAATCTCCCAACCTCTCCCAACCACTGACAGATGTCACAGGAACAATTCGTTTTGCAGGCGATCGCTTCAACGTAGAAGGTCTACAAGGAAGATATAGTCAGGGACAATTAATAGCATCGGGTATCCTACCAATTTTTGCCACTCAGAAGGCCCTACAGCAAGCAGCGACCAATCCTCTCACTGTCGTGTTAGACAACCTCAGGCTGAATCTACCACAATTATATGCAGGAGGAGTAAGTGGAAATGTAGTAATTAGAGGCACAGCTCAATCTCCTCAACTGGTTGGAAATGTACAACTCCAAGATGGTGAGATATCTTTATACCAAAATGGTGAAGCTTCTCCAAATACAGGTGCAACACCTGTAAATAATTCTGTAACAAATAGCCAGATATTTCTACAAACACCTGCAACTACAACTACCAACACTCCTCCGAAGCAGACACAAAGCACAGCCAATTCTTCACCTTCTCCCAGCCCATCATCTATTCATTTACCTATAGAATTTGCAGATTTCCGGGTGATTCTAGATGATGTGCGCGTCACCCAAGAACCATTGTTCAGCTTTGTCACAAAGGGAGACATTACCCTCAACGGTACTTTAGCTAATCCTCGTCCGCAAGGAGTGATAAATCTGAAACAAGGTCAAGTCAACTTATTTGTGACTCGATTTACCCTAGCACGTGGTTACGAACAAATCGCCACATTTACCCCCAGGCTAGGATTAGACCCGATTTTAGATGTGCGACTAGTCACATTAGTTCCACAATTTAACAGGAGTCGTTTACCGACCACACCAACATCGACCGAGATTAACGATTCTTCTGCCAACGCCTTGGGTACTTTCAACACCATTCGGATTCAAGCTAGTGTGCAAGGTCCTGCCAGTAGATTATCTGAGAATTTGCAATTAACTAGTGAACCTAGTCGCACAGAAGCAGAAATTGTTGCTTTATTAGGAGGTTCTTTTATCAACGTCTTTGGTCAGCCTGATGCAACCAGCATTGGCATTGCTACTCTCACTAACTCTCAGATATTTTCTGACTTTCAAGGCAGAATTAGTCAACTGGCTGAAGCAATTGGTTTAAGAGAATTCCAAATCTTTCCGACTATCGAACCTACAGGTAAGGGGGAAAGTTCAGTACTGAGTTTAGCAGCAGAAGCAGCAATTGGTATTTCTAACGATATTTCTTTTTCAGTATCACGGGTTTTTTATGGCAATGAATCTTTTCGTTACAACTTGCTTTATGAACTCAGTGATCAACTAGTCATCAGAGGTTCTACTAATTTAACTGATGAAAGTCGAGCAGAAATTCAGTACGAAACAAGATTCTAGCTCATTGAGAACTCAGACAACACCACTCAATAACCATCGGTGTTTATCGGTGTTCATCGGTGTTCGCCTTCCCAAAAAATATCAGACTCAGCAGATAACTTGCAACCACAAAAAAATCAATGAATATCGAACACAGATGAACACAGATGAACACAGATAAATCAAAACCTTAATCTACATCAGAACTTAACATTAACCTATATATTACTTCCCAAAAAATCATAGATGAATACCGACAAATCTGCTGACCTTAACCCAGACACAGAAGCCGATCGCTTAATGGAGGAAGCGTCATCTTCAACCCTGACAGATGAACAATATCGCCAAAAAATGCGGCGACGCAAGCAAGTACAAGATCAACGCATAGCGCAAGCAATACCTGAAAAAGGATTAATCATAGTTCATACTGGCAATGGCAAAGGAAAAACGACTGCGGCTTTAGGAATGATATTACGATCGCTCGGTCATGGGTATAAAGTGGCGATCGTCCAATTTATCAAAGGTGCTTGGGAACCTTCAGAAAAAAAAGTTTTCAGTCTTTGGGCAGATCAGTTAGAATTTCACGCCATGGGCGAAGGCTTTACCTGGGAAACCCAAGACCGCGATCGCGACCTGGAAAAAGCACAAGCCGCTTGGCAAAAAGGATTGGAATACATCCGCAACCCAGACTTTAAGCTAGTGTTATTAGATGAAATAAATATTGCCATTAAGCTCGGATATTTGCGTGTAGAGGAAATTGTGCTGGGGTTGGAGCAAAAACCAGCTGATAATCACGTGATTCTCACAGGTAGAGGCGCACCTCCAGCCTTGATTGAATGTGCTGATTTAGTCACAGAAATGACATTGGTGAAACATCCTTTCCGTGACCAAGGTGTAAAAGCTCAACCAGGAATTGAATTTTAAGTTTGGTTGTTGATGGTTAGTAGTTAGTGGTTAGTAGTTGTTTACTACTCCTCATACCCCTCACACCTCCCTCGTGGAAAATTCAGTTTTGCCAGGAAAATTTTTGGCAAAAATACAAAAACTACAAATTTTTGTCCAGATTTTTGCCAAGATAATATTATTTCTCTAATAGTCATTTGGCAAAAATGGGCATGAGTGAAAACAAAATACAAGACTATGGCAGAGGATACCTAGTTCTGCTTTTGCCGATATCGTTTTTAATTATTTTCTTAGTCGCAACCTGGCGACTTTGGTTGGCGTTAATTTTCGTAGGTTTGGCTTTCAATATTTGGCAGCGCTATCAATGGCAAAGATGGTGTTTGCAAGTTAACCCACTGTTCAACCAGTTGATTCGGGAAAATCAGGGCAAAATTACGCCAATGGATTTGGCAATTAAGGGGAATTTTTCTGGAGAAGCGGCAAAACGCTACCTGGATGGAAAATTAGCAGAATTTGCCGGCAGTATTGTTAACTCAGAAGACGGTGGTAAGGTGTATTACTTTATCACTGCCAGTACTCTCGGCAGTATTTTTGATAGTAGCGAACCAGTGAAAGAACTTCCTCATCAAAGATCTAACAAAATGATGGAAAATTTGCTGGCGCCACCAACTCAAGTACAGCAAGAAGAACCAAAAACGGAAACTCTGTCACATACCCATCAGGAAGAAGTCAAAAAGCCGCTAGAACAACAACTAGTTTTTGGTTCACTAATTCAGTCAGAACTAGCGAAACGTCTCAATGTGTATTCTAGTACTGTATACAAAAGAAGAGACGATCCAGAATTTCCTGAGTGGAGTCGTAGCAAAGATCCAGATGGCATAGCCTGGAGATACTCACCAAAAACTAAGGAGTTTTTTCCTATAGAAGAAGAAAAGAGTTGAAGGATGTAGACGCCCTTTGAGCAGCTTCCCCCAGGGTAGGATGAAGGACGAAATCAGTTAACAACTACCACTGATAACATAATTGACCCACTTTGTACTTTTTACCGATACTTCTTTGATGGTACAAGCCCCCAGAAAAATTTGTGGAGTCAATCCAAAATCCAAAATCTAAAATCTAAAATCTAAAATCGAATGACTTCCAAACCCACTGCTTGGGAGATGGAATTTAATCCTGTTTGTTCTAACTTAGCAAGCAGCCCTTCGAGAATACCGCGTATCATCAATGGGCCAGAATAAATCCAGCCTGTATAGACTTGGACAAGACAAGCACCAGCAGTAATTTTCTCCCAGGCGTCTTCCGGGGTAAAAATACCACCAACGCCGATTATTGGTATTTTCCCTTGGGTTTGCTGCCAAATAAACCGAATTATCTCTGTAGCGCGATCGCGCACTGGCATACCACTAATTCCACCCGCTTCTTCTTGTGGTGATTTGCCTGTTTTGGCAATCACCTGTGTTTTTAATCCATCACGACGAATGGTGGTATTGGTGGCAATAATTCCCGCCAATTGATAGGTTTGAGCCAGGGAAATAATGTCAGCGATCGCTTCCCATTCTAAATCCGGCGCTATCTTGACAAAAATAGGTTTTTGTGATTTATTTTCTGTTTTTAATGCTGCCAAGATCGAACTCAGCATGGTTGCATCTTGGAGCGATCGCAAACCAGGTGTATTGGGAGAGGAAACATTTACTACAAAGTAATCTCCCAATTCTTTAAGTAAGCGAAAACTATTAAGATAATCTTCAGCAGCAGCTTCTAATGGTGTTACCTTAGATTTGCCTAAATTTATACCAATAGGTATGGCAGGAGGAAACTGTTGTTTACATGCTGCCAACCGCGCCGCCATTGCAGCAGCACCACTATTATTAAAGCCCATACGATTGAGAGCTGCTTTGTCTAAAGGCAAGCGAAATAAGCGGGGACGGGGATTACCAGGTTGGGCAACAAAAGTTACAGTTCCTACTTCTGCAAAACCAAAACCGAAATTCGACCAAATACTAGTAGCAACCCCATCTTTATCAAATCCAGCCGCCAAGCCTACGGGGTTGGGGAAGTGTAGCCCAAACAGCGTTTGTTCTAAACGTTTATCCGTAACAGACAAAGAATTTTGTAACCGTTTGGCAATCCAGCTAGCAGGAGGGCGATGGTTATTGTTTGCTAGCCAACTGAGACTACGAATAGTTGAATAGTGCAACCACTCTGGATCTGCATCGAGCAGATCAAAGAAAAACGGACGAATTAAAGCTTGATAAATATCCAAATTTGCTTGATTTTAACTATGGTTGTTTTTTGTTTGTTGTTTAGAAGTTGGATCTGGGCATCTTATATATTAGCAAGCAACGTTTAACGGTAATCAGATGAGGCAGCAACAAAAACTTACAGCCGCCGAACAAAAAATCATCTCCTTGGGACGAGTTCTGCAAAGTCTCAGGGAAGAAGATCATGTTGATGCTCTGATTGCAACCACAATTTCTTATCTGCAAGAGCAGTTTGAATATAGCCTGATTTGGATTGCTCTTTATGATCGCCTCAATCATATTTTGTTTGGGCAAGGTGGCGTTATCCCTAGCGGTAACACCAGTTATTTACAACAAAGAGTAGTTCTTAATCCTGGAGATTTGTTAGAGCAAGTAGTAATTGAACAGCGCCCCTTGGGTGTAGCTGATTTACGGGCAGAAATTCGGATTGAGGCATGGCAACAGTTAGCACAACAATTCAACATCCAGGGAACAATAGTTGTTCCTATTTGTTATAAAAACCGCTGTTTGGGTTTAGTTTTACTCGGTTCTGAACGCTGGGGTTACTTATTGGGTGGAGAAGCCAGAGCCAGGTTAATGATGGTTGTAGGCGAATTAGGGGCTGCACTTTATGAAAGAGAAATGGATTTGCAGCACAAGCAAACTAAGCGCCTCGACGAGCCATTACTACGGTTACTAAATAATTTACAAACTCTCAATCATCTAGAACAAAGATTAGAAGCAGTCCTAGAAACAACCCAAGAATTTATTCTACCTACCCGTACAAATATTTACTGGTTTGACAGGGAAGGCTATTACTTTTGGCGACGATTAAGTAACAAAAAAAACCATCAGGAAACAACAGCAAAAATTACCGTACACGAACTGAGTGATTTTTATATTGCTTTGTCAGTCAATGAAATTGTCTGGATTGGCGAAGGACGCAGTTCTTTAAAAAGTAATTTCACAGTGAAGTTGCTGCAACGTTTTGGAGTACGCAGTTTGTTAGCCGCTCCAATTATCTGGCAAAAGGACTTACTAGGTTTTTTGACAGTAGAAAGCACTGAAGCACGTATCTGGACAGAGGCAGAAAAAAACTTTACTAAAACTGCTGCTAGTTTAATTTCTCTTGTTGCGCCTCTAGAAGATACGGAAAGCACTATCAAAGAAATCCAAAATGATGCCTACTTAACTAGTCAAATTGCTCGAGGTATTTACAGTGATTATGATATTCAACAAATTTTAGACCTCTATGCCACAAAAGTTTTACAGCGCTTGCTAGCAACTCGGTTTTTGTTACTGCATTACGATCCTGAACAAAATAATTATCAAATTTTTTATCAAAATCAACTACATCATCTTCGTCCTTTGATGTATTCTTTAGAAGCTCTCAAAGATGTAGATTGGCAGCTTTTATTACGTTCTACAGAAGCGGTAGCAATTGAGAATTTGGAGATAGATTTACGATTTTTTAATTGGCATCCTCATTTATTAGAAAATGGCGTGCGATCGCTTATAGTTTGTAACTGCGCTTTTGGTCAAGAACCGAAAGTACTGTTAGCTTTAGCCACAGAAACCCATCGTAGTTGGACATCAGTAGAAAAAGAATTAGTCCAGGTTGTGGCTCAACAAATTGGTATCACTATCCGCCAATGGCAATTGCATCGCCAAACTCAGCAACAGCAGAAAATTTTGCAAAGTTTTCAGCAATGTCTTCGTATTCTAGAGCAATCCCAAGATTCTCCAAAACAACCCATCCAGCACCTAGAACGCACCGCCTTAGAACAAATCGCTGCTATTCTCAATTGTTCACTGACGATATTGTTATCTTGGCAACCGGGAGAAAATGTGGCAAAAATCATACCTGGAATTATTGCCAATTCTGAATTTGAGATTGTCACTGATACGCTAATCCCACTTCAAAGTGAAGCTTTAATTCAATGGGCGTTACTCACTGATGAATTATTACCCATAACAGCTAATGACTTACCTCCGGCAACTAAAAAATGGTTGACTGGTGCTGGCGTTGGTCAAATTTTAGTGATGGCATTACGTACAACTGCTGATTATCAACCTACAGGTGTGGTGGTCATAGCTGATCATTGGCAACGTCGATGGTCCGAAGATAGTTTGTTAACCACAGAAACTCTAGTTTGTCAACTAGCTTGGTCACGACGATGGCTGCAAATTACCCAAATGTTAGAATCTCGGACAGAAGAACTTAGACAACTCAATTGGTATAAACATCGCCGTTTAGAAGATATCCAAAGAACCGTGACGCAGTTACTTGTGCAAATGGATGATTTGGGTATTCCTACTAACGAACTAACTCACATGCGCTACCAGCAGCTGCTACGGCAATTAGATAACACCACAGCTTCTATGACAGCCTTATTAAAACTGGAACTATGGCAGTTGCAGATGAGTTGGGAAACCGTACCCATCGCTAGTTTGCTCAAGCGATCGCTCGAACGGGTCGATAACTTACTTAAACAACAAAGACTGTGGGTGGGTGTGCATGGTTTGGGACAACAGGAAGGTGAAGAATCATCCAAAAATTATTCGCTTCTGCCTCACTCTTCGTTAGCGATCGCTGGTGACATAGTAAAAATAGAATTGATTCTGCATGAGTTATTGGTTTGTGCCTGTCAGCGTTCCACAACTGGTGGCAGAATAGACATTTGGTGTCGTCGCTTAGATGAACAATTCCTAGAAGTATCGATTACAGATAATGGCGACATTGAATCACAATTACTGACAGAACTCCATCAAGATACACCAAAAGATATACTTGCTCCCTCCCGGCTTGAGCAATTACCCGGTTTACATTTATTTATCTGCCAAAAACTCATGCTCCAACTTGGTGGAGAATTGCATTTCTATCAATTGCCAGACGGTCGCATCGTTAGTCGCTTACTGTTACCGCTAGCCCGCAGTAGGGCATAGGGGAAGGAAGACACGGGAGACAAGGGAGAATTTTTTCCCAATTCCCTATCCCCAATCCATTCTTATGTATATATGTATACAGAAACAAGGCCGAATAATTCCTTATATTTGGTTGTTCAAAATCGGGGTTTTAAATTTTTAATTACTGATACCGAGTTGCATTCATAGATATACCCCACCCCGCCTTTGGCACCCCTCTCCGAGCTCGCGGAGAGAGGATGGGGTGAGGTTTTTAAACACAACTTGGTATGAACAAAGGGCTTTATCTGAATATTTCAGAATTGATGAATTTGCAATTCCCAATTCCGCATTCAGAATTCTAAAAGTCATCTACGTTTGTAACAAACAGCTATAATTGATTTCCATCTCAAGTGGAATCAATCTTTAATCTGCACAGTAGAAATATGGCACGTAGCCGTTCTAAATCTGACTTGCCTACAAAAATTTGTCCGGTATGTCAGCGTCCGTTTTCTTGGCGCAAAAAATGGGCAGATTGTTGGGATGAAGTGAAATACTGTTCGGAACGCTGCCGTCGTCGTCGTTCTACGGCTCAAGATGAAAACGATAAATCGTAAGACTTTTTAGGCTCAAACTACACACATCAAGAGGAGATGAAAATACAGGTGCAACCTAAGTTAATTATTCATGGGGGGGCTGGTAGTTCTTTACATGGAAAAGGTGGAGTAGAGGCAGTGCGGCATTCGCTTTATAAAGTAATAGAAGAAGTGTATTCTCTTTTACTTTCCGGTGCCACTGCTAGAGATGCTGTAGTGCGCGGGTGTCAAATGTTAGAAGATGACCCCCGCTTTAATGCGGGTACTGGTTCTGTGCTGCAATCAGATGGTCAAATCCGTATGAGCGCAGCTTTGATGGATGGCACAACCCAAAGCTTTAGCGGTGTAATCAATGTTTCGCGGGTGAAAAATCCCATCGATTTGGCAAAAGCTTTGCAAAGTTCTCCAGACCGGGTACTGTCTGATTATGGTGCGGCTGAGTTGGCGCGAGAATTACAAATTCCCAGCTACAATGCTTTAACTGATTTGCGCTTACAAGAGTGGATTCAAGAACGCCAGCAAAACTTTAAAAGAACAATGGCTGGGGTGGTAGCAGAGCCAGAACTAGTGGAAACTAGTAGCGCTCGTCGTGGTACAATTGGAGTTGTAGCTTTAGATACTAAAGGTCAGATAGCAGTGGGTACTTCTACTGGCGGCAAGGGTTTTGAAAGGATTGGGCGTGTCAGTGATTCTGCAATGCCTGCTGGTAATTATGCTAATAAACATGCAGCAGTTAGTTGTACTGGTATTGGAGAACACATAATTGATGAATGCCTAGCAGCAAAAATTGTGGTACGTGTCACGGATGGAATGTCTCTCAAAGAAGCCATGAAGCGATCATTTGCAGAGGCGCATGAGAACAAGCGGGATTTTGGAGCGATCGCACTTGATGCTAATGGTGCGATCGCCTGGGGAAAAACTAGCCAAGCCTTACTCGCTGCTTTTCACGACGGTGAAAAAATAGGTGACACACTAGAACTTCCTGAAGGTACAGAAGTTGGCTGCATTGAGAATTAGGGATTGGGAATCAGGGATTGCGCATTGGGAGATAAAAAAGAGGCGGAAGAAAGTCCTCCTTGTCCGCCAAGTCGTCTCTCTATTCCCCGGTCCCTTTCTGTTGCCACTCTGGTTTCACAACTTGACGCTGGCGCGCAATTACTAAGCAACCATCAGGGACATCTTCTGTAATTGTGGAGCCAGCTGCTACATAGACATCATTTCCCAAAGTAATGGGGGCAACTAAAACGCTGTTAGAGCCAGTTTTGGTGCGATCGCCAATTTTAGTTTGGTGTTTTTTTACACCATCGTAATTGGCAGTAATAGTACCTGCACCAATATTAACTTGCTTTCCGGTAGTGCTATCACCTAAGTAAGAGAGGTGGGCAACATTAGTGTGTTCACCCAACTTAGTATTTTTCAATTCCACAAAATTTCCTACCCGACATTTACTACCAACTTCTGTGTGTCCACGTAAATGGGCATAAGGGCCTATGCGACTACCTACTTGGACAATGCTATCTGTCACTACTGAATACATGACAGTAACATTTTCACCAATCTGACTATTTTCAATTAAACTTCCAGGTCCGATGCGGCTGCCCGTCTTAATTACCGTATTCCCACGTAAATGGGTTTGTGGTTCAATAATTACATCTGGTTGTAACTCTACAGTATCATCAATTGTAGTGCTAGCAGGGTCAATGATAGTAACACCTGCGACCATCCATTTTTCCTTGATGCGCCTTTGCAAAATTTCGTAAGCAGAAGCTAGCTGTAGGCGATCGTTGATACCCAAAATTTCTTGATAATCTTCTACATTTACTGCCATTACAGGGGAAACTTGGGTAACAGCATCAGTAAGATAATATTCTCTTTGGGCATTATTTGCTTGTAAGTGCGGCAATACTTTCGCCAACTCCTGCCAACGAAAGCAATACACCCCTGCATTAATACAGCAATTTTGTCTCTGGGCAGGAGTACAATCTTTTTCTTCTACGATTTGCTGTACAATACTGTGAGCGTCACAAAAAACGCGTCCATAGCCTTTGGGATTGCTGAGATACGCAGTCAAAATAGTAGCCGCATTTTGTTTTTCTTGATGTATTTGCAAGAGATTTTGCAGAGTTTCAGTGCGTAATAAAGGTACATCACCGTTAAGTATCAATAGATCGCCACTGTATCCCTCTAAGTAAGGAAGCAATTGCTGAATAGCATGACCTGTTCCTAACTGCACACTCTGTTCTACAAACTCTAAATCAGGAATTGCAAGTATGGCTGCTTTCACTTCTTCAGCCTGATACCCCACAATTACCATCTGTCGTGAAGGCGAAAGTGGTTGGACAGTTTCAATGACTCTCTCAACAAGTGACTTACCACCCAAAGAATGCAGAACTTTGGGAAGGTTGGATTTCATCCGTGTCCCACGTCCTGCCGCTAAAATTGCTACAACTACCATAATTAGCTATCAGCCAAGTGAATTGCGTTGATTAAGCTTGGTACTTTAAGATTCAGGCTCAAATCATACCACTTTATAAGTTAGTGGTTGGTGGTTGGTAGTTGTTAGTTGGTGGTTTTTAGGAATTTTTTATTGCTTAGAATTAGTTGGTTATTAGTGATTGTCCAATCAACAAACAACAACTACTACTGTTGTTTAGAATTACGAATAAATTCTTCAAACTGCTGCATTAGTTGGGGATTACGCCAACCCTTGGCTGTTTCTTCTTGCATGACAGCGAGTGCTTCTTCTGGAGAAAAGGCTAGCTTGTAAGGTCGTTCGCTGGTTAGGGCATCATAAATATCAATAATTTGAAAGACCTGTGCTAGGTAGGGAATATTTTCTCCTATGAGTCCATCAGGATAACCTGATCCATCCCAACGCTCATGGTGGTGGCGAATAATGGGAATCACACCCTGCATACTGCGTAATGGTTGGCAGATTTTTTCACCAATCAAAACATGCTGCCTCATAATATTCCATTCTTCGGGGGTAAGTTTTCCCTTTTTGAGTAAGACAGAGTCAGGAATACCTACCTTGCCAATATCGTGAAGATAACCACCCCACATTAAATCCCGAATTTGATTCCGTGAAAGATTTAAGTACTCACCAAATGCCTTTCCCAGTTTTGCTAGCCGTTCACAATGGTCACCAGTATTTGGATCGCGGCTTTCAATTGACCTAGCTATAGAAAATAAAACTTGTTCAGCATGGTCTAAATCTTCATTTAAACGCTTTTGTCTCACCAAAGATTTGACACGTGCTGCCAATTCTACACGGTCAAAAGGCTTACTTAAAAAATCATCTGCGCCGACTTCTATACCTCGAATCCGCGATCGCCGATCATTTAAAGCTGTGACAAAAATTATTGGTATGAGTCTTGTATGCTCATCCTGCTTGAGCAACTGACATACTTCAAACCCATCTAAACCGGGCATCATCACATCTAGCAAAATTAAATCCGGTTGCTTTTGGGTTACTAATTCAATGGCGGTAGAACCACTATCTGCTTCAATTACTTCATAGCCTTCCATTGCCAATAGGGCAACAGCTGTCATGCGGCTAGCTGCGTGGTCATCTACAATTAGGATTTTTGGCGCATCCGAATCAAAACCATTCACTTTAGATCCTTTGCCTGGTTGTATCTTGGCTTCCAGAGCTTCGTCACCAAAGTTAACACAAGGATTGCTCCTACAGGACAAAGTTCCTGTATGTTTAAAGTTGAGGTCTTGCTGAGGTAATTCTAATGAATTATTTTCTGCATTTGATAATGCTAAAGCATAGTTAGCATCTATCTTACTAAAATTGTTTAAGTGGTTTAAATTACCTAAATTTTCTTCGGTAGAGCCCCCAACCTTTGATGTCAATTGAATCACAAAGGCACTCCAATTTTTAATGGTCAATTAACAAAATTAGTCTTCCAAACTAGTTTAGTACTTAAGTGTATTTAATTCTGTATTTTTCCATGCTTAATTCACCTGAGCAAGCATTTTGCCTATAATCATCGATAGTATGATCTTTTGATTTTTAGCCTATTTCAGAACAATCAAATATCGCCGCCAATATTTACTGTCTGTAATTCCAGTATGGTCAATTCGTGCAAATGTTAAATCAGGTTTTTTACGGAGATTCCTTAACATAGCCAGGATTGAGAATTTCAATTTGGTTAAACTTCATTTTCTTGCTATTTGCTCTCTTAATTACTGTTGATATTGATAATTTATGACAGCTATGCAAGTCGATGGAAATTATCAAACTACAGTTAGCACTATCTAGCAGTGACAAATTACTTAGATTGTCAGTGATTTAAGTCACACAAGTCGCTAATAATTATTAAATTTTTATCAAAAATAAATGTGAGGCTTATTAACTTAAGTAAAACGGTGCAAAGAACCGCAGACGCACAATGGCTTCAAGGGAGAGTAGTATGTAACGGAAAATAAAGTTGTTCAGAAAGCTCTTCCCTTCAGCATAGCTGCCTCCTGCCTTTTTATAACGACAATTTTCAACACCGACCTACTTACAACTCGACCAAATTGGTGTCTTAGTGTCTTCGTGGTGAAAAAGATCTGCACTGAAATTACCAAGACACTGAGACACTAAGAGTACAAGCACTAACTACATTGCCCATGAACCTGTCAAAATCTTGATGGTAAACTACTACCAAATTTTCATACAGTCTAAAATCTCAAAATGAATGACTCTCTCTATGCCAGCGTTTTCGCCAACGAGATGTTGGTTCCAGGGACGAAGCTTGTTGTTCTAGTTGTCGCCGTTTCAGTATGGCTTCGGCAGAGTCTTTTAACTGTGGATCACGATAAGGAATAGCAGCACGAGTCAGTAAATGTTCTTTTTCTGCTTGGGAGAGAGAAAACGTACGCAAAGACGCACTCTCTGTGTCTGTTACTTTTCTTGTCGCTGTTTTCTCTTTATAAGCTGCAACAGTACCAGGCGATCGCCTACCTACTGGAGGGGTAGAACCTATTTGTAATCCAGCTGTTAAAAGTGCTGTGCGTACAGCAGCAGCACAAGAATATGTGGCTAAAATGCCATCGTTTTGTAAACACAGAGTCAGTTGTTGAATAAATTCAACAGTCCATAATTGTGGGCATTGAGGTGGTGAAAAAGGATCAAGAAAAATTGCATCAGCTTGAAAACCTAATCCGTAAACTTCCTGAACTGTGGTTCTGGCATCACCGATGAGTAGCGTGGCTTGTAGACGGTTGGTTCGTACTTTTTGCTCATAAGCTAACTGAGATAGTATATTAGTATACTCATAGTCCCAATTCTCAAATAGGCGATGAGCGATCGCACTTTGAGGTACGGCAGTATTTATTTCTAAACCAATTACTTCCACATAACAATTAGGATTAACAGACCAAATTGTCTGCAAAGCAGCAGCGGTGTTGTACCCTAATCCATAACAAACATCCAACAACCGCAACATCGGTTTATACTTAGCTTTTAATGCCAGTTGCGTGGGTTCAACAAACTTAAGAAAACTCTCTTGCCTGGCCCCATAATGGCTATGAAAAGCCTCACCAAACTCTTGGGAAAAGAAGGTAAAAGAACCATCTGCCGTCAGTTCGGGTGTAAAATTATCTGACTCTGACATAATTTTAGTTAGTAGTTGGTTGTTGTTTTTTAGTAGTTAGTGGTTAGTGGTTAGTAGTTTTTGAATACTTACTCCTCACACCCCTCATACCCCACCCCCAACTCCCCAACCCCCAATGTTCAACATCATCGTCTCTTGTGAATGGTTACTAGAACATCTTGAAGATCCACAAGTCGTAATAGTGGATTGTCGCTTTTCTCTTGCTGAACCACAACTGGGAAGACAGCAGTATCAAACCAGCCACATCAAAGGTGCTTACTACCTAGACCTCAATCAGGATCTTTCTAGTCCTGTTGCAGAATATGGAGGAAGACATCCTTTACCTCATCCTGATGAATTAGCTCACAAATTATCAACTATCGGAGTAAAATCCCAAAAGACTTTAGTTGTAGCTTACGATGATTCCCGCCTTGCTTTTGCGTCTCGATTGTGGTGGTTGTTGCGTTATCTTGGTCACGAACCAGTGGCGGTGCTAAATGGTGGTTTTAGTGAATGGCAAAAAGCTGGTTACCCTGTCACAGATACTATCCCTCAACCTGAGCAAAAAGGTAATTTTACTTACGCAATACAAACACAAATGGTAGCGGATCGTCAAATGGTAATTAGTCGTAAAGACTTGCCTGGAGTCGTTTTAGTAGATTCCCGAGAAAGCGATCGCTACCTTGGTATTCGCGAACCTATCGATAAAATTGCTGGTCATATTCCTGGCGCAGTCAACTATCCTTGGCAAGAAGTCACCGACACTAGAGGTTATGTACTTCCGCCATCAGAACAACGTCACCGTTGGTCACAATTAGAGCAAGCGGAAGAAATTATAGTTTATTGCGGTTCTGGCGTC
This sequence comes from Fischerella thermalis PCC 7521, assembly GCF_000317225.1. Lineage (GTDB taxonomy): Bacteria > Cyanobacteriota > Cyanobacteriia > Cyanobacteriales > Nostocaceae > Fischerella > Fischerella thermalis. Next base: position 179,997 of record NZ_AJLL01000089.1, read on the forward strand.
ACTGCTTGTGTAAATTTACTTTCTTTAGAATTAGCAGGGATTCCCACAGGTAAACTTTACGCAGGTAGCTGGAGTGATTGGATTAGTTATTATTAGTGGTTGGTGGTTGTGGGTTGATAGTTGTTTGGAACCAACAAAAAACAACTGTCAACAACCAACTTTTTTTAGAATCGACCCAATTCTAAGTTATAGTTAATACCAAAAAACCAACCGTCAAAATCTACATTATTCTCTGTAGAGTCGCCTAATGTGACACCAGCTTGCACACTAATATTACTATTTTTAGATATTCCATAATTTAAGTGACCAAAGAATCGATTATATAAGTCTTCGCGATCGCGTTCTGTGAAATTGGACAAACTAAATTGATAATCAACACCAGCCTGGAGAGACCTTTGCAGATAATAACTAAGAGAAAGCCAAAAGAAATTAATAATTCTGTTACGATCTTCTGGTGGGTCAGTCAGGCTCAGGCGAAATTCGTAAAAGCTATCTAGTGCTAGCTTTTGTGATAATCTGTCTCGCCGTCCCAAAGCTAGCCGCACCACATTCTCACCCAAAAAGCGATCGCCAGCATCAAAGGTATTACTATCTCTGGCATAAAAAATCTGTTGATTACTCCAACCAATTTCACCGTACATTCGTGGTGTAAATCGCTGCTGAAGATTAAGATTGAATCTCACCTGATTATAGTTATATTCTGATTGATCTAAGTAACGAATTAAGTAACCATCAATAGACCCATTGATAAAAGTTTTCTCTCCCACAGGGAAAGATACAGACCCTAGCGTTAGTCCAGAATATATCAAGCTATCTTCAATAGGAACAATTCCCGATGAAAAAATGTTACTACTATAAAAGTAGCCCACACGAGCCAGTAAATAGCCTACAGGTTTAAACTGATTGGCAGGCTGTTCTGTCGGTGGAAGTTGTGGTTCTTCTGGGGTCGGTGTTACTTCTCGTAGTCTCAGTTTTCCCAGTTCTTGATCAACAATATAACCAAAATTTGATTCTGATGATAGTACATTGTTTCGTTGCAGACGTTGTATTAATCTTTGCAGTCTTTTCTCTCTTTCTACCTCTGGTGCTTCCAAACCCTGACCTGTTGTTGTAGAGGAGGGTGTGGAAGTATATGTTGGCTGTGTTTCTAGTTGCGGTAGTTCATTAGACTGCTCTATTTGCTCAGGAGCATTTTTTTAGTGTAGACTCTGGTTGTACAAAAGGTAATTTTTGTGTAGTCTGAGAGTATAATTTAGTTGGTTCACCTGTAGAAAAGATAGTATAAGTCGAAAATACAGGAACATTTTCTCCTCTTTCAGGGACTACATCATTGAATGTGGCATCTACCCTATTTATCAAATTTAAAGACCACGCAAAGGGTGATTTTGAATTTACACTCTCTGGTTGTGGCTGCTGATATGGTTGATTGTGAGTCTGCTCAACCGGCAAAGATAGCGTTTTTTCTCCTAGTTTGTCTCTAAAATTGCTAAAGTCTGAATTTGCAGTCTCTACAGCATCAACACTGAGAGAATACCAGTTGACACCACTAGAGACCAACAAAAACTTGACCAAAAACTTTTTCCAGATATTGAGTTGCATACTAAATCTGTTTCTAAAAATTAGACCTATAAACTTATTTAGAAGTTCCCGCCTTATATTTCGTCAAAGAATATTGACAGGGAGTAAAAGTTAAAGGTTCAGAAGAAAAGGTTTAATTCTTAAGATGAAAACTATCTCACAACCAACCTCTGTTAATTGTTAATTGATGAAATCCTATGATTTTTTGTATTATGACAACTTCCGTTATTGTAAATGATTATTATACTTAATCTATATTCTCTAAGAATTTTAGAATCAAGCCCCCAGTGGTATTAGCAAGAAAAACCTTTTTATAATAACTAAATAGTTTAGTAGTAGTCAATTCGCATCTTTGTTATATGTTAAACTTTAAATGTTTTTAAACAAAAGTTATAGGAAAATCTTGCTATAAGAGAATAATTAACAAGCGCAAAAGCAAAGTTTTAATATGAAAACCTAATTTGACACTGCTTTGACATTAGTGAAATTACCCGAGGCTCCAAAAATGTTTCGTAAATTAATCCCATTCTTGGTGGTTAGCTGCTTAGGAACTGCGGTGTTGCCTTTGCCAGAACAACAGGCAACAGCTGCCACACCTTTAACTAGGGCTGTGATCCAAAATCTCCGTAATTTGGTTCAACTTATACCCCACAATCAACCTAAGCGTAGGGCACGCAAGTCAGATGCCATAATCCCAGGGGATGGGTTATCTACTGGTAGAGCCTCCCTAGCAGAACTGCGTTTTAATGATGGTTCTTTAGCACGAGTTGGGGAACAAGCAATATTTAGATTTTTACCGAAGACACGAAATTTTCGCTTGTCGAACGGTACTGTTTTGCTATTGATTCCACCTGGACAGGGACAAACACGGGTAAACACACCAAATGCAGCAGCAGCAATTCGTGGTTCAGCATTATTTGTCCGCTACGACCAGAAAAAAGATACCACAGTTGTAGGGGCACTTACAAATAGTGGGATTGAAGTTTTCAATAAAGATGCTTCCCAGAGGCGGGAACTAAAAGCAGGACAAATGCTTGTTGTGGTTAAAGGTCAATTTCAAGGGTTATATGATTTTGACCTGAGAACTTTTTATGAAACTAGCGATATAGTGCGGGGCTTGGATTTACCTAAACAAGAACAACCTAGTTCAGACCCGGCGATCGCAAAAGTTCAAGCTGAAACTGCCGAAGCTCTAACTTCTCAACAACCAATCACTGGTCAACAAGTTATCGAAAATCCATCTTTTGTAAAACTAAGCCCCAGTGGCTCAGATTCTTCTAACAACCCCAACAGCGATCCGAAACCCTCTACAAATTCCTCTCAAACAACAGGACAAAACGGAACAAACACAGCACCACAAAAAAATAATACCAACCAAGAAAGTAATACACAGCCAACCAATAACACTACTAACTCTCAAAGTAACTCCAATAATCAAAATACATCGACACAGACAAATACAAACGAGCAAAAAAAAGTAGACACTCCACCACCGCTTCCTGATTCCACTACACCAAACACAACGGACAAACCGAAATCACAAACCCCACCACCTCCATCTGA